>NZ_JBLWUK010000020.1:0-61863 GCF_048268965.1 Oceanisphaera sp.
TCGCGTCAAGGCAAGAGTGTTGCCAGCAATCAATCCTTCAGCGCAAGACAGCAGGGTTTTGATACGAGCCTGGTGGAAAGATGTGAGCGCAGTGTGGAAGAAATTATGGCAAACTGTGCGGACGGCAGGCATGGAAGATCCTCTTTGTTTTTTTGGCGATTAACAAAAGAGATAATCTACCATGCCTGCCTATTTTTTTGGGGATCCCTCAGCGCCTTCGCGGGAATGACGGCAGATCCACACCGGTTATGCGGCATTACTTATAGAGCGTTTTTGTAGGGTGCCGCTTTAGCTGGCACTCCCGTCTCAGCGGGATTTTAAAATACATCCTGCTAACGCAGGACCTGCAGCTAAAGCGCAGGACTACAGGGTGTATTTTGTAGGGCCAGCCCGGCATAACTGCATAAAGGTGTGTATTGTTAACCACTACCACCGGCTACACTTGAATCACTTTCTGCACTTATCATCGCATTCACCATTACCACCACTCACTCGGAGGCGGCATGATCGTTCGACAAAAAACGCATGCGTTCAGGCTGTTCTTTACCCTGCGTGGCTCCGTCATCCCGCAGATTTATCCCCAGATTTTACTGATCACCCTGCTCAGTATTGTCATCGCCGCCATTCAGCACCGCTACCCCGGCTTTTTTGCCTCTTACAGTACGGCGCCCTTTACCCTACTCGGGGTCGCCCTGTCGCTGTTCCTCGGCTTTCGCAACAACGCCAGTTACGAGCGCTGGTGGGAAGCTCGTGAACAGTGGGGCCAGTTGATGATTGATGCCCGCAGCCTGGCCCGTCAGGTGATCTCCTTTATGGATCAGGAAACCGAGACAGGACGGCATACCCAAAGGCGCATGATCCACCTGACCATTGCCTTTACCCACGCCTTGCGCCATCGGCTGCGTGACACCTCGCCCTGGCAGGACGTCGATCGTTTTGTGGAGCCTGAGCATCATGCCAGCCTGCGCCAGGCGCAAAACCTGCCCGAGTGCCTGCTGCGGCTGATGGGCAAGAAGATCGGTTACAGTCGGCGCGAGCGGTTATTGTCGGAGTTTTTGGTGCAGAGCATGGACGAGCGGCTCACCTCCATGACCGGCGTGCTGGCCGCCTGCGAGCGCATTCAAAATACGCCGTTGCCGTTTGCCTATACCCTGCTGGTGCACCGCACCACCTATCTGTATTGCTTTATGTTGCCCTTTGGCCTGGTTTCTTCCTTGGGCTGGGTCACCCCTTTGGTGTGTGCCGTGATCGCCTACACCTTTTTTGGTCTGGATGCCCTCAGTGAAGAGCTGGAAGAGCCCTTCGGGCTGGCCGCCAACGATCTGCCACTCAACGCCCTGTCGCGCACCATCGAAATCAACCTGCTGGAAGCGCTAGAAGAAACCGAGCTTCCACCCGCCATCACCCCCATAGACGGCTACCTGCAATAAACGGCTATCACTCGCCTATTGTTACTGACAGTCAAAAGTAATTTGCACTGTGGGGTCATTATCTCTGAGCTCAGAGGAAATATAATGCCAACCAACGATACCGGGGTTGCAAAACGGGTTCGTAAAAAGAGTCAGGTCGACTGGCCTGATTGATTGACTTGATACAGAGGTTCTTTTGTTGATGATGCCATCCCTTACTCCGCGCCTGTCACAGCTGGCCGACGCCGGTCTGATCCAGCCGCTGACCCATATTCGTCGCGGCATCGAAAAAGAAGCCTTGCGGGTCACCCCCAAAGGTCAGCTGGTACAAGATCTTCATCCGCAGACCCTGGGATCGGCGCTGACACACCCCCATATCACCACCGACTATTCCGAAGCGCTGCTGGAGTTTATTACCCCTGCCGGCGAGCACATTGACGAGACCCTTGGCTTTTTGGAGCAGCTGCACCGTTACACCGCCACCCAGCTGGCGGATGAGCGCCTGTGGCCCGCCAGCATGCCCTGTGCCCTGCAGGGTAACAACAGTGTGCCCATCGCCGAATACGGCACTTCCCGTGCGGGTCGGATGAAGCACACCTATCGTCGCGGGCTGGATGTACGCTATGGCCGCATTATGCAGAGCATTGCCGGCATCCACTTCAACTTCTCTTTATCCGACAGCTTCTGGGAGGGCTACCGGCAACTGCTGGGCAGCCAGGACTCGCTGACCGATTTTCGCTCGGCTCAGTATTTTGCGCTGATCCGCAACTTCCGCCGCTACGGCTGGTTGCTGCTCTATCTGTTTGGCGCCTCGCCGGCGCTCAGCCGCTCTTTTATGGACGGCCGTCCGCACCGGCTGGCCAGCCTGGGTAGCGACACCTTCTATCTGCCCCACGCCACCTCGTTGCGCATGAGCGGGCTCGGTTACCAGAGCGACGCCCAGACCAGCCTGCACATCAGCACCAACAGCCTGACGGAATACAGCCGGGATCTAACCCGGGCCCTGAATACCCCTCATGCACCTTATACCCGCATCGGGGTCGAGGTGAACGGCGATACCCGCCAGCTGAACGACAATATCCTGCAGATAGAAAACGAGTATTACAGCGATATCCGCCCCAAGCGGGTGACCCAGGCCGGAGAAACGCCGCTGCAGGCCATGAACGCCCGAGGGGTGGAATACATAGAAGTGCGCAATCTGGACATCAATCCCCTGCTGCCGCTGGGCATAGATGACACCCAGGTGCGTTTTCTGGATACCTTTTTGCTGTTCTGCCTGCTGCAGGACAGCCCGGAAATTGGCGAGCAGGAACAACTGCGCCTGGCCCGCAACCACACTCGCGTGACCGAGCAGGGTCGTCGGCCCGATCTGCTGTTGGAAACCGCCAGCGGCGAACTCGGCCGCACCGCCTGGGGCGAGCAACTCTTTGCCGAGCTGGAGGCCATCGCCCAGCTGCTGGACCAGGCCGGTAGTGGCTACCTTGATGCGGTACAGCACTACAAACCGCTACTGCAACAGCCCGGACTTACGCCCTCGGCCCGCATTCTGCAGCAACTCACCGCCACCGGGCAAGATTACACACAGTGGATGCAAGACAGGGCCACCGAGCTCACGCAGCAATGGCAACAGACTCCGCTCAGCCCAGAGCAGAATCACTACTTCAGCCAACTGGCCCACTCCTCACTGGCGGCACAACACCGTTTGGAAGAAGCAGAGGCAAAAGAAGCAGCTGAAGAAAGCCAGACCTTAATCGCGGTGTAAGCTTGTCAGAATGGGAGTCACTAGCGGCTAAGTAATCCCGTATAACAGCTGTGGTTCTGTCGTCATTCCCACGAAGGAACGTCACCCTCGCTTAGGAACGTCACCCCCGCGTTACATCCTCGTCCCCCCCGCGAAGGCGGGGGCAGCACACCCGGGTGACTTGTGTTATCAGGTCGACAATGCCATTTTACTCTTTACCAGCCAAACAGATTAAAGGGTGCCTTACGCAATGGAATTGACACTGTTTACGATCGCCACAGTCATAAGTGCCACTATCACCCTGCTGCCAGTGTGGCGCCATGAGGCCTGGTGGGTAAGAGGACTCGACTTTCCCCGCGTACAATTCATGACTTTTATCGGCCTCGTCCTGCTGCTCGCCCTGTGGCGACTCGATTTGTCACTGCCAAGCAGCCTGGGGTTACTGGCTATCAACCTCGCCTGCCTGTTTTATCATGGCTGGTGGATTTTTCCCTATACCCGCCTGCACCCGGTAGAAGTCAAATCGACCTCTGCCGACCAGGCACCAAATCCCATCAAGATTTTGTCGTCCAATGTGCTGGCACCCAACAAGCATGCTGATTGCCTCATCGATCTGGTGCGTCAGCATAACCCCGACCTGCTGGTCACTCTTGAGTCCAATCATTGGTGGGAGCAACAGCTGGCCGTGCTGGAAACCGACTACCCGCACACCATAAAGTGTCCGCTCGATAACCTGTATGGCATGCATGTGTATTCTCGCCTGCCGCTGGAAGAAAGCACCATAGAGTATCTGGTGCAAGACGACGTGCCCTCCATGCATTGCCTGGTTCGGCTGGCCTGCGGGACCCAGGTCAGAGTGCACTTCATACATCCGGCGCCCCCCAGCCCCACCGAGAATGACGAGTCCATCGAGCGCGATGCCGAGCTGCTGGCGGTGGCCAGAAGTGTGGCCGACGCGCGCATGCCGGTGATTGTGGCAGGCGATCTTAACGACGTGGCCTGGTCGACGACCACCCGCTTGTTTAGAAAATTAAGCGGTTTGCTCGACCCCCGCATCGGCCGCGGCATGTTTAACACCTTTCATGCCCAATACTGGTTTGTTCGCTGGCCGCTGGACCATCTCTTTCACAGTCATCATTTTCGCGTGGTCCAGCTGCAGCGATTAAAGCTAAAGGGATCCGATCACTTTGCGTTACTGACCTGCCTCAGTTTTAACCCGAATAAACATAACGGCCACAACGAGCTGCAAGTCGACGCCGACGACAAGCAACTGGCCAATAAAAAAATGGCCAAAAAGCACGTCAGTAAAAGCGACGTTCCCGAACCAGGCAAATAACCGCTGACGACCCATGCTGTACGCCCTAAGCGTTACGCTGTACGTAAAAACCCGACAAAACACCGCACCCTGTAGTCCGGCGCTTTAGCTGCCGGTCCTGCGTTAGCAGGATTTATTATTTATAATCCAGCCAAGGCAGGACGGTAGTGCCAGCTAAAAGGTCGAATAAATTCGACCCTACAAAACACACCTTGTTTGTCGGGTACTTGGTGCCGGGTGTTATCTTTAACTCATCACCCTTTACAGCCTTTGCTGGTTTTCTTCCGTGGGTTCCGTGCTTCTCGCTGCAAAGAGTCGTGGCAAAAATAGGTTTTAGGTCTTTCTGTAGCTTAAAGCTTACCGCCACCCAAAGGGATAAGCTGTAATGACACACCAACATCAGGAGCAAGATTGAGCACACACTGGCTTTTGCTACGGGGGCTGATGCGCGAGCAACGTCACTGGGAAGAGTTTCCTGCACACCTGCAGTCCACTTTTCCCGATCAGGGTGTCACGCTGGCGGACTTGCCTGGTTTTGGCCATGAATATCATCGGCAAAGCCCGACTCGTATTGCAGATATCACCGACGAATTAAGAGAGCGTTGCCAGGCCGAGCGAGACAAGGGGCCGCTAAAACTGCTGGCATTATCCTTGGGCGGCATGGTGGCGATAGACTGGGCCAGCCGCTACCCCGATGAGCTGAGCGCCGTGGTATTGATCAACAGCAGCCTGGTGGGCATCAGTCCCTTTTATCACCGGCTGCAACCGCGGGTGTACTGGCCACTGCTGAAATGGTGCCTGTGGCAGCGGGACCCCCTGCGGCAAGAAGCCGCCATACTGCAGCTGACCAGCCGAGTCTTTGCCGATGACCTGGAAATCATGACCCGCTGGGCCGCCTATGCACGAGAATGCCCCCCTACACGCAGCAATACCTTGCGCCAGTTGCTCGCCGCCCTTCGCTATCGCCCACCTGATGCTCACCCTCGGGTGCCCATGCTGGTATTGAACAGCCTGGGGGACCAGTTGGTTAGCCCCAGGTGCAGTCAGGCCATTGCCAAGCACTGGCAACTCCCCCTGCGCCGCCACCCCGATGCCGGCCACGACCTGCCCCTGGATGCCCCGGATTGGGTCTGTGAACAGATACGGGTCTGGCTGTCGGGTGAAGTCTGAACCAAGGCTAACCACGCTGCATCTTGAACTGCAGAAAATGGGTGGAGCAGGAAATACAGGGGTCGTAGTTGCGGATCAGTCGTTCGCAAAACAACTTGAGTTCCAGATCGCTGTGGCTCAGGCCAAAACGGGTAACCGAGATTTTCAGATCCTGCTCGATGCGGGCCTGGTTCTGGCTGGTAGGCGGGATTATGCTGCAGGACAGCAGCTTGCCCTGTTCATCCAGCCGATAATGATGATAAATCATGCCTCGTGGCGCCTCGGTGCAAAAGCAACACTCCCCCGCCCTGGGGGTAACCGGCAAGTTGGCCTCGCCAGTCGGGCAATCCTGAGCCAGCAGCCGGCTTGCCTCGAACAGCGCCCAATAGATCTCCAATGCCCGAGCCTGAATGCTGGTAAACATGTTGCGATTGGGGAAGTTGAAACCGCATTCCCGAGCCAGCGCCTGCACCTCGACGGGCAGCTGCGCGAAGCTGTTGTTCATCCGTGCCAGCGGACCCACCAGATAGTCCTTGCCGTCCAGCAGTGAATACAGGGCCGTGGAATGGGGTTCCTGATGCTCGGCAAAATGGTCGGCATAATCCTCATAACCCAGGCTCAGGCCGGTGTTGCTGGTGAGTCGGCCGCCATTGATGGCATAGGTGTCCGGCTCGGTCAGGCTGACCCAGGTAAAGTCATGGCTGTAGTCGGGCAGCGTCAGCCCTGCCGTCCAGCGCACCAGTTGTTCGGCGGCAGGTAGCGCTTTTTCTACCAATTGCCGAGCCTGATCCCAGCGTGCCATATCGGGCAGGCGACCAAAGCCCCCCACCTGCAACCCCACCGGATGCACGGAGCGGCCTCCCAACAAGGTCATCAGCGCATTGCCGGCTTCTTGCAGTTGCATACCCCGCCGCAATACTTCGGGATGCTGCTGGGCCATGGCCAGAGCGTGATCGAACCCGAGAAAGTCCGGCGCCGCCAGAAAGTGAATATGCAGGGCATGACTTTGCACCCACTCCCCCAGATTCATCAGCTTTCTGAGCTGCACCAGGGGCGTGGGCAGTACTATGCCGAACAGCTGTTCCATCGCCTGAATGGAGGTGAGCTGGTAGGCCATGGGACAAATGCCGCAGATACGGGCGTTGAGATCCGGCACCTCCTGATAGTCACGCCCTTCCAGAAACTTTTCGAACAGCCGAGGCGGCTCGAAAATAGCCAGATGCAATTTTTCGATGCGGTCGCCCCGGGCACTCAGCTCCAGCGAGCCCTCACCTTCCAGCCGGGTAACGAAGGGCACCTTGAGGGCAATGCGACGCTTGTTTTTTTTCAATCATCCAGCTCCCGCACGTCAATTCGCTGCCAACGCCGGCTTTGCTCGCGAAACGGCGCGCTGTGGCTGTGAATGGCGGCAAAACGCCGGGCAATGTCGTCGGGCATCAGACCCAGACCGGCGAAACGATTGGCCAGGCTGTCGCAGTTAGGCTGCTCGGAGGGGCCAAAGCAACCATAGCAGGCCCGACCAAAGGCCGGACAGAGGGCACCGCAGCCGGTACGCACCACGGGCCCCAGACAGGGGGCGCCCCGGGTCACCATCACGCAAACCTGCAGCCGGCGCTTGCACTCCATACACAGCTTTTCGGCCTCGGGACGGGGCTGTACGCCCAGTCGCAGCTGGCGCAGAAAATGGCGCATCTGCTCAACCGTGATGGGGCAACCCCAGAGTTCGAAGTCCACCTTGATGTGTTCGGCTACCCCGGTGGAGGTTGTCAGGGTGGCGATAAAATCCGGTCGGGCATAAATGGCCGCTTGCCAGGCCGGACCATCCGCCATGTTGCGCAGGGCCTGAATGCCACCACTGGTGGCGCAGGCACCTATGGTGACCACCAGCTTGCTGTTTTGCCGCAGGGTCTGAGCCCGCTTAAGATCTTCCGGGGTAGAGATGCTGCCTTCGACAAAGGCCACATCGACGGCTTGTTCCGGCCCTTCGATGCCGGCCTCGATAAAATGCAGAAACTCCACTTCTTCCAGCATATCCAGCAGCGCCGGCCCCTGATTGAGGAAGGCCAGCTGACAGCCCGAGCAGGAAGTCAGCTTGTGTACCGCCAGAGTCAGTTTGGGTGCGGCCATCAGACTCCCTCCTGCCCCAGCCAGGGCTTGACCTGCGGATAATGGAATACGGGGCCGTCTTTGCAGACAAAATACGGGCCCAGCTGGCAATGACCACACAAGCCCTGGCCGCACTGAAAGTTGCGCTCCAGGCTCATATAAACGGCCTCATCCCCCACCTGCTGCCGCGCCAGCTGCTTGAGGGCCGCCAGCATCATGATCTCGGGGCCGCACATCAAGACCGCGCAATTACCCGGATCGAACTCGGCCAACTCCAGCAATTCGGTGACCAGCCCCAGGCGCCAGCGGTGCCGGTGGCGGTTTTCTTCGCTGGCGGCCAGCAGCACCTGACACTTGCCCTGGGTTTGCCAACGCCGGTACTGGGCCTGCCAGAGCAAGTCTGCATGGTGCTTGAACCCCTGCAGGATCACGATGCGACCATATTGCTCCCGGTTGGCAACCGCGTGGTGAATGGCCGCCACCACGGGAGCGCAACCCAGCCCGGCGGTGATGAACACCAGATCCCGCCCCTGCAGCCTGGTCAATGGCCAGCCCTGACCAAAGGGGCCACGCAGGCCCAGCTGCTGACCGACTTCCAGTTCTACCAAAGGGCGAGTGACTCGGCCCACGGCGCGAATGGTGTGTTGTAACAGCCCCTGCCGCCATCCCATGATGGAGATGGCCACCTCACCGGCACCAAACAGATAGAGCATGTTGAACTGCCCAAAATCAAAGTCGAACGGCACCCGGGTTTCCAGTGCCAGGCTCAGGGTATACACCCCGGGCAATTCCATCTCTTTCTCCGCCAGGGTCGCGGTCATGGGCAGAAAATCAGTCATGCTTCCCCTCCGGCGGCTTGTCTTCCTGCAGTGTGTCCTCCAGCAAAGCCTGGGCCTCTTCCACCAAGTCGATGGCCACCGGACACCAGGCAATACAGCGACCGCAGCCTACACAGCCGCTGCGGCCAAACTGCTGCTGCCAGGTGGCCAGCTTGTGTACCAGCCATTGCCGGTAGCGATGGCGAATTTCGGGCCGAACTACCTTGCCGGTAATGTAGCTGTGCTGCTCGCTGAAGCAGGAATCCCACAGCCGCACCTGCTCGGCTTGCTGGTTCTGAATATCGCCCTCGGTTTCTTGCTTGGAGCAAAAACAGGTGGGGCACACCAGGGTACAGTTGCCGCAGGCCAGACAACGATCGGCCACTTGCTGCCAGCGCGGATGCTCGAGCCGGTCGACCAGTTGCACCAGCTCGGCCTCGCTCGGCATCACCCGCTGCTGCTGGCGGGCCCCCGCCAACAGGGTGTTGGCCTCGGTCACTTGCCGGCCGCTGGCTTTTGTGAGAGGCAACTGCGCCGCTATGGCCACACCGCGTTCGCTGCCGGTCTGCAACAGATAGCCATTTTCCAGTTCGTCGAGCAGCAGATCGAATCCAAAACGTGCCTCGGGGCCGTCACCGGTCGACACACAAAAACAGGTGTGGGCGCTGCGGCCGCAATTGACCGCCACAATCAGCAACTGCTCACGCTGGGCCCGATAAAAGGGATCGGCATAAGGCCCCTCAAGAAAGTGCCGGTCCTGTATTTTCAGTGCCGCCAGATCACAGCTTCGCAGCCCGATAAAGGCGAGTCGTCTGGCCTCGGGCTCCACGGCGTGAAAGCGCAATCCCTGTTCGGTATTCTCGGCTCGCCACAGGCTTTGCCTGGGTTGAAACAGCCAGGGTTTAAGGCCCTGAGGGCCGGTATTCCAGGCAAAGGCGCGCCGGCCAGCCGTGTGCTGCAAGCGGTAAGAACCGGCGTCGGCCTGTTCCTGCCAACCCCAGGGCAACTGGTCGACACTGTTCAAGGGAGCAAACAGAATGGCATCGTCTTTGACTTGAGGGCCGATCACCTCATAACCGGCCTGCACCAGCGCCTGATGCAGCCGGTGCAGATCCCGGTGGGGTAAAAAGCGTCTAGTCATGATGAGCTCGGGTCAGCATCCAGTCCTGCCAGGCGTTAAGTCCCTCGCCGGTGCTGGCCGACAGTGTCAGGATCTCGACCCGCGGATTCAACCGCCGCAACGAGGTTTTTATCTGGTTTAGATCGACATTTAGATAAGGCTGCAGATCGATTTTGTTGATAATGACCAGCTCGCAGCCGGCAAATAAATGGGGATACTTCTCCGGTTTGTCTTCGCCGTCGGTCACCGCCATCATGGCCACCCTGTGCTGCTCGCCCAGATCGAACAGCGCCGGGCACACCAGGTTGCCCACGTTCTCGACCAGCACCAGAGAGTTCGGTAGCGGCGCCAATTGCTCCAGCCCTGCCTGTATCATCTGGGCATCCAGGTGGCAGCCGGTGCCGGTGTTGATCTGCACCGCCCGGCCGCCGCAGGCCTGAATGCGA
Organism: Oceanisphaera sp.; assembly: GCF_048268965.1. GTDB lineage: Bacteria > Pseudomonadota > Gammaproteobacteria > Enterobacterales > Aeromonadaceae > Oceanimonas. The sequence continues at coordinate 10,105 of NZ_JBLWUK010000020.1, forward strand.
CGGGCATCATTCTGGGTTTGCTGATCCCCTTCCAGCACCGTCATCGGCGGCCAGTTGGCGCCAGCCCCTTTGAAGGTGGCTTCCAGCAATTGGGTTTTGCCGGCGCCTGGGGTCCCCATCAGGTTGATGCAGGTAATGCGATTGGCGGCCAGCCAGTCTCTATTTTGCCGCGCCAGTTCATCGTTGCCGGCCAGCAAGGCTTGCTGTAATTGCAGGCTGTCACCGTTCTGGTGCAGATGACTATGGGTCTCGCTGCCCGGCTCCGACAGTCGGGCTTTTTCGCTGGCACATCCACAGTGTCCACACATCAGCCAAATCCTATTTCCGTTAGCAGCAGTTGCCGCCCCGAAGTTAGAGTATAGTCGTAGCTGCCACAGGGGCAGGCGTCACCTGGCCCGCGCGGGGAAAAAGGCTGGCCACAGCTGCGGCATTCGGCCTGAGCCGCCACCACATTGATGTTAAGTATCGCATCGCTTAGCTCGGCCTCGTCTTTCACCATGTTGAAACAAAAATGCAGCCGCTCGCTGTCAACGCAGCTCATGGTACCCACCTCGATGCAGATACGCCTTATCTCCTGCTGCTGATAGGGCTTGAGCTGAGTCAGCAAAGCTCGCACCACGGACAGCTCATGCATACTCAGCAGATCCGTGGCAGCTGCAGGCCATGGGGTACCTCCAGCAGCCGCTCGCCCCCGTAGGGGGTCATCAGACTCAACCGCCCCGGTGACGATGGGGCCAAGACTTCGCCGATGATGCGAGCATGCCGCCCCAGGGGATGATCACGCCACAGCGCCAGCGCCTGCTCGGCCTGTTCGGGGCAGATCACCATGGCAGCCATCCCCTCGTTGGCCAGAAACAGCGGCTCCAGCCCCAGCAGCTCGCACAGCGCCTGGGTTTGAGGCCGAATGGGCAGCTCGCTTTCAACCAGTTGAATACTCACTTGCGAGGCCCCAGCGATTTCGCTTAGCACACCTCCCAGCCCCCCTCGGGTGGCATCGCGCAAGCAGCGCACCCCGGCGCAGTGCGCCAGCACCGGCTGGATCAGCCCCTGCAGGGCGGCACAATCGCTGGCCAACTCCCCCACTAGCCCCAGATCTTCTCGCGCCAGCATAACGGCAGCACCGTGATCGCCCACATGGCCGTTAACCAGGATTTTGTCGCCGGGCAGGGCCGAGCCAATGGCCAGGTTGAGGCCCGCCGGGATCACGCCCACGCCTGTGGTATTGATAAACAACTTGTCGGCCATGCCCCGCTCCACCACCTTGGTATCGCCGGTGACTATGCTCACGCCGGCTAGACGGGCCGCCTCGGCCATGGAGCCGACCAGACGCTCGAGCAACGCCAGCGGTAGGCCTTCTTCAATAATAAAAGCAGCAGTCAAATACAGGGGAATAGCGCCGCCCACGGCCAGATCGTTGAGGGTGCCGCACACCGCCAGCTTGCCGATATCGCCACCGGGAAACTCCAGCGGGCTGACCACAAAGCTGTCTGTGGTCAGGGCCAGCCGATCTCCCCGAGCCAGAAAGTCTGCCAGCGGCAACCGGGCCTGATCTTCCTTTTGCAGCAAGGGGCCGTCGCCGAAGGCGGTCAGAAACAGTTCGTCAATCAGGCTATGCATGGCCCCACCCCCGGCACCATGGGCCAGGGAAATGGTTGTGTGCTCATTGGTCACCGCTCGCCTCCTTATCTTGCTCTTGTTCGGGCTGGTACTGTTCGGGCCGGTATTGATAGTAGGCGGCGCAGGCCCCCTCACTGGAGACCATAAGGGCACCCACCGGATGCGCGGGCGTGCATTGGCGGCGAAACAGCGGGCATTGATGGGGTTTGATGCGCCCGACAAGCACGGCATTACAGTAGGCGGGATCGGAGTCGGCTTTGGTTTGAGTTGTGGATGTCAGGCGTTCGGCTGCATCCAGATGTCGATATCGCTCTCGTACCCGTACCCCCGAGCCTGCCACCAGGCCAAGTCCCCGCCAGTGGCTGTTGACCCCTTGTTCGAAGGCGTCGTCCATCACCTTGAGGGCGGCCGGATTGCCGTCCGGTGCCACCACCCGTGCATAGGCGTTTTCGATAGTGCAGCGCCCTTCAGCCAACTGCAGGATCAGTTGATACAGGGCCTGCAAAAAGTCCACTGGCTCGAAACCGGCGATCACCAACGGCTTGTGATAGTGGCTGGCGATGGGCTCATAGACCCGGCTGCCGATCACCATGCTGACGTGCCCCGGCCCTACAAAGCCATCAAGCTGAACGTCGCCGGCCTCCAGCAGGCCGACCAACGTCGGCATCAGCCGGATGTGATGACACAGAAAGCTCAGGTTACCGATGCCGGCTCGGTCGGCGGCCAGCAAAGAATAAGCGGTGCTGGGCATGGTGGTATCGAAGCCGATGGCAAAAAACACCACCTGCTTATCCGGGTTGGCCTGGGCCAGCGCGAGGGCGTCGAAGGGGGAATACAGTACCTTTACCTCGGCTCCTTCGGCCTTGGCCTGCAGCAGACTCCCCTGGCTGCCGGGCACCCGCAGCGGATCGCCGAAGCTTGCCAGAATAACGTCTTGCTGCCGCGCCAGGCTGACGGCCTGATCGACCGCCTCAACCGGTAGCACGCAGACTGGGCAGCCAGGGCCGTGGATAAACTCGATGGAAGCAGGCAGCAACTGGTGCAGCCCAAAGCGAAAAATGGCATGGGTATGGCCGCCGCACACTTCCATGATCTGCAAGGGACGGCCAAGGCGTGCGGCCAGTGGATCTGCCGCGGCGGTAATGGCTGCCAGCAGGGTTTTTACTCGCCCGGCATCACGAAAATCATGGGTCAGGCTCATGACGCACCCTCTTCCATTTGCGCCAGCAGAGCCAGGGCGCGGTCGGCTTCACTCTGATCGATCACCGCCATGGCAAACCCCACATGAAGCAACACCCACTCCCCCACCAGCGTCGAAGGCTCTCGCCCCTCCAGGGCCAGCAGGCCGATATTGATCTGCCGGCTCACCCCGGCGGTGTCCGCCAGTGCCAGTCCGGCGTTTGCATCTACAATGGCAACCACCCTGGCCGGTATTCCCAAACACATCAGCTTTGCTCCCTGGCTGTTGGTGGTCCAATAAATTAGATCTACAAAACAGGCAGGCTCCGCGCCATTTTTGTAGGGTCGCCTTATTTAGATAAAAAGTATTCGACCAACGGCGTTACACCTTGGCCTAGGTGCAATTGGGCCAGGGCTATGGCGGCCTGACCCAGAGCGATGCCGCCGTCGTTGCTGGGGGCCTGGCTTTGGGTCAGTACGGTCAACCCCATGGCGTTCAGCTCGTCTATCAGGGGTGCCAGCAGCAGGCGGTTTTGCATCACGCCGCCGCTGAGTGCCACTGTACTAAAGGTCACACCCTCTTGCCGGCGCAGCCGCCGCACCGTGTGGCACAGCCCCCTCACTAAACTTAGATGAAAATTGGCTGCCAGCACCGCTTTATCTTCACCGGCCTGCAGGGCCGCTATCATCACCGGCCACAGCGGCGCCGGATCCAGCTGCCAGCACGCCCCCTCCTGGCTTAACCCCAGCTCATAACAGGCGTTTGCCGGTGTGCCTTGCGCCAGGGCTTCCAGCTTCATGGCGGCCTCGCCTTCAAAACTGAGCTCGGACGGTGCCACGCCCAGCAGCGCCGCCACCGCATCAAACAGCCGCCCTGCCGACGAGGTGAGCGGAAAACCCGCCGCCATTTTCAACAAGGCTTGAGCCTTGCCCTCCATCAGCCAGGCCAGCTCCGGACTCTCGACGGCCAACGTCGAGCTCTCGGCTTCCAGTATTGACCAGGGGGGCAAGAGCTGTGCCTGGGCCAATTGCGCCAGCAGGTTGCGCCAGGGCTGACGATTAGCCTGATCTCCCCCCAGCAGCGGGAAAGGCCGCAGCCGCGTCAACCGCCGATAACGTGCATAATCGGCCAGCAGCAACTCACCGCCCCACAGACTGCCGTCATCACCATACCCCAGGCCATCAAGCACGATGCCGAGCACAGGCACATCGGGTGGTTGCCCGTTTTCGACCAGGCAAGACACCAGATGGGCATGATGATGCTGCACCCGAACCAGCGGCAGCCCGCGCGCTTGCGCCAAACGGGCCCCTAAACGGGTAGATGCATAATCGGGATGCAGATCCACGGCAATGGCTTGCAAAGGCGGCCCCCCGGCCTCGGGCAGCGGGTCGACCTGCTGTCGCAAGGCATCGAGGCAGCTCGGCGCAGATAAATCGCCGTTATGGGCCGATAAAATGGCCTGGCCATCTGCAGTCAGGCAAAAGCTATTCTTTAGATCCGCCCCCAGCGCCAGCACGGCGCCACCAAACTCGGTCGGCAGCGCAAACGGTGCGGGCACATAGCCCCGAGCGCGGCGGATCAGCCGTGGCCGCCCCGCAAGCCAAGCCAGCACCGAATCGTCACAACGGTGCAGTATGGGTCTGTTATGCAGCAAAAAGCCGTCGGCCAGGCCGGCCAACGCCGAGCTGGCTTGCTGGTTATCCATACAAATGGGCTCGCCACTGGCATTACCCGAGGTCATCACCAAGGGGACGCCAACCTCGTTCAGCAATAACCAGTGCAGCGGCGAGCTGGCCAGCATAACGCCAATGCTGGCCATGCCAGGTGCCAGTACTTCGGGCAGGATCCCTTGCACCGGCTGGCGCAGTCGTGCCTTTGGTAACAGCACTATGGGTGCCGCCGAGCAGCTCAGCTGCTCCCGCTCGTCGTTATTCAGCGTGAAACAGGCTTCAACCTGGGCCAAGTCTCGCATCATGACGGCAAAGGGCTTGCCGGGCCTGTGTTTACGCCGGCGCAATTGCGCAATGGCCGCCACAGAGCCAGCATGGCAGGCCAGTTGAAAGCCACCAATACCCTTAAGCGCCAACACTAAATTTTGCTCCAGCCAACCGCAACATTGAGCCAGCAAGGCCGCCGTAGTGCCCTGCAGCACTTCGCCATTCGCGTCTTGCAGCCAGATATGTGGACCGCATTCGGCACAGGCAACCGGCTCGGCGTGAAAGCGCCGATTGGCGGGGTGGCGATATTCTTCGCGGCAGGCAGCACAAAGCGGAAACTCGGCCATGGCGGTGTTGGCGCGGTCGTAAGGCAAGGCGCGAATTATGGAGTAACGGGGGCCGCAGTCGGTGCAGTTGATAAAGGGATAGCCGTAGCGCCGGTTATTTGGGTCCGCCAGCTCAATCAGACACTGGGCGCAAACGGCCAGATCGGGCGGACACCGCGCTCCCTTTCCCTGAGCCTGGGTGTCCGTTACCGTAAAATCGGAAGGAGCAGCTGCAAAAGTAAAGGGCTGGGTCGTTATGTCCTCTATGCAAGCATGGACGGGGCAGTCCGCTCGCAACCGTTGGCAGAAATTCGCCACGGCGGCAGCATCGGCGGCCAGCCGGATCTCGACTCCGGCGCCGATATTGCAAACATCGCCACACAACCCAAGCTCCATCGCCAATCGATAGACAAAAGGACGAAACCCCACCCCCTGCACGCAGCCGGTTACCCGCAACAAATGGCCCGCTACGCCTTGCGGCGCGCTACTCGTTAACAGAGTGGGAGTGTCAGGCATCAGCAGCCTGGTCACATAGCGATGCAGACGCCGACACAGCGCGGGCAAAGCCTGTGCCACCTCGTCGCTCATGCTGGGGCAACAGGGGGGAAACTGGCGACCGCCAACCACAAATATATCGATAATGGGTGCCGGCGACACCAGCAACGGCACCAGCGCCAGCAGTCCCTTGATGCCACCGCCATGCTCCAGACCGTCGCTGCCCGCCAGTGAATCCGCCGTTACATTGCACAACTGGCGGATCTCGCCCTCTTGGCCAAGGCTCAACAAGGCATCCACCAGTATGATGCGCCGACAACGCTGAAACAGCGGCAGCAGGCTTACGCCTCCCGTGCCGCCGTCCACCAACTCGACCCCAAGGGGCCAACTCAGCGTCTGCGACAACGCCAGCGCCTGAATGCCGGCGGCATCATCCCCGTGCAGCGGATTACCCAGATAGACAATTCGTACGTCGGCGTCTGCTTGCATCCCTGCTCCCAGTAACTCAACCTCAAGGCCTCAACCTTTCAAATATGGTTTACATCTGGCAGTTACACCGTATCATCCGGCAAAAAACCTGATAAATCAGCGGTAAGGCCAACGACACTCAGCACAACACCGAGAGCCTGACGTTCATCAGGATGACGACAAAGCCATCACCAATCGTAGGCCGACCTATTCTAAGTAACAGTATTCGACCAATTTATTGATTAACACTTTTGTATGTTGGCATAATATATTAGATGTGATTCAACAACTGGGGTGCCATGTGCTTTAACGCCTGATACACCCGCAGGCTGGCATAGGCATCGTTGGCGGCATAGCTCCGTTGGGCCGGAGATAACGACTCTGCCGCCCAGTTAGACAAAGTAACCTTTCTCGATTTTTGCAGATACTCGCCCATCACTATGGCCACGGCGGCCTGCAGCCCCACCTGTTGCTTGTACCCCAGCCGTTTCACCGCTCCTGCCAACTCCATGGTCGCGTTGAGCTCAATGCCAAACTTGCGCAGCACGGGCCCCCGATCCGACTTGAGCCCAAAGCCTACCTTGATGATGTGCTCCGACTGCAAAATATCGCTCAACAACCGATGCGCCGCGCCCTGGCTCCCCTGCTGGCCCGCCCGAAACAGAAAGGCGTGACTCGGGGTAGCCAATTGCACCAGATGTGGGCCTGTGCTGGACTCCCCCACCATAAAAGTCGGCTTGCTCTCGGTATCAAAACCCAGGTGGGTGCAGTTGCCAAGCTGCTCTTGGGCAAAGTTGACCTCATCGGCACTCTCCACCTGGTGGATCTGCGCCTGCAACAGGCCGCTAAAGGCAGGGAGCTGACGCATGGCGTCTTTGGTAGGTCTTTCCAGGTACTGACGAGCGTCCATATCGGCCTCATGCTATTGCTTGAATTTATCTCATTCGAGACAGTTAATATCCGCTGCAGCCTCATCGGCTACTAGCTTGGCGCTTGCCTTTAAAGCCACTTTTCCACTTCGGCGAGCACCGTTTTTACCCGGTTGGGTACCGGTTTGCGCCGCTGCATACCCAGGTAAAGGGTTTCGCTAACCGGGTGAGCAAGACGATGAGTGTGAATCAGCTCGGGTTTGGCAAACGCCGCTACCGCATGGGCCGGCAACACGGTAAACCCCAGCCCCATGCTCACCGGCTCCAGGATCAGGCTGATTTGATTGGAAAACCCTTTCTGTTCAAACATCTTGCTATGGGTAAATTCAGGATAGTTGGCCCCCAGCAACAAACCGGCATGATGGGCACCATCGGGATGATCAATAAAGCCCAGCGCCATTAACTGCGCCCAGTCAGGCTCGGGTAGCGCGGCAGGCGTCACCAGTAAGAGGGGCTCTCGGGCAACCGGACGACAGCTTACCTCAGCCAGTCTGGATGCCTGAGTCATAAAGCCAATATCTACCTCGTAAGCGGCAATGGCGGCCTCGATAGTGGTGTTGGGCGCAAATCGATAATCCATCACCAGCTTGGGGTGTTGGCGTTGCAGCGCCAGCAAATGCGGATATAACTTGAGCCCCACACTGCCCGGTGACATGACTCTAACCGCCCCTTCAAAGGCAGGATCTGCCCCAATGCTCAGCTCCAGGCTCGACAAAGACTCGATAATCGAGCTTGCCTCGCGATACAGCCGCTCGCCGGCATCCGTCAGCATAAACTGCTTGCCCTGTCTGATCAGCAAGTCTCGCCCCAGCTGCTGCTCCAGCTTTCGTACGTGCTGGCTAACACCAGACTGCGTCATGTGCAGCTGTTCTGCCGTACGGGTGAAGTGACCCACTTCAACCAGGGTACAAAAACTGCGCAGCCAGTGGGTATTTATCATTACGTTTAGTACTCATTGTCATGACAAACGATAATTTTAGGTAATCAAGCAGCCTTTGTACACTGTCACCACGTCACCACGTCACCACAGGAGAGCAGACAATGAACAAGGTTTATCCCAGAAATTTTTCGCACATCGGTATTTCGGTGCCCGATCTCGACAAGGCAGTGGAATTTTACACTCAGGTAATGGGCTGGTACCTGATCATGGAGCCCACCGATATTCTTGAAGACGATAGCGCCATTGGCGAAATGTGTACCGAGGTATTCGGTGCCAACTGGGGCAGTTTTCGTATCGCCCATCTGTCCACCGGCGATCGGGTGGGCGTAGAGCTGTTTCAGTTCAAGGATCAGGTCAACCCGGAGAACAACTTTGAATACTGGAAAACCGGCATCTTCCACTTTTGCGTGCAGGATCCCAACGTAGAAGAACTGGTCGAACGCATAGTGGCCGCCGGCGGTAAAAAACGGATGGAAAAACCCCGTTATTACTACCCGGGCGAAAAGCCCTACCGCATGATGTATATGGAAGACCCCTTCGGTAATATTTTGGAAATATACAGCCACAGTTACGAATTGATTTACAGCGCAGGGGCTTACTAAAGCCTCCGAGCACGCTATGTGCCTGGGGGTGGCCTTGCTCCTTTGCAGAGCAGTTGATGGCCAAGGATCAGCTTTGGCGGTGGCGTAGCTCGAAAACAACCTTGATGACCAGCGGCAGCATAGCGCCGATGCATGCTGCCGCTAACACGTCGGTCGGCCAGTGTACGCCGAGCACCATGCGCGAACCTGCGATAAGCATGATCCAGAGCAGCGCCACCGACAGCGCAACCCCGCGCGCAGCAGGCACGATTCGGCTAATGCATAACACGACAGCGGTAGCGAAGGCCGTGACCACCAGAGTATGCCCACTCGGAAAGCTGGAACCCCAATACCATTCGGTTTGCCACAGTGTCGGTCGGGATCGGCCAACCACCGTCTTGAGCACGTAAACCACGGCAGCAGCGCTGGTTACCGACGCGATAACCAGTGACGCTTCAATCCGGCGCTTCGCCAGCAGCAAGACAATGCCCGTGATGATCGTCAGCGGAACCATTACCGTGGCCGATCCACTCAGCGAGACTGCCTCGAAGAAGCCAGTCAGCCGAGGCGAAACGTGACCGTGGATAAACACCAATATCGTCTCGTCGAACGGACCTGACTCTCCGCCCAGCACATCTTCGGTCACCTTAAGCACGGTTACCCCGAGCACCAGCACACACAGCACAACCAATCGTCGTTTTTCCAGCGGCTCGGACCAGTTCGGCTGCTTACGACGCACATATGCCCCCAGCGCCAAATAGAGACAGGCGACGATAAGCGTCAGTTTTGCCGTGTCTTCAACCAGTTCAAAAATTACCTCAACAACCATACTGTACTCGCATTAAGGTCGTTATTTTTCTGTCATCCGCCAATGCCGCTGCATTTCAAAGTACAAGAAAGAAGCGGTCCAGGTTATCAGCACCAGCCCGGTCAACGACTCTATGCCGGTTAAATATCGCAAGTCTCCACTGGGCTCAATATCGCCAAAACCCAGGGTGGTGAATACGGTGAATGAGAAATAGCCACAATCCAGCAGGCTCCCGTTAAAATTGCCGCTCAACTGTCCCCAGCCATCGGTGAGATGCATAAAGTAGTAGGCAATGGCAAAAATCCAGATTTCGCAGGCGTGCGCAATCAAGGCACCGCACACGCCAAACACAATGCGATAACGATGACTGATGGTCATGTTGGGGATATACAGGGTAATTCGGTACAGGAACTCGTAATGCAGCACCACGGATAGCGCCACAACCATGGTATTGATGACAAAAACAGCCAGCATCCCGGCTCCCCCACTCTTCGCTTCAACAACCTAGAGTGTAATACCTTGAGCACCTTGGCCGAGTGGTGGGCGAGATTATTTTCGTGTTTGAAATGGCCTGGACCTTAGGGTCTGTTGACCTTTATCGTCCCCGTCCCCGCCTTCGCGAGGATGACGTTCCTCAAGCGAGGATAACCTTCCTACGCGAGAAAGACGGCAGCACCACGGCGGTTAAATACCTGATAACTGATGTGGATTTTGGCGCTAATTTGTATATCTCGTCACCCTCGCGAAGGCAGGGTCCAGTGTCTTTGCAGGCGAACCGCAGGCTGACAGTTCTGTACCACAAGTCCTGGATTCCCGTCCCCGTCCCCACCTTCGCGAGGATGACGTTCCTATGCGAGGATGACGTTCCTTCGCGGGAATGACGGCAGATCCACAGCGGTTATGCAGGATGACTGATTTTTTTTATGAATGTGGCGGGAACGCCAGCAACCACAGTGTTTGGTGGTACGTCTTTATTGACGACTGCGCCTGCTGCCACCACGGCGTTCTCGCCTACCGTCACCCCCGGCAGTATGGTCACTCCCGCACCCAACCAGGCATTCTTCTTAATCACAATTGAGGCAAGATCGAGATCTTTTCGTTTCGAGGGGTCTAACGGGTGGTTTTCCGTAATCAGGCTGACTTTGGGCCCTATTTGAACATTATCTTCAATGGTGATCCCGCCCATATCCAGGAAGGAACAATCATGATTGATAAAGACTTCTCGGCCAAGCTTTATGTGCTGACCAAAGTTGGTATAAAAAGGCACAAATATAATGGTGCTGGCATCTATTTTATTTTTGATAATTTCACTCAGCCGCCCTTTTATCTGATTGATATCGGTCGACACATTGAGTGCTGCAGATAACTTGATGGTTCTGGCTATTTGAGACCACACCTTTTTCATCTCGGGATCGTCATTGGCAATGACTCCCCCAGAAAGCATTCTTTCGAAAATACCGATTTTATTTTCGCTCATGGCTTATCAAACCAACTCTTTTTATACTGCTCATTAAAGGTTTCGCCTGCGGAACTTTACCGACTAATGACCAAGGCCCATCTGAATATCTGACAATGAATATTTATCTATCAGACTTGATAGAGCATCAATAAAAACATAGGGCCTAAATTTATTTAGGCCCTATGGGTAGATGATAGTCAGTGGCGTTGCAAAACGACTTAACTATAAAAGGCTTCAACAGTACCCTTGAGCGTCATCAGCAACGGCTGGCCGCGACGGTCCAACGCTTTGGGCGAGGCAACTTTTACCCAACCTTCACTGATGCAGTATTCCTCAACATCGAAGCGCTCTTTGCCATTGAGCCGAATACCGATATTGTGCTCGAAAATCTCTGCCACATGGTGCGGGCTACGAGGGTTGCCCGAAAGGCGATCCGGTAAAGCGGGTAGTGATTTGCTGTCGTTCATGATAGACCTGACGTAACCAAAAAGTGCGCCATTGTAGACAAAACAGGCCCAAGGCTCAAGAACTGCAGTGCCGACGACAAGGCTCATGTGAAGCCGCACACTGCAATCGCCTAGTGCAGTTTTTTCGATGAGCACAAATCGAAGCTGGTCGCGTGATATTAAATAGATATTTATTTTTTATCAGCTTTCATATAACGCCGCGTTAAGGGGTGAACAACGCGCCCCCGCTACTTAATCTATTGTTCCATAAACACCAATACTGATTCGAACCGAATATACCAAGCGTTGAATGTCTATATTAAACGCCTTGTTAGAAATATTATTCCAACTCTAGCCACTCAATAGTTACTTCCATCAACTCCATTATTCGAAATTCCAGATCCAAGTGATAGTAATGCATTGGACTTTCTTTACTTCTCATTCTTACCAAGTGCATTTCTTCATCCGTTGCTTTTGGTTGTTCACCGTAATTATCAGATAGTAGACGAACTTTATCTGTTAACACAAGCCACTTTTCTGCATGCTCTGGAGAGATACTTGATGCTATTTGGAGTAGGTTTCTAAAATCATTTTCTCGGGTATGAGCAGTGTCTAATGTGAACTTCAACTTCAAGGCATCTGTTTTGGCTTTCTTCAATTCTGATACTTGATGCCTTAACCATTCCTGATCTAAACATTCGGTGTTTACATATGGTAACGCCGTTTCATGACCATAAACCCTGGTACGTTTGTAACTGTCTAGAATTGATGCTACACATGAGTTCAACAGTTTAAGGTTATCTTCCCTTAACTTTTTCCTTGGGAAATAACTATTTAATAGATAGAAAACATACGCTGCGAGATAGCCGATCAATATATTTTCGAAGACAGAGATATAGGTTATCGAGGTGAGAAATGACCCGAGCATAGTACCTTCTAACTCAGAGATTAGAGGTAAACGCGCACCAGAAATTATTAGTATGGCAATAGAGAAGCAACATAAAACCAAAAGCACTCTCTCATTTTTATCTTTAATGATTTCCAATTCCCCACAGTGTATTGCTAACGCCCACATTTGCGGCTTATTTGGAGCGCTGCGAAAAAAATCCAACAACATGCGTTTGTTATGTACGTATTTGATCGAGCCAGTACTTATAAAGATCTTCAATCTCTGCCGAACATAATAAGTGCATACTCTCTTTCAGTTCAATATCCGACCAGTTCCACCATTCCATTTCCAGTAGCATTTGAACTTTCTCGCTAGAGAAGCGGTACCTGATATGTGTTGCTGGATTTGAACCTACAACTTCGTATGGTGCTACATTTTTCGTTACAACAGCTCGGCTAGCAATTATTGCCCCGTGGCCTATTGTCACCCCTGACATAATCATTGCCTCTGATCCAATCCAAACGTCATTTCCTATGACTGTGTCACCTGCACGCTGAAAGCCATTTTTTGCATCGGCAAAGTGTTCATTGTCTTGATAGAAAAATGGAAAGGTACTTATCCAATCATTTCGATGACCTTGATTACCCGCCATCATGAAGACAGCCCCCGAACCAATTGAGCAGAAATTGCCTATGATTAGTTTGTCAACATCATCTCTATCTGCCGCTAAATAGCGTGCACAATCATCAAAACTATGCCCATGGTAGTAACCCGAGTAATAACTATGCCGTCCGACCACAATATTAGGATTGGTAACCTGCTCCTGCAACGAGATGCCAGAAAAAGGAGATTCAAAATAATTCATAATTGTAATTGTATCCTCAAGCTACATAACGCCGTGCTCTGCGGAAAATTTGTCCTGCAGCAGCGCCTTGTTAGCCATTTACCTCTTCCGCCTTTTCCTTAAATACTGTTTCAATCGCTTCTTTGGCTCTAGGATCAATGATATAGGTGTAGCTTCTTTGGGGTTGCGCAAAGATTATGCTGTTTGAGTAATTTGAGAATACTCGTTCATTGTCATAATATTGGCTGCCACCTCGGTGCGAATTGTATCTCTTTGTATTTATTGATTCTTTAGCGAGAAACTCTTGAAAATGCTTTGCATCTTCAGGCTGAATGCCTTCAAAAAATCTAACTAGCGCATTAAATTTAAGCTCATCAAATCTACGCCATAGCTCGTTTTCTAAAATATCCTTTGCAACTGCAGTTAAAGACGCAGACTCATACCGCTCGCCAACTGCTGGAGTATAAATAATGTTAAAGCTTTTAAGGGTGAACAGCGAAGCCCCTTTTTTCACCTGAACATGATTCTGTCTTTTTAATTCTTGTATTATGTAAAGCTGAAATATATCTAATGTTTCAAATGCGCTTCGAATTTTCTCTCGGCTTTTTAAACTATTGGATTCTGCATTCTTGGCTTCTTCCGCAGCTTTAGCCAACTTTTCTTTTTCTTCCTGCCGTTTCTGAAAGTAAGAATATATGAGTCCTATTACCCCGTAGACCAAACGAACAGAGGTAATAAAAGTCAACCCCCTAAGAACCGTTTCAGAAACTGAGTCAATTGTGACTAAGCCTTTAGACGAACAATACAATATTACTATCGCTACAGAGAATATGGCTATATTCAGCCGCATATCCTTTGCTTTAGTAAGAAGATCCAAAATCTCTTTAGAACTCTGCACTCAGATTCACTCCTAATTGATGGCTAACGCTGAGCACAGCGGCGACCTTGGAGTGGCGACGAAGGAGCCATGCAAAGGGCGGCGATCGGCCGCGTACTGCTGTGATTTATTATAAATTACACACCGAATAGCTTGGCCCAAAACCCTTTTTTCTTGGCAGGTCTCTGCTGCGATGGCCGAGACATGTCGGCTATTTGTTGTACGCTTGCTGCTTTTACTAACGGATCGTGGGCATCAATCAGCACCATCACCAACTCCGGTGTTGTCTCAAATGACTCGAGGTCAAAATCATCGACTTCTTCACCGCCGGAAAACAAGCGAGGGAAAATTTTGCTCCACGCCGTATAGTATTTTCGGCATTGTTTCTCAGTACCAAATAGCTGGCCATAGTTACCGCACACGACAGCATGGGTAATATGCTTTCTTCCGCCATTCGTATCTTTCGCCAGTGCGATTTGCTCAGCACTGAGCTTAACAAGTTTAACCTTCTCGGTCATTGGCAATTCCATTTATAATATTTTTAATACTGAGCATGCGCATTTACGCTATCCTGCTCAAGCGGCAATTCGCGCATCGGGGCCAAACAAAGAGCAACACACCACATGAATGAACCGCTTTTATGTGCTCGCACGGATGCTTCGGGCAGGCTACCTCTCCTTCTTTGCGGGAAACCAGCCTCTTCCCTTCCCTGTTACTTGTCTTAACTATCCCTGTTGTTGCAATCAAATTGCCGAAAAATACTTTGAACTCATATGAAGCTTTTGCATTATAAGCAGAGTAAAAAATAAATATAAGTCCTGCCAGGCACTTAATACCGCATAAGTAACGTCTCATAACTGATGTGGATACAGGGGCTAGCTTTTCTTTCTCGTCATCCTCGCGTAGGCGTAGGCGGGGACGGGAATCCAGGACTTGTGGCGCAGAACTGTCAGTCTGCTGGCGCCTGCAAAGGCACTGGACCCCGCCTTCGCGAGGGTGACGATAAAGGCACACCAGCGCCAAAATCCACATCAATTATAAGAGGTTACTTATGCAAAGGAGTGTTTGGGGATGTCGTGCCAGAGAGGCTAGCTTCTTCTTCCCTGAAAAAGCCATAAAACGAGGGGTATTCAAGTAGGGAACAGGATCGAGCCCAATACTCCTGGGCTCGCGGTTTATTATGGACGGATAGCAGACACTTCTATTTCGACCAGCCAGCCGGGGTTGACCAGGGCAGCCACTTCTACCGCGGAGCGGACCGGCAGGTTAGGCTGTTCGTCGGTGCCAAAGAACTGGGTGTAGCCTTTCATGAAGCCGGCAAAGTCCACTTTACCATCCTGGCCCACCAGAAATACCTGCATGCGGTAAACATCGCCCATGGTCAGGTTGAGCGACTTCAGGCTTTTTTCGATACCTTGCAATACAGAGACGGTTTGTTCTTCCATGGAGCCAAAAGCGGCAATGGTGTTGCCATCGGCGTCGGCATTTATCACGCTGGGTACCTGGCCGCTCATGTGTACTTGCGTGCTGCCGGCGGGCACTTCAACGGCCAGAGAAATAGGAAAGTCGGAATCAGGCAGTTTATGGCGAATCACCCCCTCTTCGGCGGCATAGGCCGTGGCCGTAACGCCGGTGAGCAGGATGGCGGTTGCAATACCAGATAGAAAGGCTTTCATTTATTACTCCTTAATCACTATCCCCCCGGCAATGCCGGGGGAGTCTGTTGGTTTGGTTAGCGGTTACTCATTGATTTCACTTCTTCAAGTGTCGTTTTTTCCGGGTAATCGTTCCCTAAATTAGTACGAATATAGTTAACCACTTCCACTATTTGTTCGTCACTCAGGTAGTGTTTGAAGCTGGGCATGCCACCCAGGCCGTTTAACAGAATAAAAATAGGGTAGCCCGCCGCCGACAACCTGGGGTTGTTGGCCAGGGCGGGATAGAAGCCGGCGCCGGTATTCACGCCTTTGCCCCCTTCCATGTGGCAGCCCTGACAAATGCTGTTAAAGAGATCTTCACCTGTTTTTTGTTCAAAGCTACCGCTTTCGGACACGGTTGGCGTACCCGCTACAGCAGGATATGTCACCAGCGAGCTCATGCCTAGCAGAAGTGCAGATAAGGTTAGCTTGTTCATGTTTGGCTCCTTTAGGCGTTTTGTTCTTTCGCTGCAACAGCGTGCTCATGCAGGCGCTTGATGGCGTCTAAAGAAGACAGAATGGCGCCTTCCATCCAGGCCGGAATATACGAGGCATGCTCACCCGCCAGCACCACCCGGTTATCTATTTCGCATAGATTCTTGTAGTGATCCTTGCGGCTTTCCGGCGTCCAGATCCCATAACAGCCGTTGGTCCAGGGCACCCGGTGCCAGGCCACGGAAATGCCGTTATCAAATTCATCCATGTATTGCGGGTGGATTTTGGCTCCGTATTCCAGCGCTTTTTTCACCCGCATTTCGGGTGGCATGGCGGCAAACTCGTAGGCGTTTTCATCCCACAGGTAGCCCCCCAGCAGTACCCCTTTACCCGAAGAGTGGTAGTCGGTGCTGGGATAGCTGATCATCTCTATGGGCATGTCGGTATAGGTAACGCCACCATAAATGCGATCGTCCTCTTCCCAGAAGCGGCGCTTGAACTGCAGCCCGACCTTTACGCCGGTATCGTACGGAACCGCACGAATGGCATTGCTCAGCTTGCTGCTGAAGTTGGCCGGAATTTGCCCCAGAATTGACAGCGGGATAGTACACACACACCAGTCCGCAGACTCGGTCATGGTGTCGCCCGGATTTTTGCTGTCGACATAGTTTACGGTCACGCCTTTATCATCCTGATGGATTTTGGTGACCTTGCTGCTGTAGCGGATAAGATTGCCGACTTCTTTTTCAAAGCCTTTGGCAATCATGTCCATGCCGCCAATGGGCTGAAAGATAGTGCTTTGATATTCGAACAGGTTACCCGTGGTCAGGTGCTTCCATAGGCTGGAGTTAAGCAGCTCGCTGCGATCCATGGGCTGGGAGTATTGCTGTTCCGGCATTAAACCACCACCGGGCTCTATGTCGAAACCGCGGGTCAGGCTGGCCTCTATCGACTTCACGTATTGGTTGTCACCGTTCAGTGCGCCCCACTCCCGCATCACCAGTAACAGGCGTTCGGTTTCTTCGCGGGTCATGGCTTCATCCAGACCTTTCTGGTTCACGCACTTGGAAAGCAGCTCGGCAATATGCCCCTGAAAATCGGCGTATACTTCACGGTAGCGTTTGGGCTTGCCGTCAAAGGCCTTGGTGCTGTGCACGTAGGCGTTGTGGTTGATTTGGTTAAAGACTTCCAGCTTTACGTTGAACTGTTTGCAATAGTGCAGCACCGCATAGTGATGATACGGAATGCGCCACGGGCCCGGGTTGATATAGAGCCCCTCATCGAACTTGCACTCCTGGGTTGCCCCGCCCAGCTCGGTGTATTTGTCGCCACCTCGAATGGTCCAGCAGCGGCCCCCGGCCTTCTCGTTGTACTCGAGAATTTTAACTTTATAGCCCGCCTTCTGCAGTTCAAAGGCCGCCGTCATGCCGGCCAGACCCGCCCCCAACACCAATACCGACGCTCCTTTGGGCGCACCTTCCAGCTGATAGTGGTCTTTGTCGAAGGTAGATTCGCTGGCAAACCCCAGCGTGGTCATGGCCTGGTACATGGCGGCTGCACCGGCCGTTTTACCGATCCACGACAGTACCGCTCTTCTGCTTATGCCTCGAGTTAGTTCCATATTTAGTGACCTCCTGGGCAGATATACGCTTATGGCTTAGCCGTATTTGCAGAGGACACCCCCATTAGCAGTGCAACACTTAGAAGGCAGCCTTACAACACGCCAAGTTTAGTTAACCAACAGTTAATAAACTTAGTGTCTGGTCGGCAGCGCCGCCACTAAAACCCGGAATAAATTGCTGTACGGCCCCCTGCATGACTTGTCTATATACAATCTTCTACCAAGCAAAGTGCCGGCTGTGTCTTGTTCTGGTTGGCCTATGGCCGCTTTCAGGGCGAATAATCCGGCATTAACATCAGCATTATGGGTATGTTACCCTGAGTAATTGCTTTAATTATTCATCATAAAGCTTCATACAAATAACAAGATGGAACCCCCCATATCTGTACATTCAATACACTGACCGCCTACCGGAGGCCACTGGTGAACCTATTACAAAGACTCACTTTGCTGACCCTGTTGCTGCTCTGTGCTCCCCTGGCGAGTATGGCGCATGCCCAAAATCAAGACGCTACATCAGCCCCTTCCTACAGCGCCCTCGCCGAGGTATTGGAAAACGAACAATCACGCCAACAGCTGATTGACCAGCTGCGCAGTCTGGCCGACCAGCAGACACCGGCAGCCCAGGAGGCGGCCGAGAGCAGCGAACCGGCAGAGCCTTCCATACCCAGTCAACTGGCAGAAACCACCAGCCAGATTGCCAGTGGGCTGAGCGATCAGTTCACCAACCTGGTGGACGTGACCAATGACCTGCTGGCCGGCAATGTGGCTGACGACAACGCGGGCTTTAACAGCGCGACCTTTATTAATGCGGCCATGAACCTGGGAATGGTGATCATTACCACAGTGGCGCTGTTCTGGCTGCTAAGGCGGCTGGCCGGTCCGATTTTTAGCCGCCTGAGTTACTGGTCCCGGCACGGAGATGGCAAAACTCCGGTACTGCGATTGGTGGCCTGTGTGGTGCTGGCCACGGCGGTCGACGTATTGGCGATAGCCCTTGCCTATTTTGGCGGTCATCTGGTGGCCACCTTTTTAGTGGGCGAAACCGGCGAGTTAACCACTCAGGCTTCTCTCTTTTTGAATGCCTTTATGGTGATCGAGCTACTGAAGGCCGGGTTACGAGTGCTGTTTTCTTCTCGTTACGACGGGCTGCGCCTGCTCCCGATCAGCGCATCGGAAGCCGGCTACTGGAATCGCTGGTTGGCACTGCTGATTAGCCTGGTCGGCTATGGGGTCATGGTGCTGGTGCCCCTGATCAACATCAATATATCGACCACCCTGGGCCAGAGCGTGAACACCCTCATCATGTTTATCGCTTACTTTTATGCGGTCACGGTGATCATGAAAAACCGTCTCCGTCTGCGCCATGCCATTCGCGCCAGAGCCGAACAAAGCACCATTACCGCGGCCCAGTTCAGCCTGATACTGTTATCGCGCATCTGGTACCTGATTGCGCTGGCGTATTTTACCGTGGTCTTGGTGCTCACCCTGCTCAGCCCCGCCGAAGCCCTGCCCTTTGTGCTGTTTGCCACCTTGAAAACCCTGGGGGTGGTGGTGCTGGGTATTTTACTGTCCAGCCTGCTGAGCCAGACCATAGGCCGGCACATCACGCTTTCGGACGAGTTGCGCCGCAAGTTGCCTTTGCTCGAACCTCGCCTCAACAGCTATATTCCTGCGGCCTTGCGCTTTTTGCGGGTGCTGATCGTGTCGATGGCGGTCTTGCTGGTGTCTAACGCCTGGGCCATCGTCGACTTGAACGCCTGGTACGAGTCTGAAGCCGGCGGCAAGTTGATGAGCAAAATCATCAGCGTGGCCATTATTCTCGCCGTGGCTGCCGTGGTGTGGGTGCTGCTGGCCAGCCTTATCGAGCATAAGCTGAACCCGGAAACCGGCAGCGGAGTGCCTTCTGCCCGCGCGCAAACCTTGTTGCTGCTGTTTCGCAATGCCGTGGCCATTGCCCTGGCCACGCTCACCATCATGATAGCGCTGTCTGAAATTGGCATTAATATCGGACCGCTGATCGCCGGTGCCGGTGTACTGGGTCTGGCGATAGGTTTTGGTGCGCAAAAGCTGGTGCAGGACATTATTACCGGGGTGTTTATTCAGATAGAAAACGCCATGAATACCGGCGATGTGGTCACCCTGGCCGGCATTACCGGCACCGCCGAAAAGCTCAGCATTCGTTCGGTGGGCATTCGCGACCTTAGCGGTACCTATCACATTATTCCGTTTTCGAGTGTGGATACGGTATCCAACTACATGCGCGAGTTTGCCTATCATGTGGGTGAATATGGGGTGGCGTATCGCGAAAGCATCGATGAGGCCATAGTGCAGCTGCAAAACGCCTTTGACGAGCTGGCCGCCAGCGAAGACAACAAGCACGCCATACTGGCACCACTGGAAGTGGCGGGTGTGATTGCCCTGGCCGACAGTGCCGTTGTTATTCGGGTGCGGATTAAAACCACGCCGGGCATGCAGTGGGCGGTAGGTCGTGCCTATAACCGCCTGGTTAAACTGCACTTCGACAGTGCCGGTATCGAAATCCCCTTCCCGCACAGCACGGTTTACTTTGGTGTGGGCAAAGAAGGTCAGGCCCCTTCTGCCAACCTGCGGGTGATGGAACAAGAGTTCGATATCAATGGCCATCCGGGTGGTCAGGCCAAGCCGGACGAAAAGCTCGTGCCCACTGCCAGCAAGGCCCCCGTGACCAACGATGCGCCTAATGATGACGACAAATAACAGGCGTTAGATCTGAAAAGGCCGAGCATGCGCTCGGCCTTTTTTATGACTGATGTCATCCGTCGGCACAGCGTAACGCCGTGCCCCTACAACCAGACTATTATGGCGTTATGGTAGAGATCAGATCCGGGTTGATAACCAAGTTTCTGACTCCATGGGCGTGATCTTCTTCAAACTCGTTGCCCTTGCACCACTCACCCACGGTCGCAATGTTCACCTTGGCAACCTGAGGGCGAACGCCCCAGCTCACCTGGAAAGGGGAACCTTGTTCATTGTAACTCGGGCCCGTGGTTGAACCGGTATACTGCACCGACTGGCCGGTATTGGTTGGCAGATTCACCGCCTGATACAGACCATTTTGCTGTTCAACGCGCGTTAACTGACCAAAGTCCAGGGCTTCGCTGTCGTTCACCAGTACGTACACCTGAGCTTCTACCCGCAACTGGGGATTGTTGCTCGCTTCGCTAAAGCAGGAGCCCAGAGTTGGCCCGGGCGTGACCTGTGCCGTCGAATAAACGTAATGTACTTCTATGGTATCGCCCGCAAACAGGCCGCCATTCTTGCTGGGGCATATTTCGCCAGCCACCGGTGCCAACTCGGCCTCGGTCAGCGTGCCCGAATAACGGTAGCCAGTACCGTGTCCGTGGCCATCACCATTGCCGGCATACTCGGAAAATTCACCGCCCTGATGCTCGGCGTTTTTATGAAAGTGAATGTCACACAGGTTCATTTGGCTGTAGGCCGGCGCTGCATTGAACAGCACCTGGTTTTTTCCCTCTAGGGTATCGAGACTGCGAGGAGACTGAGGACCAAAACCTTTGTTTTCCGTATTTTCTGCCAGC
Organism: Oceanisphaera sp.; assembly: GCF_048268965.1. Classification (GTDB taxonomy): domain Bacteria; phylum Pseudomonadota; class Gammaproteobacteria; order Enterobacterales; family Aeromonadaceae; genus Oceanimonas. The sequence continues at coordinate 31,235 of NZ_JBLWUK010000020.1, forward strand.
TTTTGTCTTTGCTCGGCAATCACCTGATCGGAGACCGGCTCGCCTGCATTAACGGGCGTGTTCTTTGCCGCCACGTTGAATGAGATAGCGGTGGTTGCCGCCAGCAGAAAAAAAGGACTAACTTTCATTATTTATCTCCTCGATGGTATAAAAATCAAAATAAGTACAGAGTTAAAGGATCAAATTGCCCGAAGCTGTAAATATCGGCTATTTTGTAGGGCTCATTTTTCGACCCCAAAATGCCTCGTATGAAAGCGGTCGAATAAATTCGACCCTACACGACATTGTGGTTTGCAGCTTGATGCTAAGCCAAGCAGTTCGGTATAACAGGTGTGGATTCTGGCGCTAGCTTTTCTTTCTCGTCACCCTCGCGGGAATGACGACAGAACCAGTATCAAATCGTGATGACTTTTGGCGTTAGTATTGCATCGGAGCAGAAGAGGCTCCTCATGCTTTACCTTTGATTGAAATAAAAAACGTTATAATGGCTGCATTATGCCGTATTTGATTTTTAATTCAATGTAACGAGATATTTAAAACACCAGTGTCGACAGTTGGGCGCTTTATGAACAATCCGGACTTATTTCTAGCTTCCTGTCGCTCATAAACTCATCAAAACCAAATAGAATTAATCAAGCCATACAACCGGCATAAAAAAACACCGAACTGATTAATTCGGTGTTTTTTACTTTTTACGGTGTAGCTTGCCGCTTTATTTTAAGCTGCGGGCTCGCCGGCGAAGCCTCTTAGTCCCACTACATGCACCTGCTCTTGTTTGCCGTGTACTTTACGGATCAGCTTGTAGGTAGTGCCTTTTTCCGGGCTGATGTTTTCTGGTGCCGCTATTAACAGCTGCATGTTTTGGCGTTCGCACAATTCAAACAGGGTAGCGATCGAGCGGGTATCGAGTCGCGCCGCTTCGTCCAGGAACAACAAACGGCACGGCAACACATCGCGACTGCGCAAATGACGGGATTCTTCTTCCCAGCTTTGCAGCACCATCAGCAAGATGGCCTGACCGGTACCAATGGCTTCACCGGTGGACAGCGCACCGCTTTCGGCACGCAACCAGCCATCGGCCCCCCGCTGTACTTCTATGTCCAGGTCCAGATAGTTACGATAATCCAGCAACGCCTGACCCAATACCTGCGGGCTGCGCTCCCCTTGTTCCAGCTGCGGGTTCAGGCGCTGGAACAACTTGCCCATGGCTTCGGAGAAGCTCATCTCTTTGCTGCTGAACAGGTCCTGGTGGCGACCCTCTTTGTCACTCAAGGCCTCCAGCAGGCGGGCATAGGTGTCGCGAATGTTCACGTTCAGCCGTACGCCGGCCACCAGACCAAAGCTGATGTTCTGCAAGCCCTGGTTAAGCTGGCGAATACGGTTTTGCTCGCGGCGAATAATGGTGTTGATCTTGGCCGCCACCTCGTGGGACGACAGCGACAGCTGCCCTTCACGCTGCTGCAGCTCATCGGCCAGTCGACCCAGCTCCACTTCCATTTCTTCCAGCGCTTCTACCGGATCGTCGGCACGAATGATGTCGTGGCGGATCCGCGCTTTCAGGTGGCTGAACACCAGTATGTAAAACTGTACCTTTTGCAGGGTATTACGCTGCCCTTCACTGATGCGCAGGGCATCGCGCAGCTCTTCATCGTGCGCTACCGCCACGCGCAAGGCGCCCAGGGCCTTGTCGGAAATAGACCGCAACTCGTCCGCATCCAGATACGCCAGTTCGGGCCGTGCCAAGCGTCGCTCTACATCATGATCGCGCGCCAGTCGCACCACCTTGGCCCAGTTGGCCTTATGATTGACCAGCGCCTTGCGCGCGGCAAAATAGCCCTGGCCGTCTTTGCTCAGCCGTTGGCTCAAGGATTCAATTTCGCGCTTGGTGACCTGACGCTGCGCCTCGGTCTGGCTGCGCTTGCTGCGGGTGTGTACCAGCTCGTTTTCCCGCTCGCGCTTGGCGGCCAACGCCTTGGCTTCCATGTCGTCGGCTAATTCAATGCCCAGTGCCGCAAACTCGTCACGAAACTCGTTCAGGGTCTGGCTGCGCGCATCGTGCCCGGTAACCAGGGCGGTGCGCGCCTGCAGGGCATCGGTCACCCGGCCGTTCAGCTGCTCGACTTTCAGTGCCGCCTTGCGCCGCGCGTCTTCGGCCTGCACCAGCTTGGCTTTCAGGCTGTCGTTCATGGCCGAGCTTTGATCCAGCAATTGTTCGGCATCGGCATACGCCAGGTGCGGCAGGCGCGCCACCAATTGCGTCAAGGCATAGGTGCGTGCCCGCGCCTCGGTCAACTCGGCTTCTGCTGCCACCACCTGCTGTTGCAGGCTGTCGAATTCGGCCGGATCCTGGCGTAATACCTGCACCTGCTCGGCCAATCGACCCAGCTTCTGGCCGTGGCTGGCCATAAAATCACGGGCCTGCGCCAGCGCCTCTTGCTCGGCGGTAGCCGCCGCCAATCGGGCGTCTGCATCCTGTTCGCTCAAGTGATCCGCCAGGGGCAACAGGCGGTGCAACAGGGTTTGCTGCTCGCGCAACTGTCCCCGTTTGGCCTGCCACTGCGACAGCGTTGCCGCCGTGCTGGCCAGTGCCGCGTCTATTTCTGTTTGTTGGGCCGCCAATTGCTCCAGCTCCGCTTCCGGATTGGGCCCAAAGGCGTGTTGCATGCCCTGACTGACAAACTCGCTCAGCTGATGATAGAGCCGACTTTGCTTTTGCTGGGTAAAGGCCGACTCGGCATACTGGCTATTGGCGGTTTCCAGCTCCAGGTTCAGCTGCTCGATTTTGGCTTCACGGGCGGCGCGACCAAACAAGGGTTCGGTGGAAAAGCGCGAATAACGCAGTTGACGCTCGCCGTTTTTCACCCAAATGGCATTATCCAGTTCGGTGGCATGCAGCATGTCTTCATCGAAGGCATCGGGGTTGCCCTGAATTAAATAGACATCGGCCGGGCACGACTCCAGTGCCTGCAATTGCACCAGCGCCGCTTGCGGATCCGCCACCACAATACCGTTACGGGCCGGGCCATACAGCGCCTCGTAATAGGGGGCGTCCTCTACGGCGATGTCGTCATACACATCGGCCAGCAAGGTACCACCCAGTTGCTCGCACAAGGCAATCAGGCGTGGGTCGGCATCACTGCCGCCGTGCAGACTGCGGATCTGCTGTTCTAACTGCTGCTTGGTCTGTAGCGCCTGTTGCTTTTGCTGTTCGGCACCGTGCTCGGCACGCAGCGCCTGCTGCATGGCGGCGGTAACTTCGCCGCTATCCCGCAAGGGCAAACCCGACAAGTCACGCAGCCGCTCCAGTTGCTGCTGCGCGGTATGCCAGGCCGGTGCCTGACTGCGTAACGCGGCTATTCTGGGGGCTATTTGCCCACGTTGTGCCTGCTGTTGGCGTTGAATGTCGGCGCAGTCGGCCAGTTGTGCTTCCAGCTCGGCCTTTTGTTCATCCAGCTCGGCCAGCTGATACTCCAGCTCGGCCTCGTCTTGTACGCTGTGGCCCAGTCGCGCCAGTTCGGCTTGCAATTCCACCGCTTTATCGCGCTTTTGTGCATTTTGTGCGGCCTGCTGATATTGCTGACGAATGCCGGCTTCCCGCGCCAGCAGGGCCTGATATTCACGCCCCTGTTCCAACAACTGATTGGCGCGCGCAAAGGCCTGGGCCCGCTCGGCCTGGCTGTCGATGCTGTGCAGTAACGACAGCGCATGATCATATTGGGCCCGCGCCGCCTCGGCCAACGACAGTTGCTGGCGATGTTCCAGCACCACGCCGGTCAATGCCTGTTCGCGCGCCTGGTGAGCCTGCTCTTCGGCTTTTGCCTGCTCGGGGGTTAACTCCGGCAAGCCGCATTTCACCTTGGCCTCGCCCAGTGCCGCCCGGGCCTGACGATATTGAATGGCACGGGTTTGCTGGGTGTCCAGCGCCTGCTGATAATCCGCCAGCTGGGTTTTCAGGCTGTCTACTTCGTCATCCGCCGCCTGTTTAATGGCGGTGGCTTCCTGGTGCTCGTCCTGCAGCTCGGCCAGGGTTTCTTGTTGAATGGCGAGCTTTTCTGCCAGCTCGTTCAGTTCATGCTGGTAACTCTCGATTTTTTCATTGAGCTTGACGCCGTTCAGCACCTTAGCCAGGTGCTCGGACGCCATGTCCAGCTCGTCGGTCAGCATGCGTTCGCGGGAGGCCAGATGCTCCAGTTCATCGGCCAGGTAGATCAGTCGCGCGCGCTCTTCGGCCAGAATTTTTCGTTCGTTCGCCAACGCCTGACGGGCAGACAGGGCCTGCTCGGACAAGCGCTTTTTTTCCGCGCTGTTGCGCACATAATCCGCGGCCACATAATGGGTGGTTTCGGTGATCAACTGGCGAAATGCATCACGCTGACGCTGGGTTTCGCGAATGGCTTCCAGGGTGCGGCGGTTTTCAAAAATCGCCGCTTCCATGTCGTTGAAGGCCTGGCGAATCCCGGCATTTTCCGGCAATAAATAGTCTTTCAGGCTGCGGCTGATGGTGCTGGAAATACCGCCATACAAAGAGGCTTCAATCAGTCGGTAGAACTTTACTCTGTCTCGCTGATCCTTGAGTTTGCGCGGCGTCACGCCCACATCAAACAAAAAGTGATGGTACTCGGAGACGGTGTTAAAACGGGTAAATTGCAGATCGGCAGCCTGGGCGGCGGCTTTCAGCTCGTTAAGCGAGCGCACCTGGCCACGACCATCTTCGAGTTGTGCCAACAGCAGCTCGGTCGGCTTGGCATTGGCATTCACGCCACGCACACTAAAGGCGGTAAGGTTGACCTTGTTGTCGCGGTTGGCCACCTGCTCCAGGTGCACGCCAAACCAGACCCGCTCGCCCTGAGAGGTATTGATTTCAATCAGCGAATAACAATGGCCCCGTTGCAGCTTGCCGTACAAGCCCTTGTCGCGGCTGCCCGACTGGCTGCCCGCTTCCGTGGTATTGCGAAAATGCAGCAGGCTTAAATCCGGGATCAAGGCGGCAATAAAGGCCGCCATAGTAGTCGACTTGCCGGCGCCGTTGCCGCCGGACAAGGTAGTGACCAGGGTGTCCAGCTCAAAGGTGCGGGCAAAAAAGCCGTTCCAGTTGACCATGGTCAGGGAGTGAAACTTGCCACGAGCAAAAGGTGCTGCCTGGCTATCGGCCATGGGCGCCGACATTAATGTAGCGCTATCTGGCTGGCTGTCGGTCATGATGTTCACTGCAGCTCCTCCTGCTCGTCTGGTTCGGGATCGTTTTCTGCCTGCTCGCCGCCTTGTGCATGGTCGGTCGGGTCTTCCTGCCCGGCCACGGCTTCACCGTCTCTGATCATGCGCAGCTGCAGCTCGCGAGGATCTTCATCGGTGCGCACATCGGCGGCAAACCGAAACACGGCTTCACTGATGCGAAACTTGTCCTGGCTGCCCACGGCACTCACCATGCCCAACCGCTTGAGTCGACGAATGGCACTTTTGAGTTTGTCTTGCAGCTTGCGGCGGTCCAAATCGCTGCCGCCGGCTCTTTGGTTGACCATGCGCAACAAGGCGGTCTCATTGGCCAGGGTCAAGACTTCTTCCTGCAGGTCGAGCAGTGAGAATACGCCCTCGTTGATCAGGCGATCCGGGCTTAAATACAAATAACACAACACTTTGCCGACCAGCATTTCCAGCTCGGATAAAATGGCGGTGTTGATCTCGCTGGTCGAGCGGGGGCGCAGGTAATAAAAACCCTCGGGGGCGCGCACCAGCTCTACCTGATAGCGCTGATAAAAAGCCTCCAGCTCGGGATAGTATTCCTGCAGTAACGAATGGGCTTCCAGCTCGTCGGCACTAATGTGGCGGCCGGTGCGCAGCTGGTTATCCAGTGCCGGAAACAACGGATTGGCGATGGCCTGGGCCAGTCGCGGGTTGAGCGCGAGTTCAGTATTGGTCGATAACATGTGCTTGTACCTTGGCCCCGTGGGCGTTGATGCGTTGCCATTCTGGCTGGGCGGCGCCCAGGCTCTCGGCGTTGGCATGGCCCAGCTTGACTGCTTCATCGATCAGCAGGCGGGCAATATCAAAGTGTTGGTAATGCGGAAAATCCTGTAAATAGGCGCGGAGCACGGCGGCCATATCCAGCGGCTCGCCCGACTCGGCAAACCCCTGCAGATGCTCGCGAATGCGCCCCGACAGTTCGGCGGACACATCGCTCATTTCCTGGTATTCCAGCGCTTCTGGCAGCTCGCCGGTCACTTCGTCGGCGTAGGCGGCCATGGTTTCGGCCCTCAGCTCCAGCAGGGGCTCGGCCTGGGCGATGCGCAGCTGCCAGTTATGTTGCTCAAACTGGCGAACAGACTCGCGCAGGCGCTGGCTGAAGGCGCGGTTTTTGTCCATGTCGATGGCGGTACGAATAAAGCGATGCACGTGCAGATCGTACCGGGACCACAGTTCGATACACTGGCTGCCCCATAAAATAATGGCGTCCAGCCGGGCCTGCAGCTGCTGACACAAAGGCGCCAGCGCGATGCCGCGAGCCTGTAGCTGCAATTGTTCTTCTATGTTGAGCAGGCTGAGCTGCAAGCCATGGCCGGCCTTGTCGAGGGTGTCTTGCAACTCCCGCAGGGTCTGGCCGGTTTCCCGTAATAGCTGCTCACAGGCGGCAATGGCGTCGTGCCAGTTTTTATTCAACAGAGCGGCAATATTGGCTTTGACCGCGTTTTGCTGCTCGTCCATGGCTCGTTGCGTGTCGTCGATACGCGCCAGCTGCTCGGCCACCGAATAAGTCAGGCGCCCTGCTACCTCTTGCTGCCACTCTTGCGCATCCGGGTTGCGGGCGATGGTGGCGGTGATCTTGTCCAGATCCTGGCTGATTTGTTCCAGCTGCAGCGACAGTTTAACCTGGCTGACGTCGCGCTGAGCGGCAAAGAATTCGACGATGGCCACTCCTAATCGGGTTAAGCGATACAGGCTGTCGCCGTCACCGGCCTCGGCCTGAAAGCGACTGAGCAACCGTTGGCGCACCAAGTCATTAATGGCATTGTTGGCCCGGCTCACCAGAGTATCGTCGGCCAGCTCGAAGCCCTTGCTGACGAAGCTAAAAGCATGTTGCAGCTCGGCTTCGGTAAGCTGCGGCTGCTCGCCGTCTCGGCTGAATATCTGTATGGCCAGCAAAAATGCCAACCGTTCTGGCGGCAGGTTTAGCTGACATTGCTCTTGTTTAACCCAGCCAATCCAGTCCGGCAGGGTGCGGGACATCTCTGTCATCTTGCTGCTCTCTTTATGGAAATGTAAGGAGTGAGACGTGAGGAGCAAGGTGAACAACACCGGGGGTGTCAGTGTTGGCTCCTCACGCTTTACGCCTCATCTCTTAAGCAATATCTTATAACTGATGTGGGTTCTAGGTTCCCGCCTTCGCGGGAATGACACTCGTTTATCGTCACCCTCGCGAAGGCGGGGGTCCAGTCTCTTTGCAGGCGCTCCGCTGGTTGACAGTTCTGCGCCACAGGTTCTGGATTCCCGTCCCCGCCTACGCGAGGATGACGTTCCTTCGCGGGAATGACGACAGAACCACACCTGTTATACGGCATTACTTACGATCATTTGGTGCTGGACTCTGGGTGTTCGGGGCTATGTTTACCCCTTCACTCTTCACCCTTTACTCTTCACTCGCACCTGGCGTTTTTTGCGCCAGCACATGAATATAACGGCCCAGGTGCATAAAGGGCTCTTGTCTGGCATGGGCCAGCTCCATGGCGATGACCTCGTCGGCCTGCTCCACCTTAATGCGCTTTTCTACCATGTAATCGTGGATCACCCGCACGCCACTGCGAGTGGTTATAACAAAGCCCAGTGCCTGCAGCCAGTCATAAACCTGCGGGGGTCGGCAAGGCCAGCCGGGTGTCAGTTTTTGACGTCGTTTTTTGACGAGATCGGCGTATACATAATCAAAATGTCCCATCACCAGGCTGTGGTACAAGAGGCCGTCGCGGTTATAAAACATCAGCGACAAATGGCCGCCGTCGCGGAGCAAGGCCTGCAGGCAGGCTAATAACTGGCTCTGATCTTCCACCCATTCCAAGACTGCATGGCACAACACCAGATCAAACTGCCCCAGATCGGCCGGGGTCAGCGACTGTATGGGGGCCTGAATAAACTCGAACTGCGGCAAAATGCCCTTTTCGCCGGCTTGCTCACGGGCCAGCGCCAGCATTTCGCCGGACAAATCGCACAGCACCACCTGATGCCCCATGGCCGCCAGGCCTTGTGACAGGGGTCCAAAGCCCCCGCCGGCATCCAGAATACGCAGCGGCCTGTCGGGCAAGCTGGCCAGCAGCTCGTCCAAATCCCGTTGCAACACGGCCAGGCGAATGCGGCCCTTGGTGGTGCCATAGATATTGCGGGCAAACACCCGGGCTTTGCTATCAAAGTTAGTATTAGACTGCACTTGGTATTTCTTAACGACTCAGGGGTCGCTATTCTGTCATAACCAGTAGGGTTAACAAATGAGTGCGTGCGTACAGATGGTTTTTTTGGCGAAAAAATGGCTGGGTAGCCTGTTATTACCGCTACCTTTACTGCTTATTGTGGCTTTTTTGGGCTTGTGGCTATTACACAGGCAGCATAAACGCAGCGGCACCAGCCTGTTACTGCTGTCACTACTGAGCCTGACCCTGTTGTCTACGCGGCCGGTGGCCAACGCGCTGATCGCCCCGCTGGAAGCACACTACCCTCCGTATTTACCCGAGCTGCAACGGCCAGATCAGGCGCCAATACAGGATATAGTGGTGCTGGGGGCGGCTCAGGTAGCCGACACCGCCTTACCGCTACTGAGCCAGTTGGGCCAGGCCGGCCTGGTGCGCATTAGCGAAGGAGTTCGCCTGGCCCATGCCTACCCCGAGGCGCGGCTGATTGTCAGCGGCTATGCCGGTGGCGAGGGTCGTTCCAGTGCCGAGTTGTATGCCGCCGTGGCCCAGGCGTTGGGTATCGACGAGCGCCGCATGGTTGCCCTGCCCTTGCCCAAAGACACGGCTGAAGAGGCCATGGCGATCGCCCCGCTGATTGATGGCCGACAGGCCTTGCTGGTGACCTCCGCCAGCCACATGCCCCGCGCCATGGCCTTGTTTCATGCCCAGGGTGCCGCGCCCACCGCCGCCCCCGTGGGCCACCATGCCAAAGAAAGCCGCGCCGGCCTGCCGCTCTACAGCTATCTGCCCAAGGGTCATTACCTCGAGCGCAGCGAAATCGCCTGGCATGAATATTTAGGCTTGGGCTGGCAGGCTCTCACTAGCGACCGTGAGTAAGCCGAATCCTTCAAGTAGCCAGTCGCTGTAGGCGATCGGCTGTAAGTTAAAGACAACTGCCAAACAATTCTGCTAACGCAGAACCGGCAGCTGAAGCGCCGGACTACAAAGCTCGGTGTTTGTCTTTGGCTGACAGCTTACGGCTTAAAACTGACCGCTACCCGCAGGGCTCTGGTTTTGCCGGATCCCTGCCCCTATAATGGCTCCATTTATCAAACCGGGAATATAAAATGACGCAGACAACACGACAAACGTTAGTGATGGGTAACTGGAAGCTCAACGGCAACAAGGCCATGGTGGCCAAGCTGATTAATGCCCTGCAAGCTCCGGCTGAAAAGCACCCAAACGTGGCGGTTGCCGTCTGCCCGCCTGTGTTATTTTTAGGTCAGGCTCAGGCGCTGTTAACGGATAGTCCTATTGCATTGGGCGCACAAGATGCCGATCTGCACGCCGAAGGCGCCTATACCGGCGAAAACTCCGCCGCCATGTATAAGGAATTTGGCGTGCAGTATGTGCTGGTAGGCCACAGCGAGCGCCGCACCCTGCATGGCGAAAGCAATGCCATGGTGGCGGCCAAGTTTGCCGCCGTACAAGGAGCAGGCTTGACACCTGTGCTCTGTATTGGTGAAACATTAGAGCAGTTTGAAGCCAAAGAAACCCAGGCCGTGGTAGAGCGTCAGCTACAGGAAGTGATTTCCCATTGCGGTATCGAGTCGTTTGCCAACGCCGTGATTGCCTACGAACCCGTGTGGGCCATTGGTACCGGTAAAACCGCCACCCCCGACATTGCCCAACAGGTGCATGCCGCCATTCGTACCTTTATCGCCGGCTTTGACACCACAGTGGCCGCCAGGGTACAAATTTTGTATGGCGGCTCGGTCAAAGGCGCCAGCGCCCCCGGCCTGTTTGCCATGGCCGATATAGACGGCGCCCTGGTGGGCGGTGCCGCCCTGCAGGCAGAAGAATTTGCCGCCATTATTCGCGCCGGCGGGTAAAAAGCCGTAAGGGGTAAGGGGGGAAGGGTAACGCGTGAAGTGTTTAACACCGGGCGATCTGCACAATGGCTGGCCTGTGTTTTCTGTATCCACCTCACCTTTCACCCTTTACGATTCATGGTCCAAAAATAATAAGGGAGCACATGATTAAACGCATTGGAGTACTGACCAGTGGTGGTGATGCCCCTGGCATGAACGCCGCCATTCGTGCCGTGGTACGAACCGGCCTGCATCATGGTCTGGAAGTGTTTGGCATTCACAGTGGTTACAAGGGTCTGCATCAAAATGACATAGTGCCACTGGAGCGTCATTCGGTATCCGATGTGATCACCCGTGGCGGCACCTTTTTAGGCTCGGCGCGCTTTCCGGAATTCAAGGACGAAGCCGTGCGCCTGCAGGCCGTGGCCAACCTTAAACAACACGCCATAGACGCCCTGGTGGTGATTGGTGGCGATGGCTCTTACATGGGTGCCATGTGTTTGACCGAACTGGGTTTTCCCTGTATCGGCATTCCCGGCACCATAGACAACGACATTGCCGGCACCGACTTTACCATAGGTTTTGACACCGCCCTTAATGTGGCCGTAGAGGCCATAGACCGGCTGCGCGATACCTGCAGTTCGCACAATCGTATTTCGGTAGTAGAAATCATGGGCCGTCATTGTGGTGACCTGACCTCGTCTGCCGCCGTGGCCGGGGGCGCCGAGTACGTTATCGTCCCCGAGGTGGCCTTCGATCAGGATGAGCTGATCCGCCAGATCCACGAAGGGGTCGCCAAGGGTAAGAAGCACGCCATTGTCGCCATTTGTGAAAACATGTGTGACGTCAATCGTCTGGCGTACGATATTCAGGCGGCGACCGGCCGTGACAGCCGCGCCACTATCTTGGGTCATGTGCAGCGTGGTGGCACCCCAACGGCACAAGACCGTATTATGGCCAGCCGCATGGGCGCTCGCGCCGTGGAGTTACTGCTGGAAGGCTACGGCGGTCGCTGCATGGGGCTGCAAAGCAACCACATAGTGCATCACGATATTATCGACTGCATCAAGCACTTGAAACGCCCCTTCAACGAAGAAATGTACCAGCTGTCGAACACGCTGTTTTAACGGCAATGAAGAGTGAAGGGTGAGGAGTAAAGAGTACTTAGATGGAGCCTGCTCGCCAGACCTGGCTCCATCTGGCTTCCACTGCCCCTCGAGATTGACCATAATGACGTTCACTTCATGTGTTAACGACGGGCCTGATGGATAATTTCGAGCTGAATGTCATGGTACTGCTGGCCGCGCTGGCCTGCTTTATCGGTGCCTATGTGCAAACCGCCATCGGTTTTGGCATGGCCATTGTGGCCGCCCCCATACTGTTCTATCTCAATCCTGCGCTGGTGCCTGGCCCACTCACTGTGGTGCTGCTGGTCATGTGCCTGGTGAATGGCTGGCGCTTTCGCAAGGGGCTGGAGTTTAATCTGCTGGCACCGGCACTGCTGGCGCGCATCCCCGGCAGCGCCCTCGGCGTCTTGCTGCTGGCCCTGGTGTCACAGCAGGTGCTGGCCATCTTTATTGCCGTTACCATCCTGCTCGGCATTCTGGTACGACTCAAGGATATCGCGCTGCCGATGACCCGCTCCAATATGGCGCTGGGCGGATTTTTGTCCGGTGTCATGGGCACCAGCACCACCATAGGCGGGCCACCCATGGTGCTGGTGATGCACGGCGCCGACATTCACCGCATTCGCGCCAATCTGGCCGGTTTCTTCGTGGTGTCTTCTCTGATGTCGGTCGGCGCCCTGAGCCTGGGGGGATTTCTTTCCCCGGAACATATCAAGCTGGCTCTGCCACTGGTACCCGCCGCCCTGCTCGGCAACTGGGTGGCGGTCCATACCCTGCACCTGGTCTCCCGGCCAATAGTGCACTACGGCTCTTTGCTGCTTTGTGCTTTTGCCGTTATTGGCATGTTAATCAACACTTTTTTCTGAAAATCGGCCTATATCCACAATATATACGCCATTGTTAAACGCGTCATAAAGTCCGATAATAGCGGCTGTCATTTTATATTGCCGAGTGATCATGTCTGAATACCTGCTGCTGTTTGTCGGCACCGTGCTGGTCAATAATTTCGTGCTGGTCAAGTTTCTGGGTCTTTGCCCCTTCATGGGCGTGTCCGGCAAACTTGAAACAGCCATTGGTATGGGGTTAGCCACCACCTTTGTTCTTACACTGGCGGCGGCTTGCTCTTATCTGGTGAACCAGTACATTCTGCTGCCACTGGAACTTACCTATCTGCGCACCTTGTCGTTTATTCTGGTCATTGCCGTTGTGGTGCAGTTCACCGAGATGGTGGTGCACAAGACCAGCCCCACGCTGTATCGGCTGCTGGGCATCTTCCTGCCGCTGATCACCACCAACTGTGCGGTGCTGGGTGTGGCGCTGCTGAACATCAACGAGCAGCATAATTTTATGCAAAGCCTGGTGTATGGCTTTGGTGCCGCCCTGGGTTTTTCATTGGTATTGGTGTTGTTTGCCGCCATGCGCGAACGCCTGGCCGGCGCCGATGTGCCTGCGCCCTTTAAAGGCGCTGCGCTGGCCATGATCACGGCCGGCTTGATGTCTTTAGCCTTTATGGGCTTTACCGGATTGGTGAAGTTGTAATGAGTAATATTTTAATCGCCATTGCCGTATTGGCGCTGCTGGCGCTTATTTTTGGTGTGATTCTGGGCTTTGCCGCGGTCAAGTTTCGCGTGGAGTCCGATCCCATAGTGGAACAGCTGGACGAACTGCTGCCACAAACGCAATGCGGCCAGTGTGGTTATCCCGGTTGCCGCCCCTATGCCGAAGCCGTGGCCAACGGTGACGACGTTAACAAATGTGTGCCCGGTGGCGATGCCACCATGCGCAAAATTGCCGACCTGATGGGCGTAGAGCCTCAAGCCATGGGCGAAGCCGCCGCCGAGCCGGAAAAAAAGGTCGCCTTTATTCACGAAGACATGTGCATTGGTTGCACCAAGTGTATTCAGGCCTGCCCCGTCGACGCCATAGTGGGTGCCACCAAGGCCATGCACACCGTGATCAGTGATGAATGCACGGGCTGTGATTTATGTGTCGACCCCTGCCCCACCGACTGCATAGAAATGATCCCGCTGTCGGTCACTCCCGATAACTGGAAATGGCAACTGACGCCCATCGCCATTAAACAGGTAGATTAAGATGACGCTGTTAGAGAGCCTTAAAGCAGGCAAGCTGCATGATTTTCATGGGGGTATTCATCCGCCCCAGCGCAAGTCTCCCGCCAACCTGACGCCCATCAGTCAGGCCGGCCTGCCCGGTGAGCTGATACTGCAGGTACGCCAGCACATAGGTCAGCCCGCGCAAATCAAGGTGGCTGTGGGTGAGCGGGTATTAAAAGGCCAGCACCTGACCGAGCCGCTTAACCCCATGATGATACCGGTGCACGCCCCGACGTCGGGCACCATCAGCGCCATTGAAGACAGGCCCCTGTGTCATCCTTCCGGGCTGAGCGGACTCTGCATAGTACTCACCCCCGACGGCCAGGAAGAATGGCGGCAGCGGTTTCCGGTCGCCGACTATCGCCTGCTGGATGCCGATGTATTATTGACGCGCCTGCATCAGGCTGGCGTGACCGGCCTGGGTGGCGCGGGTTTTCCGGCACACGTCAAGCTGACGCCCCGCAACCTCGCCATTAACACCCTGATCATCAATGGGGTGGAATGCGAGCCTTATATCAGTGCCGATGATCGGCTGATGCGCGAGCACCCGCAGGATATTCTGCAGGGCATCGATATTCTGCGCCACATAGTCAAGCCCGAGCACACCATACTGGCGGTAGAAGACAACAAGCCCGAAGCGCTGGCCGCGCTCAAGGCCGCCAACCAGGATGCCAGCCTGCTGATCGTGGCCGTGCCCACCAAGTACCCTTCAGGTGGCGAAAAACAGTTAATTGAAATACTCACCGGCCGGCAGGTGCCCAGCAAAGGGCTGCCAGCCGACCTGGGGATAGTGGTGCAAAACGTCGGCACCGCCTTTGCCGTTAAGAATGCCATTATTGATGACGAGCCTCTGATCCGGCGTGTGGTCACCCTGGCTGGCGAAGCCTTTAGCGAGCCCGGTAATGCCTGGGTACACATTGGCACACCGGTACGATATTTATTGCAACGCTATGGCCTTAAGGCAGAGCGGGAGCAGCGAGTGATCATGGGTGGCCCCATGATGGGCTTTACCCTGCACAGCGCCGCGGCCCCCATCATTAAAGGCAGCAACTGTGTTCTGGCGCCCAAGTACGCCGAATTGTCGCCACCGGCAGAAGAAATGGCCTGCATTCGCTGTAGCCAGTGTGCCGACGCCTGCCCGGCCAGCCTGCTGCCTCAGCAATTATACTGGTACGCCCGCAGCGACGATCACGACAAGCTGCACAGCCACAACCTGTTCGACTGCATAGAATGCGGCGCCTGTGCCTATGTCTGCCCCAGCAACATTCCCCTGGTGCAATATTATCGGGTCGCCAAGGCAGATATTCGTCATGCCGAACGCGAGGCCGAACTGGCCGATCAGGCCAAACAACGCTTTGAAGCCCGCCAGGAGCGGCTGGCCCGCGAAAAAGCCGAACGCCAGGTCAGACAAGCCAAAGCCGCCGCCGAGCGCCAGGCCCGCATGGCCGAGCAGAAAGCCAAAACCGGCGAAGATCCGGTTGCCGCGGCCCTTGCCCGGGTCAAGGCGCGCCAGCAGGCTGCCGCCCCCGACGACATGGCCGCGGCCCGCGCCGCACGCAAAGAAGAAGCACGTCGCAACCGTGCCCTGAAACAGGAAGCACAAGCGGCGGCACCCGGCGACAGCGCCAACGAAGATCAAACAACTGCCACCAAGGATAAACAATCGGCGGTCGCCGCCGCAGTGGCACGGGCCAAGGCCCGCAAGGCGGCCCAGCAGGCCGAGGCCGGCGAATCACCGGCTGCCTCGGCCGCAGACGATAAACAAGCCTCGGTGAAGGCCGCGGTCGCACGGGCCAAGGCCCGCAAGGCGGCGCAACAGGCAGAAGCCGGCGAGTCGCCGGCTGCCACGGCTGAAGACGATAAAACCGCCGCGGTGAAGGCCGCAGTGGCACGCGCCAAGGCCCGCAAGGCGGCCCAGCAGGCCGAGGCCGGCGAGTCGCCGGCTGCCACGGCCGAAGACGATAAACAAGCCGCGGTGAAGGCGGCGGTCGCAAGGGCCAAGGCCCGCAAGGCGGCCCAGCAGGCAGAAGCCGACGAGTCGCCGACTGCCACGGCCGAAGACGATAAAACCGCCGCGGTGAAAGCCGCGGTCGCAAGGGCCAAGGCCCGCAAGGCGGCTCAGCAGGCAGAAGCCGGCGAATCGCCGGCTGCCCCCGCAGCGCCAGTCGACGCCACACCCGCAGAGGCGGCAACTGTGGATCCGGCAGCCGCCAAAAAGGCGGCCATTAAAGCCGCGGTAGCCAAAGCCAAGGCGCGCCAGGCGCAACAAAAGCAGGCGACGAGCACCTCATCAGATAAACCATTAAACAAAGAAGACGAGTCATAATGGCGTTAACCATCAGCAGTTCACCCCACGACAGCGTGCCGCTAGACACCCCCACCCTGATGCGGCGGGTCTGTTATTGCCTGATCCCCGGTATTGCCGCACAGTGGTGGTTTTTTGGTGCGGGCAGCCTGATTCAAATTCTGCTGGCCGTGCTCACCGCCTATGGTGCCGAGGCGCTGGTATTAACACTAAGAGGACGACGCCTAAACCAGCTTAAGGATAACTCGGCGCTACTCACCGCCATCCTCATTGGTATTGCCATGCCGGCACTGGCCCCCTGGTGGCTGGTGGTGATTGGTACCGCCTTTGCCATTATTGTTGCCAAGCACCTCTATGGTGGCATAGGTCAAAACCTGTTTAACCCGGCCATGGTGGCCTATGTGCTCTTGCTGGTATCGTTTCCGCTGCACATGACCAGCTGGCTGCCGCCCCTCGAGTTACAGCTGTATCCGGTGACCCTTGCCGACAGTCTCTCCGCCATTTTCACCGGCTTTACCCTGGACGGTTTCAGCCCGCACCAGCTGCGCGAACTGGCCGATGGCACCACCATGGCCACGCCACTCGATACCTTGAAAACCGGCTTTACCCAGGGCCATACCCACAGTGAAATTATCACCAGTCCCGTTTTTGCCGGTCTGGCGGGGTTGGGCTGGCAGTGGGTGAATCTCGCCTATCTGGCCGGTGGCCTGTTGATGTTGCGGCTCAAGCTGATCAGCTGGCCCATTCCGGTGGCCATTCTCGCCAGTTTATTGCTGTTCAGCCTGACGGGCTTTTTAATGGCACCCGACAGCGCCATCAGCCCCACCCTGCATCTGTTATCCGGCGCCACCATGCTGGGGGCCTTTTTTATTGCGACCGACCCGGTGTCGGCGGCCACCACCTTTAAAGGCCGCTTGATTTACGGTGTGCTGATCGGCTTGCTGATTTATGTCATCCGTACCTTTGGCGGCTATCCGGACGCCATCGCCTTTGCGGTCTTGCTGGCCAACATGACGGTGCCCATGATTGATGCGCTCACCAAACCCACCACGTATGGAGCCGCTCGATAATGCTGGAAATGATGCGCAAGAATGCTCTGACCCTGGCGCTGTTCGCCCTGGCCTGTACCGCCCTGGTGGCCGTGACGCATCAGCTGACGCGCCACACCATTGTTGAACAAGAACAAGCGCAATTGCTGCGCGTGCTCGACGAGTTGCTGCCCGAAGACAGCCACGACGAGCCCTTGTTCGAGCATTGCGTTATGCTCGGCAATGAACAGTTTTTAGGCAGCAGCGAGCCCCTGCCGGTCTTTACCGCGGTTAAAAACGGTCAACCTCAAGGCTATGCCATAGAGGCGGTTGCACCCGACGGCTACAGTGGCGAAATCAAACTGGTGGTGGGCGTGAACACAGATGGCAGCCTGAGTGGCGTGCGGGTGTTGAATCACAACGAAACGCCCGGTCTGGGCGACAAGATAGAACTTAAAAAATCGGCCTGGGTGCTGGGCTTTAACGGCAAGTCGCTTCTCGGGGAAGACGATATGCGCTGGGCCGTGCGTGCAGACGGCGGGCAGTTTGACGCCTTTACCGGTGCCACCATTACCCCCAGAGCCGTGGTAAAAGCCGTGCGCAAGGTGTTGCTGCTTGTCAGCCAGCAACCGCACTTACTGACCCAGGCCCCGGCGTGTGGAGAAACACTCTGATGAACGAACAATATAAAGACATTATCAACCAGGGTTTATGGCGCAATAACCCGGCTCTGGTACAGGTGTTGGGCTTGTGCCCCGTGCTGGCAGTAACCAGCACAGTCACCAATGCCATGGGGCTGGGTATTGCGACCCTGCTGGTGCTGGTGGGGTCCAACGTCAGCGTCTCGCTGGTGCGCCAATGGGTGCCGAACGAGGTGCGCATTCCTATTTACGTGATGATTATTGCCAGTCTGGTGACCTGTGTGCAGCTGCTGATGAACGCCTACACCTATGGCCTGTATCAGTCTTTGGGCATTTTCATTCCCCTTATTGTAACCAACTGCGTGATCATCGGCCGCGCCGAAGCCTTTGCCTCCAAAAACAGTGCCCCTCTGGCCGCACTGGACGGTTTGATGATGGGCCTGGGCTTTACTGCCGTGTTGTTGGTGCTGGGCGGACTGCGTGAGCTCCTGGGCCAGGGCACCTTGTTTGATGGCGCCGAGCTTTTGCTGGGTGACTGGGCCAGCAGCCTGCGCCTTGATGTGTTGCACCTGGATAACGGCTTTTTGCTGGCCATTCTGCCCCCCGGTGCCTTTATTGGTCTGGGGCTGATGATAGCGGCCAAAAACTGGTTGGACGGCCGCATTGCGGCCCGTCAGGCCCCGGCCCCTAAAGTCGAGATCACCCGAGCGCGAGTCACTTCATTATGAATATGCAAAAACGGCGACAGATTCTGGAGCGGCTGCGGGCCGAAAACCCGCACCCCACTACCGAGCTGAATTTTCGTAATCCCTTTGAATTACTGATTGCGGTGCTGCTATCAGCCCAGGCGACCGACGTGAGCGTCAACAAGGCCACCATAGGCCTGTTTGCTGCCGGCCCTACCCCGGCGGCCATGCTGGCGCTTGGCGTAGACGGCGTCAAAGAGCACATCAAAACCATAGGCCTGTTTAACACCAAGGCCGAAAACGTCATTAAAACCTGCACCATGCTGATTGAGCTGCACGGCGGCGAAGTACCGGAAAACAGAGCCGCACTGGAAGCCTTGCCCGGTGTCGGCCGCAAAACCGCCAACGTCGTCCTCAACACCGCCTTTGGCTGGCCGACCATAGCCGTGGACACCCATATTTTTCGGGTCGCCAACCGCACTGCCTTTGCCAAAGGCAAGACTGTAGAAGAAGTAGAGCAACGGCTGTTAAAATGGGTACCCGCCGAGTTCAAGCTGGATGTACATCACTGGTTTATCCTGCATGGCCGTTACACCTGCATTGCCCGCAAACCCCGCTGCGGCTCCTGCATCATAGAAGATCTGTGTGAGTTTAAAGACAAACAAGAGATATAAACATACAACTCCAAACACCCAATACAGGCCGACAGTGTCTTTTGTAGCTGCCAATTTATTCGGCAGGCCAGCGTAGCTGGATGGTTTTACATACAACCTTTACAAACGTATTGTCTTTGGTAGGGTCGACTTATTTTAGGTAAGAATATTCGACCAAAAACTCTGGCTCGCCCCTAAAACGGTCGAATGAATTCGACCCTACACGCAGCTTTAACCGCACTGCTGTTGCGATATAAAATGAACAGGCTATAGGCAGCCTTACTCGGTTAATAGCCTGACTTTCTGATACAATGCAATCACTTAGCACAAGCTCCAAGGCAGGCAATGCCTGCCACTCATCCTCACTCTGGGAGATTAAATTAATGCGTATACTGCACACCATGCTACGGGTCGGTCATCTGGACAAGTCCATCGCCTTTTATACCGATGTCATGGGTATGAAACTGCTGCGCACCAGCGAAAATGAAGAGTATAAATACACGCTGGCCTTTGTGGGTTACGGCAAAGAAGAAGACGAAGCCGTGCTGGAGCTTACCTACAACTGGGATACCGACAGTTACGATCAGGGCACAGCCTATGGCCATATTGCCATTGAAGCCGACGATATCTATGCCATGTGCGAGCAAATTCGCCAAGCCGGCGGCAAGATTGTTCGTGAGCCGGGCCCGGTAAAAGGCGGCACTACTGTCATTGCCTTTGTTGAAGATCCGGACGGTTACAAAATCGAGCTGATCGCCAAAGACGACGCCGGTAAAGGCTTGGGCGAATAACACACAGCCGTACGCTTTACGCCATACGCTGTAAGCAAAGAACGGGAGCTGTACTCTCCTTTCACTTACAGCGTAAGGCGTACCACTGCCTGAAGATTGAGATACCGGAGCAAGTCCGGTAAGACGGCATGAGAACAGTGTTTACTGCAGGCAAACACTTGTTCTCGCGGTCGGCGGTTGTGGTTTAATATCTTTTTGAAGAAACCGGCGGTTTTCAACCCAGTTGTCCAAATAGCCGTGTCTAAACGGCTATTTTATTTCGTTCAAATAACCATACGCTGTAAGCAAGGAGCGGTATTCTCCTTTAACTTACGGCGTACAGCGTAAGACGTACCGCTTCCCGAAGCGGCTTATCGTGATGGCAAAATCACATCTTCAAACAGCTGGTCCCGCTCTTCTGCGGTTTTCAAGGCGGTGGCCTTGTCGACTCGCTCCCGGGTCAGGTGCGGTGCAAAGCGCTCCATAAAGTCATACATATAACTGCGCAAGAAAGTGCCTTTGCGAAAGCCGATTTTGGTGGTGCTGGAGGCAAACAAGTGACTGGCGTCAATGGCAACCAGATCCGAGTCCTGTACGGGATCAACGGCCATGTTCGCCAATACCCCTATCCCTATGCCTAATCGCACATAAGTTTTAATGACGTCGGCATCGGTGGCGGTAAAGACGACCTTGGGTTCGAAACCGGCCTTGTTAAAGGCGAGATCCAGTTCGGAACGTCCGGTAAAACCAAACACATAAGTCACCAGCGAATAGTGCGCGATATCGGCAATATCCGGCTTTTCTATTTCGGCCAGCGGATGACCCTTGGGCACCAGAATACAGCGGTTCCAGTGATAGCAGGGCAGCATGATCAAGTCTTGATACAAATGCATGGCCTCGGTGGCAATGGCAAAATCAGAAGCGCCCTTGGCGACCGACTCACTAATTTGTACCGGTGTGCCCTGGTGCATATGCAGCGACACTTTAGGGTAGCGGTTAATGAAGCCCTGGATCACCTCGGGCAAGGCATAACGCGCCTGGGTATGGGTAGTAGAAATGTTCAGCGAGCCCTGATCAGGGTGAGTATGCTGGCTGGCCACCGCCTTGATGCTCTCCACCTTACCCAGGATTTCGCTGGAGATGCGAATAATGTCTTTACCCGCCGGCGTGACACGGGTCAGGTGCTTACCACTACGCTCGAATACCTGGACGCCCAGCTCATCTTCCAGCATCCGCACCTGCTTGCTGATACCCGGTTGTGAGGTATAGAGGCTCTCGGCCGTAGCGGAAACGTTCAGGTTATTATTGGCAACTTCAACGATATAGCGTAACTGCTGCAGTTTCATGGTATCTCACACTTAGATAGGGAACGGCTTTATAACTAAATATTATCAGACCTAAAAAAATTATCCTCATTATCGGCCATTAATAACGATAGGTTATATGCCGTTTGATTACAAAAACCTGCTTTACAGCACTCATTTGGAGATGGACGTTAGCCAAACCCCGGGGACTGGGGTACATTTCTTGTTATCTTTCTTATAACTCACACTAACCGAGCCGCCACTATATGACGCTGACCCTGATCCTCATGGCTATAGGCGCCCTGCTTTTGCTGATCATCATCTACAATATTGTGCAGCAATATTGGCAAAAGCAGGAAGAAGAAAAGCGAGCCTTACTGTTGTTTCATAATAATATTATTAATGAAACAGATGACCTTTTGCATAATGCCAACCAGCTTCCCTTCAGCAACATCTTGCTGGTCACACTGTATAATCGTATGTTGCACAGCCTGCAAACCATGCAACAGCAAAACCGCAACGACGCCCGGATAAAAACACGCTGCCTGAATATCGAGCAGCAAATACGGCAAATAACGAAAAACGAGCCATCAGAGTTGCCCGAACTTGTCTCTCCCGACTCGGATCAGCAGGCCATTCACATGTTAAAAGTGGTCAAGCGGCTGCGCGCCGTGCTGGATATTGAGCATAATAAGGGCAGGATAGATAATCAGGATTTTTTTCAGGAAGACAGGCGTTTGGAGCTAATACGGCTAAAGCTCAACCTGACTAATCTTTCCCGACATACCCACACAGCTCTGGACAATGACGAGCCCCACACGGCGCGTCAGATGCTGGAAAAGGGGCTTGCCGTGCTGGAAAAAACCCCCGAAAAGGATGAACAGCTGAACAAGCTGGAAAATAATCTGCAACAGCAACTGGATGAACTCACCCTTGCCCAGGAGCAGGAACAGCAAGAGAAAAAAGCGCAGCAGGCCCGACAGGAAGAGCAGGAAAAGTCCGAGCTCGACGTACTGTTTGAACCCAAACGAAAATGGTAACGCCCATGCCCATCCTGGAAGATGTACTTGGCAATGTTCGCCACTTTTTAACCGAGCTGGAACAAGGCATGCTGGATCATGGCCTGTCCCTTGGGCTGGGTCCCATGGATCACCTCTGTTATCGCGCCAGAGATAACGCAGAATACCTGAGCATGCGCACTCGGCTGGCTGAATTTGGTGACATCCTGGTTGAAGGCATGATTGGCAACCGCCCCATTATCACCTTTAAACTGTTTCACCCGCTGGCGAGCCCTTTTGGTGCGATTCCCTGCATCGAGCTGGCGGCCCCCAAGCCGGGCAAGCAACACAGCCACGGGTTAGAGCACGGTGAAATTGTAGTCCCTCACCTGCAGCAACTGCTTGATGATTACCCCTGGGTCCCTTTTAACCGCACCGCCTTGCACAGCCGGGCGCCCGAGCTCACCCTGGCACTGGCGCCTTATCAAATTAAATTTCATTGCCACAGCCTGGCTGACACCATAGTGCGGGAAATCGCCCACCAGCAGGTGGTGCCCGTGCCTGATGATTACTTTACAAGACAGGGAGAGGAGTGAGCGGCAACTCGTCAGGTGTTGAGCCCCTCATCCGTCAGGGTTGACGCGGCCCGCTCTTTACGGAGCAGTCTCAGTGTTAACCCCGCCGTCATCAGCAACACCAGCCACATGCCCAGGGCGACACCGGGCAGGCCTGCTCGCTCCCAAAACGGATACAAATACAAACCGCCCAGGCTGGCTCCAAGATAATAAAACACCAGGTACAGTGATGATGCCAGGGCTCTGTGCTGCTGCACGCTGCGCCCTACCCAACTGCTGGCGCAGGCATGGGCCAGAAAGAAGGCGAAGCTGTCGACGAACAGCGTCAACAGGATAATCGGTAACTGCCCGCTGAGCAGACCCAGGTTGCCGATGGCCATAATGGCGATCGCCCCCAACAGGGTCTGACACAAACCGAAGCGATTGATCAGCCAGCCGCTGATCCCCGAGGCAAAGGTGCCCGTCAAATAGGTTAAAAACAATAATCCCAGGGCAGCAGGCGCCATGTGAATGGGAGGAGCGGATAAATAAAATGCCACATAGGTGTACTGGTTTAAAAACACCATGAAGTTCAGCCCGCCCACCAGATAAACGGGCCACAGCAGCGGATTTTTAATGTGGCTCAATAACGCGGCTCCCCCCTGCCCCTTGCTCGTGGGCACAAAGGATTGGGAGGCCGGCAGCCACTTCAGTAAGGGTAACCAGAGTAACAGGCTGGCGGCAGCCAATACCATGAAGCTGGTTTGCCAGCCGCCTCCCCACTCGGCCAGCAAGCCGCCCAGCACCCGCCCGGCTATGCCGCCCAGTGAGTTGGCCGCAATATACACACCGATACTGGTGACCAGGGCTTTAGGGGTAAACTCCTCGCCCATATAGGCCACCGCAGTGGCAGGCAAACCGGCCAGAAAGAAGCCCTGCAACCCACGGGCAAGCAACAAGCCGTTGAAATGGCTTAGCTGCGAGATCAGCACTCCCAACAGCAAGGCCACCAGCAAACAGCCCAGCATCACCGGCTTGCGCCCCAGCCGATCCGCGACTCGTGCCCAAAACAGCAAGCCAATGGCCAGCCCCAGGGTTGAAACAGACAACACCCAGCTTGCAGAAAGAGCCGATACCTCAAAGTCTTGCGCCAGCAGGGGTAATAGCGGCTGAGCAATATACAAGTTAATAAATACCAGCATAGAACCCAGGCCCAGTGCCAGGGTGGCGCGCCACCACAAGGTGGTTTTCAGCTCTATCATGTTTTTCTCCTCGATAAGAGCCTTGACCTTAACGCCTGCCAGCGTATAAATGAAATATATAAAATCAATTAAAATAATAAGTTGTTGTTATGCTTGAAACCAAATGGCTGCGCCAGTTTGCAGCGGTGGCGCGGGAGGGAAATATTACGCGGGCCGCAAAGCTGCTGCACCTGGCGCAGCCCGCCGTGACCATGACCATTAAAAAACTGGAACGACAGCTGGGCATTAATCTGTTTGATCGGCACAAGGGACGCCTGCACCTGACCGCCGAGGGTGAGCGACTGTATCAACATGCCGAGCGCATTCTGGATGCCCTGACGCTGGCCGAGCAAGACATGGCCGCCTTGCAGGATCTGAGCAGTGGTGAGGTGTGCATCGGCATTCCCAGCATGCTGGGCTCATTTTACTTTCCGCCCTTGCTCATGGCCTTTAAAGATGAATACCCGGGTCTGTCGATTCGGGTAGAAGAAGCCGGTACTCAAGATGTATTGGCCAAGCTGTGCCAGGGGCAATTAGGGTTGGGGATAGTCCTCACCTCTTCTTTGCCGAGCGAACTCACCGGCCTGCCGTTATTGCGCGAAGAAATGGTGGCCGTGGTGAATGCCGAGCACCCCGCACGACAACAGCCGTTTATCACCATGGAAGATTTTTTGGCCGAGGAGCTGGCCGTCTTTCGCCACGGTTTTTTTCATCGCGAATATATAGAGGACATGGCCAGACAGAGTGGCCTTGTTCCGCACATTGGCTTCGAGAGTAATCTTATTCCGTTATTGAAGGCGGTCGTTCGCCAGGGATTTGCCATTACCAGCTTTTTGCGCCTGGTTATTCAAGAGGATCCCGACTTGTTTGCCGTCTCGTTTGCCGAGCCCTACTTCCTGGATTTATGCCTGGCCTGGCCCAACAACCACCCCCTGTCCCGCGCCGAACAGGCCTTTGTCGAGTTTATGAAAAAATCAGCGCCTAAGAGCAGCTGAAAGCGGTCAGCTACCAACCAAAAACCTTTTGCCACGGACGAACACCAAAAAACCAGACAAATGTAGGGTCGAATTCATTCGACCGCTTTTGGCCCGTGCCACGGTTTGTGATCGAATATTCTTTGCATAAAATATGGACCCTACAAAAAATACCGTGCCTCTTCTGTAGTCCGGCGCTTTAGCTGCTGGTCCTGCGTTAGCAGGAAGAGGTTTGGCTGTTTCTGATCGCTGAGCGCTTACCGCTCTGTTTCGGTGCTTTGTTGCAAAAGAGTCTTTTCCAGCTGAGCCTCGTCGAGTTGGTCGGCGCTCATGATCAGCATTCGCCCCAGTGCCAGCGCCTGGCGTTGGCTGGCGGTTTTTTGCACAGGGTCGGCCATATTATCGATATCCGCCACATGAGCCACGCCTATGGTGCGGCGTATGATTTCGCAGCCCGCATAGCCCAGGGCGTCTTGCCACACCCGCTGCAAGAAGTCGTTGATATACTCGGGGGCGGCCAGGGCAGGATCCGGCGTTTCACGGGCCAGCCGTAAACATTGCGCGTGATAACTGTGCCACAAGGCGCTGATATCCTGAATGCGTTGCAGCCGCCGGGGGGCAGACGACTGGCTGCAGAAATTGAGCAACAAGTTGGCGATGATCACCCCCAGATCGAAGCCCATGGGGCCATAGCCGCCAAACTCCGCATCAATCACCTTGAGCCGGCCCGCTGCCACCATCACGGATCCGGTATGCAGATCGCCGTGCAGCAATGCCTGTCCTTTGCAACGAAAGTCGTGCTTAAGCCTGGCCACGCGGAGCTTGAGTGCCTGGTCGGCCCACAGTTGCTCGGCGTCGTCACGGATTTCGGGAGCCACATTATTGCGTTCGTGATCACAAAAGGGATCGACAAAGTACACGGCTTCGCTGATCGCCATTAACTCCGGGTTGGCAAACTGCAGCTGTGCCGTGCGTTGCCCCAGATAGTCGAGCCTGAAGTCACTGCTGTGAACATGCACCTGTGCCAGATATATCCCCAGCTGCGCGGGGGCATCGGCAAAGTGCTGGCCCTCAAGCAGCGCCTGGCGCCACACTTGAAGATCCGATAAATCCTCCAGCAATATCACCGAAAGAGCCGGGTCATGGTGCAACACCGCCACCGTATATTCCGGGCTGTACTGGCCGTGATACAGCAATATTTCGGCTTCTATGCGCGCTCGGTCCCGGGTTAAAGGCCAGGACTCGCCAATGCAGCGAATATAGGGCAGCGCCTGCTTAACAATAAAGCCCTTGGCCTTGCCTGGCTGACACACCTTGAATACCTGGTTCAGGTTACCGTCCCCGATTTCCTCCCCCTGCAGGGTCACATCCGGATCAAGCCGGGCCGTTTGGCGCACATAGCCAATGGCATCTTCATGGTTGAATATTCGATATTGGCTCATAACAGCTCCCTGTTGCCGACCCCTGGTCACAGACAAAAATAATAAAGTCGCTCGCCACTGTAATAAAACCCACCCTGACCACGACTCAGCTATAACAACACAAACGAGACAAAATTCACAACATTGGTAACATTAGAGTCCTAAACGAGTGCGCAGACGCCAGGCAACATATACTCTGGTTATCAGCTGCAATTACACAAGAGTCATGATGGATCATAACGATAATACCGGGGCCCCCTTGCTAAGCGAGGAATTACGCCGACAAATGCTGCGCTTTGCCACCCTGCAGCTTAAAGACGCTCAACTGGCAGAAGATGCCGTACAGGAAGCCCTGTTGGGCGCCTTTAAATATGCAGACAGCTTCAATGGTCGTGCGGCCTACAAAAACTGGGTGTTTGCCATTCTTAAACACAAGATTGTGGATGTGATCCGCAAAAACCAGCGCCTGGTCACGCTTACCAGCCTGGGTGCCGACGACAGTAACGATCTGGAAGAGCAACTGTTTAACCGGTTTGGCATGTGGCACAAGGCAGAACGTCCCGTGGAGTGGAGCGCACCGGAAAGCAGCCAGGAAGACGACGAGTTCTGGACGCTGTTTGAATTATGTCTGGACAAGCTGCCGCCCAATCAGGGGCGTACTTTCATGATGCGGGAATTTATCGGGCTGGAAAGCCGGGAAATCTGCCTTGAGCTGGATTTAACGGTCAGCAACCTCAATGTACTGCTCTATCGAGCCCGATTACGTTTACGCGAATGCCTGGAAAACACCTGGCAACAACAAGGAGACTGCCCATGTTGAGCTGTCACAAAGCCACTCGATTGATGTCTGAAGGGCAAGAAAGGCCCTTGAGCAAATTTGAGCGTTTCTCTTTGGCGATGCACACCATGATGTGCAACGGTTGCCGTCAATTTGAACGGCAATTGCCGGTACTACGCTCGTTCGCCCACACCTTTGCCCACCGGCCCAATAATATTGGCCCGGGTAATAACCAACCAGATACCGAGAATAAAGACCGCGAGTAAGCGTGCGGCTACTGAACAGTTCAAAACCTAACACCATTTTTTGCCACGGAACCCACGGACCCCACGGACCCCACGGACCCCACGGACCCCACGGACGAAGAGCATAAACATAGCGGTAAGCCTTACGCTGTATGCCGTAAGTTAAAGACAAACACCGTCTTTCTTTACTGACAACGTACGGCTTAAAGCGTACAGCAGCCCACGGCAAGGCCAGGGTTTTAATCTTGATTTTTCTGTGGGTTCCGTGGATTCAGTGGCCAAGCAGTCTTTAGCCTTTAAAAGTAAACGAGCCACAGCGCCCAACTTATTGATGCGATATTTACTTCGCGACAGGCCGCGCCAATAAGCGGCCCTCTGATGAAGGAAGCAAGATGCGAGACACGTTACCGCTACTCGACTTAACGGGTTTTCCGGCACTCACGCGTAATGCGCTGGACACGCTGCAGGTAAACCTGGGCTATATGTGCAACATGAAATGCGTGCATTGTCATGTGGCTGCCGGCCCCCACCGCACCGAGATGATGGATGATGCCAATCTCGCCTTGATCCCCCGTGTATTGCAGGCCCGCCAGCTGACCACCCTGGATTTAACCGGCGGCGCCCCCGAAATGCATCCGCGCTTTCGCGAGGTAGTGATGGCGGCGCGCCAGCTTGGCGTGCGCGTAATAGACCGCTGCAACCTCACCATTTTATATGAGCCGGGCTATGAAACCCTGGCCGATTTTTTAGCCGAGCAACAGGTGGAAATTGTCGCCTCACTGCCCTGCTACGAGCTGGAAAATGTCGATAAGCAAAGAGGCAAAGGGGCCTTCAATAAAAGCATTGCCGCCTTGCAACAGCTGAATCGGCTGGGTTATGGCCAGCCCGACTCCGGCTTGACCCTCAACCTGGTTTATAACCCTCAGGGGCCGACCCTGCCACCGGAACAGCAAGGGTTGGAGGCGGCTTATCGCAAAGAGCTGCTGGAACATTTCGACATTCGCTTTAACCACCTGTTTGCGCTGGCCAACATGCCCATTAAACGCTTTGGCGATTACCTGATCACCAAGCGGCAGTTTCATGATTATCTCAAGTTGTTAAAAGACAACTTTTCTGCCGACAACCTGCCGGGCTTAATGTGTCGCAACCTGGTCAGTGTCGACTGGCAAGGCTATTTGTACGATTGCGACTTTAATCAGCAGCTGGGATTACGGCTGCCCACCACAGATGGACAAGCACACCAGCCTCACTTGCAGGATCTGCTGCACCGGGAGCTCGACGGCCAGCCGATACGGGTCGCCGAGCATTGTTATGGCTGTACCGCCGGCCAGGGCAGTAGCTGCGGTGGTGCCCTGCACGACGAGTCCAAAGCGTCATGAGGTTGTCGATCATTATCCCCATGCTGAACGAGGCCAGGGCGTTACCCAGCACCCTGGCGGCACTGCAACGCTGCGCGCCAAATGCCGAACTGATTTTGGTCGATGGCGGCAGTGTGGACCGCTCGGTGGCCATCGCCAAACACCACGGCGTCAGCGTATTGACTGCTCCACCAGGGCGCGCGAAACAAATGAACATGGGGGCCGAACAGGCCAACGGCGATTATCTCCTGTTTTTGCATGCCGACACTCTGCTACCCGACGGAGTGGAGGATCTGATCCGTTCGGCGCTGGCCCGGCACCCATGGGGGCGGTTTGATGTGGCCATCAGCGGTCGGCATTTCATGCTCAATGTCATCGGCACCATGATGAATTGGCGATCGCGTCTGACCGGCATTGCGACCGGCGACCAGGCCCTCTTTATGCGGCGCAGTGCCTATGAGGCCGCTGGCGGTTTTCCGGTACAGGAGTTAATGGAAGACATAGCCTTGAGCCAACGGTTAAAACGCCTGGGCCGCCCCGCCTGTTTAACACAAAAAGTGCTGACTTCGGGTCGGCGCTGGGAGCAATACGGCGTGTGGCGCACCATTTGGCTGATGTGGCGACTGCGCTTTGCCTATTGGCGTGGCGTGTGCCCCGGCCAATTGGCGAGGAGGTATCATTGAGCACCCGCATCATTATTTTTGCCAAGGCGCCGGTGGCGGGCCTGGCCAAAACCCGACTGATGCCGGTGCTGGGTGCCGAAGGGGCCGCCCGGCTGGCACAACAGATGCTGAACAGCACCATAGAGGCCTGCCTGGCCGCCGCACTCGGCCCGGTTGAGCTGTGTATGAGTCCGTCATTCTGCGCGCCCGAGTGGCAAGCGTTTTCGCTGCCGCCCGCCCTTGAGTTGAGTGAGCAAGGCGAAGGCGACCTGGGTCAGCGCATGGCCCGTGCGGCTCATCGAGCCCTGGTAGACAAGGGCGCACTACAACAGCAGGTATTGCTGGTCGGCACCGACTGTCCGCAGCTATCACCCGCGCTGTTACGCCGTGCCGCCCAGCGCCTGAGTACCCTGGATGCGGTGCTGCATCCCACCCGGGATGGCGGCTATGCCCTGCTGGGGCTGCGGCAATTTAATAACCACTTGTTTACCAACATGCCCTGGAGTACGGATCGGGTGGCCAATCTTACCCGACAGCGATTGGCGGCCCTGGGTTGGCACTATCAGCTGGCAGAGCAGCTGCAGGACATTGACGACCCGCAAGATCTGTTCTGGCTCACTGCCTGCTGGGCCGAGACTCTGCAGTCATCCATCACAGAGGCCGGTACCCATGCTTGAGCACGAACCCTGGATCCGGCTGGGCTGCTTTGCCGGTGTGCTGCTGACGATGATGCTGTGGGAATGGCGGTCGCCACGTCGGCCTCAGCACCTTGGCCGCCTGCGACGCTGGCCGCACAACTTGCTGTTGGTGGTGATTAATACCCTGTTGCTGCGGCTGTTTTTTCCGCTGGCGGCGGTGGGGGCCGCCTTGCTGGCCAGCGAGCACGGCTGGGGGCTGTTTAATCTGCTCGCTATCCCATTCTGGCTGAAGCTGGTGCTATGCCTGCTGATACTCGACCTGCTTATCTATTGGCAGCATCGGCTGTTTCACGCCCTGCCCGGGCTGTGGCGGTTGCACCGGGTACACCACGCGGATCTGGAGTTCGACGTCACCACAGGGCTGCGCTTTCATCCGCTGGAAATTTTATTGTCCATGCTGCTCAAGCTGGCCGCCGTCATCTTGCTGGGGGCACCGGCACTGGCGGTGTTATTGTTTGAGGTCTTGCTGAATGCCACCGCCATGTTCAACCACGGCAATATCAAGCTGCCAAAACGACTGGACGCTGTGCTGCGCCGGGTGCTGGTTACTCCGGATATGCACCGGGTCCATCATTCGGTGATCCCGACCGAGACCGACAGCAACTTTGGCTTTAACCTCCCCTGGTGGGATCGCCTGTTCGGCACCTATCAGGCACAGCCCAAAGCCGGCCAGCTGGGGATGACCATTGGCTTGACCCAGTTTCGTGATCCGGCAGAGCTGCGGCTGCACCGGCTGTTGTTACAGCCTTTTCACCGTAAATAATACCAAGCACATTAACTAAATGATCTATTTCATTGTTGTGTAGGCATTGGACAAAGGGACTACTCCGAC
>NZ_JBLWUK010000021.1:0-60042 GCF_048268965.1 Oceanisphaera sp.
GACGCTCAGCACATGACGTCCTGTCATGTGATGGTCGGCTGAGGCTATCCCAGTCGCCTCTTTTTAGGTCCCGAGTCTTCGGTGAGCATTACTGACCGACGGCACCGGTGTTAATGAGAAGGCAGAGGGTGTCTGCTCAGCCGACCATCCGCGCCAGGGATGGCGTGGTTTGAGCCCCCAGGGATGGGTTTACGGCGTGTCGGAGGAGTAGTGCCCTCTGCCTGACAAGCCACACTAATTTCAAAAATATCAACAGTATAGTCGTGACTAAGAGACAGGCTTACAGCTGATGGCTTAAAGCTTAAAGCTGCTTTTTCCTAATACCTGGTGTACTCGCTGGCGCAGTGCCGGCAGCTCTTCTTGTTCAAACCAGGGGTTCCTGGTTAACCAGTGACGGTTGCGTGGCGAAGGGTGGGGCAGGGGTAAACGAGTAGGAGCAAACTCCCGCCAGTGGCGGACGGTTTCGGTCAGGGTCTGGTATTGTTTACCCAGATAATGGCGCTGGGCATACTGGCCAATCAGCAGGGTAAGCTCAATGTTCGGCAACAGCTCCAGCAGTTGTTCATGCCAGGCGGGGGCACATTCCGGTCTGGGGGGAAGATCGCCACTTTTTCCCTTGCCCGGATAGCAAAAGCCCATTGGCATAATGGCGACAAGCTCGGGGTTGTAAAACTGCTCTCTGCTGAGTTGCAGCCAGCGGCGCAGCGTATCGCCGCTGGGATCATTCCAGGGAATGCCGGTTTCATGAACACGCAGGCCAGGGGCCTGGCCGATGATCATGATGCGAGCATTGGGGGCCATTTGCAGCACGGGCCTAGGCCCCAGCGGCAGCTGGGCTTCACAGATCCTGCAGGCCCGGGCCTGCTTCAGTCGCTGTGCAAACAGACTGCTCATGCCATCCCCCGAAATTTATAATGAAACCTAGGTCAACAGACCCTAATAACCCAGATTAAAGTCCACCAGACCTTCCATCGGTTTGCCCTCTATGAACTTTAGATAGTTACGGCTGAAGCGGGTCACTATCTGCTCTGGAAAGCTGTACCCCGAGTTGTGTGGGGTGATCACCACATTGGGCATATCCCATAAGGGGCTTGCGGCTGGCAGGGGTTCGGTGGTGAAGACATCCAGCACGGCCGCGCCCAGGTTGCCGTGGCGCAGTGCCTGGATCAGCGCGCCTTCATCAACCGCATCGCCCCTGCCCACGTTGAAGAAAATCGTGCCTGGCTTGAAATGATTGAGGCGTTCCGCGTTAAACAGGCCACGGGTTTGCGGCGTGGAGGGGATGATGCTGACCACCACATCGGCACGGGGCAGCACATTGTTCAGGGCTGGCAGCTGATAGGTATGATCAAAGCCCGCCGCCTCGCGGCCCGAGCGGTTGATGCCCAGCACCGTCATGCCAAAATGCTTGGCGGTATGGGCAATATGCTGGCCTATGCTGCCGGTGCCAATAATCAGCATGGTTTTGCCATCAATACTTTGGTAGGGAATTGGCTGCCAGTTGTGCAGACGTTGCTGCTCTTTGTAATGGCGTAGATGACGGGTAAAGGACAACAGATGCGCAAACACGTATTCGCTAATCAAGGGACCAAAAATCCCCCGGATGTTGGTCAGCTGATAATCCTGGCGACAGCCAGCATCCAGCAATGCATCTACTCCGGCATAGGTCGATTGTGCCCATTTCAGTGCGCGGGCTTCTTTTAAACGTGCACGCAGTCTGGCCGGTTCGCCAAGCAGAATATCGGCTTTGGTCAAGGCGGCCTGAATATCTGCTTCTTGTTCCGGTGCCAGAATCGTCAGCCCCGGCAGGTAGGCCTGCTGCAGTAACGTCTGGTATTCGGCGTTATCCTGGCTGAGCAATAACAGAGTATGATTGGCCATCCCTTCTCTCCTTAATATGCTTTTTGTCGCGGCATTTTATGAGACAATGACACAAGCATAAGCTTATACCAGCGTTTGCCCCGTAAAATGTGAACCTCGGCTTAAAAGAGCCATAATGGCAAAAATACCGCAGCTTAACCACAAGGAAATATCCGTGTTTGGTGAGAAATTCTATAAAAAAATCAACAAGCTAGCACCCTGGCAACAAACCGTATTTGCACTGGCGCTGGCACAGCGGATGTATCCCAATTATCAGCTGTTTAGCGAGACGAGCCAGTTTGGCAACAGCGGCCGCATGCGCGAAACCCTGGATGTCCTCTGGACGTATCTGACGGTAAAAGGCTCCCGGGTGGATCTGAGTGCCGAGCTTGAATCATTTGAAACGCAGATCCCCGATCCTGCCCGCTTTGAACAATACGGTGCTTATCCGGCGCTGGATGCCTGTATTGCCCTGGGCGCCGCCTATAACTCGGTTATTTGCCGGCTGGGTGAAGAAGCCATTGAAGCCAGCAGCGCGTCTTTGGGGACGGTAGCCGGCTTTGTCGAGCTGCTGGCCGAACGGGAGCTAAGCGAAGAAGAGCTGTACGACAATGAGTTAATCATGGCCGAGATGGAGTTTCAGGTCGAGTTGCTGGAAAAAGTCAGCCAGCCAAGAGACGCCAACGTTATTCTGGCGATCCGCGACTTCGCCAGCCAGGGGGGCGTGTCCAACATCGGTATCAGTCTGGAAACTTGAGAGGATAAGAATGTGCAGGGTGAATGGTGAGGCCTGAGGTGAGGAGTGTTACTCCTCACCTCTAACGGAGCCGTTTTCACCTCTTACGGCAAATTATTCGCGCAGCAGGCTGCCGACTTGCAGGAGCGGTGCAACGTCCAGATCGTTGGCGTTCATCATGGATGACACCCGCTGTACCGATGATAACAGCAGGTTCTGTTCCCACTCTTCCAGCGCCTGAAAACGCTGGATAAAGCTTTCCTGCAAGGGTCTTGGCGCAGACTTGAGTTTGGTCACGCCGTCTTCGGTCAGTACCGCATGCACCTTGCGTTTATCGGTTTGACTGCGCTCTCGCCGAACCAGCTGCTTCTGCTCCAGCCGGTCGATAATGGTAGTGGCGGTGGCCTGGCTCATGTGCGTGGCCTGTGCCAGCTTGCGCATTGTAATGTCGCCGTGCTCGCTAATGGCCTGCAGCAGAAGTAGCTGAGGGCCGGTCAGGCCAGAGGCCTTGCTGAGTTGACGAGAGTGGAGGTCGATGGCGCGAATGATCTGGCGCAGTGCCACCAGCACGTCTTCATGTTTTTCCAAAGTATTCCTGCCGATGGCTGACTGAATTTGCGCGCACCATAGCGTAAATCGGTGACGGTTTAAAGCCCTAGTGGGATCAGGCTCATGGTTTAATCGGTGTTGTATATGACAGGCTGGCAATTGTATGTACAATTGAACCTTGTTACCGGAGGCCACGTGACCCAATCCATTCCCCTTTATCAGCAGATCAAACAGCATATCCTGGTTCGAATCGAGTCTGGAGAGTATCCGCTGCATCAGCAGATACCGCCGGAACAGGAGCTGGCCGGGCAGTTCAAGGTCAGCCGGATGACGGCCCACAAGGCGATACGGGATCTGGTGCAGGAAGGCTATCTGATGCGTCGGGCCGGGCTGGGGACCTTTGTCACCGAGCCCAAGGCAGAGTCACCCCTGGCGGATATCAGCAATATAGCCGACGAGGTCCGCTCTCGGGGTCACGAGTACAGCAACAGCGTCATCGTGCTGGAAGCGATTCGGGCCAACGAAGAAGTGGCCCTGAACATGGGCATGCGGCTCAACGCCCGGGTATTTCATTCGGTAATAGTGCATCTGGAAAACAAGCAGCCGATACAGGTAGAAGAGCGCTTCGTGCATCCGGCGCTGGCGCCGGGCTATTTGCAGTGTGACTTCGGCCAGCAGACCCCAAACGCTTATCTGGTGGAGCATTGTCCGCTGTCGGATCTGGAGCATATCGTCGAGGCCCGGCTGGCGCCGGCCAACATTTGTGACTGGCTGCAGTTGTCGCCAGCGGCGCCCAGCCTGTTGGTTACCCGGCGCACCTGGTCGTTGCATCAGCTGGTCAGCTTCGCCCGGCTCTGGCATCCCGGCGACAAATACAAGCTGCGCTCCGCCCTCAAACTGGGCTAGGCAGGCCGCCGGCCCTTGCCCGGGCAAGATGGAAGCGACGATCCTGCCCGCCTCACGCCTCACGCCTCACGCCTCACTCTCAGCGCCACTGGCTAAGCTTCAAGTCCAGGCTGTGTTCACCATCGGTAACCTGAACTTCATTTTCCTGCAGGGTGGCGAACAGGTCGATGCTACGCTGGCACAGTTGGGACAGCTCTGCCGGTTGTGGGTCATCCAGGTGATAAATCTGCAGCCGTGGCAGCTGACCCAGCTCGCTCTGGTGCTTGTTCCACCATTCCTGGGCACTGCGGCCACCATAACTGTACACCACCACCTGCTCGGCGCGAGACAGCGCCTGCTTGATGCGCTTGGTGCTGGGCTCTCCCAGCTCTACCCATAACAGAATGCGGCCATCTGCGGATTTCAGCCACAGTTCCGGCTCGTCATCTGTGCTCAGGCCCTTGGTAAAGCTCAGGTGTTCGTCCGCATGGCGCATAAAGGCCAGCAGGCGCACCATGAGCCGGGTGTCGGTTTCGGACGGATGCTGGGCCACGGTCAGGCTGTGTTCTTGATAATAGTGTCGGTGCAAGTCGCTGATATTCATGCGGACTTTATGCAGGGTGGCAGTCAGGGCCATGAGGTTGCCTCGTGTAAAAGGCGATATCTTAACGGTAAGCTGCAGTTGGAGCCAGCCCGGCGCGCCGCAGCGGCCGGGCAGGGAAGGGGGATGAGGGGTTAAGGAGCGATCAGCATGGCCACGGGAATGGCCAGCAACAGACTCAGAAAGGCGCGAATAAACCACACCAGCACCAGAGTACCGACCTTCAGTGGCAGTCGGGTCGCCAGAATGCAGGGAATGGACGCCGAGAAGAAGAGTATCGACGACACGCACACCACGCCGGCGGCGAAGCGGGCGACAAAGTCGGCTTCGGCCATCAGCAACGCCGGCAGAAACATTTCCGCCAGCCCAGAGGCGGTGGCCTTGGACAACAGCATGCCGTCTTCCACGCCCCACAGCCAGGTTACCGGGTAGAACAGATAGCCCAGCCAGTCGAACACCGGGGTGTACTTGGCCACCAGCAGGCCAATCAGCCCCACCGACATGATGGACGGCAGTATGCTGATGGTCATCACCAGGCCGTCCTTGAAGTTATCGACCACGTTACGGCCGAGAGGCGGCGCCTGCTCGGCAATCTGCAGGCCATTCTGCCAGGCGGTGCTCATGCGATTACCATTTTCACAGGCCGGCTCCCTGTGCTCGGCCCGGTTATCCAGCCGTGACAGCGGCGGCAGCCGTACCGTAATGGCGGTCACCACGAAGGTGATCAGCAGGGTCAGCCAGAAGTACTGGTTCCAGATAGCCATCAAATCCAGGGTCTTGGCCACTATGATCATGAAGGTGGCAGACACGGTGGAAAAGCCGGTAGCGATGATGGCCGCTTCCCGGGCCGAGTAATGGCCGGAGACATAGACCCGGTTGGTGATCAGCAGGCCGATGGAGTAGCTACCGACGAAGGAAGCCACCGCATCGATGGCGGAGCGGCCCGGCGTGCGCCAGATAGGCTGCATCAGTTTCTGCACCATGATGCCGATGGCTTCCAGCAGGCCATAGCCCACCAGAAAGGCCAGGAATACCGAGCCGATGGGCACGATCAATCCCACCGAAATCACCAGCTTGTTGAACAGGAACGGCAGCATGTCCGGCGTTTGCAGGGCGGCAGGTCCGACGCCCGTCAGCGCCAACACGCCGGCGACCACCCCCAGCCACTTCAGTAGCAGAAAGATACGGTCGGTCAGGCTCTGCTTCCAGCGGCCGGTGAGCAGCGGGTAAACCGCCCCGGCGACTATCATCGCCATGGCGTACCAGCCGGCGCCGGTTTCACCCAGGGCGGTCCGCAGCCAGCCGACCATGTGATCCAGAGGGATGCTGGTCTTGCCCTGCAGGCTGATGGGGATAAAGAAGATAAAGATGCCGATGGCACTGAGTCCGAGCAGCCGGCCGATGGCCTTGCCGGGGGAATGGGTTTGCTCCGAGGCCTGCTGCATGAGAAGGCTCCTTGTAAGTGTTGAGGAATAGGAAGGTGCTCAATGTATATACAGTGGAAGCCGCAAAGTTAATAACATGTATGTAATAATGTGATCAGGATCGGTTATTTTAGCGTTTTTGATTAACAAGGCTTGTCAGGCAGCCGTAATAGGTTTAAATGTATATACAAATATCGATTTGAGGAGCTTTTCATGCACCAGTCACTACCGCAGCTTTGGATTAATGCGTCTCTGTTTGATGGTCTGGATAGTGCCGCCGAGCCGATGGCGGTGGCGGTGAAAGAGGGCCGGATTGCCTGGCTCAAGCCGATGAGCGCATTGAGAGCCGACGACAAGACCGGCTTCACGTGCATCGATGCGAAAGGTGCCTTGATGACTCCCGGGCTGGTTGACTGCCACACCCATCTGGTGTTCGGCGGCAACCGGGCCAGCGAATTTGAAGCCCGGCTGGAAGGGGCGAGCTACGAAGAAATCGCCCGTGCCGGCGGTGGCATCATCAGTACGGTGCGCGCCACCCGCGCCGCCACTGAAGACGAGCTGTTCGAGAGCGCCAGGCCCCGCCTGCAGGCCCTGATGGCCGACGGTGCCACTACGGTCGAAATCAAATCCGGTTACGGACTGGATCTGGAAAACGAATTGAAGATGCTGCGGGTGGCGCGTCGCCTGGGCCGCGAGCTGCCGGTGCGGGTGGTGACCACGCTGCTCGGCGCCCATGCCCTGCCGCCGGAATACAAGGACGATGCCGATGGCTATATCGATCTGGTGTGTAGCAAGATGATCCCGACCGCCGCCGCCGAAGGGCTGGCCGATGCGGTAGATGTGTTCTGCGAAAACATCGCCTTCTCGGTCGAGCAGTGCGAGCGGGTCTATGCCGCCGCCAAGGCGCACGGTCTCGCCATCAAGGGGCACACCGAGCAGCTGTCCAACCTGGGAGGCAGCGCCGCTGCCGCCCGGGCCGGTGCGCTGTCGGTGGATCATATCGAATACCTGGACGAAGAGGGGGTCAAGGCCCTGGCCGAGGCCGGCACCGTGGCCACCTTGTTGCCCGGCGCCTTCTTCATTCTGCGCGAAACCCAGCTGCCACCCATAGATCTGCTGCGTCGTTACCGGGTGCCGATGGCACTGGCCACCGATGCCAACCCGGGCACCTCGCCCATCTTCAGCCTGAAGCTGATGCTGAACATGGCCTGTACCCTGTTCCGCCTGACCCCGGTTGAGGCCCTGCGCGGTGTGACCGCCCACGGTGCCCGGGCGCTGGGATTACAGGATCAAGTGGGTCGTATTGTCCCCGGACTGCAGGCGGACTTCTGCCTGTGGGATACCAATAATCCGGCGGAGCTGGCCTACAGCGTGGGGCTGCCCCGGTTAACACAGCGTGTCGTTGCCGGAAAAATAACAGGAGATGCAGCATGACACCGGATATGAACGTCTGGACCGGTCGGGTCGATCCCGAGGCCAATACCGATCGCTGGCACCAGCAGGTGCAGCCCTTCAGTACCGCGGCCGAGCCGGGCACCACCCTGATTGGTTTTTGCAGCGACGAAGGCGTGCGCCGCAACAAGGGGCGAGTGGGTGCCGCCAAGGGACCGGCCGCCATGCGCAAGACGCTGGCGAGCCTGGCCTGGCACCAGTCGGCCCCGGTCTACGACGCCGGCGATGTGGTCTGTGAAGGCGAAGATCTGGAAGCGGCGCACAGCGCCCTGGCCGACCAGGTCGCCGAGTGTCTGGCGCTCCGCCAGCTGCCCATCGTCATGGGCGGTGGCCACGAGGTGGCCTTCGGCTCCTGGAGCGGTCTGGCGCAGCACCTGGCGACCCAGGAAGAATGCCCGCGTATCGGCATCATCAACTTCGATGCCCACTTCGACTTGCGCGATCCGGGCTTTGTGGTGTCGTCCGGCACCCCTTTTGCCCAGATAGCCCAGGCTTGTGAGCAAAAAGACTGGCCCTTCCAGTACGCCTGTCTGGGGGTGAGCCGGGGCGCCAATACCCGGGCCTTGTTCGACAAGGCCGAACAGCTGCAGGTACTGACCTGGGAAGACAGAACCATGGTTCAGAGCCGACTGGCCGAGATGCACAGCGAACTCGACGCCTTTATCGGTCGTTGCGACCACCTGTACCTGACCATAGATATCGATGTGTTTCCCGCCGCACAGGCACCGGGTGTCAGTGCTCCGGCCGCCCGGGGGGTAGCACTGGATGTGATTGAACCATTGATTGAACAGATTACCGCCAGCGGCAAGTTACGACTTGCCGACCTGGCAGAGCTTAACCCCGAGTATGACGTTGATGGCCATACGGCCCGGCTGGCGGCTCGGTTAATTCATACTTTGACACTGTAAGAGGGACATACCATGTCACAGCAAAATACGTCTCAGCAAGACAAGCGCCACGCGCCAGGCCGTGTAATCAAATCACCGACCGGCGTGAACAAGATCTGCAAGAGCTGGCTGACCGAAGCCGCCTACCGCATGCTGCACAACAACCTGCACCCGGACGTGGCCGAGCGCCCCGAAGATCTGGTGGTGTACGGTGGTATCGGCCGTGCGGCCCGTGACTGGAACTGTTTCGATCGCATTGCCGAAGTACTGACTCGCCTGGAAGACGACGAGACCCTGCTGGTGCAATCCGGCAAGCCGGTTGGTGTGTTCAAGACCCACGCCGACGCCCCGCGCGTGCTGCTGGCCAACTCCAACCTGGTGCCTCACTGGGCCAACTGGGAGCACTTCAACGAGCTGGATAAGAAAGGCCTGATGATGTACGGCCAGATGACCGCCGGTTCCTGGATCTACATCGGCTCTCAGGGCATAGTGCAGGGCACCTACGAAACCTTCGTCGCCGTGGCCAAGCAGCACTTCAAGGGTGAAGCCAAGGGACGCTGGGTACTGACCGGTGGTCTGGGTGGCATGGGTGGCGCTCAGCCCCTGGCCGCCACCATGGCCGGTTTCAACTGTATTACCGTTGAGTGTGACGAAACCCGTATCGATTTCCGTCTACGTACCCGTTACGTCGACAAGAAGGCCTACAGCCTGGACGAAGCGCTGGCCATGATCGATGAAGCGAAAGCCAAGGGCGAAGCGATTTCCGTCGGCCTGCTGGGCAACGCCGCCGATGTATTCAAGGAGCTGGTAGCGCGTAATATCACCCCGGATGTGGTCACCGACCAGACCTCTGCCCACGATCCGCTGAATGGCTACCTGCCTCAGGGCTGGACCATGGAGCACGCCGCCGAGATGCGCAAGCAGGACGAGGCCGCCGTGGTCAAGGCCGCCAAGCAGTCGATGGCAGTACAGGTACAGGCGATGCTGGATCTGCAGGAGCGCGGTGCTGCTACCCTGGATTACGGCAACAACATCCGCCAGATGGCGCTGGAAGAAGGCGTGAAGAATGCCTTTGATTTCCCCGGCTTCGTCCCCGCCTATGTGCGTCCGCTGTTCTGCGAAGGCATA
This sequence comes from Oceanisphaera sp., assembly GCF_048268965.1. Classification (GTDB taxonomy): domain Bacteria; phylum Pseudomonadota; class Gammaproteobacteria; order Enterobacterales; family Aeromonadaceae; genus Oceanimonas. The sequence continues at coordinate 9,523 of NZ_JBLWUK010000021.1, forward strand.
GGTCCTTTCCGCTGGGTGGCACTGAGTGGCGATCCGGAAGATATCTACAAGACAGACGCCAAGGTGAAGGAGCTGATCCCGGATAACCCGCACCTGCACAACTGGCTGGACATGGCCCGCGAGCGTATCGCCTTCCAGGGTCTGCCTGCCCGTATCTGCTGGGTCGGCCTGAAAGACCGCGCCCGTCTGGCGCTGGCTTTCAACGAAATGGTCAAGAGCGGCGAGCTGAAAGCGCCCATCGTCATTGGCCGTGATCACCTGGACTCCGGCTCCGTTGCCAGCCCCAACCGCGAAACCGAAGCCATGCTCGACGGTTCCGATGCGGTTTCCGACTGGCCGCTGCTGAATGCCCTGCTGAACACCGCAGGCGGCGCGACCTGGGTATCTCTGCACCACGGTGGTGGTGTGGGCATGGGCTTCAGCCAGCACTCGGGTGTGGTGATTGTCGCGGACGGCACCGATGCCGCCGCCGCCCGCCTGGGCCGGGTACTGCGTAATGACCCGGGTACCGGGGTGATGCGTCACGCCGATGCCGGTTATGATATTGCTATCGATTGTGCCCGTGAACAGGGTCTGGACTTGCCAATGGTTAACAAGGATTAATGTAATGACGACTCTGACTATCAACCCCGGAAAAATGACCCTGGCCGAGATGCGCAAGGTCTACGAACAGCCGGTCCAGCTCGAGCTGGACCCCGGTTGCCACGAAGCGATTCAGGCCTCTGTTGACTGCGTTAACCGCATGGTCGCCGAAGATCGCACCGTATACGGCATCAATACCGGTTTTGGCCTGCTGGCCAGCACCCGCATCAAGCCGGAAGATCTGGAAACCCTGCAGCGCTCCCTGGTGCTGTCCCATGCCACCGGCCTGGGCGAACTGATCAGCGACGAGCTGGTACGGCTGATTATGGTGCTGAAGATCAACGGCCTGGCCCGTGGCTTCTCCGGCATCCGTCTGCAGGTGCTGGAAGCCCTGATGGCGCTGGTCAATCACGAAGTCTATCCCTGCATTCCGGGCAAGGGCTCCGTGGGCGCCTCCGGCGATCTGGCGCCGCTGGCTCACATGAGCTGCGTGTTGCTGGGCGAAGGTACCGCCCGCTACAAGGGTGAAGTGATCAGCGCCGGCCAGGCGCTGGAAATTGCCGGCCTCAAGCCGATGGCACTGGCACCGAAAGAGGGCCTGGCCCTGCTGAACGGCACCCAGGTGTCCACCGCCTTCGCCCTGCGCGGCCTGTTTGAAGCGGAAGACCTGTTCGCCAGCGCCATCGTGATCGGCGGCCTGACCGTAGAGGCGACCTTGAGCTCCCGTCGTCCCTTCGACCCGCGCATCCATGCCATACGTGGCCAGCAGGGGCAGATCGATGCCGCCGCCGGTTACCGTCATGTGCTGGGCGAGTCCAGTGAGGTCAGCCAGTCTCACAGCAACTGCTCCAAGGTGCAGGACCCGTACTCGCTGCGCTGTCAGCCCCAGGTGATGGGTGCCTGCCTGACCCAGCTGCGTCAGGTTGCCGAGGTGCTGCTGGTCGAAGGCAACGCCGTGTCCGACAACCCGCTGGTGTTTGCCGAAGACAATGACGTGATCTCCGGTGGTAACTTCCACGCCGAGCCGGTGGCCATGGCGGCGGATAACCTGGCACTGGCGATTGCCGAAATCGGCTCCCTGAGCGAACGTCGGGTGTCCCTGATGATGGATACCCACATGTCCGGTCTGCCGCCTTTCCTGGTGGACAACGGCGGCGTCAACTCCGGCTTCATGATAGCCCAGGTGACCGCCGCGGCACTGGCGTCCGACAACAAGGCCTTGTCGCACCCGCATTCGGTCGACTCGCTGCCAACGTCAGCCAACCAGGAAGACCATGTGTCCATGGCCCCCAACGGTGGACGTCGTCTGTGGCCAATGGCGGAAAACACCCGTGGCGTGCTGGCCATCGAATGGCTGGCCGCCTGTCAGGGCCTGGACTTCCGCGAGGGTCTCAAGACCACAGAAACGCTGGAGGTTGCCCGCCAGGCTCTGCGTGAAAAAGTCAGCTACTACGACAAGGACCGTTTCTTCGGCCCGGATATCGAACAGGCCGATGCCCTGCTCAAGGCCAACACCCTGAGCCACCTGGTACAGCCGGGTCTGTTACCCACTCACTGAACAGGAGTGAAGGTATAGGGAAAGTGAAGGGGGTTGCCGAGGCAACCCCCCTTTTTTTGTTCGAGATGGAGTAATACCAAACAGATTAAATAGCAGATCTATTTTCTTGCTCTATAAAGGTCGGATAAAGGGCCTCCTCCACCGACACGCTTCGGATAAATGACACTCACCGTTTCAACCTGACCGAACATCCAGTGAATGTTCGCAGTAGGCTGCAACGGTGAGTGTCATTTATCAATGGCGTGTCGTGGGAGGTGACTGTGGTGCCTCTGGTATTCAGGTTCAAAGGTGAACAGATCTTTACTGTAATTGGTATAAGTCCAAAACAAGGCTCTTATGAACCCTGTTTTTTTATCCAGTATCCACATGATACACTCGCAGCCCTTTATGAGCCTGGAAACTGCTTGATGGCAAATTTTAAAACCCATGTGCAAGTCGCGTCTGTAGCGAGTGGTGTCTTGGCGGGGGCCTTGGCCTGGGCTCAGCTGGTGAGCCTGCCCGAAGCGGGCCTGTTGTGGCTAACCGGCACCCTGGGCGGCATTATGCCGGATATAGACGCAGACACCTCCCGTTCCATTCAGATTATCTTTCGCTTGTTTGGCGCGCTCGGCACCACGCTGACGCTGCTCTATGGCCGCCAGCATTTGCCCCTGCTCGACACCCTGCTGCTGGGAGGGGCGGCTTACCTGCTGGTGCGTTATCCCCTGTGCTGGGCATTTGCCCGCCTGACGGTACACAGGGCCAGTTTGCACTCGCTGCTGGCCAACCTGGTGTTCGCCATGGTTACCGTGGTGATTAGCCACCAGCTGTTTCATCTTGGTGCCGAGCTGGCCTGGCTGATGGGCGTGTTCATGTTTGCGGGCGCCACCATTCATTTGCTGCTGGATGAGCTGTACAGCATCGATCTGGAAGGGCGGCGGCTGAAAAAGTCGTTTGGCACTGCCTTCAAAGTGATGGCATGGCCCGCGCCCTTGCCCAATCTTGCCTTGCTGGGGTTGCTGTTGCTTTGCTGGTGGCTGGTGCCGTCCCCCCAGCCTTTACTCGTGGTGCTGCAGCAACTATTGCCGCTTTCCCACATCTGATAAGATACAGTGGCTGGCATGGCTCGCTACCGCCAAACACTATTCTAACAATCGAGTGGCGACGGCCAGAGCCGATTAACATTCCACACACAGGACACAAGTGATGAGCCTTGCAGACAAGGTATTGGCCGTAAACAACGACCTCCCTATCCGTACCCAGCAACCGGTGCACAGCGGCAAGGTGCGCTCCGTATACTGGTTAACCGAAGCCGACAGCCGTCGTTTAATTCAGGAAAAAGGCTATAACGTAGCCGCCGATGCGCCGCTGGCGATCATGGTGATCAGCGACCGTATTTCGGCATTCGACTGCATCTGGCATGGTGAAGAGGGCATGCAGGGCGTACCCGGCAAGGGCGCGGCGCTGAATGCCATTTCCAACCACTGGTTCAAGCTGTTTCAAGAGCAGGGCCTGGCCGACAGTCATATTCTGGACATTCCCCATCCCTTTGTGTGGATAGTGCAAAAGGCCACACCGGTAAAAATAGAGGCTATTTGCCGTCAGTATATTACCGGCTCCATGTGGCGTAGCTATGCCAAGGGCGAGCGGGAATTCTGTGGCATTCGTCTGCCCGACGGCCTGCAAAAAGATCAGAAATTACCCGAGCTGCTGATGACGCCTTCCACCAAGGGCATTCTGACCGGTATTCCCGGCGTGCCCGAAGCGGACGACGTGAATATCACGCGAAAAAATATCGAGGACAACTTTGCGGCCTTTAACTTCAAACAGCCGGACGATATCGCCCTTTACGAGCGCCTGTTGAAAGAAGGCTTCGATGTTATAAGCAAAGAGCTGGCCAAGCTGGAACAAATCTTCGTGGATACCAAATTTGAATTTGGTTACGTGGTGGATGCCGCGGGTAATGAAAAACTGATCTATATGGATGAAGTGGGCACGCCCGATTCTTCCCGAATTTGGGACCAAGCCGCCTATAATGAAGGGCGTATCGTGGAAAACTCGAAAGAAGATTTCCGCCAGATGCTGCTGAACCATTTTCCCGATCCGGATATTTTGCTTAATAAAGAGCGTATGTCCGAGCGAGAAGCACTGGCGCGTGATAATGCCTTGCCAGTGGAAGCATTAATGAATATCTCTCGTACTTATGTCGGTATGGCGGAAAAGATCACCGGTCAAAAGCTGCAGTTATCGGATAACCCCAAGGCGGATATTATTGCGATCTTACGAGATCAATACGACTTGATTGATTAATACTGCATCTTAATCATAAAAAAACCCGAGGCTTGCCTCGGGTTTTTTTATTGCGCTTGGCGAGGGTAATTAACGGGTGCCAAAGACCACTATGGTTTTACCATGAGCCGAGATAAGTTCTTGTTCTTCCAGCATCTTTAATATGCGGCCCACGGTTTCGCGGGAACAACCGACAATCTGGCCAATTTCCTGACGGGTGATCTTGATTTGCATACCGTCGGGGTGGGTCATGGCATCGGGCTGGCGCGCCAGGCTCAGCAAGGTTTCGGCGATGCGTCCGGTCACATCCAAAAATGCCAGGTCACCGACTTTCTGGCTGGTAGTTTGTAAACGCTCGGCCATTTGCGCCGACAGTCGCATCAGAATTTCCGGATTTACCTGAATTAACTGACGAAACTTCTTGTAAGAAATTTCGGCGACTTCACAGGGGGATTTAGCGCGTACCCAGGCGGTACGCAGTGGATTGTCTGTTTCTTCAAACAGCCCCAATTCACCGATAAAGTCACCCTTGTTAAGATAAGACAGGATCATTTCCTTGCCGTCTTCATCTTTGATCAGCACGGAAACCGAGCCCTTGACGATGTAATACAGGGTTTCCGCTTTTTCACCCGCATGGATCAAAGAGCTTTTTGCCGGATACTTATGAATATGACAATGCGACAAAAACCATTCCAGGGTGGGGTCACTTTGGGGCTTGCCAATAACCATGATGCTTCCTCTTGATTACTTCCATTAACTCTGGGCTTAGGCCTGGCAAGCAGGCTGCCTTATGCGTACATAATCCGCTAGCATAAAAGGCTTACGCCTTGTCATCAAGGGGCTTGCACTTTTATCCTGCTCGTCGGGATGCAGCCGATACGCTAATATGATGGTTTTTCTGAGGAGTTGTTATGAAAGCCAAGGTGACCTGGTTAGAAGGAATGTGTTTCGAGGGACTGTCTGAGTCTGGCCATAAACTGGTGCTGGATGGTACTAATCCCGGTAAGGGCCCCAGCCCCATGGAGGCGGTGTTGTTGGGAGCCGGAGGCTGTAGCGCCATTGATGTGGTGTCTATTCTGGAAAAAAGTCGTCAGCAAATTACCGGCTGCGAAGTCGAACTTGACGCCGAACGTGCCGAGCAGCCCCCTAGGGTATTTACCGCGATCAAGCTGCACTTTGTGGTCACGGGTCAGGATTTATCGGAAAAGCAGGTGGCCCGGGCGGTTCAGCTGTCGATGGAAAAATACTGTTCGGTCATGAAAATGCTGGATAAAGCCCTGAGTGCCTCTTCGTCTTACGAGATCCGTCAGGCGTAATGTCATCGTGAGCAGTAAAGAGTAAGGCGTGAGGTCTGTCACGCCTTGCTATTCCCCCCTCAGGTTCGTTAGCGAATCTTTCCGGTTTCCAGCAAGCGTTCCAGCATGGGGCGCAGTATCAGCTCCATCACAAAGCCAACCTTGCCACCGGGGACCACTATGGTGTTGCGGCGCGACATGAAAGAGCCGTCGATCATGGCCAGCAGGTAGGGGAAGTCGACGTTTTTAATGCCGCGAAAGCGGATCACCATCATGCTTTCGTCGGCGCTGGGGATCACCTTGGCGCTGAACGGGTTGGAGGTATCCACAGTCGGGATCCGCTGAAAGTTGATATGAGTGCGGGAAAACTGCGGAGTAATAAAGTTAATGTAGTCTTCCATCGAGCGCACGATAGAGTCGGTAACGGCTTCCCGTGAATGGCCCCGCTCGGCGGTATCGCGGATCAACTTCTGAATCCACTCCAGGTTGACGATTGGCACCATGCCGATCAGCAGATCCACATGCTGCGCCACATTGTGATCTTCGGTGAGCACACCGCCGTGCAGCCCTTCGTAGAACAACAGGTTGGTATCATCGGGCAACTGCTGCCAGGGCGTAAAGGTGCCAGGCATCTGGTTAAAGGGCACGGCCTCGTCAAAGGTATGCAGGTAGCGGCGAAACTGGCCCGTTCCCGTGTCGCCATATTCCTTGAAAAAGCGTTCTAACAGCTCGAAGTCGTTGGCTTCCGGGCCAAAATAGCTGATATGTCTGCCTTGCTCCCGGGCACGGCGAATCGCCACGTCCATCTCTGGCCGAGTGTAACGATGAAAACTATCGCCTTCGAGCATGGCGGCCTTGACCCCCAGCTGGGCAAACATGGATTGAAACACCTCGGTAGAGGTTGAGGTGCCGGCACCCGAGGAGCCGGTAATTGCAATAATGGGGTGCTTGGCAGACATAAAAAACCTTAAATATAGTCAAACTGTGAATGTTTATACGCAGTGCCTTGGGGCCAGGTCAAGATTTGTCTCGGAATCGTGCCGCGGGCACTATGTTCACGCTCTCATGCAACTCACTGTACACTATGACCGCCTCACCCTGCTTAAGTTGCTGTTTAACCTCAATAACTTTTTCATCTAAGGAAATGTCCCGGGCGCCGTACTCGGTCCCTTCCTGCAGTACGAATTGCTCGATCAAATTGTTGAGCGCGTCTTCACTGAGTTCGGTAAAAGGAATAATCATGCATTCTCCAAATAAAGTGGCCATTGCCGGTCAAGCCACTGGGGCACCCGGTATTCCAGCCAGTAATCAGGTCGCCAGGGTAGCCCCTGCATAAACCCGACATGGCCACCGGTGCGGCTGAGCTCATAGGTAATGGATGGCGGCAGCTCGCTGGCATCGGGGATCACCGCATCGTTCATAAAGGGATCGTCGGCGGCATGAATAATCAGGGTTGGGGTCGAGATCCGGGCGAGCTTGTATAAACCAGAGCACCGCTGATAGTAATCCTCTGCATCACTGAAGCCGTGTACGGGCGCCGTTATTTTATCATCAAACTCGCGCAGACTCTTGATCCGGGTCAGATCCCCTTGCCATTGCTGTTGAGGGTGGCGTCGTAGACGTCGCTGCCAGTTATCTATCATGCGCTTGAGCAGGTAGCCCTGATAACAGCGAGAAAATCCGGAGTTGATCCGCTCGGCACAGGCCGCCAGTTGCAGGGGCGCCGACACCACAGTGGCCGCGCACAAGGGATTGCGCGGGTGCTCGGCCAGGTAGTTCACCAGCATGTTGCCGCCAAGAGAATAGCCGATGGCGGCCATGGGGCGCTCCGGGTAGCGTTGGCGCAGCAGGCCTAACACATAATGCGGGTCTTCAATGGCACCGGAGTGATAGGCCCGCATAGAGCGGTTGGGTTCGCCACTACAGCCTCGAAAGTGCATGAGTACCGCCTGCCATCCCTGTAAGTGCAGGGCGGTCATCATGCCTTGAATATAGTGTGACTCTATGCAGCCTTCCAGACCATGAAACAGCACCACCAGCGGCCTGTTGTCACTTTGCTCGGGCAGGCCCCAGGCTAGGTCGACAAAGTCACCATCGGGCAGCTCCAGCCGCTCTCGCCGGTGCTTGATGCGAGTGCGATGCAGGTACTTGGCCAGAATGGTCTGCACATGGGGATTTCTCGCCCACCAGGGGGAGTGAAACTGGCTGGGATGTATCATGATGTTTTGCTAATGCACATAAGAGGCAGGCCTGTATAAGCGGTGGCGCACCACCAGGGCGACACACATGTGATCACATTCAGCCGATAAAATACTGGGCGGCGCGCACAAAATCGAGTAAAACAACGTTTTTGCATGACTATTTGCCGAGTACATCATGGATTTTGCCTTATTGGGTTCTGCTGCCGGCTTTGCCTTTGCCGCCTGTGGCACGCCTGGCCCCAATAATATGCTGCTGACCAGCTCGGCCACCCGTTTGGGCTATGGTCCAACCCTCAGGCTGCTGCTGGGCATTATGCTGGGCTTGCAGCTGCTGATGCTGTTGACGGCGTTGGGGCTGGGCCAGCTGTTCCTGATGTGGCCTTCCTTGCAGTGGGGGCTGAAAATCGGTGGTAGCGGGTATTTGTTATGGCTGGCCTGGAACATCGGCCGCGCCGATTCGCAGGCAACAGACGAACTGGCCCGCGGCATGGGCTGGCGACAGGGGGCCTTGTTTCAGTTTCTCAATCCCAAGTCCTGGTTGATGGCGGTATCGGCGATCAGCGGTTTTACCCAGGCCGGCGAACACTACTGGCCCTCGGCATTAGCGGTGCTGGCCATCTTTCTCTCGCTGGGGCTGGTGACGGGTCATCTCTGGGCCTTCTTTGGTCTTAACCTGCGTCGCTGGTTGCACACCCCGGGCGATTGGCGACGTTTCAATCAGTTTATGGCGTTATTAACGGCGGCCAGTGTACTGATGATCTGGCATTAAGCGGCTTTTGCGCTTTATCGTTACAGTTTGCCGCTAAAGCGTGTAAAATCTGGGCGTTTTTCGTTTCATAAACCCCAAGGTTGTCATGGTCTCAGACACGGATTTATTTAAAGATATTCGTCCCTATCGGGATGATGAAGTCGCCGGTGCCATTCAGCGCCTGATCCGCGACGACGAATTTATTGGTGCCATCGCCAAATACCGTTTTTCCACTTTGTCCGGTATGGGTGGCCCTGTAATCAAGGCGATGATTCGTCTTTATTTAAGCTGGCGCTGGCGCAAGCTGAACAGCGTGCGGCAAATTCAGCTGGAAGTGGCCAGCTACATGGAAAAAATGATCAGCCGCACCACCTCGGGTGTCAGTTTTTCCGGTCTGGAGCAACTCAAGCCGGATCAGGGCTATCTGTTTATTTCCAATCATCGTGATATCGCCATGGATCCCGCCTTCGTGAACTGGGGCTTGCACAGCCACGGGCTGGATACGGTGCGTATCGCCATTGGCGATAACCTGTTGCGCAAGCCCTGTGCTGCCGAGCTGATGAAGCTGAACAAAAGCTTTATCGTGAAACGTTCGGCCAAAGGTCCACGAGAAATGATGAAGGCCTTTAGTGAGCTGTCGGCCTATTTGCGTCACTCGTTAGATGAAAATCAGTCTGTCTGGATTGCGCAAAAAGAAGGGCGGGCCAAAGATGGCAACGATAAAACCGATCCGGCGATCCTTAAGATGTTTTATATGGAAGGCAAGCGGCAGAAAATTCCGTTTTCAGATTACATCAAGAGTCTGAATCTGGTGCCGGTGTCTATCTCTTATGAATATGACCCAGGTGATCAGGCCAAGGCCCGGGAGCTGTATGCCAAAGCCACCCAGGGGGCCTATGAAAAAAGAGAGTTTGAAGACGTAGAAAGCATAGTGCAGGGCATTGTTGGCCAGAAAGGGCGGGTACACGTCGCCTTTGGCGAGCCCCTGAGCGGTGAATTTGAAAATGCCGATCAACTGGCCGCCGCGATCGATAAGCAGATTTATGACAACTACCATCTTTTTCCCAGCAACCTGCTGGCCGCGGGCCAGACGCTGGAAGGACATCAGGCCGAAGTGAAGCTGTTTGAGCAGCATATTGCCCAGATCCCGGCCGAGCTGAAGGAAATGGTGCTGTCGATGTATGCCCGACCGGTGCTGAACAAAGAGCGGTAAACCGCAGCTAAACAGCATCGACAAAAAAAGCCGGTTCGCGTGATGCGCGAACCGGCTTTTTAATAGCAACCTGGTTAAGTAATACCAAACAGATAAAATAACAGAACTATTTTATTGCTCTATAAAGGTCGGAGGAGGCTACCCGGTTGCCTCTGGGCATTAATACACTGGCTTGTGACTTGTGACTTGTGACTTGTGACTTGTGACTTGTGACTAAGAGACAGCCCTACAGCATCTAGTTTATTTTTACTGCGGGCGTTGCTTGTAAGTCACCTTCGGCGGCAATCAATTGCTTTGCCTGGCAGCGCATCAAAAAACTGATAGGGCGGCTGTTGTCAGCGTGCACGGTCAGTTCAAGTAGGTCTCCCCGCAATAACGCACTTTTTAATGGTACCGCCTGGCCGTTCACCCAGGCTGTGCCCGTTACTTCCTGGTATTTTTGCTGAAGACTCACACGATAGGTGTCACCGTTTGTTGCCTGCCACTCCCAGGTACCGGTCACTTTGGCGGGGACAATCCATTTATAGATTTTGATATTGCCACAGCTTTGCTGCTGATCAGGCTTCCAGTTCCCCATATCAAAAGCATGCGAAACAATACGAGTACCAGGGCGTAGTTCGTCAAGAAATCGAGGACGTAGCTTTATGTTCACTAAATCAAGCAGATAAAGAGTGATTACGCTCGCTTCACTGAAGTCTGCTTCCAGTAAATCGCCTTCAAAGAAATGGACTAAATGCTCAACGCCGGTATGGCCTGCGTATTCAATGGCTTCAGTGATGCGCATCGGATCCATATCAATGCCCACGCCCCGCGTGTTGCGCTCTAACGCGGCAGCAACCAAGATGCGTCCATCACCACAACCTAGGTCATACAAGGTGTCTTCGCTGCTGACATCTGCAAAATCCAGCATGGCATGAACTATTTTTTCATCGCTGGGCACATAAGGCACATCAAGAATCAAGTCTGGATCATCAGCTGAATAACCATCAAAATCCAGGTCTCTAAAGTCCGAGTCGGACAGGGAGTCATCAGCAAGCTCATAGCCTAAATCTCTAAGCTCATCGATCTGCTCGTCATCAAGATTAAATTCTGAATGGTTATACAAGATAGGTACCTAAGATTGAAAGTTAATATAAATAGCTGTTTTTAGTATTGTTAAGCAAGACCGAGTCTAGCTAAGTTAGTGAATGAGTGCAGCTTTAGGCTGATTTTCCTTTGTCGTTTAATAAAAGCACAAAAAGCCGGTCAGACGTGAGTCATGACCGGCTTTTTGGGGCTTATACCAATTCAATTAACAGTCGATCTATGCGGTTGCCATACCAGCCCAGAACAAAGCGTCCGCCCTACCGACCCGCTGCAGATGCATGACACTCACCGTTTCAGCCAGTTGCGAGCATTCACTGGATACTCGGTCAGGCTTGGCCTTTCAGCCAGCGCAATGACCAATCGGCGGCCTGGTCCTGCGCCAGTGCCTTGGTGAGTCGTGGCAGCAGCTCGCTGAGTTGCTCATCCAGCTTCCACGGTGGATTTAAAATCATCATGCCCGAACCGTACATGCCAAAGTCTTGGGCTTGCTCGCTGACGCTTAGCTCGGCACACAGAATATCCTGAAAGCCGCTGTTGGCAATCGCGGTTTTTAGCGCGCCACTGCGATCGACATTTTTGGCCAGCAACGGATACCAGATGGCATAAATGCCGATAGGCCAGCGCTTATAGGCCTTGGCCAGGGTAGTGGCGAGCGTTTGATAATCTTCTTTCAGCTCATAAGGGGGATCGATCAGCACCAGGCCACGCTTGGGCGTGGGTGGGAGCAGGGCGATGAGTCCTTCAAAGCCATCTCTATGATGAATGGTCGGGCCTTTGCTTCTACCAGAGCGTCTGCCTTGCGGCGCCATGTTTTCTCGCAATAGCTCCACTTCGTTATGGTGCAGCTCCATCAGGGTCAGGCTGTCTTGCGGACGCTGAAAATACTCGGCGACCTTGGGGGAGCCGGGGTAGAAGTCCAGTTGCTCGCCGCCGTTCATGGCCTCGATGGCGGCAAAATAGCCGGCCAGTTGTGGCCATTGTTGCCGTTGCTGCCACAGGGGAGCTATGCCGCCCAGGTATTCCGATTTTTTTTGCGTCCACTCATGGTCCAGCGCGTAACCACCGGCCCCGGCGTGGGTGTCGATATAGCTAAAACCCTTATCCTTGATACTTAGCGCTTCCAGTATCAGCGACTGTACCGCGTGTTTAAGTACATCGGCATGATTGCCCGCATGAAAAGCATGGCGATAACTCAGCATGAAATAGTCCGTATGAAAAAGGCCGTATCAACCGGCGAGTTTAAGCTGCCACAAGGGCGCATCGGCCACCTGTAATAGCGTGAGATAGGTCAGCAAGCCGCCGCTACCCGGGGAGGGAGGAGACAGCTCCAACTGCTGCAACAGCTCTTGTTGCTGCCAGCGTTCCAGCTCCAGCTCGTGCTGCAGCAGTTGCAGGTAATCGTCATTATGGAGTGTGGCTTTCAGCTGACGACGTAACCGGCGCCACTGGTTAAACAGCCCCTGGCGCCTGGCCAGCAGCGGCATAAAAGACGCAGGTTCGACCGTAACCCCCCGCTCTTCCAGCATCAAGAGCAACAGCAGCAGGTTGACGTTGGCGCCATGCTCATCCTGCAGTTGCAAGCAGGCCTGAGCCACCCCGGGGCGAGCATAATGCTGCTCGCTAAACTGCCAAAACTGCTCGGCGTCGGGCTGGTTCATGCCTGCTCCAGCTCTTCCAGCTGCTCCTGCAGCTCCAGCCATTCGGCTTCCGCCTCGGCCAGTGTTTGCTGCAAGGGGATTTGCGCCTTCAGCAGTTGCTGCAAGTTGGCTTTTTGCTCGGCGGTGTAGATTTCGGGGTCCGCGAGTTTTTGCTCTATGTCGGCCAATTGCTGCTGGCAGTGCTCCATTTGCTGCTCGAGTTTGGTGATGGCTTTGCGCAACGGCTGGGTTTGCTGGCGCAGTTCGGCCTGGCGACGTTTTTCGGCCTTGCGATTCTGTGCCGAGTGCTCGCCTGCGGTGCTGGTGGTGGCGGGCTGCTCGGCCTTGTCCTGAGCCACCAGCCACTGGTGATAGTCTTCAAGGTCGCCATCAAAGGGCTGCACCTTGCCGTTATCTACCAGGTAGAACTCGTCGGTGGTGGCGCGCAGCAAGTGCCGGTCGTGAGACACGATAACCATGGCGCCTTCAAAGTACTGTAATGCCATGGTGAGGGCGTCGCGCATGTCCAGATCGAGGTGGTTGGTCGGTTCATCGAGCAACAGCATATTGGGCTTTTGGTAGACGATCAGTGCCAGTACCAAACGGGCTTTTTCACCGCCGGAGAAGGGGCCGACCGGTTCTTTTACCTTGTCACCCTTGAAGTCGAAGCCACCCAGGTAGTCTCTCAGGCTCTGCTCGGACGCCTTAGGATCCAGGCGGGTCAAATGCATCAGCGGCGAATCATCCAGATACAGACTTTCCAGCTGGTGCTGGGCAAAATACCCCAGCGAAATGCCACTGTTGGCCGTGAGCTTGCCCGACAGGGGCGTGAGCTCACCGGACAGCAGCTTGATAAAGGTCGACTTGCCGGCGCCGTTCCGACCCAGTAAACCAATACGGGAGCCGGGCACCAGGTTCAGCTTGATGTCCGACAGGATCACTTTGTCGCCATAACCGGCGGACAGCTTTTCCATGGTGATCAGCGGAATGGGCAGGCTGCCGGGCGCCAGAAACTTGAAACTGAAAGGCGAGTCGGCATGGGCAGGCAGAATGCGCTCCATGCGTTCCATGGCCTTGAGCCGGCTTTGCGCCTGTTTGGCTTTGCTGGCTTTATAACGAAAGCGGTCCACATACTCCTGCATGTGGGTGATCTCGCGCTGTTGCTTTTCAAACATCGACTGCTGAAGCGCTAACTGCTCGGCGCGCAGCCGCTCGAAGTCGGAGTAGTTGCCGGTATATTCGTTAAGCTGGTTATTTTCGATATGAATAATGCGATTGACCACGGCATCCAGAAAGTCCCTGTCGTGAGAAATCAGGATCAGGGTGCCGGGGTAGCTTTTCAACCAGCGCTCCAGCCAAATGACCGCGTCCAGATCCAGGTGGTTGGTGGGTTCATCCAGCAGTAACAGGTCGGAGCGACAGATAAGTGCCTGTGCCAGGTTAAGGCGCATTCGCCAGCCACCAGAAAAGGCGCTCACGGGGCGGCTTTGGGCCTCGTTGGCAAAGCCCAGACCATGAAGCAGCTCGGCGGCACGGGCATGAATATGGTAGCCACCGTGAATGTCCAGCTTGCCGTGTAACTCGGCAATGGCAATACCGTCGTGCCGTTGCTCGGCGTGTTCCAGTTCGCGGCACAGGCGGCGATACTCCTGGTCACCGTCAATCACATAATCCAGGGCGGAACATTCCAGCGCCGGGGTTTCCTGGGCTACGCTGGCCAGCTGCCAGTCGGCCGGCAAGTAAAACTGACCGCTATCCAGGCTTATATCGCCTTTGAACAAGGCAAACAGCGTTGACTTGCCACAGCCATTTTTCCCCACCAAACCGACTTTATGGCCGCCATGAATGGTGGCACCGGTGTCTTTTAACAGGGGGCGGCCGCCCCTGAGGAGTTCAATCTGGCTGAGGGTGATCATAGAGCCCTAATATATCCGAGGTGAAAGAACGCCATTTTACCCGTTTTTGGCGCCAGTATCATTGCTCGTTCCCAACCAATGATCATGGGCGTGTTCAAACTGTGCCACAGAGGCAAAGCCATGGCGTTGCACCAGCTGTTCGAGCTGCGGGCTTTTCGCCAGATCGCGCAAGATCAGTAACAAGGCACACTGTTGTTTAATGGTGTGGCTGTCGGTGTTAAACGCCAGCCCGAACTCGGCTTCTTCGGCTGCTGTCAGGGTAAAACCGGCGATATCATCACTCATCTTCTGCAACAAGGGGGATGGGTTGGCCATGGGTTGTGGCTGGTGGCGCAGTAATTCATCGTGCAACACGCGGCACAAGCGGCCATGGGCTCCTTGCCAGTCCGGCGGCATTTGGCCGTCGGCAAGTCGTGCCGCACCGGCCAGCAAGAGCGGCGCCGACAACAGGCGTCCCGCCTGGGTAGGTTGAGCCAGCCGGGGCGAAAATACCAGCCGACTCACGCGGCTATGGGCAAAGCAGTGCCAGGCAAACAGCGTGTTAGCCGGTAAAAAGACGACATCATTGCCGGCTAGAGGGTAGTAATCACGGCCCAGCTGCAAGAGCCCACCGCCCTGGTGTACGATAAGCAGGGTGCCTTTTATGTGGCGTTGGCGTTTTCCCGGGCTGAAGTGAGTTAGCTCAAGAAGCTGATGATCAATACTGTAATGGGCGCTTGTGGTCATTGTGGTTGATTCATTTTTGGCGGAGAATTCAGGACAAGGTTTATTTTCAGGATGTAAAACCATGGAAACTCGTCGTAAGAAACGCTTTATTGCCGGAGCCGTGTGCCCCAGCTGTAGCGAGGTAGATACCATGATGCTGTATCTGGAGCACGGTGTCGAGAAAGTAGAATGTGTCAGCTGTGGTCATACCCAAACTCAAACGGATGATCAGGTCGCCGAGGCCAGTCACGGCGAAGTGATCGGCATATTCAAGCCGGAATAACAGGGGGTAAGAGCCGGTAATCTGACAGTGAAAAGTGGCAATATTGTCGCTATGCTGCATTTAAACCCGCTTGGCCATCCTGTATGCTAAACAACAAAATTCATTAACAGGTTAATCCTATGAGCATTTCTGAAAACAGCGTAGTGACGCTGGACTTTACCGTTACCAACATCAAGGGTGACATCCTCGATACGACCGAAGACAAACAGCCGCTTGAGTATCTGCACGGCATCGGTTATCTGGTAGCCGGCCTGGAAGCCGTACTGGACGGCAAGGCGGTCGGCGACGACTTCGACGTTACCCTGACTCCCGATCAGGCTTATGGCGAGCGCGACGATGTCCTGGTACAGACGGTACCCGGTGAGTTGTTTGATGGCATGGAAGTATCAGAAGGCGATACCTTTGTGGCTGAAACCGATGATGGCCATCGCCCGGTGACTATCGTTGAAGTGGCTGAAGAATACGTTAAAGTCGACGGCAACCACCCGCTGGCAGGCATGACGCTCACCTTTAAAGGTGTGGTGCGCGCCATCCGTGAAGCAACGGAAGAAGAGCTGGCCCATGGCCATGTTCACGGCGCTCATGATCATGATGAAGAGCACCACCATGAAGGCGGTTGCTGCGGTCACCAGCACTGAGTGTGTCATTGAGGTGATGATTGAAATTGGGGCGCCTAGGCGCCCTTTTTCATATCTGTATCAGCCACAGGGCGGCGGAAAGGGTGATAAAAGCCGTGATGGTCGTCAGCAGCAGGGTGCCGGCGCAAAAGCGACCATGGCCGTACTGAGCCCCAATGATAGGGTACATGCTCATCATCGGCATGGCGGCAATCAGTATCAGGGCCTTGCTTAACCCGGCATCAAAGGGCGGCAGCAGCCAGATCATCAGCGCCGCCAGCAAGGGGTGAAGCATCAACTTTCCCATCATGACCATGGCCATATCAGGAAGCTTGCCCTGAATTTTGTTACCAACCAGGGAACCGCCAATGGCAAATAACGCCACGGCAACCGATGCCTGGCCCAGCAGCCGGAGGGGAGTGTTGATGATGTCTGGCAGCCGGATGTCCCATAACGAAACGCACAAACCCGCCACGATAGCCAGCAACAGGGGGTTGCGCAGCAGACGCCCCAGCAACAGCCACCAGAGTGAACCTGCCTGATGGCGACCGTTATTGGGAGCGCTGTATTCCAGCAGCAGCAGTCCAAGCGGAATGATAATCAGGTTTTCCACCATGACCGACATGGCAAAGGCCTTGGCTGACGACGATTCCAGAACCTGCAGCAGGATCGGGTAACCAAAAAAAGCACTGTTGGGTGCCGTCATGCCCATGGTCTGGATGGCCGCCAGCGAGCCGTCTTTATGCCGGAAACACCGGATCAGCAGCAGGCCCACTGCCAGAGTCAGCAGGGAGCCGCCGGCATAGGCAGTCAAGTACAGGGGCTCCAGAACCTCCTGAAACTCCATCTGACTCAGGCTCTGGAACAGCAGGGCGGGCATGGCGAAATACAGCACGAACTGCCCGAGGCCCTGAATGGAGTGGGCCGTTATCAGCTGCCACCTTACCGCGCCATAGCCCAGGGCAATCAGCATGAAAATGGGCACTATGATCGACAGGATAAACAGCATCAGCCACTCCGTTGTTATTTTAAGTGTTGTTATTTTACGTTAGGTGCCAGCCCTTCCTGGTGCTGGCAGGCATTGAACGACCTGTGTTCTGTCAGGCCAGAGTCTCGATTACCCTGTTCAAGTCTGACCAGGCGTTGAGCATAATCGCCCCGGTCGGGGTGGGCTCTTGTTCAGGAAAGCGGTTGTAATGAATGACATGCATGCCGGCCGCGAGTGCCGCACTTAATCCCGCCGGGCTGTCTTCGATAACGGCACACTCTGCCGGAACAAAGCCGAGTCTTGCTGCCGATTCGAGAAAGATAAGCGGGTCAGGCTTGAACAGCTGCAATTCATGAGCACTGAAAATCCGCTCTGCAAAAAAAGACCGCAGTCCGGTAGCATCGAGTGCCAGCTGTATTTTGGCTAATGGACCATTAGAGACCACCGCCAGGGTATGGGGCTGAACTGACAAGGTATCCATGGCGCCGGGCATGGCCAGCAGCGAGGTGCGCATCCGCTCTGCCGTGCGCCGGCGCACTTCCTGCTCTATGGCCGAGAGCTGTGCAAAGGGCAGCGGTTGCCGATGAGCCTTGGCCACCGCAGTCAGGATCCTGTCTAGGACCACACCACGCCAGTTCTGCATATACTCGGTGGCGGTAAAAGGTAGCCCCGAATGACAGAAAACCTCTGCCAGCACTTCTGCCAGCAGAGTTTCGCTGTCGACCAGGGTGCCGTCACAGTCGATCAACAGGCACTTGATTGGCATGGCTGCACTCCACTACAAGATAGACACGGCGGGATTGGACGGTTTACCGCTTGTTGCTATGCAAGTCCCTTTATCTCCTCATGACTGCAATGCACTGGTGAAACTGCCGGGAAGGTTTCCCTTCCCGGCGGTGTCAATCAGTAACCCAGCAGCAGTCTGGGGAGGAAAAGGCTGATTTCGGGCACATAGGCCACGAGTAGCAAGGTGGCGAAGAGGACCGCATAGAAGGGCAGCAGTGGCTTGATGACCTTATCAATGGATACACCGCCGACGGAGCAGCCGATAAACAGCGCACTGCCGACCGGGGGAGTACAGATGCCGATACACAGGTTGAAGGTCATCATGATGCCGAAATGCACCGGGTCCAGCCCCATTTCCTGGGCGATGGGCCAGAAGATAGGCGTGAAAATCAGTACCGCCGGGGTCATGTCCATGAAGATACCGACCACCAGCAGAATGACGTTGATGATCAACAGCAGTATCAGCGGGTTTTCCGAGATGGCCAGCAAGGCATCACTGATCATGTAGGGGATATCGGCGTTGGCCATGGCCCAGGACATGCCCATGGAAGCCCCGATCAGCAGCAGCACTATGGAAGTGGTAATCGCCGAGTCCAGGATGATTTTCGGCAGATCCTTCACCTTGACCTCACGATACACGCCTACTGCCAGAAACAGGGTGTAGACGACGGCAATGGCGGAGGCTTCGGTGGCGGTAAACACGCCGGAGATAATACCGCCCATGATAATGAAGATCAGCGCCAGTGAAGGCAGGGCATCCCAGGTCAGGCGCATGACGTCCTGCCAGGTGGAGCGTTTATCGACCGGGTAACCACGGCGCTTGGCGATGATACCCGCCACCAGCATGATCCCCAGACCCATCAGCATACCGGGGATATAACCGGCCAGAAACAGCGCCGAAATGGAGGTGCCACCCGAGACCAGAGAGTAAACAATCAGGGTATTGGATGGTGGGATCAGCAGACCGCTTGGGCAAGAGGCAATATTAACGGCGGCGGAATAGGTCGGGCTGTAGCCCTCTCTGCGCTGCATAGGTGCCATGGTGCCACCTACGGCGGCAGCGGAAGCGACCGCCGAGCCCGAGATCGAGCCGAACATCATGTTGGCCAGCACATTACAGTGGGCCAGGGAGCCGGGCAGACGGCCACCCAGCACTTTTGCCAGATTGATCAGCCGCATGGCGATACCGCCACAGTTCATGATGTTACCGGCCAGAATAAAGAACGGAATCGCCAGCAATGAAAAGCTGTCCAGTCCCGAGGCCATCTTCTGGGACACCACGGCAATGGCCGGTTCAAAGGGTAACGACATCAGTATCGTGATGACGGAGGAAATGCCGATGGCGAAGGACACGGGAATGCCCAGCGCCAGCAGCACGAAAAAAGAACCAAACAAGGTCAGAATGACTTGCCATTCCATAGTAAACCCTTCCTGTAAACCGAAAAATATTATGCCGCGGGTGAAGTCAGTGTTTTCAGCTTATCCAGCGAGTCCACTACACAATAAAACAGTATCCCTATGCCACTGACAGGCAGGCAGAGATAGACGTAGCCCATGGGCAACCCCAGAGCCGGTGATATCTGACCGGTAGACAGGGTTTTATTGACCAGCCCCATGCCGCCATACACCATGACCACAGCGGCAAAGCCGGCAATAGCCAGTTGCACCAGCAGTTCGGAGCAGGCCTTGCGTTTTCCCGTCAGCCGCATGGTCAGCAGATCGATGGCCAGGTGACGCTTTAATCCCGTTGCATAGGCGGCGCCGAGCAGGCCGACCCACATGAACAAAAAGCGAGCCATTTCGTCGGTGACGGTACTGGGGGAACCCAATACATAGCGGCTCAGTACCTGCCAGACCACGCACCCGACCAGGACGGTCGAAATGGTGATCGTGAGCCAAGCCAGAGTTTGGTTGACCAGATTGGTTAGTGCTTTCATATGATTACCTTGGCATATGATGATGACCGGATGTGAATACACCCTGCTGCTTGCTGCTGAAAAAGGGCGAGGATGTTGAAAAATTGGCTCTTTGTCAATCTTGGAGGCACTTATATTTCTAAGTGTTACATCGATGTTGATCTATAGCACAAATAGTTTGGTCCAATATGTTTTTGTATTTTAAGTGTGATCCGGTTCAGCCGGTTTGTGATTGGTTTTTGACTTTGGCGGTATCTGGCCACATGGTATAGGGTCAGAAATAGGGTGCAGGCTGTACAAAGATGCAGGCTGGGCTGGCACTTTAATCAATGAACACATGGAGAACATCTGTATGCAAGGGAAAAAAACGATACTGGCGTTGATCGTGGGGGCTACCATGGCCGTGAGTGGTGCGGTACAGGCGACCACCCTTAAGCTGAGCCACAACATGGACACCAGCTACCCGGTACATAAAGCAATGAAGTTTATGGCAGACAGAGCCAAGGAACTGTCTGGTGGCGACCTCAAGATCCGTATCTATCCCAATGGCCAGCTGGGCTCCCAGCGTGAGTCTCTGGAGTTGATCCAGAACGGCGCCCTGCATATGGCCAAGTCCAATGCCGCTGAACTGGAAGCCTTTGCCAAGGCCTATGGCGCCTTCAACATGCCATACCTGTTCGATGATCAGGACCATTATTACCGGGCGCTGGAAAGCGACATCGGTCAGCAGATCCTGCAGTCCTCCGAGGCCAACGGTTTTGTCGGCGTGACTTACTACGATGCAGGCGCGCGCAGCTTCTACGCTAAAAAAGCCATTATGTCACCGGCTGATGTCAAGGGCATGAAGGTCCGGGTTCAGCCCAGCCCGACCGCCGTTGAAATGATTAAACTGCTGGGCGGTCACCCGACACCGCTGGCGTTTGGTGAGCTGTATACCGCGCTGCAGCAGGGTGTGGTGGATGCCGCCGAAAACAACCTGCCGTCGATGACCATGAACCGTCACAGCGAAGTCACCAAGTTTTTCAGCATGGACGAGCACACCATGATCCCGGATGTGCTGGTGATCTCCGCCAAGGTATGGAAAGAGCTGCCCGAGCATGAGCGCAATGCCCTGAGCCAGGCCGCCGCCGAGTCGATGCAGGAAATGAGAAAGCTGTGGGCCGAATCGGAAATTGCCGAGCGCAAATCTGCCGAGAAGCAGGGAGTAGAGTTTGTTACCGTCGACAAAGGCCCTTTCCAGCAGGCAGTGGCGCCCATGTACGACACACTGAAGCAGGAAGATCCCGAGCTTTATCAGCTGGTGGATGGTTTGCGTAACCTGTAATCCCCTTTGGCAAACCACAACACAAAACTGGTATACCAATTTTGTTGCGTGGTTTGCCAACTTTGATAGAATTTGCCCATGCAATGAAAGTTTAATGGTCGAGGTCGCTGATCATGTTTGAGCCGAAACGGCTGTACCAAGAAATAGGCATGAAGCTGCGTGATGAGCTTCGTTCCGGTCGTTACCAAATCGGCGATCGACTGCCTCCCGAGCGTAATATTGCGGAGCAGCTGGGTGTCAGCCGCACCGTGGTGCGCGAGGCGATGATCATGCTGGAACTGGAAAACCTGATCGATGTACGCAAGGGCTCGGGGGTCTATGTGATCAACCTGCCGGATCAGCAACACGAGCTACAGACTCTGAAAGTCATACATGACGATGTCGGGCCCTTCGAGCTGTTGCAGGCCAGACAGTTGCTGGAGAGTGATATTGCTGCCTTTGCGGCGACTCAGGTCACCAAGAGCGGCATTGCCCAGATGCGTCAGGCGCTGGAGCTCGAGCGTCAATCTTTGCTGGCCGGTGAAGATAACGAAGATGGCGATGAGCAGTTTCATCGACTGATAGTCGAGGCCACCGAGAACGGGGTACTGATAGATATTATTCATCAGCTCTGGTTGCGGCGGAAAAACAGCCCCATGTGGCAAAAACTGCACTCACGTATTGCCGGCACCAGCTATCGTCGCTCCTGGCTGGATGATCATCTTAAAATATTAACTGCCCTCCAACATAAAGACCCCAAGGCTGCACGTCAGGCCATGTGGCAGCACCTGGAAAACGTCAAGGAAACCCTGCTGGAATTATCGGATATTGCCGACCCTGAATTCGATGGCTACCTGTTCAGCTCAATTCCGGTTGCCATTGGCGAATAACAAATTCAAGAGATTGAAAATCATACTGTTTCACATTGGGTGAATGAAAAATTCATTTAGCAGAAACAGCTCAAGCCTAAAACACGAGGATGAAGTAATGGAACAAACATGGCGTTGGTATGGCCCAAATGATCCAGTATCGCTGGCCGATGTGCGGCAAGCAGGTGCAACCGGCGTTGTGTCCGCTCTGCACCATATTCCCAACGGTGAAGTATGGCCGATTGAAGATATTAAAGAACGCAAGGCGTTGATAGAAAAAAGCGGTCTGACCTGGTCGGTGGTCGAGAGTGTGCCTATCCACGAAGACATCAAGACCCAGACCGGCGATTACCTGACATACATCGAAAACTACAAGCAGTCACTGCGTAATCTGGCCGAGTGCGGTATCCATACCGTCTGCTATAACTTCATGCCGATTCTGGACTGGACTCGTACCGATCTGGAGTATGAGCTGCCGGATGGTTCCCGGGCACTGCGTTTCGATCAGATCGAATTCGCGGCCTTTGAACTGCATATCCTGCAGCGTCCCGGAGCCGAAGCGGATTATACTGCCGAAGAAATCGAGCAGGCCAAGGCGCGTTTTGCGGCCATGACCGACGCCGAAAAAGAAAAGCTGACCCGCAATATCATTGCCGGTCTGCCCGGTGCCGAAGAAGGCTATACCATAGAGCAGTTCCGCGAGCGTCTGTCAGTGTACGACGGTATCGACAAGGCCAAACTGCGTGAGCATTTTGCCTTCTTCCTGAAAAACATCATCCCGGTTGCCGAGCAGTGCGGACTGCGGATGGCGGTTCATCCGGACGATCCGCCTCGCGCCATTCTGGGGCTGCCGCGTATCGTATCGACCGCCGAAGACATGCAGTGGATGGTCGATACCATCGACAGCATTGCCAACGGTTTTACCATGTGTACCGGCTCTTACGGCGTGCGTGCCGACAACGATCTGGTCAATATGATCCAGCGCTTCGGGAACCGTATCTACTTTACCCACCTGCGCGCCACCTGCCGGGAAGGGGATAACCCCAAATCCTTCCATGAAGCGGCGCACCTCAATGGCGACGTGGACATGTACGAAGTGGTCAAGGCCATACTGGCAGAAGAGCATCGTCGCAAGCAGGAAGGTAATGAATTGCCGATCCCGATGCGTCCCGACCACGGCCATCAGATGCTGGACGATCTGAAGAAAACCACCAATCCGGGCTACTCCGCCATCGGCCGTCTGAAAGGTCTGGCCGAAGTCAGGGGCGTGGAACTGGCAATTAAGCGGGCCTTTTTCAACGACTAGTGTCCGCCGGCAGTAGCATAACCAGGGGCTTTCGCAGTGTTTACGATGCAAGCCCCTATTTTTCATGATGAGCAGTAAAAGGTTTTCAAATGACTAATGTCGATAAAAATATTGCAAATACCGAGCTGGATCCCAGCGTGAAAACAGTGAGTTACGATCCTAGTCATTTAAAAACCAGAATTGTTCATTTGGGTTTTGGTGCCTTCCATCGGGCCCATCAGGCGCTGTTTAACGATGAACTGGCCGCCCGTCACCACAGTGACTGGGGCCAGTGCGTGGTCAAGTTGTTCAGCGGAGCCGACGAAATCAGCGCCCTGCGCGCCCAGAACCATCTTTATACCGTGGTCGAGAAAGGCGCCGCACAGACCGATGTCAAGATTATCGGTGTGGTGCGCGAATCCCTGCATCCTCAGCTGGACGGTATTGATGCCATACTGGAAAAAATGGCCGACCCCGATGTTGCCATCATCTCCCTGACCATCACCGAAAAAGGCTATTGCGTTGATCCGGCTACCGGCCGGCTGGATAAGGAGAATGCGCTGATCGCCCATGATCTGACTGATCCGGCCCATCCACAGTCTGCCATCGGCTACCTGGTGCAGGCCCTGCAAATCAGGCGTGAGCGGGGGCTGGGCGGGTTTTCGGTCATGTCCTGTGACAATGTGCCGGAAAACGGCCAGCTGGTGCGCCAGGTGGTGCTGGACTTTGCCGCGCAGCGGGATCAGGAGCTGGCCGACTGGATCGCGACCCATGCCAGCTTTCCCAGCACCATGGTGGATCGTATCGTCCCGGCCGCGACCCCGGAAATGCTGGCCGAGATCGGCGGTCTGCTGGGGGTTGAAGATCCCTGCGCCATCGCCTGTGAGCCGTTCCGTCAGTGGGTGATCGAAGACAACTTCGTTGCCGGTCGCCCACAGTGGGAAGAAGTGGGTGCCGAACTGGTGCAGGACGTGGTGCCCTTCGAGGAAATGAAGCTGCGCATGCTCAACGGCAGTCACTCCTTCCTGGCGTATCTGGGCTACCTGGGTGGTTATCAGCATATCGATGACACCATGACCGACGACCATTATCGCCGGGCGGCACTGGCGCTGATGACCAAAGAACAGGCGCCGACCCTGAATATGCCGGCCGGCACCAATCTGACGGCCTATGCCGAGATGCTGATTGAGCGGTTCGCCAACCCCAACCTGAAGCACAGAACCTGGCAAATCGCCATGGACGGTAGCCAGAAGCTGCCACAGCGGTTGCTGCAACCCATTCGTACCCATCTGCAACGGGGCAGCGACTTTTCTCACCTGGCGCTGGGCGTGGCCGGCTGGATGCGTTATGTCAGTGGCGTGGACGAGCAGGGACAGGCGATAGAAGTGCGGGATCCCATGGCCGAACAGTTGAAAAGCATTTGCGACCAGCATGGGCTGAACGCCTCGGTCGTACCTGCCCTGGCCGGAGTCGAGGCCATTTTCGGCGCCGATCTGGCGGCCAAGCCGGTGTTTATCGATGCGGTCACCCAGGCCTATATCAAACTGGTGACGGATGGCGCACGCGCCGCCGTGGCTGCTTTATAACGCATTGAACAACAAGGATAGCTTATGAAACCCTTTCTCGATGACGACTTCTTGCTCAGCACCCCGACGGCCGTGCGTCTGTATCACGAGTTTGCCAAGGATCAGCCCATTTATGACTACCACTGCCATTTAAGTCCGCAGGCGGTGGCCGAAGATCAGCGTTTTGACAACCTCAGCCAGATCTGGCTGGCAGGGGATCATTACAAGTGGCGGGGCATGCGCTCGGCCGGCATCGATGAGCGGCTGATCACCGGCAATGCCACCGATCTCGAAAAGTATCAGGCCTGGGCCAGAACCGTGCCCCAGTGCCTGGGCAACCCTCTGTATCACTGGACTCACCTCGAGTTGAAGCGGCCCTTTGGCATTACCGATACGGTGCTTAATCCCGATACCGCCGACCGCATCTGGAACCGCTGTAACGAGCTGCTGGCCACGCCCGAGTTTTCCGCCCGGGGCATCATGCGCCAGATGAAGGTCAAGATGGTGGGCACCACAGATGATCCCGTCGACTCGCTGGAGCATCACAAGGCCATTGCCGAAGACAGCAGTTTCGATATCGAAGTGGCCCCGAGCTGGCGCCCGGATCGCGCCTTCAAAATCGAGCTGGACGGCTTTGCCGACTATATGAGCCTGCTGGGGCAGGCTGCCGATATCGAGATTCGTCGCTTTGACGATCTGCTGAGCGCCCTGACCCGTCGTCTGGATCACTTCGCCGCTCATGGTTGTCGCGCCGCCGATCACGGCATCGAAATCGTGCGCTTTGCCGCTGTGCCTGCCGAAAGCGAGCTGGACAGCCTGCTGGCCCGTCGTCTGGCCGGTGAAGCCCTGAGCGAGCAGCAGGCCGCCCAGTTCAGCACCGCAGTCCAGGTCTGGCTGGGGCGTCAATACGCCAAGCGCGGCTGGGTGATGCAGCTGCATATCGGTGCCCAGCGCAACAACAACACCCGCATGTTCCGTCTGCTGGGTGCCGATGCCGGTTTCGACTCCATTGGCGACAAGCCGTTTGCCTTCGAGCTGGCTTCGTTGCTCGATGCCATGGACATCACCAATGAGCTGCCCAAGACCATCCTCTACTGCCTGAATCCGCGGGACAACGAGATGATGGCCACCATGATCGGCAACTTCCAGGGCGGCGGCATCGCCGGCAAGGTACAGTTTGGTTCGGGCTGGTGGTTCAACGATCAGAAAGACGGCATGCAGCGCCAGCTGGAGCAGTTATCCCAGCTGGGTCTGCTGAGCCAGTTTGTCGGCATGCTCACCGACTCGCGCAGCTTTCTGTCCTATACCCGTCATGAATACTTTCGTCGCATCCTGTGCGAGATGATCGGCAAGTGGGTCGAAAATGGCGAAGCTCCCAACGATATCCAGCTACTCGGCAGCATGGTACAGAACATCTGTTACCACAATGCCAAGGACTATTTCCGTCTGCCGGGAGAAGAGGCATGAACCGCATTGCCATTATCGGCGAGTGCATGATTGAGCTGAACGGCGCTCCCTTTGGCGCCATGCAGCAGACCTATGGTGGCGACAGCCTGAACACCGCCGTCTACCTTGCCCGTACCGCCGGTGACGCCGTCAATATCGATTACATTACCGCCATGGGGACCGATGCGCTGAGTGAGGGCATGGTGACCCGATGGCAGCAGGAAGGGCTCAATACCGACCAGGTGCTGCGGGATCCACAACGTCAGCCCGGTCTGTATCTGATCCAGCTGGACGAGCAGGGAGAGCGAACCTTCCTCTACTGGCGCAACCAGTCTGCCGCCCGCCACATGATGCAGCATCCACAGTTTGACGCCGTTGCCGAGTACCTGGCCAGCTGTGAGCTGGTGTATCTGAGCGGGATCAGCCTGGCCATACTGCCCGAACAGGACAGAGAACGCCTGTTGTCGTTGCTGAAAACCCTGTCCGAGCAGGGCGTGGTGATTGCCTTCGACAGCAATTACCGCCCTGCCTTGTGGAACAGCCTGGAAGAAACCCGGGCTGTCTATGGCGAAATGCTGTCCTTTACCGATCTGGCGTTGGTGACCTTTGATGACGAACAGGCCATTTGGGGGGATGAGGTGCCGGACGCGGCCCTGAGCCGACTCTATCGTCAGGGGGTAAAAAAAGCGGTGATCAAGCTGGGTGCCGAAGGTTGCCTGTATGGTGAGGCCGCGAACGGCCAGTCCGAGCGGGTCGGCACCACGCCCGTGAGCCGGGTAGTGGACACCACCTCGGCCGGCGATGCCTTCAATGCGGGCTTTCTCGCCGGTTATCTGGCCGGTAAGCCGGCCACCGTCTGTTGCCAACAGGGCCATCAACTGGCCGGTATCGTGATCCAGCATAAAGGCGCCATCATTCCCGCCTCGGCCACTGCAGATATGTCATTTACCACTACCAAGGAATGCCAGAAATGAAGACGCTCGTTGAACAGATTGCTGAATTGAAAATACTGCCGGTTATCGTCCTCGACAAGGCCGAAGACATTGTTCCTCTGGGCAAGGTGCTGGCGGAGAATGGCCTGCCGGCCGCAGAAATTACCTTCCGCTCCGATGCGGCGGTGGAGGCCATCCGGTTATTGCGCCAGGCGCAGCCCGATATGCTGATTGGCGCCGGTACCGTGCTCACTCGTGAGCAGGTGGTGGCGGCCAAGGAAGCTGGTGCCAGCTTTGTCGTGTCTCCGGGGTTCAACCCGAATACGGTTAAAGCCTGCCAGGAGCTGAATATTCCGATTATTCCGGGCATCAACAACCCCAGCACCATTGAGGCCGCCCTGGAAATGGGCCTGACCACGGTCAAGTTTTTCCCGGCGGAAGCCTCCGGTGGCGTCAAGATGATCAAGGCGTTGCTCGGACCCTTCAACCAGCTGAGCATCATGCCGACAGGCGGTGTGAATGCCAACAACATCAATGATTACCTGGCTATCCCCGGCGTGATCGGCTGCGGCGGCTCCTGGATGGTGGACAAGGCGCTGGTCAATGCCGGTAAGTGGGATGAAATCGGTCGCCTGACCCGTGAGGCCGTCAAGCTGGTTAAATAACACCAATCACAGACTTGATTGGATAAAGCAGGGTGGCGATGGTCACCCTGCTTTTTTTTGTTTGAGCGGGACAAAGCAGGTGCTATGTCGAACCGCAAGATAAGCGTATCCGGACCGGAGCAGGACTTTCCTGCTTGCTGTGGATGATTCAATAATGTGGCGGTGGAGTTTCCTCTGCCTCGGGGGCGACTTCTCCCGGCTGCAGCTCCTTCAGTTTTTTCACCATAAAGCTCAGTTGTGCCTTCAGTCGGGCGATTTCGGCGCCCTGAGTGGTAATTTCCTGATTCAGCTGTTCTATGGTGTCGTCTTGAAACACCAGTCGGGTTTCCAGTTGCTCTAATCGATGGAGGATATCGTTATTCATTAATTGAGTTCTCTCGAATTGCGTGAGTCCAGGGCCCAGGTTTCCCCCAGGCCGGAGGAGCTGATGCTGTAAATATGCTGTTGATCGATAAAGGCCACGTCGTACACCATGGCACTGGCGGGGCGTAGCTTGGTGTGGGTGCCCACCAGCCAGTCTTGTAGCAGTTGCCCGGTGTCGAGCTGCCATAGCTCCAGGCGTCGAGAGGTGCTGCCGGTTAACAGTTGGTTCTGATCCGGATTAAACCGGGCACTGATAAAGGTCTGACCGCGATAGGGGACCTGCAGGCGAGACAATAACCGACCCGAAGGCAAGTGTCGTAGCTCGCCTTGCCCGTGGGCATCGGCACTGAAGGCCAGCTTTCCCTGGGGGCCCAGGCGAACCAGGGTAATACTGTTTTCATGTTGCCACTGGCTGATGATGGTGGCGTCCGATGTTTGCCACAGTATCACCCGGCCATCCTGGCTGGCGGTGAGGGCGTAGCGTCCGTTGGCAGAGAGATCAACCGAGTTGATGCGATTAGGCCGTTCTGTTTGCGGATGCTGATGGCCCAGAAACACCAGGCGCCGACCGCTGGGCAAATTTACAAACTCGGCGCTGCCATCCAGGTACCCCAGCAGCAGGTCACGGCCATTATTGCCGAGCGCAAGGGTACGTAACGGCTGCCTGAGCTGATAGAAGCCCAGATTTTCACCGTTTTGCAAAGACCACACCGCCACTGTGGTGAGGGTGGCCGTGGCAGCCGCCTGGCTGTCTGGAGACACGGCCTGCAGTATGATGTCGTCGCGCGACTCGCCCTGATACCAGTGATAGACAGGTTCGGCAACACCTTGCTGCCAGACCTGTACCGGACTTGGGCCGAGGGCAACCAGGGTAAAATGCCCATCGGTACTGGTTTGTGCCGCCAGCAGGGTGCCCTTGGTATAACGGCTTTGGCTAACGGGTTCGTCGCCGGTATCACACCCGGTGATCAGTAAAAAGGTGACGCATAACATCATTGTCAGCGAGCGGGCGGGCATTTTTATCGGTTTGGGCTTTCGCATCGGTAACTTGAGACGGTAGTATAGGTCCGGATTTATAAGCATCTCATTTTCCATGGGGTTTTTCCCCTGTTCTGGAGCGAATAATGAAAAAACTGTTACAAGTCAGTTTGCTGGCCTCTGCGGTACTGGTGGGTCTGAGTGGTTGTAATGATGACAAGGCGTCTGCGCCAGCCCCTGTGGCAGAGCAGGCAGCCCCCGAGCTTACCAGCTTTGAAGATAAATCTGCCTATGCGATTGGCCTGTCTATGGGGCGTTACATCGGCTCGACCCTTGAGAAGCAGCAAGAGCTGGGGGTCGCTCTGGATAACGACATCATACTCAGTGGCGTACGGGACGGTTTTTCAGATAAAGGTCAGATGAGTGATGAAGAAATTCAGACCGCACTCACCGCCTATGACGAGCATATCAACGAGCTGATTGAAGCTCAGGCCAAGGAGCAGGCGGCAGCCACTCTGGAAGAAGGCAATAAATTCCTGGAAGAGAACGCCAAGAAAGAGGGTGTGATCGTCACCGATTCCGGTCTGCAGTATGAAGTACTGACCGAAGGTGAAGGTGCCAAGCCGAACGCCGAAGACGTAGTGACCGTGCATTACACCGGCACCCTGGTTGATGGCACCACCTTCGACAGCTCGGTTGAACGTGGTGAGCCGGCCAGCTTCCCGTTGAATCAGGTGATTCCAGGCTGGACCGAAGGCGTGCAGTTGATGCCGGTTGGCGCCAAGTACAAGCTGGTTATTCCTGCCGAGCTGGGTTACGGCGAAGCGGGTGCCGGTAGCATTCCGGGAAATTCCGTATTGATTTTCGACGTCGAGCTGCTGGACATCAAGTCTGCCGACGCACCACAGAGCAGCGAGCCTGCAGCGGCCAACGGCTGAGTAAACACCTTAGCACTTGGTTATGCAACGGCGCCTCAGGGCGCCGTTTTTATTGTGGCTTGCAGGGAGTGCCAGAGAGCGTCTTCTTTCAGTAACCGTTCTTTGCGGGCTTTGGGCAGTCGCTTGAGGCGATATTCCAGCCGCAACGCCAGGGTTTGATTGGCAACCGGACGCTGCCACACCAATTGCGCGGGCCGGCGGGCCCAGACATAGCGAGAGGCACGGGAGGGCTGCTGATTATGCTCCCTGCAGCGACGTTCCGGGTCTATGCTAATACCGGTATACAGGCTGCCATCGCTGCAGCGTAATAGATAAAGGTACCAGTGCTGAGGTACGCATTCGGGGGCTAAATCAGGCATAAGTGGCTTGTGAGTCAACAAGTTATGACGGCCATCATAACGGGGTAAATCAATGAATAAAAATGATCTTGGGCCGGCTCTGGTACTGGGTATCGCTGTGGCGACAGGACTTGTCTGGGGCGGCAGTTATCTGAAGGATGCGGTACAGCTGTGGAAGCAGGCCGATAGAGTGGTGTCGGTAAAAGGCCTGGCCGAGCTGGAGGTTGCAGCGGATCTGGTGCTGTGGCCGATCAGTTTTTCGGTCTCTGCCGGCAGCCTGGCTGATTTGTATCAGGTCATTGACGGCGACAGAAACAAGATCCGTGCCTTTTTAGCGCAGGCGGGGTTTAAGGATGAAGAGCTGAGTTTTGCCGCCCCCGTGGTACAGGACTTGTGGGCCAATCAGTATGGCGAGCAGCGTCCGCCATTGCGGTACAGGGCCGATGCGGTCTTGCTGGTGCGCTCTCGGCAGGTGGAGCTGGTGAAGAAAACCCAGCCCGAATCGGCACAACTGGTCAGTCAGGGGGTGCTGCTGACACAAAGCTACGAGCACAAAATACAATATATCTTTACCCGGCTGAATGAGATTAAACCGCAGATGATTGCCGATGCGACCGCCAATGCGCGCCAGGCCGCCGCCCAGTTTGCCAAAGATGCAGACGCCGAGGTTGGGGCGATTCGTTCGGCTCAGCAAGGATACTTTTCGGTCTCGGATCTGGACTCGTACACCCCGGAAATAAAGCGGGCACGAGTGGTAACCAGCGTCGATTACCTGCTGGACTGATAGGTGGTAAACCGGCTCAGGAAGGCAGCCTCTTGTCTCTGGGTTGGTTTACCCTAGTGCTGCCCGGTGACGACAAAAGACAGGTGACGCGTGTTTATCGCTTTGCCGGATCAGGGCTGAGGGAGCACCGCAAGCTGCCTGGTTTGAGGCGGGTAGCAGAGCCCGGTGGTGCAGCCTTGATAACGCACTTCAAGCTGGCCGTTTTTTTCTACATTGTGTAGCGGTATATCCAGGGTCAGCTGCCGATAATATACCTGGCTTTTGCCAAAGTACTCATCCTCGTGCGGCGTACCGTCGGGTAGGGTCCAGTCGCCCATGTGGGCGTTGTGTACGGAAGCCGCCAGCGTATGGCGATACAGATAATAACCCGGCTCGATATCAAAGGTGAGTTGCAGGGAATTGGCGCTCTGCTTGCTGCTGAGTACAAACGCCTGATCTACCGGTAAGAAGTCGGTATGGGGGCTGGATGTTGCCGGCGAGCTCAGTCCTAGCCACTCCAACACACCGGCCTGGGCTGGCAGGGTAAGCAGAGAAGTGGCCATCAGCAGGGCAGTCAATAAGCGCTTAACAGCTAAAAACATCGATATACTCGGCATAAATCACCTTTCGCTCGTCAGATGTTGTCACTATAGCGCCGGTGTAGGTTAAAATCATCGGCAAAGCGGATTTGAAAACCATACCCTTGACCCCCATGTTAAGGGTTTCACCCAGATAAGCGCCAATGCAGGCGCGAGATGAGGTATGAGTGGGTAAGATTTTTTTACTGTTTATAGCAGCAACCTTGATGGAAATTTTTGTTTTTATCGAGGTGGGCTCGGCCATCGGCGCCTGGAGCACCATAGCGCTGATTGTATTAACGGCCGTGATCGGCCTGAGTCTGGTGCGCATTCAAGGCTTCCAGACGCTGATGGAAGCTCAGCGCAAGGTCAACATGGGCGAGACACCCGCGCGGGAAATGCTGGCGGGCATGATGTTGGCGGTCAGTGGCGTTTTGCTGCTGTTGCCGGGCTTTGTTTCCGATCTCGGTGGTGTACTCTTGCTGTTACCGCCGGTGCGCGCCGCCCTGGTGGAGCGCTTTATCAGTCGGATGAAGGTGCAAACTCATCAGGGGCAAACCTTTACTGCGGATTATCACAGAACCGACGACACCGATCAGCAAGCGCGACTGGATCAGTACCTGAAACAAAAGCGCAACGATGAAGGCACCACCTTTGAAGGTGACTTTCAGCGCAAAGACGACGACAAGTAATCAGCACATAGCTGTAAGCCATCAGTGGTAAGCGATCAGCCACAGATAACATTTAAAAATATAAAGACAGATACTGACAAAAGACGGTTTCTGCCTTTATCCGGTCTGTTTTCTTATCGCTTATCGCTTATCGCTTATCGCGTTAGTTTGCCGGTTGTTTTATCTTCCAGGGAAAGCACCACCAGGCGAAGGTGCCGGCTATGATGCCGGCCAGTATGTTGGCGATTAATATACCGGTGAAGACGCCCGTCTCACCAAACCAGTGGTTACCCATCCAGGCCAGGGGCAGCAAGAGGCCAAACAGCCGTATACTGTTGAGCAACAAGGAAATACTGGAGACACGCAAGCCGTTCAATGCCGACGCCAGCAGCATGAAACAGCCCTGCAGTCCATAGCCCAGTGGCACCAGGCGAAGATAAAGGGTCAAATGCCGACTCACTTCCGGGCTGTCCGTGAACTGGTCTGCCAGCCAGGGAGCCAGTAGCCACAACAGCGCAAAAACAACCAACTGAAAGCCAATGGCAAAATGCATCGACTGCAGCAATGCCAGCCTGCTGCGCTGATGCTGACCCGCCCCCGTGTTTTGTGAAACAAAGGGCGCCAGCACCGAGCTGAGGGCCATCATGGCGATCAGCATCAAGGCTTCGATGCGTGAGGCCGCGCCATATGCAGCGACCACTTCCGTGCCCAACCCGGCCAGTATCATCATTAATACCGCCGTGCTTAACGGGTTGAGCAGGTTGGTAAAGGAGGCGGGAATGGCCACTTGTAACAGTTTGCGCCAGTGGCCGAATAACAGGCCAGGCTGTATCAATGGCCAACCTAACAGCCGTTCTCTACGCCACAATAACCAGATGCCCACACCGCTGGCCATCAGCCAGGAACAGGCCGAGGCAATGGCTGCACCTTTAATGCCCAGCTCGGGAAAGGGGCCAATGCCAAAAATAAGTAATGGATCGAGCAGGCCGTTGACCAAGCCGGCCACCGTCATGACCAGGCTGGGCGTTCGGGTGTCGCCGGTGGCACGAATGGCCGAGTTGCCGACCATGGGCAGAATGAGCAAGGGCATGGTGAGGTACCAGATCAGCATATAGTCGTGCAGCAGCACCAGTAGCGCATCGGTGGCACCCAGTAACCTGAACAAGGGATCTATGCTCATCACCCCCAGCACCGAGAGCAGACAAGCCAGCAACAAGGCTAGCAGCAGGCTGTGGCCGGTAAACAGGGCGGCCTGCTGCTGACAGCCGGCACCCAGGGCCTGACCCAGGCAGGCAGACAGGCCGGCCCCCAGCCCCATGGCCAGAGAGATCACCACAAAGGTCACGGGAAAGGTAAAGCTGATGGCGGCCAGGGCATCGGTGCCCAGCAAGCCGATAAAGAAAATATCCACCAGATTGAAGGCTTGAATAGCAACAATGCCCAGCGCCATGGGGCCGGCCATTTTTGCCAGTTGCCGACCTATCGGGGCTGTGAGTAGCAGGTTTTGTGATACCACAAATGTTCTCTTGAAGTGAGTAGCAGAGGCCACGAAGGTGACTCTTATGATAGCGGTTGTGCGCCCGGCTTGAAAAAAAATACCGCCTTAGCCCTTGAAGGGCAGGAATGTGCTCCCATATAGAAGAACAGTATAACAGTTTGCGGCCGCCGGCCGCTTATATCACTAGGTAACAACACTCATCAGGAGAGTTATCGATGAACATTCGTCCATTACATGATCGCGTTATTATCAAGCGTATTGAAGCCGAGTCAAAATCTGCCGGAGGCATAGTGTTGACCGGTTCTGCTGCCGAAAAATCCACCCGAGGTGAAGTGCTGGCGGTAGGTAATGGCCGCACATTGGATAGCGGTGAAGTAAAAGCCATGTCTGTCGCTGTGGGTGACAAGGTTATTTTCAATGAAGGCTTTGGTGTGAAAACCGAGAAGCTGGACGGTCAGGAAGTATTGATCCTGTCTGAAAACGACATTCTGGCTATCGTCGAATAATCATCTGGCTAATCTATTTTCAAGGAATATGAATAATGGCTGCTAAAGAAGTAAAATTTGGTAACGACGCTCGCGTACACATGCTCAAGGGTGTGAACATCCTGGCCGATGCCGTTAGGGTAACTCTGGGCCCTAAAGGCCGTAACGTAGTGCTGGACAAGTCTTTCGGTGCCCCCGTGATCACCAAAGATGGTGTATCCGTGGCCAAGGAAATCGAGCTGGAAGACAAGTTCGAGAACATGGGTGCCCAGATGGTAAAAGAAGTGGCATCCAAGGCGAATGACGAAGCGGGTGACGGTACCACTACTGCCACCGTACTGGCTCAGTCTATCGTTAACGAAGGCCTGAAAGCCGTTGCAGCGGGCATGAACCCGATGGATCTGAAGCGCGGTATCGATAAAGCCGTGATTGAGGCCGTTGCCGAGCTGAAGAAACTGTCTGTACCTTGTAAAGACACCAAGGCGATTGCCCAGGTGGGTACCATTTCTGCCAACTCCGACCAAACCGTGGGCGCGCTGATTGCCGAAGCCATGGAAAAAGTGGGCACCGATGGCGTGATCACCGTAGAAGAAGGCCAGGGTCTGCAGGACGAGCTGGACGTGGTAGAAGGTATGCAGTTCGACCGTGGCTACCTGTCTCCTTATTTCATCAACAAGCAGGAAACCGGTACCGTTGAACTGGACGACCCCTTCATTCTGCTGGTTGACAAGAAAGTCTCCAGTATCCGCGAATTGCTGCCGGTACTGGAAGGCGTAGCCAAGCAATCCAAGCCGCTGCTGCTGGTTGCCGAAGACATCGAAGGCGAAGCCCTGGCGACTCTGGTCGTGAACAACATGCGCGGCATCGTTAAAGTCGCCGGCGTTAAAGCCCCGGGCTTTGGCGACCGTCGCAAGGCCATGCTGCAGGACATCGCCATTCTGACCGGCGGTACCGTCATTTCCGAAGAAGTGGGTCTGGAGCTGGAAAAAGCGACGCTGGAAGACCTGGGCCGTGCCAAGCGCGTGGTGATCAGCAAAGACAGCACCACCATCATCGATGGTGCGGGTGAAGAGACTGCGATTGAAGCACGCGTTGCTCAAATTCGTCAGCAGCTTGAAGAGTCGTCTTCAGACTACGACAAAGAGAAACTGCAAGAGCGCGTGGCCAAGCTGGCTGGCGGTGTTGCCGTGATCAAGGTCGGTGCTGCTACCGAAATTGAAATGAAAGAGAAGAAGGCTCGCGTTGACGATGCCTTGCACGCGACTCGTGCCGCAGTAGAAGAAGGTGTGGTACCGGGCGGTGGTGTGGCACTGGTACGCGCAGCCAGCAAGCTGAGCGAACTGCGTGGCGACAACGAAGACCAGAACGTGGGTATCAAGGTAGCCCTGCGCGCCATGGAATCTCCACTGCGTCAGATTGTTACCAACGCCGGTGAAGAAGCCTCGGTTGCCGTATCCAATGTAAAAGCGGGCGAAGGTAACTACGGTTACAACGCCGGCAACGACACCTACGGCGACATGCTGGAGATGGGTATCCTGGATCCAACCAAGGTCACCCGTTCTGCACTGCAGTTTGCCGCTTCCATCGCTGGTCTGATGATCACGACCGAAGCCATGGTTACCGAACTGCCTAAGCAGGATTCCCCAGCCATGCCTGATATGGGTGGCATGGGCGGCATGGGTGGCATGGGCGGCATGATGTGATTTAAATCACATTTATACTGCCTGGTCCTGGACCATGCACAACAAAACCGGGCCCTGGTGGCCCGGTTTTTTGATCTTGATGGCTGAACCTCTTCGCCGTTATCGGCAACCAATGCAGCGAAAGCAGATAGATTCAGGCTCACTGAGTTAAATGTTATAGTAGGAGCAGACGTTATGTTGCATTAACAATGCAAGTACAGTTGCCAGTCGGGTGCAAGGGATTGGGGTATGAAGCTGCTAGCCGGAATGCTGATGTTCGTGCTGTCATGGCCGCTGCAGGCGGTGAGCGAGCCGGTGATCCTGAGTGTATACGGTGATATCAGGATCAATGATCGTCATTACGGCCGAATGGACTTTACCTTGAGTGAATTACAGGCCCTTACCCAGGGTCACATCACCACAACCCACCCCTGGACCAGAGAGCCCAGGAGTTATCAGGGGGTGGACCTGAATGTCCTGTTTGGATTTCTGTTCCGTCACAGGCGCGTGCTGGGTTTGCAGTTGGAAACATTAAACGATTTCAGCGTCGCTGTAGACTGGAGCGAGATTGCGCCTCTTTCTCCCATTCTGGCCTGGCAAGAGAACGGAACCCTGATGACGCGACGTAATAAGGGGCCCCTGTGGCTGATGCTGCCATTCGAGCGGCTTTCCGACATACAGCAGACTAACTATGTGCCCCTCATGGCCTGGCAACTCAGGGCGATACGGGTGTACTCGGATCCTGAATGAAACGACTATTTTCTTTTTTCCCCCGCATCGATGGCCAGTACGACCGTGTGCACCCGTTCAAGTTTGTCATAGGCGGCTTCTTGCTGCTGACCATTGTCTGGCTGGGGAGTCACGCCACTCATACGCTGATAAACATTCGCCAGCACAATACCCTGTTAGAGCAGCGTACCTATGAAGTCCCCTGGTCTTTAATGCAATTGCAGCTGGAGATGGGACGGTTTCTGGATGCGGTACGCCTGCGCCATGCCGAAGCCATCACGCAGGAAGACTTTATGCTGCGTTATGACCTGTTATGGAGCAGAACACCGAATCTGCTCAGTACCCGGTTCAAGAATACGCTCAGCGAACAACCGGACTTATGGTTGCTGATCCGGCAAATTGATACACGGGTGCGCGAACTGGAGCAGCCAGTACAGAGCCTGCGGCCGGATACGACAGATTACCTGTTTATTCTCACCGAGCTCAGCCCTTATCTTGAGCCGCTTTCCCGCACCGTGACGGCCACCATGATCGACAGTGTGCGGTTTTATGCAGAATATGACCAGGTGTATCGTGAACTCGGCAAACGGCTCTATCACCAGATCATCGGTTTTTTTATTGCGCTGGTGTTGCTGCTGCTGCTGTTATTTCGTGAGCTGCGCCGCTATTGGCAGCTACAGCAACAGGACCCGTTAACGGGCCTGCCCAACCGCTTTGCCTTGCAACGCCACATGACCCCCATGATTGAACAGGGGATCCCGTTCAGCGTCACGGTATTGGAATTAAAGGACTTTACCAAGTATCACCACCGCTTTGGCTTTAAAGTCATCGATGGGCTACTGCAGGAGTGTTGCCGACGGCTGCAGCAAAGCCTGCAGGCTAACGAGTTTATCGCCCAGCCCGATCAGGGAGGGGTATTGATAGTGGCGCGCGGCGTGGTCGAGCTGGAAGAAGTGCGGGCGCAAATGTCTCGCTTTCGCCAGGCACTGGCCAAAAAAGCCACCGTTGACGGCTATGACTTTCATATGCAGCCCATCATGGGAGTGGTGCTGTACCCGGCCGATGCGGATAACCTGGTTGATCTGCTGGCCAGGGCGGAGCTGGCGTTAGAGCTGTGCAAGCAGAATAAGTCTTCCTATGTATTTTTTGATCCCTCCTTGCTGAAGGACATGTCGCGTCGTCAGCAGCTGTCCAGGGATCTGCCAGCGGCGCTGAACAGTGATAGCCTGAGCCTGCAACTGCAGCCGGTGGTCGAATGGCCCAGCCAGCAGTGCCTGGGGTTACAGGTGCTGATGAGCTGGCAGCATCCGAGTTGCGGCGTCATTTCCATGGCCGAGCTGCTGCGGGTAACCGAGCAATATCAGCGCTCGGAAAGCCTGATCCTGTGGGCGCTGCAATCGATATGCCATCAGCTGGCGGCCTGGCAGCGCCGCAGTACCGCGTCGTTATTCATCAGCTTGAGAATACCTGCCGATCTGTTTCGGCCGGGTGTCGAGCAGTCGCTGCTGCGGGTGTTGGAAGAGTACGCCATCAACCCTGAAGCGCTGGTACTGGAAATAAACGAAAGTGTTGCCATGCAAGATCCCCGGGAAGCCATGCATACCATGCAGGGCATACGGGCCACGGGGATGCGTATCATATTGACCGAGTTTGGCAGTGGCTACTCGGCGCTGGGGGCTTTGCCACAATTGCCGCTGAACTGGCTGCAGCTTGATCCTACCTTTTGCAGTGGCATCGAGCATGAAGGCGGGACGCGTCGTCAGCTGGAAACACTGTTTTCCATGGGCCAGCTGCTGCAGTTTCCTTTGGTTTATTCCGGCGTCAATCATCCAGCCGAACTGGCGGTGCTGGAAAAAATGGACAGCAGCTTGTTGATACAAGGCGATATGGCAGGCGAACCCCTGTTAACCACAGAGGTCGGAGAATGGCTGGAAAAAAACAGCCAGCGGTGAGCTAGAAGAAAATCTGAGCTTATATAAGGCGTGAGGCGGTTTGGCTGCTCACGCCTCATTCTTCACGCAGAAGGCAGCTGCATAAACTGGCTGAGGGTCTCGGCCAGCAGCTTGATTTTGTGCACCATGCGCGATAGCAGGTCCTGATATTCTTCTTCGGTTGTCGAGGTCAGAATTTCCAGCTCCTCCGCCAGTTCGGCCACGTAGGGCATAAAATGATCGGCATGCGTTATAAACTGGCTGTCTTCGCGCAAGACGGCACTGAACTTGGCCTGGCCACGACTCCGCAGCTCGGCCAGTTTCTTGTCCGCATCAATCGCCTGGTGATACAGCTCTTTCAGGGTGTCGTTCAACTTATTGGTAACAGAATCATTCATGCTGTGTTTACCTGTTCTTTAATGGAAGGCGTCAACCCGGCTCCAGGCCAAGGTCGATGGGAGTTTTATTATGTTCGCCGCCAATTTCACGC
The DNA here is from genome assembly GCF_048268965.1 of Oceanisphaera sp. Taxonomy (GTDB): domain Bacteria; phylum Pseudomonadota; class Gammaproteobacteria; order Enterobacterales; family Aeromonadaceae; genus Oceanimonas. Next base: position 48,831 of record NZ_JBLWUK010000021.1, read on the forward strand.
ACCAGTTTAGGGATTAAAAAGCCGGGTAGCTGGGCCAGCATCTCGGCCATGAGGGCGGTGGCGGTGGCGTCATCAACCGCAAAGTGGGCTGCGCCTGCCACCTTGTCCAGCTGATGCAGGTAATAGGGTAAAATGCCGGCGACAAACAAGCGCTCAGACAGCTCGCACAAGGTGCTGGCGCTATCATTAACGCCGGCCAGCAAGACACTTTGGTTCAACAAGGTTATGCCGGCCTGACGCCAGCCGACGAGCCGCTGGCACAGGTCGTCATCAATTTCATTGGCATGATTGATATGCAAGACCATGACCGCCTGCAGGCGGCTGCTGGCAAGCCGTTGCAGCAAGTCGCCGGTCAGTCGGGAGGGAATCACCACCGGCAGTCGGGTATGAATACGCACTCGTGTTAGATGCGGGATGGCTTCCAGTCCGTCGAGCAGAGTGGCCAGCTGCGCATCTTTGGCCATCAGCGGATCACCACCGGACAGGATCACTTCGTTGATCTCGGGGTGGGCGGCAATATAGTCGAGCGCCTCGCGCCAGCCGGCCTGATTAGGGCTGTTATCGGCATAAGGGAAATGGCGGCGGAAACAGTAACGGCAGTTGATGGCACAGCCGCCGCGCACCACCAGTAGTACGCGGGAGCGATACTTGTGCAACAGGCCGGGCAGGGCACTGTGATGCTCCTCTAGGGGGTCGGCGACAAAGCCGGGCACCTCGTTGAATTCCTCGACTAATGGCAACACCTGACGCAGAAGCGGATCATTGGCATCCCCCGGGCGCATTTTTGCGGCAAAGGGCCGAGGTACCCGCATGGGAAATAACTGCCGGGCCTTGAATCCGGGCTGCCAGGAAGACGGGTCAAGCTGCAGGTAATTCAGCAACTGTTCGGGGGTGGTAAAGGCCTGGGCAAGTTCTTTTTGCCAGTTAATATGTAAATTTTCCTGTTTTAGGGGTATGATTGCCGGCATTTTCTGCAACTCTGTCAAACTCACGAGGGTAAAATGGCCTCTTATAGTACCAATGATTTCCGCTCCGGCCTAAAAGTTATGCTGGATGGCGAACCGTGTGCCATCGTTGAAAACGAATTTGTTAAGCCGGGTAAGGGCCAGGCGTTCAGCCGTGTGAAGATCCGTCGTCTGCTTAATGGCAAGATGCTGGAAAAAACCTTCAAGTCGGGTGAAACCCTGGAAGCGGCCGATGTGGTCGATATGGAACTGGCCTATCTGTATAACGATGGCGAGTTTTACCACTTTATGGATAACGATACCTTTGAGCAGCTGGCCGCCGACGATAAAGCGGTAGGTGATGCCAAACTGTGGTTGAAGGAGCAGGATATCTGCACCCTGACCCTGTGGAACGGTGCCGCTATTTCTGTTACTCCGCCCAACTTCGTTGAGCTGGAAGTGGTAGACACGGATCCGGGTCTGAAAGGTGATACCGCGGGTACAGGCGGTAAGCCTGCCACTCTTTCTACCGGTGCCGTGGTTCGTGTGCCACTGTTTATCCAGATTGGCGAAGTACTGAAAGTAGACACTCGCTCTGGTGAATATGTCTCACGCGTAAAATAAGCAGCGAGCTTTACAATAAAAACGGCGCCGAAAGGCGCCGTTTTTTATTGAGCAGAGCGGTGAGAAGCACACACCTCCCCCTCACGCCTCACCCTTCACGGCTTGCACTTCACGCCTTACTCCTTGCCGTATACATTGTTTTCCTGCTCGCGTACGCGAATAAAGGTGGTGCGCTTGGTCAGTTCTTTCAGCCGCTGTGCGCCCACATAAGTGCAGGTGGAGCGCACTCCACCCAGAATGTCCTGAATGGTATGTTCAACCGGGCCACGGTAGGCCAGCTCAACCGTCTTGCCCTCAGCGGCCCGGTACTTGGCCACACCACCCGCATGCTTGCCCATGGCGCTGGAAGAGCTCATGCCATAAAACTTCATGTAGGCTTTTCCATCGCGCTCTATCAGCTCGCCACCACACTCCTGGTGTGCGGCCAGCATGCCGCCGAGCATGACAAAGTCGGCGCCGCCACCAAAGGCCTTGGCCACGTCACCCGGACAGGTGCATCCCCCGTCACCAATGATTTGACCACCCAAACCATGGGCGGCATCGGCGCATTCGATAATGGCCGACAGCTGTGGATAACCTACACCGGTTTTAACGCGAGTGGTACACACAGAGCCCGGGCCTATGCCGACCTTAACGATGTCGGCCCCGGATAAAATCAGCTCTTCTACCATTTCACCAGTGACGACGTTTCCGGCAATAATGGTGTGATCCGGCCACTGTTTGCGGGCCTTGCTGACAAAAGCCGTAAAGTGCTCGCTGTAACCGTTGGCCACGTCGATGCAGATAAAGGTCAGTTCATCGGACAGCGCTAAAATCTGCTGTAGCTTTGCAAAGTCTTGGTCAGAGATACCACTGGATACAATAACGTGTTTTAGCGTTTCGCTGCTCTGGCTCGAGATAAATGCCTGCCACTCGTCCACGGAGTAATGCTTGTGTACCGCAGTCAGGATCTGATGTTGTGCCAGGGCGCGGGACATGGCAAAGGTCGCCACTGTATCCATGTTGGCGGCAATAATCGGCACGCCGGACCAGCAGCGACCCGAGTGCTTGAACACAAACTCACGGTTCAGCTCTACTTGGGAGCGGCTGTTAAGGGTTGAGCGTTTTGGGCGAAAAAGTACATCGCTAAAGCCCAGCTTCAAGTCTTCTTCGATACGCATTGCGGGTTTACCTCGGTAAGTGACAGGCACAAAAAACCGGGGGTTTCTTAGGCCCCCGGTTTTCAGCATTTTAGGTTTCTGAAATCTTTTTGCAACTATCCTGACTCCTTGTTCAGGAATTAATTTGTTCGGCTCTGTTTAGCAAAGCCATTTTTATGGTGAGTGCGGGGCTGATAAACAGCCGGTCTGCTGTTATTTTGTACAGATTTGCGTCATGCTGTTAACAAGCTTGGTAATGAGGGGTGGGTTATGTCTACGGTGCTGTTCAAGATAGTGGGGCTGGATCATCTGATGCTCAGAGTGCGCAATCCACAGCGAATGCTGGACTTTTACTGCCGGGTACTGGGCTGCACGCTGGAGCGAGAAAAAACGGACATCGGGCTTTATCAACTGCGTGCCGGTGCTCAACTGATCGACCTGGTGGATATTCGGGGCCCGTTGGGCGGAGAGGGATCGCCTGCGGATCAGTGCAGAGCCAACATGGATCATTTTTGCCTGAAAATCTCGCCCTTTCAGCCCGATGAGCTGAGTGCCTACCTGGCGAAAAATGGGGTTATTTACGAAAAACCGATTAGCCGCTACGGAGCCGAGGGCGAAGGACTGTCGATTTACCTATACGACCCTGAAGGTAACCAGCTGGAACTGAAAGGGGGGCTCGGCGAGTAGCTGACAGGCTGCTTTTTTAAAGGCTGCCTTAACCGGCTGGTTAAAGGTAAAATCCCCTTTATTTGGGGGATAACCATCTATGACATCAATTGCCTGGCCACCTACGGCGCCGCTTGCCTTGTTACAGCGGAGAGCCCAGTTACTGGCGCAGATCCGTGGTTTTTTTGCCGAACGCCAGGTTCTGGAAGTGGATACCCCGACCATGGCCAGCGCCGGTGTGACCGATGTGCATCTGGAAAACTTCAAGACGCATTTTGTCGGCCCCGGTATGGCCGGTGGCATCGAGCTGTATTTACAAACCTCGCCAGAATTTCATATGAAGCGCATGCTGGCGGCGGGGTATGGGGCCATTTATCAGATTGCCAAAGCCTACCGTAACGAAGAGTCCGGCCGTTTGCATAATCCGGAATTTACCATGCTGGAATGGTATCGCCCCGGGTTTGATCATCATCAGTTGATGGATGAAATGGCCGATTTGCTGCAGCTAGTGCTCAACACTGCTCCCCCTACCCGGATCACGTATCAGCAAGCCGTGAGTAGCACCCTGGGTGTCTGCCCGCTGACCGCGTCACTGACCGAACTCCGCCAGGCTGGATTGGGGCTGGGCGCCGATGACTTGTTAGCGCGAGAAACCGATCGTGATACCATTTTACAGCTGTTGTTTGCGTTGGGAGTCGAGCCGCGTATTGGCCAGCTTGAACCCTGCTTTGTGTATGATTTCCCGGCCAGTCAGGCGGCGCTGGCTCGCATCAGCCCGCAGGATGCCAGAGTGGCGGAGCGATTTGAGGTGTATTTCAAGGGCATTGAACTGGCGAATGGCTTTCATGAGTTGAGTGACGAGCGCGAACAGCGTCGTCGTTTTGAACTCGATAACCAGGCGCGGGAGGCGAGAGGCTTGGCCACGCGGCCTATCGATGAATATTTGCTTGCTGCCCTGGCCGCCGGTTTACCCGACTGTGCCGGAGTCGCGCTGGGCATCGACCGTCTGGTGATGCTGGCAGCGGGCGCCGAATCCCTTGATCAGGTGATTGCGTTTCCCGTTACTCGAGCCTGATGGGATTATTTACTTGGGTGGGTAGGTGGCCAACAGCTCGCCCACTTGTCGGGTAATACGCCGGCTACGTTCGCCACCACTGAGCTTGTCGGCAGGAAACGCGGAGTTGTGTTTGCTGCGCCAGACCACACGCTTGCTGGCGGGAAGCGTCAGCCATAGTTCCAGTTTTTGCTGGCGCACGGCACCGTATACTCTTTCTTCATCATCCCGGATATCGCCATGGCGAGACAGCATGCTCGGCATGGTGGTTAGTAATTTGGTCTCTGATTTCAACCGGTAATGCAACCACAGGGATGCCTGCTCGGGAGGTGCTAGATTAAGCCCTCTGGTGGGGAGTTGTGTGCGAGCGGCGGCGGCAATACGAGCGCCATCCAGTGAGTCGAGATCGCTGCCTGGCGCCAGAGATGCGCTGTTAAAGCGCGTAAAGTCCACATCTTCGGCATAGTCGTAGGCCGGAGTACAACCGCTGAGCAATAACCCGATAGCAAGCAAACGTATGAATAGCATGATTAACTCCGACTGACCTGTTTTGTTATTTATGGTCAGTCGGCGTTAAAAAGCAAGGTCGACAGGCCCTAGTTGCTTGCCTTATTGAGCTCACCGGCGCTCGGCATGGCCGTCATGAGCTGCTCGCCCAAGAGCCGGATATCGACCTGTTGATGGGGTATTTTGATGTCGTACTGGCGCAGACGAGTCAACAGCAGGTTATGCAGCTCGTGGGTCATGGGCATGCGATAGCTCATGTCTTCTACGTATACCCGCACTTCGTAAACCAGCGCCGAGTCGGTCAGTTCAACCAGAAAAACTTCGGGGGCCGGGGTGTCGAGAATCCGGCTGCACTCGTTGATGGCTTCGTAGGTAATGCGCTGTACCAGGTCGGTATCTGCATCGAGGCGCACCCGCACCAGGAGCCGGATACGGGTAATGGCATCCGACAACGACCAGTTGACGAACTGCTCGGTAATAAAGGCCTTGTTGGGGACGATAATTTCCCGTCGGTCCCAGTCCACTATGGTAGTGGCACGGGTTTTTATTTTAGAGATGGTGCCCGTCAGCTCACGAATGGTGACGGTATCGCCAATGCGGATCGGTTTTTCAAACAGGATAATGAGGCCGGATACAAAGTTGGCAAAAATCTCCTGTAACCCAAAGCCCAGCCCCACCGACAGCGCCGCCACCAGCCACTGGGTCTTCGACCAATCGATACCCAGCATGGCAAAGGTGGTAAAGGCGCCAATGATCAGCACGATATATTTAGAGATGGTGGTAATGGCAAAGCCGGTGCCCGGCGATAAATCCAGGTGCTGTAATACGCTCAGCTCCATCAGGCCCGGCAGGTTGCGGGCGGTGATCCAGGTGAGCACCACGACGAACAGGGCAATCACCAGATCCTTGAGCGAAATAGGCAGCAGGGCGTCTTCACCGGCCAGCGAACTGGAGACCTGCCAGACCTCTATGCTGTCGAGAAAGCTGAAAGCGGTATTAATCTCTGACCATAACAGCATCAGGCTGAGCAGATAGCCGAGCATGAGCGCCGAGCGCAGTAGCCCCAATGATTGGGCACTGATGATATCAAGATCAACCTCGGCCACGGCTGCCGCTTCCGCTTCCGGGCTGGCAGGGGTGTCGGGGGGATCATCTTTTTCTTTGCGCTGGGCCAGAATTTCGGCCCGTTTGCTTTTGGCCCGATCAAAGGCCAGGCGCCTGCGCTGGATCAGCATCCAGCGACGCACCAGGTAATAAAACATCAAGAAACCCATGCCCACCAACACCGAGACTTCGAGCTGGCGCAACAGCGTGTGTGCGGTGTACAGGTACCCCATCAAGGCACCCACCAACGCCAGCAATGGCGCCAGGATCAACAGCCCCCACAAGAAATGGTTGGCTATGGTTAGATGCTCCTGGCGGGGAGGGGAGACCAGCAGCGGCAGGTCTTCCCGAAACATGCGCCAGGAAAACAGACTGGTTAACAGGCAGACGATAACAAAGCTCAAGCGCCCCAGGGTGTCGTACAGGGAGTACTCCCGATAGTCGCGAGCCAGATACAGCACCAGCAAGGCGGGCAACAAGGCCAGCATCAGGCTCTGAAACTGACGCCAGATGCGCCGCACTCTGTCATGGGGCAGGTTAAAGTGCACAATCAGCAGCCCCTTGCTCATCATCAGGTTGCCGGCAAACAATAAAATAAACACCGGCAGCATCAATTGACTGAGGCCGTGAGCCAGAGCCATTACCACGGGCGGTGCCCAGGGGGAGTCGATGGCACTGCTGAGCAAGGACAACAAGGCCGGCAGGGGCATGGCCGTCAACAGGCTGAGCAGCAGGGTGTTGAAGGTGTAGTCGTATCTGTCCTGGGTCACGTTACCAATACGGGTGCTGATTTTTTCCAGGTAGGCTCGCAGGCTGCGACGACTCATGAACCAGAGGTAGATAACGAGCAGCGAGCTGAAAGCATACATGGACAGGCTGGCAACACTTTGTTGCAGCAGGGTCTGTGGCAATGCGGTCCAGGTAGACAGGGTCAATAGCCAGCCGACTGTTTCCATCAGGGCACCGGAAAACTGACTGTCGATGGGCCTGAGATCCGGCAGCCAGAACAGGCGGTCGTCGGTCAGAGCGCGAATTTCGTGCAGCTGACTGTTCTGACGACTGTATGCGACCTTCAGGCGGGTTTGTTCATGGATCTGATTGTCGATGGCGCTGATCAGCCGCTCCAGCAGCCGCTGCTGGGTCGCCAGCAACTCGTCAATCTGCAGGCGCTGCATGTCGGTGATGCCCTGGGCCTTGTCGCTGAGTAACAGTTCGGTGCGATAGTTATTGTTTCTGAGACTATCCAGCGACTCCTGATAACCGAACTTGTCGACCCGGCTTTGAACGATGCGTGCTTCAAGCTGCGGCAGGGAATAGGGCGGGGGGAGTTCACTGAGACGGTTGCGCAGGTTTTCGCCAAAGCCACGACTCACCTGCAACCATTCCAGCTGCTCTTTAAGATTGACTTTCATGTCGGCCAGCTCAGAAGCGGCACGCTCTACGGTTTGGTACTCCAGCTGTAAGGCTTCTACTTCACGGCTTCTTTCACTTAACGAGGCCGCCAGCCGCTGGTTGATGGTTTGCTGTTCAACCAGCAGTTTCGAGTCGGTTTCCACTTCATCGAGCAATCGATCGCTTTCGGCAATCGCGGCTTCGGTGGTGGCGCGTCGCAACTCATTTTGCCGTTGCTGTAACGCCTCTATCACCATATCCGTGTCTTGCAGCTGACGATGTAAAATATCGAGCTTCAATCGATTGATGCTGTCTTTGTTGCTGGAAGACAACTGTTCCAGCTCCAGCGCCTGGATACGATGCTGCAGGTTTTGTTCACGGGCGATGATCAGGGTGCGAACGGCCTTGTCCTGTCGTCCCCGGGTGTCGTTGAACTGAAGTTTGTCCAGAGACTGCTTGGTATTACGTAACTGCTGGCGCAGATCGTCCAGCAAGTCATGCAAACCGCTGCTGCTTAATTCCTGCAGGTTAAGGGCGTTGGTCAGCTCTTCTCGCTGTCGCCTGAGCCCGAGCCGCTGGGCCTGGGCTTCTACCAATGCTTGCTGGGCCGCATCTTCATCCAGCTCGGCGATATAGTCCAGATTAGTTGGGGTGAGATTGGCTTGCCGCTGTTCGAGTTGTTTCAACTCGGAGGGATAGCCATCCATAAAGGTTTTTAGGTCTGCTGCCTGCTCCTTGTAGCGCTCGCCTTCACGCACCAGCTGCAATGCCTGGTTATAGTCTTCACGTAGTCTTTTCAGCTCAGGTTGATCACCTTCGGGGACTTCGGCTAACAGCGCTTCAATATCGGCAACACTTTGATCTGCCAATAGCGGACCGGGAAGCAAGAGGGCGAGTAACAACAGGATGGGCGCAAACACGGCGGGCTCTCAACAAAAATAAAAATCAGACCGCGGCTCCTTATTCAGCCGCGGCAATCAGTGTCAGGGCTGATTTATACGACCAAACTCGGTTCCCATTCGTGTAGGTGTGCCGGGCAGTAATTGTTCCGACAGTGTAACCTTGCCGGGGGCAAACAAACAAACCACAGTGCTGCCCAGTTTGAAGCGTCCCATTTCTGCGCCTTTGGCCAGGCGAGGGGCGGTGGCGGCATCATAATCCCAGCGCTGAATGCGCTTTCCTGCCGGAGGGGTAACGGTGCCTGACCACACGGTTTCTATGCTGGCCACTATGGTGGCACCCACCAAGACCAGGGCCATGGGGCCGGCGGCGGTGTCGAACAGGCACACCACCCGCTCGTTGCGGGCAAACAGTTCGGGTACCCGGGAAGCCGTGAGCGGGTTCACCGAAAACAGTTCACCCGGCACATAAATCATGGTTTTCAGCACGCCATCTATGGGCATGTGAATGCGGTGATAATCCTTGGGAGCCAGATAAATAGTGGCGAAGTCGCCGCCCATGAAGGGCTCGGCCAAGGCCTTGTCGCCACCCAGCAGGGTGCGGGCGCTGTAGTCGTGGCCTTTGGCCTGAATGATGCGACCTTGCATGATAGGGGCCAGCTGACTGATGGCACCGTCTACCGGCATGGCCAGCAGGCTGTCGTCTTCAACGATTGGCCGGGCGTCGGCTTTAAGGGCGCGGGTAAAAAAATCGTTGAAGCTGCTGTAGTGAGCAGGGTTCTCATACTGGGCCTCGCTCATGTTGACCTTGTATTGGCGGATAAAGCGTTTGATGAGCCACTGGGAAAGGCGAGAGTCCTCTCTGGCGGCCAGGCGGCCAACCAAGCGGGATACCAAGTGTTTGGGGAGCAAATATTGCAGCAAAATTTTCAAATGATCAGTCATTGTGATTCCGAAAAGTAACCTTATTAGAGTGAGTTAATCAAAGAGAATTGGGGTGATGGCGCGTCGGTTTGTCGGCCATGGCCGCCATAATGCGGTGATAGCTTTCCAGTCGCTCGGGGTGAATGCTACCGTTTTCTTTTGCCTCCTGGATCAGGCAGCCCGGATCGGTACCGTGCTTGCAGTCGCGGAAACGGCAACCGCCCAGATATTCCCTGAATTCACGAAAACACCAGGCAACCCGCTCCGGGGCCAGGTGCCACAGGGAGAACTCGCGAATACCGGGGGAGTCGATCAAGGAGCCGCCAGAGGGGAAGTGGTACAGCCGCGCCGTGGTGGTGGTGTGCTGACCCAGCCCGGAGTTGTCGGACACGGCGCCGGTAACGGCGTCTACATGAGGCATGACCGCATTGACCAGGGAGGATTTACCCACACCGGATTGACCGACGAAGATACTGGTGTGATCGTTGAATGCCTGCTTTAATTGCGCCAGTCCTTCACCGGTCTCGCAGCTGACATAGAGCACCTGATAGCCAATATCCGCATAGCGTTGCAGCAGTTTCTCTGCTTGCTGGCGCTGGTCGTCGGTGAGCAAGTCCACCTTGTTCAGCACTATCATGGGGGGCATTTCCACGTCCTCTGCGGCCACCAGGTAGCGATCGATCACGTGGCAACTGAGCTCGGGCAGTACGGAAGAGACCAGCACAATCTGATCGATATTGGCTGCCACCGGCTTAACACCGTCATAAAAATCGGGGCGGGTCAGCACGGTTTGCCGTGGGTGCACGGCTTCGACTACGCCGCTGATGCCCTGGCTGCTATCCAGCCCCGGGCGCCAGACGACGCGATCCCCGGTGACGATAGAGGACAGGGTACGTCTGAGGTTGCAGCGATGTATCTGCTGTTCGCCGTCTTCAATATCGGCATGCTGGCCAAAGCGACTGATCACCAGACCCTCTTGCTGTGGCCCTAGCTGACTATCGTCTATGGTATCGGCGGCGTTGCGCTTGAGGCGACGGCTGTGATTATCACTGACCCGTCGCGACTGGCCTTTGCTAAGCTTCTTTCTCTTGGTCATGATATTCCTAAACCTGCATTTATTAGTGGCTATGATACACTTTCCTGTTTCAACTTGTCCCTATTGCCACCGTGCTTTGCGAGATAATATGAACGTACATGCAGAAAATCTGGTCTGGATCGATCTGGAAATGACGGGGCTGGACCCGGAAGAACACAAGATTATCGAAATAGCGAGCATAGTCACCGATAAAGAACTGAACATTCTGGCAGAGGGGCCTGTGCTGGCCATTCATCAAAGCGACGCCGAGCTGGCGAAGATGGATGACTGGAACGTGCGTACCCATACCGGCTCCGGCCTGGTGGCGCGGATTAAAGAGAGTCAGGTAACCGAAGCACAGGCGATAGCCCAAACCCTGGCTTTTCTTCGCCAGTGGGTGCCAGAGCAGACATCGCCTTTGTGCGGTAACTCCATTGGCCAGGACAGACGTTTTCTGGTGCGGCACATGCCGGAACTGGAAGCCTTCTTTCACTATCGCAATGTGGATGTCAGTACGGTTAAAGAGCTGGTACGCCGCTGGCAGCCGGAATTGTTGGAACAATTTACCAAAAAGGGCAGTCATCAGGCGCTGGACGACATTTGCGAGTCCATTGCCGAATTACAGTTTTATCGCAAAACCGTGTTCAAGATTTAAGCGTAAATCGCGGTATTGTCGAGGATTTGAGCAAACGGCGATCCGGGACCAAAAAAGTCTTGCATTCAATTAATCCGCTCGTATAATTCGCCTCCCGTAGCCACTGGTAATTGTGAAGCAAGCCACTGGTTACAAAAGGTTAAGAATAAGAGTGCGGGAATAGCTCAGCTGGTAGAGCACAACCTTGCCAAGGTTGGGGTCGCGAGTTCGAATCTCGTTTCCCGCTCCA
>NZ_JBLWUK010000022.1:0-59875 GCF_048268965.1 Oceanisphaera sp.
CCATGCGAGACTTGATAATCTCCTTGTTTCGGTACAATGGCATCGACCATCTGGGCCAGTCCCAATTCACGGCACATTCCTGCCACTAGGCCCAAATGATCGAGGTTTTTAATGCGATAAGAAGGAGTTGCCATAATGCTGCCGCCAAATAGTAGTAATAGATCAAACTGGCGGATCGGTGTCAAGCACCAAAAATCAGAAAATTAGGTGCGGAATGACAGCTGTATGGCAAACGCTGGGGAATAGAGTGTAGCTTTCGTGACATCAAGGACTACAAGTTCGGCATGGGCATGGCTGACACGCATGTCAGCTCAACCAAGCGCCGCGACCGTTTGTTCCTGTTCAGCGCCTTGGCCATCGTGCTGCTGACTTTGCTGGGCAAGGCCGGTGACGCCGCTGGTCTAGAGAAGACCATAAAAGCCAATACCAGTAAAACCCGTACCTATTCCTTCTTCCGACAAGGGTGAATTTATTATCAAATGCTGCCGAAGATGAAAGAAGAAAATGCCATTAAGCTTATGGAGAAGTTTTCTTACTACCTGTCTCAGCATCGTTTATACAAACGGATCTTCGGAGTTATTTGAGTAATGAAAATGAGGGGATCTCTAAGGGCAGAACCAGATATCTGCATTTTTTGTGGCTTTAAACAGCGACAAGCCCGGCGAAGCCGAATTCACAATGAGCCGTTTCAGGAGTAATGTCAGCAAACTGGCCCAAATCAGCCCTTCAACAATCGCTTTTTGCTCGGTATTAAATTGCCGCAGATTGGTATGGGATTTCAGCTCTTTGCCCAGCGATTCGCTCTGCCAGCGACAACGGTACAACAACATGATATCAACGGCACTGAACTCATCACCTGGCAAGTAGGTCATCCAGAGAATGAAGCGTTTCTCCGGTGCAAACCAGCGGCGAATAAGCCGATACCGCAGCTTGCGGGAGCGAACGATCATATCCAGCACCTCAGAGCGGTTGTCACGGCGCGCTACGACCTTGATCCGCTTACCGGTCAGCCTGGACAACAAGCGGCCCTGACCATTACGCGCCTCCTCAAGGGTCGGGTTCAGGTTCAGCTTTCCCCGGACCAAAGAACATCCACCGTGTTGCTCAATCTGGTGGGAATACTCCTGAACCAGATAACCCACATCAGCGAGCAGCAATTGATCTTTCAGCTCACTGGCTGCCGGCCGGAAGTCATGCTCCGAGAGGGCTCGGCGGCAATGGCCATATTCACCGAAGCCAGCTCGAGTAACGACATGGTGACATGGCACCCAACGGCGGCTGGCGATACCGTACTGAAACGACCGGGAAATAGGTCTTTCAAGTTGTCGTGAATGGCAAATGATGAGCTATCATGCAGCAATACTGGTTATGAAACGGTTTGTAAGCGACAAAGTCAGCATCGCTGAGTTCCATACCGTTAAATTGGCTCTGCAGTGCAGCGACAGACGACGTATTGCCCTAACTGAAGGCGGCCACCATATCGATGTCCACCACCCAGCGCTTGCCTGACTCCATAGTAGTCCCGGGCCTGCTGTACCGCTTATACGGCACTTTTTCCCGGCCTGAAACCATAGCTGTGAGGAGAGAACATCGGCTCAAATTGGTCGCTCAATACCTGATGTATGGGCCTGCTGGATAAGTCGGTCTATCACGCAGGGAATGCCCAGCATGCGGGCTTGGAGATGTCCACTTTGCGCACCGGTTGCGGATGATAATTGCCGTCCAGCAGCTGTTGTTTGATGTGTGGACAGTGGGTTTGCAGATGGCTTTCAGCTCATCGGTACGCATCCCATCTACCCCCGGCGCACCCTTGTTACGGCACACGCGTTGGTAGGCTCGCCACATGTTCGACTGTTCGGTTATCGCTGACATCAGTTCCATGTCAGCCCCGCTCGGAGGGACTCTGGTCTATACCGTGAGACACTGCACAACCCGACCGTGTCAGGTCGGCTTCTGGCCGCCGGCTCCGGGTCGAGCGAGCCTTTTGCTCTTGCTGTGGTTCGTTGTCTCATCGAATAAACCGGCTCCGATTCATCATTCATGTTCAGCCCTTCAGTTTGCGGTAACAGACCTACTACGGCGTCTGCTGACTTCTGCTCTCCCATCCTGATACCTCACGGCATCAGTAGCCCAAGGCAGGAAAACAGACCTCCCAGGGTAATTCGCATGACCTTCACACTTATGCCTGCCGCATATACGCCGATGGCTTCCGTGTAAGTATTGGGCTTTAGCAGTAATGGCTACCTCACCCACCATCAACGCCTCGTATGCGATTTTTGTTCGTCAGGCCAGTGCTTTGCCTTCGGCTTCCTTCAGATCCCACCTCACGATGGGCACCCTTGCCGTTCGGCTAGTGATTCCCCTTACCGGGCTCACAGAGGACTTACACCTCCGAGTCATCCAGCCGCCACCACGCGTACCGGAACAGCGCCCATCAAGGCACTACGCGCCATGCCTAGCGCACCAACAAAAACAGCCTGCCCCAACAAAGGACAGGCTGTTTAAATCATTCAATAATTGATGATTAATCGACTTTATCGAAGCTCTTGTTCTCTACGAAATTGAGCGACATAAAGCTTTCCAGCGAGTCGTCCTTGATATCCAGCCACCTGGAGGGCAATTTGCTTGCCATGGTGCCGGTTACGGTAGAAGGGTAGGACTTCTCTCTGAATGCCATGATGTTTTCTTTTTTATCCTGCAGCCACTTCTTGAACAACTCACCCTGCTTTTCTACTGCAAAATCAGGGTAGTCGGTCGGGTCGAGCAAGTCACGAATGTAGCTGGCCTGAAAATCAATCGCCTTGTGACAGTCGTCCAGTTGCTCATGACGGGCCAGCCACTGCTGCATATCCTGCTGGCGCTCGTCTGCTTCGGGCACGGATATGTTGCCGAGCATCACATCTCTTGCATACCAGGCTTGAGCATCAAACATGTTAAAGGTGAAGTACTGATCCTGCATCCCCAGGTAAATCAACTTGGGGTTCTGCTGGAAGAATATCCCTTTATACAGGTTATCCGGATACAGGCAGTTATGGGTTTGCAAACGCAGCTCGTCCGGCAGGAACGGGAAGTGAAACAGATAGCCGGTACACATGATAATGGCATCGAACTCTTGGCTGCTACCGTCGGCAAAATAACCCGTATTGCCCTCAAAGTGCGCTAACAGCGGCTTTTCTGCCATGCCTTCCGGCCAGTCAAAGCCCAGCGGCTGACTGCGATAACTGATGGTCACCGACTTGGCGCCATACTTGAAGCACTGGGAGCCAATGTCTTCTGCCGAATAGCTGGCACCCACCAAGAGTACATTCTGGTTTTCAAACTCCAGCGCGTCTCTAAAGTCGTGGGCATGCAATACGCGACCGGGAAACTGCTCTACGCCTTCAAAGTACGGCATGTTCGGGGTAGAGAAATGGCCGGTCGCCACCACCACATAATCAAACTCGTTGGTTTCCTGCTCGCCGGTCTTGTGATTCATGACGGTAACAGTAAACATTTTGCTGCTTTCGTCATACGTCACCCAACGAACGGGACACTCAAATCGGATGTATTTAAAAATGGCCTGCTTGTCGATTCGACCCATGATGTAGTCTTTAAGCACGGCACGTGGCGGATAAGAAGGAATAGCCTGCCCAAAATGCTCGTCGAAGGAGTAATCTGCAAACTCCAGGCACTCTTTGGGTCCGTTAGACCACAAATACCGATACATGCTGCCATGAACTGGCTCGCCATTTTTATCTAAACCCGTGCGCCAGGTGTAATTCCACATGCCGCCAATATCATTTTGTTTTTCGTAACAGACGATTTCCGGCAGGTTTTGTACTCCCGCCCGGCGAGCTGCCTCAAACGCTCTTAACTGCGCCAAACCACTAGGACCCGCGCCTAATATCGCTATTTTCTGCTGCTTCAAAATCATCTCCTCTAGTGCAATAACCTTGCCATACTAAAGGATTTAGTCTTTGATTTACAAATAAAAAAATAAATTTGCGCTAAAAGTAGCCAGATGGGGCAGATTATTTTGACACCAAATGTTCACAATTTTTCCCATGCTGGCTGATAAAAACGTGTGTTTTATCGGCCCATTCCAGCAGTAAATTCTGTTTGAGCGAACGCAGGCAAGCCGCCTGGTAAATCGCCGATAGCGGAGCGATTTCATCGTCGCCGATCGCCACAATATCGGCCAGTTTAGCCTGGTGAACACCGCCTGTGGCCAACAAGAGAAAAGTGCTGTGATCCCCGGCATGACTGAGCCCGGCGATATCATATGGGTGTCTGGTTCGACGTGGACGGGTGGCAAAAAGCCGAGGGCACTGCTGGACGAGCCGCCGACCACGATTCAACCCGGTATCGTGGCGGCGGATCATGAGTGGTCAGGTGTTATTTTGCTTTGTAGCTGTTCAGCAGAGTACGCCAATCGGCTTCTTGCCAGTGGAACTCGGGGTGCAGGCCTTTTTCCTTGCGAAATGAGCGTAGCAGCCGGTCCATATTTTCCCGAGTCCAGATGCCGGACTGGCGAAAATGGCATTTATCGAAGTCGATCAGCCAGACCTTGCCGTCATCATCGAGCAATATATTGTGACTATTCAAGTCGGCATGATACAGGCCGGCATCATGAAACTGGCGGATGGTCTTGCCCACGGTTTGCCATTCGCTCTTATCCAGCGCCCTTTCTTTTAAAATAGCCACCAAATCACGGGAGTTGCTGATGCGACTCAGGATAATGTCGGCTCGATAAACCAGATTGGAGCGCACCATGCGGGCCGCACAAGGACGAGGGACTGGCAAACCGCGACGATACAGCTTGGCCAGGACGGTAAACTCAGCCATGGCACGGCTTTTGGACTCGGCAACGTGCAAGAAGGTATCTTCCATTACCCGGCCAATCATGCCGCCACGATAGTAATGACGCAGCACCTTGTGGCTCACGGCATCTTCTACAAACCAGGTGGTATTGCGCCCAATCGCCTTGCCTCGAATGGCATTTTGTTCGCGCCAATAATCAATTTCAAAAAAATCACGCTTGAACCCGTCAAAACACTCCGGGTCATACCAGATAATTTCAGAACCATGCTCTATCCGTTCCACTACCGTCTCCCCCAGGCCGAAAAGACAGATTTTACATGGCACGCCAGCCTTTGCATAATGCCGGACTCAGATCCTGGAGATTTTATATGGCCTTGCTCAGTTCGGCTCCCGCTAGCCTCTGTTTATTACGCTTATCCGCCATTGGCGACTGCTGTCATGCCATCGCCCTGGTGCAGGCCATACAGCGCCAATGGCCCGAGACGAAAATTACCTGGATAACCGGCAACATTGAAGCCAAATTGCTGCAGTTGGTACCGAATGTCGAGATAATCGTATTAGATAAATCTGCGGGCCTCCGCGCCTACCTCGAACTCTGGAAACAGCTGCGTGGCCGCAGGTTTGACGTCTTGCTGCACATGCAGGCGGCACTCCGGGCCAGCATTGCCAGCCTGGGGATTCGCGCCAGGCACCGGCTGGGTTTTGATCGCCAGCGCGCCAAAGACGGTCAGTGGCTATTCACCAATTACAAGGTCAGTGCCACTGGCGAGCATGTCGTAGATGGCTTTATGGCCTTTGGCCAGGCGCTGGGGTTAACCGAGGTTAAACCCCATTGGTCGCTGACCGTGCCGGAGGAGGCACGGCGGTGGGCCCAAACCTATGCGGCACAACAGCCGCTGCTGTTACTCTGCCCTGCCGCCAGCAAGGCCTATAAAAACTGGACCGTCGAAGGTTATGCCGCCCTGGTTGATCATGCTCACCATTCAGGCATGACGGTGATGTTGATTGGCAGCCCGTCACCACAAGAACGAGCATTGGCAGCCAGCATCATGCAATTAACGGATCATGTCGCCAACAACCTGGTGGGTGAAACCAGCCTGCCGCAATTGCTGGCCCTGATTGACGCGGCTCGCCTGGTGGTGGCACCCGACACGGGCCCCGCTCACATGGCCACCCTGATGGGCACCCCCGTGCTGGGCTTGTATGCCCATCACAACCCCAAGCGCACCGGCCCCTACTACTGCCGCGACTACGTGGTGAGCGTGTATGACGAGGCCCTGCTGGCAGAAACCGGCAAAACCGCCGAACAGCTGCCCTGGCGCACTCGAATCAAAGACACTGGCGCCATGCAACGTATCGGCATCAGCCAGGTAACGGCGCAGTTTGACCGTATTATCACTGACTTTAACTTGCTGCAGGATCCTTCTTAATGAGCACTCGCCCCACTTTAGCCGCCGTATTAATCGTTAAAAATGAAGCAGAAAACCTGGCCGATTGCCTGGCTACTCTGGACTGGGTAGATGAAATTGTGGTGCTGGACTCGGGCAGCACGGATGCCACCCAGGCGGTGGCAGAAGCAGCCGGGGCGCGCTTTTTTGTTAATGACAACTGGCCGGGTTTTGGTAAACAACGGCAGCTTGCCCAGGCCCATGTGCAATCGGACTGGATACTCTGGGTCGATGCCGACGAGCGCGTCACCCCCGAGCTGAAAACCAGCATAGAAGCCATTCTGGCCAAACCAACCACGAATACGGTGTACTCGGTGGCGCGGTTATCCTGGGTGTTTGGTCGCTTTATACGCCATTGCGGCTGGTATCCTGACCGCGTGTTACGGCTGTACCCCAAGGTTCTCACCGGCTATAACGATGCCCTGGTACATGAAAAAGTCATCATCAAGAAGGGCATTAAAACCAAAAAGCTCAAAGGCGACCTGTTGCACTATACCTATCGTGATTTAGAGCATTATCTGGTGAAGTCTGCCGGCTATGCCGCCGCCTGGGCCGAACAGCGCCGGCAAAGAGGGAAAAAAGGCTCTCTGGGCCAGGGCCTGCTGCACGGCGTGGGCTGTTTTATGAAGATGTATGTGCTTAAAGCCGGCTTTCTGGATGGCAAGCAAGGTTTGTTATTGAGCCTGCTTTCGGCTCACTCTACCTTCGTCAAATACGCAGACTTGTGGATCAAGACAAGTACTCGCGGGCCCAGGGAGTAACGGCAGCCGCCACCTCGGCGATATCCACCTGGCTCATGTCTTCCACTTCGGCGTTAGCCGGTGGATGAAATGCCAGGTGGCGTCCTTCGCTGTTCAAGGGCCGCCAGCGCAACGGGGTGGCGGAACGGCGCAGCGGAAAAAAGCCCACTGTCGGTACGTCCAATGCCGCGGCTATGTGCAATGGCCCCGTGCTGCCGGCCACAAACAGGCTGCCGCAGGCCAGTAGCCGACAGAAGTCGGGCAACGCCAGGCCATGAGCCAACGCCACCCGCTCCCCCACCTTGTCTACCACCTGTTGTGCCAACGCCTGCTCGCCGGGGCCGGCGGTCAACACAGGCTGCAATCTGGGGTAAGCCTGCCACATGCGCGCCAGCAAGTCGGCATATTGCTCCACGGACAGGTTATTGGCCGAGCCGCCACTGCCTGCGTGTATCAATAGCCAGGGTTGGCTGGCATCAATGCCTAACTGCCGTGCCTGCTCGTTCTTGAACAGGGCCAGCTCCGCCTCGTTAAAGCCGAGATAGGGTGGCCTGGGCTCTATCACCTTGATCCCATTGTGCTGCAAAAAATCCCGTACCAGATCCAGGTTGTATTCATATTCCGGCTTGGCCGACTGAGAGCGGCGCTGAGTGACTCTGTGGTTATAAAGCAGCTGGGCCAGCTTGGTGGCCGGCGCCCAGCGCTGGGCAATACGCGCCTGCCACATCAGCTTTGCGTTGCGAAAATTAGAGAACAAGCAGATAACGGCATCGTACTGGCCGGACTTAAGCTGGGTCAATAGATCTTGCTGGGCCCCAGCGTCGGCTCCCTTGCCGGGGTCAATTATCACCTGATCGATACTGGGACAAAGTTCGGCCAAGGGCTGAGTATAACCGGGCACCAAGGCGGTAACATGGCAGTTGGCAGACGCTTTAAGCATGGCGAAGGCCGGCCACGCCAGCATAAAATCACCAATTTTATCGTTACGCACTACCAAAACTCGTTTCATCACATCGCTCTCCCACTGGCCGTTATGCTGCGCTATTCTACCCTAATCTTTATCTCTGTCGTTTGTTAATAAGGAAGCAATATGAGTACCAGGGTCATTTATCCCGGCACCTTCGATCCCATCACCAATGGCCACTTGGATTTAATTGAGCGCGCCTCGCTCCTGTTTGAAGAAGTCATCGTCGGCGTGGCCTTTAGTCCCAGCAAGCGCCCCATGTTTGATTTGGAAGAGCGAGTCGAGCTGGTAAAGCAGGTGACCCGGTCTCTGGGCAACGTGAAAGTGGTGGGCTTTTCCGGCTTGCTGGTCGACTTTGCCCAGCAGCAACAAGCCAAGGTGCTGATCCGTGGCTTGCGGGCGGTTTCCGACTTTGAATATGAGTTTCAGCTGGCCAACATGAACCGGCGCCTGATGCCGGAATTGGAGAGCGTGTTTCTGACGCCGGCAGAAGAAAACTCCTTTATTTCTTCCAGCCTGGTCAAGGAAGTGGTGATTCACGGCGGCGACATCAGCCAGTTTGTGCCCGAGGCCGTCACCAAGGCAATCGCCAACAAACTGATTTGATTGTATTCGGTGAGGGATGAGAGATAAGGGATGAGGATGAGACGAGTTGTTTCCCCTCTCTCTTCACCCCTCACGCGCTTTCAGCGCTGACACAGCGGACAGAATACGGTGCTGCGGCCACCCATGCGCACCTCTTGCAGCAGGGCGCCACACCCCGAGCAGGGCTGCTCGGCTCGGCCGTACACTTGCAGCTCCTGCACGAAGTAGCCGGGCTTGCCGTCGCTGCCGGTAAAGTCTTTCAAGGTGGTGCCGCCCTGAGTAATCGCCCGCGCCAGCACCTTCTTGATGTCGGCGGCCAATGCCTGATACTGGCCCTGCTCTACCTCATTCGCGGCGCGCTGGGGGTGGATGCCGGCGCTGAACAAAGACTCGTTGGCATAGATATTCCCCACTCCCACCACCACGTGGTTGTCCATAATAAACTGCTTGACCGCGATTTTACGCTTGCGACTGCGTTGGTAGAGGTAATCGCCATTAAAGTCTTCGGTCAGCGGCTCTGGCCCCAGCTTGACCAGCAAAGGGTGCTGCTCTGCCGGCTCCCGGGTCCATAACAGGCAGCCAAAACGGCGCGGATCGTTCAAACGCAGTAATTTGCCATTACCCAGCTCTATGTCCACATGGTCGTGCTTGCCGGCCGGGCTGCCGTGAGGCAACACCTTCAAGTTACCCGACATCCCCAGGTGCAAAATGGCCGTTCCCCAGTCGGTTTCCAGCAGCAGGTACTTGGCACGGCGACGGATCCCGGTAATGGTCAGCCCGACCATTTCCTGTATTTCACTCGGTATGGGCCAACGCAGGCTGGCATTGCGCACCACAACCCGCATGACGGTTTCGCCCAACATGAACGGGGTGATCCCCTGGCGACTGACTTCTACTTCCGGTAACTCAGGCATTGACACTCCCCTCTCGGCTCGGCCGCAGTATATCCAAGATTGCAGGCATAAAAAAACCCAGCCGAAGCCGGGTTTTTTAAGAACACAAAATCTTACTTGATTTTGCCTTCTTTGTAGATCACATGCTGACGTACAACGGGATCAAACTTTTTGATCTCCATCTTTTCAGGCATGTTACGCTTGTTTTTGGTCGTGGTGTAAAAGTGACCAGTTCCAGCGCTTGAGTTCAGGCGGATCTTCTCGCGAATACCTTTAGCCATTGGTTAGCTCCTTAAACCTTTTCGCCACGGGCACGCATGTCAGCTAAGACAGTGTCGATACCCTTTTTGTCGATAATACGCATACCTTTAGTGGTAACGCGCAGTTTTACAAAACGCTTCTCGTTTTCAACCCAGAAACGGTGAGTTTGCAGGTTAGGCAGGAAGCGACGCTTGGTAGCGTTT
The DNA here is from genome assembly GCF_048268965.1 of Oceanisphaera sp. Lineage (GTDB taxonomy): Bacteria > Pseudomonadota > Gammaproteobacteria > Enterobacterales > Aeromonadaceae > Oceanimonas. The sequence continues at coordinate 9,895 of NZ_JBLWUK010000022.1, forward strand.
TTGGCGTGAGAGCGGTTGTTACCAACAGCTGGCCGCTTACCAGTTACTTGGCATACTTTAGACATGTCAGTCTTCTCCAAAACTTACTTTTGCTCGAGCAATTAATCACCCCGTTGGCCGTCTATCGGGGCAAAATAAGGCGGCAATTTATACAGCATACCGAGCGCAAGATCAACAAAAAGCCATAAACGCGACCATTAAATCCAGCCACGTTCGGCAAAAGAAACGGTTTCGCCATCACCCACCACTAAATGATCCAGTACGCGTATATCTAACAAGCCAAGGGCCGATTGAATGCGTTCGGTAATCATGCGGTCGGCCCGACTGGGTTCGGCGACGCCGGATGGGTGATTATGCACCAAAATCACCGCCGCAGCACCCCGTTTTAACACCAGTGAGACAATTTCACGCGGATACACGGCAGCGGCATCAAGGGTACCAAAAAACAACTCATGAAACTCCATGACCCGGTGCTGATTATCCAGTAGTAACAGGGCGAACACTTCCCGGGGCTGATCCCGTAATCGCGATTGCAAAAACTGCCGGGTCAGCTCGGGGCTGGTCAGGGCATGCGCGCGGATCAGTTTTTCATCCAGAAAGCGGCGCATCAGCTCCAGGCTGGCCTGCAACTGTACATATTTCGCCAACCCCAGACCCGGCCCTGAGCAAAAACTCTGTTGATCCGCCATTAGCAGCTGTCGCAAAGAGCCGAACTGATTCAACAGGGCCCGGGCCAGGGTCACCGCATCCATGCCCTTGGCCCCGGTGCGTAAAAATATGGCCAGCAACTCCGCATCCGACAGACTGGTTGGCCCACGACTGAGTAACTTCTCACGCGGCCGCTCTCCCTGGGGCCAATCTTTGATGCTCATCACCACCTCCTTGTCGCAAGGATTACGCGACACAAGCTGACTGTTAACGTCTTGTACTGATTAGGGTTAAGCCTAGCCTAAAGCCAAGCCGGCGCCGAAAAGGCCATTTTTATGATAATCTTGCCGCTCTCTCAGCAGGTGGAAAAGAGTCATGCCATTAACGGGAAAACGCATTTTAATAGGGATTAGTGGCGGCATAGCCGCTTATAAAAGCGCCGAGCTGGTGCGCCGCCTTAAAGAACGTCACGCCGAGGTGCGAGTAGTGATGACAGAGTCGGCCAAGGCTTTTATTACCCCGCTGACCCTGCAGGCCGTATCCGGTGAGCCGGTGTCCGATGCCTTGCTGGATCCCGCGGCCGAAGCCGGTATGGGACATATTGAACTGGCCAAGTGGGCCGATCTGGTGCTGATTGCTCCTGCCAGCGCCCACACCCTGGCACGGCTCAGAGCAGGAATGGCCGATGATCTGCTGACCACGCTGTGCCTGGCCACGCCGGCAACCCTGGCCGTGGCGCCGGCCATGAACCAGCAGATGTATCGCCACCCAGCCACCCAGGACAACCTGAGCGTGCTGGCCCAACGACACACTCTGATATGGGGCCCCGCTCAAGGCGCACAGGCGTGTGGCGATGTGGGTCCGGGCCGCATGCTGGAGCCCATGGAGCTGGTGGCACTCGTCGAGCAACATTTTGCCCTCCCATGCCAGCCAGAGGTACGCCCATTGGCGGGCCTCAAGCTGATGCTGACCGCAGGGCCCACCCGGGAAGCCCTGGATCCGGTGCGTTTTATCTCCAACCACAGTTCGGGGAAAATGGGCTTTGCGCTGGCCGCGGCCGCCGTGCAACTGGGTGCCGACGTGACGCTGGTCAGTGGCCCGGTGACGTTAGCGACCCCCGAAGGGGTTACCCGCGTCGATGTGGAAAGCGCCGCCCAGATGCATGCCGCCGTGATGCGAGATATCGATCAGCAGCATATTTTCATCGCCTGCGCCGCCGTGGCAGACTACGCCCCCAAAACGGTCGCCGAGCATAAAATCAAAAAAACGCAGTCCGATGCCATGGTCATCGAGTTGACCAAAAACCCCGATATTGTGGCCGATGTGGCGGCACGGGCAAACAAGCCATTTACGGTGGGCTTTGCGGCGGAAACACAAGATCTGGAACAATACGCCCGTGACAAGCTCAACCGAAAAAAATTAGATATGATAGCGGCCAACAACGTGGCCGCAGCCGGACAAGGCTTTAACAGCGATAACAATGCGCTTACCGTGCTGTGGCCGACCGGGCAGACCGACTTGCCACTGGCTGGCAAGTCCGAGCTGGCCAGCCTTCTTCTCACCTTGATTGCAGAAAGATACCATGACACCCATAGAGCTTAAGATTCTTGACCCCCGCGTAGGCACCGACTTTCCCCTGCCCGCCTACGCCACCCCCGGCTCGGCCGGCCTGGATTTGCGCGCCTGTCTGGACGCGCCACTGACCCTGGCCCCCGGTGACACCCAACTGCTGCCCACCGGCCTGGCGATTCATATTGCCGACCCCGGTCTGTGCGCCACCATATTGCCCCGCTCTGGCCTGGGCCATAAACACGGTATCGTACTGGGCAACCTGGTGGGACTGATTGACTCCGATTATCAGGGCCAGCTAATGGTATCCTGCTGGAACCGTGGGTCGACCGCCTTTACCATAGAGCCCGGTGAGCGTATTGCACAACTGGTTATTTTGCCCGTGGTGCAGGCTCAATTTACGCTCGTTGACGAGTTTGACCAAAGCGAGCGGGGAGAAGGCGGTTTCGGCTCTTCCGGTCGTCAATAACCGAGTCACGCGTAGCCATGGCCAACACCCAAATCAAAAAAAATCGGCGCGAGCAAATTCTGCAGGCGCTCGCGCATATGCTGGAAACCAGCCCGGGGCAACGTATTACCACCGCCAAGCTGGCGGCGGAAGTCGGGGTCTCCGAGGCGGCGCTATATCGTCACTTTCCCAGCAAGGCGCGGATGTTTGAGGGATTAATCGACTTTATTGAAGACACGCTGTTCTCTCGCATCAACCTGATCCTGCAGGATGAAAAAGACAGCGCCTTGCGGCTGCGCTACATCATGCAACTGATACTGGGTTTTTGTGAGCGCAACCCCGGCATCACCCGTCTGCTGAATGGTGACGCCCTGCAGGGTGAGCACGAACGACTGCTGGCGCGTATCAATCAACTGTTTGAACGGCTGGATGTTCAGTTCAAGCAGGTGATGCGCGAGCGGCGATTATACGAAGGCGACGGCTTTGCGACCGACGAAAAAGTACTGGCCAACCTGTTACTGGCCTACCTTGAAGGTCGTATCAACCAGTATGTTCGCAGCCAGTTTCGCCTCAAGCCCACCTTGAACTTCGACAGTCACTGGCAGCTACTGCTGGCACAATTAACCACGCTGACCCCTCAGCCCTGAGGATGGTCGTTCACCCGTAAATAGCGAGAGGTACACCGATGGATACAGACATGCTCAGCCCCGACATCGTCAATCAGGCTCAAAGCTGGATCAGTAACAACCAGGATCTGATCATCCAGTACGCGGTCAATATTACCGCGGCGATTCTGACCCTGGTCATCGGCTTCATCGTGGTGGGTATGCTCACGCGCGGCGTAAACTCGGTGATGAAAAAGCGAAACGTGGATAACACCATTTCCGATTTCATCACCAGCCTGATCCGGTATGGGCTGCTGGCCTTCGTGATTATTGCCGCTATGGGCCGGGTGGGGGTACAAACCGCCTCTTTTATCGCCATTATCGGTGCCGCGGGTCTGGCCGTGGGCCTGGCATTACAGGGGTCTTTGTCCAACTTTGCCGCCGGTGTCTTGCTGATCGGTTTTCGTTTCTTCAAGGCCGGTGACTATGTGGAAGCCGGCGGTACCGCCGGCACCGTGCAATCGGTACAGATTTTCACCACCATACTGATGACGGCAGACAATCGCATGATAGTGGTGCCCAACGGCAAGATCCTGAACGACAACATCATCAACTATTCCAGAGAGAAAACCCGCCGGCTCGATCTGGTTATTGGCGTGTCTTACAGCGCCGATCTGAAGCTGACCAAAGAGGTGCTGACCCGCATCATCAACGAAGACCCCAGGGTGCTCAAAGAGCCTGAATGCCGCATTGCGGTCAGCAACCTGGGCGCCTCTTCGGTGGACTTTATCGTTCGCCCCTGGGTGGCGTCTGGCGATTACTGGGCGCTCAAGTTCGATCTGTTGGAGAAAATCAAGAACGAGCTGGACGCCAACAACATCGGCATCCCGTTCCCGCAAATGGATGTGCACATCATAAAAGACGACGTGGCCTAGGCCCACATTTCCACGCCCAGTAAAAAAGCCGCGAATTCGCGGCTTTTTTATGAAACATGCTGGTAAAAGCTGTTTTATTGTTAGCCAGCCCGAGCTCGCCAGTGAGTGTGCCTGCTCGAGGGCTCATCACCCCTCACCGAACATCAAATACCGTACTGCTCCCGGTAGCTGCGCACCCGTTCCAGGTGCCCGGCCATGTCCGGCTGCTCGCTCAGGTAGTCGATCAGATCGGCCAGGGTGATAATGGCGGTGACCTCGGCGTTATAATCGCGCTCAACTTCCTGAATGGCCGACAGCTCGCCCTTGCCCTTCTCCTGGCGATCCAGTGCAATCAGTACTCCGGCCAGTTCGGCACCGTTGGCCTGAATAATGTCCATCGACTCACGAATGGCCGTGCCGGCGGTGATCACATCGTCCACCAGCATGATACGGCCTTGCAAAGGACTGCCGACCAGGTTGCCGCCTTCACCGTGCGTCTTGGCTTCTTTACGGTTAAAGCAGTAGGGCACGTCCTGGTCGTGCACTTCTGCCAGCTGCACTGCGGTGGCACTGGCAATGGGAATGCCCTTGTAGGCTGGGCCGAACAGAACATCGTACTGAATGTTGGCATCGACCAGAGCCGCGGCGTAAAAACGCCCCAGACGGGCCAGGTCCCGACCGCTGTTGAACAGGCCGGCATTGAAGAAATAGGGACTCTTGCGCCCGGATTTCAGGGTGAATTCGCCAAACTTGAGCACTTCTTTGGCCATGGCGAATTCGATAAACTCACGCTGGTAGGCTTTCATATGTTTCTCACAAATATCTTCATTTAGCTCGCGGCCAATCCGGCCATTAAGAGCCCTGTATATATTTTTGCCACGGAATACACAGCAGAACACGGAAAAAACACTTCCATTACTGGCAAGACCTTAAATCTTTTAGATTTTAGTATTTTTCCGTGGAGTCCGTGTATTCCGTGGCGAAGGTATGTTTATTGTTAACCAATAGCCTGACGCTGGTGGGCCACCAGCTCGTCGATGGACTTGCGAGCCAGGGCCAGCATGGCCAGCAACTGCTCATGAGTAAAAGGTGCCGCCTCTGCGGTGCCCTGCACTTCAATCATGTTGCCTTCGGCAGTCATCACCACATTCATGTCGGTTTCGGCGGTGGAGTCTTCGGTGTATTCCAAATCGGATACTGCCTGGCCATTCACCATGCCTACCGAAATGGCCGCTACCAGGGTTTTCAGCGGATTAGTGGTGATCATGCCCTGTTCCTGCATCCAGGTAATCGCGTGGGCCAGGGCCACACAGGCACCGGTAATCGCCGCGGTACGCGTACCGCCATCGGCCTGGATCACATCGCAATCCACGGTAATGGTGTATTCACCCAGCTTGTTCAAATCCATGGCGGCGCGTAACGAACGACCAATAAGACGTTGAATTTCCATGGTACGCCCACCCTGCTTGCCCTTGGCGGCTTCACGGTGCATACGGCTGTGCGTCGAGCGGGGCAGCATGCCATATTCGGCGGTCACCCAGCCCTGGCCTTTACCGCGTAAAAAGCGGGGCACGCCCTTTTCAACCGAGGCGGTACACAGCACCTTGGTATGACCAAACTCCACCAGTACAGAGCCCTCGGCATGGCGGGTATAATTAGAAGTAATGGTAACGGGTCGAATTTCATCAACCGCGCGGCCGCTGGCTCGTGTAGACATGGCATTCTCCAATAGGGGTAAAATCGTGCCGCCCGGCGGGCGAAACGTCGCCATTATAAAGAAACTGTCCGCCCATTGCATGCGGCCAGCCATTGGCGCATGCCCGTGGCTGTGTCAAACTCGGGCCCATTAACGTGCAACACACATCGAGAGTCACATGATCCACAGCATGACCGCCTATGCGCGACAAGAATTCAAACAAGACTGGGGCACCGCCGTCTGGGAAATCCGCTCCGTTAACCAGCGCTACCTGGAAACCTACACCCGCCTGCCCGAGCAGTTTCGCAGCCTGGAGCCTTTGGTCCGCGAAAAACTGCGCGCGCGTTTACAGCGCGGCAAGGTAGAGTGCAGCCTGCGCTTTGAGTCCAACCTGGCCAACCAGGGCCAACTGCAAATGAATAAATCGCTCGCCCAGCAACTGATCGCAGGGGCAGACTGGGTAATGGAAGAAGCCGGCCAGGGCACGCTGAACCCGGTAGACATTTTACGCTGGCCAGGCGTGATGGAAGCGCAGGCTCAGGATATGGACGCCCTGAGCAACCAACTGATTGCCTGCCTGGACAAGGTCGTTGATGATTTTCTGGCGGCCCGCGCCAGCGAAGGTGAAAAGCTCAAGGAACTGATTGAGCAGCGCCTGGCCGGCATCGAGCAGGAAGTCGATAAAGTAAAAACCGACATGCCGGCCATTATGGCCTGGCAGCGCCAACGCCTGCAGGATCGCTTTGAAGAAGCCAAAATTGAACTCGAACCCCAGCGCCTGGAACAGGAAATGGTACTGCTGGCCCAGAAGGTCGATGTGGCCGAAGAGCTGGACCGTCTGGTGACCCACATTGGCGAAACCCGCAAGATCCTGAAAAAAGGCGGCGCCTGTGGCCGTCGTCTGGACTTCATGATGCAAGAGTTCAACCGCGAGTCCAACACCCTGGGCTCCAAGTCCATCAGCACCGACATCACCAACTCTGCGGTCGAACTGAAAGTGCTGATTGAACAAATGAGAGAACAAATTCAAAACATCGAATAATGTATCGCGTTTCAGGGTCTGTTGACCTTTCGCGATCATGTTGACTGCCGCTTAATAACGCCCTTGCTTGCCAAGGGCGTTTTTATTGCCCAGCCTCTGTGGTTGACATCGGCTTTTCACCGTTGGATTATCGGCCTGGTCAATCGACTATCTGCTGCAATGCCTTAACCTGCCGAGACCTTATTTTGTTCACCAATACCCTACGCATTCTATTACTGCTGCTGACCACCGCCGTGATCAGCAAAGTTGCCCTTGCCGCGCTTAACCCCTACCTGGCGGCGCAGTTATTCAGTCGCGAAGGTGCCTACAGCCTGTGGTGGGGGTTGCGCCTGGACATGACCGCCGCTACCGTATTGGCAACGCCGATTGTCTTGCTATTGTTTGCAATTCATCTGGGTGGTGGCCGCCCCGGTCTGATAAAACCACTGCTGTTTTTGGCCGGTTTATGGCTGATACTGACCACCACGGCCGACGCCATCTATATGCTGGAAGCGGGCCGCCATGTCACCTTTGAAGTCTTTACCGGCAGTGGGCTGGAACAGGGGCTGGTGGCCACTGCATTGACGACCTATATTGCGCAGACGCTCACCGGACTAGGCTTGACGCTACTGCTGGCCGTGGCGACCTGGATGTTGCCGCTGTCCGGCCCACCACCTGGCCACACCTCACAGAATCACGCCTATAAAAAAGCCCGCTGGCCTGCCGCCGTCAGCATATTAGTAGGCTGGCTGGCCTTCACTACCACAGCGGTGCGCGGCGGCTGGAGCGATGCGCCACAATCCCCCATGAGTGTCTATAAAATCGGCGATCCCAATCAGGCCGCCCTGGCATGGAATGCGCCTTATGCCATCAGCTATTATCTGGCCAAAGGTAAAAAGCGCGCCGCTCGACAACAAACGTCTGCTCCCACTCCCCAGGATATGGCCCTGCTCGCCGACTATTTCAGCAGTCATCACCAGCAAGATCTGCAATTACCCACCAGGCAGGCCAATGTGCTGATAGTGCTGCTCGAAAGCTGGCCCGCGGTCGACTTATCAAGTTATACACAGGCCAATGGCGATGCCGCCCCGCCCTCGGCGGCCCCCTATTTTGATGCCTTGCGCCAGCAAAGCCTGACCACCAATGCCTTGTACGCCGATGGCTATCGCACCGTAGAAGGCATGTTCGCTACCTTTTGCTCGTTTCCCAATCCTGTTGGTGGCGGTGTAGCCGGCACTCAGCTGCAAGGTGCCGACTATTATTGCCTGCCCCGCCTGCTTAAAGAGCAGGGCTTTGATACCCACTTTATTCAAGGCAGCGGCAAGGGCATTGTGGGGGCCTTTGCGCAAAGCCTGGGCTTCACCCACTCCTACGGTAAATCCGACTATGATTTTGCCGGCACCGAGAATTACTGGGGGTACATGGATGATGATATTTATCGCTTTACCCTGGATAAACTCGCCACCCTGTCAGCCCCCTATCTGATGACAGTGAATACCGGTACCACCCACGACACTTATCTGCCCGACGAAAGCGACTATATTTTTGGCAAGGAGAACAGAAGCGCGCTGCGTCGAAATGTCATTCACAGTGCCGATGGTGCCTTGCAGCGTTTTTTAACCCGGCTGCCCCAGGTGGTTACCGAGCCCACCCTGGTAGTATTGATGGCCGATCACACCGCATCCGTCGAACCCAGGGGGCTGGAGCGCAATGCCATTCCTTTCTTGATGTTTGCCACCGATGGCTCTGTGCCGGCGCAAGCGGCCTCAGTGAGTGCCGGCCAGCTGGATATCGCCCCCTCCATTATCGACTGGCTGGGCGGGAATGTGCCCTGGTTTACCGGACAATCCCTGCTGGCGGAACACTATGATGGCTTTGCTCACTACTCCGCAGGCCAAAGTGTTAACTGGATTGAAGGCAACCGGCTGGTACGCTTTGATGTCACCAGCAATGACAATATCGAGTGCTTGCGCATCAGTGATAACGGCCTGTCGCTCACCCCGGACAGCTGCGCCGGCGCACATTACGCCGATATGCAGGAGCGAGCCCGGGCGTACACCCGATACACTCAATCATTGCTGTTTGCGGGCAAAACCGGCGAGTTTGTAGAGTTGTTGTCGCACGCAGCCACCCGGCAGCAAGCTAACCTGGCGATGACGGAGCGGAGCGAGTAGTCATCCGGAAGAGCACTCGACAGCTGCCGTACCGAGGCCGGCTTGTCCGTTTCTCCTGTACTTCCGCTCCATTATCATAGCGACTGACAGTTCCACCAACAGCGACGAACGACATGCACTTTACCACCGACGAGATTCAGAAAATGACCTCCCCCGCGGCCTTCAAGCGGGGTGAAGCCTACTTTCGCCAGCACAGAGTATTGTCAGTCAACCTGGACGAGGTACATGAGCAGATCGTTGCCGATGTAAAGGGCACCGAGTCTGCTCCCTATGAGGTGTACCTGTTCTGGGAAGGCGACACCCTGGTCTCGGACTGCAGCTGCCCGGTGGGCTACAACTGCAAACACGGGGTAGCCGTCGCCCTGCAGTGGCTCAACGGCTCACAGGCAACGGACAGTGCCTCGGCGGTGTCGCCCCTGGAACAATGGCTGGCCGCCCTGCCCGCCGAAACAGAGCCGGACTCAGGCAACGGCGGGCTGCAGCCGGGCCGGCATTATCTGCTGTATCGGCTGGAACACCATCAGGGCCAGTTTGTGCTGGCGCTGTACAAGGCCTATCTGAAAAAAGACGGCAGCTGGGGCCAGCAAAAGCCCTATTATGTGAGCACCTATCACCTGACATGGGACACGCCGGACTTTTACCTGCCGGACGATCTCGTCACCCTCAAGCAGCTGCCTGCACTGACATACAACAGTGCCATGCTTCCCCTTCAGGGAACGAGCGGTTATCAGGCGCTGTCCCGGTTGTTAAACAGCCAACGCTTGATGCCGGTGTTTGGCAATCGGCCATTACAGCAAGCCGAGCCACGCGCCTTGAATTGGGAGTGGCAGGCGTCCGATAGCGACCAGCAACTACTCGCCAAGCTGGACGGGTTAACCGACTGGCAGCTGCTGGCCGTTAATCCGCCCTGCTATCTGAACAGGGAAAAAGCGATTATTGGTGACATCATCACGCCGCTCGGCGGTGAGCAGATTGCCCATCTGTGCGCCATGCCACCGGTTCCCAACAAGAAGATGCCCACCATTGCCGCCCATCTGCGCCGGGTTTTTACTCCCGAGCAACTGCCACTGGAGCAGGAGCCGGAGCTGATTACCGCCGATACCCCCATTCCTCATCTGATCCTGACGGTGGCACACACACAGGCGGGGCTGCCGCGACCCGGTGCCAAACTGCAGTTCGACTATTCCGGTATCGTCCAGCGCCCCTGTTATTTTTCCGACGTTCCCGAACAGGCACAGATCCATGAGCACGCTGGCCACCAGTACCTGGTTAAGCGGGATGAAGCGGCTGAAAATGACTACTGCGATCAGCTGTACGATCTGAATCTTTGGCTGAACGCCGGGCTGGACGAACTCTGGACGCCGGATACCGATGACGACGTCCAGATCGTGCGCGAATGGCAGACGCTGCTGGCGGAAGGCTTTCCCGAGCTGGAACGTCAGGGCTGGCACATCAGCCAGGCACCGGATTACCGGTTCGAGATACACGACGCCCGCTTCGACATCGAGCTGCAAGACAGCCACAACAACTGGTTCGATTTCTCTCTGGGGTTGCAGCTGGGCGAGACCAGACTCGACACCATGGAGGTGATCGGTGCCTGGCTGCAGGCCGACATGCCTGCCGAACTGCTGTTGCCGGTCGGCGACGACTGGTTGCGGGTGGATACCCAGCCGCTCTGGACCATTCGCGATCTGCTGATGGAGCTGTTCGACCAGGACCGACTCGATCAGCCCGTGACCCTGCCCGCCTTTCAGGCGGCGCAGCTGCAGGGCCTGGAGCTGGATGCTCGCCAGGCGCCGTTGACCCAGGCCATGATGGCGCAGCTACAGGACTTCACCGGTCTGCAGCCGGTGCCGGTCCCGACAGGGCTCAAAGCCGAGCTGCGCCCCTATCAACAACAGGGGCTGGACTGGCTGGGCTTTCTGCATCGTTATGGCCTGGGCGGCATTCTGGCCGACGACATGGGGCTGGGCAAGACGCTGCAGACCCTGGCGCTGATCCAGCACCTCAAGGAAACCGACCAGCTGCGGCAACCGGCCATGATACTGGCCCCCACCAGTCTGGTCGGCAACTGGCAGCATGAAGCGGCCCGCTTTACTCCGGATCTCAGGGTGCTGATCATTCACGGCCCCCAGCGCCATGCCGCCTTCGAGCAAATAGCCGAGCACGATCTGGTGATCACCACCTATCCACTGATACTGCGGGATGGCGAACATTATGCACAGCACCACTTCAGCGTACTGGCGCTGGACGAAGCCCAGGCCATCAAGAACCCCGTCACCAAGGTTGCCCAGCGGGTGCGCGAGCTCAAGGGCGGCCTGCGCCTGTGCCTGAGCGGCACGCCGATGGAAAATCACCTGGGCGAACTGTGGGCGCTGATGGACTTCGTGCTGCCCGGCCTGCTCGGTGGCCGCAGCCGATTCCAGCGCAACTATCGCCAGCCCATCGAAAACGACGGTAACCGGCAGCGCCAGCAAGAGCTGGGGCAACGGGTCGCCCCCTTTATGCTGCGCCGGACCAAGGCCGAGGTGGTGAAAGAATTACCGGAGAAAACCGAAATCACCCAGTATGTGGAATTGCAGGGCAAACAGCGGGCCCTGTACGAAAGCATCCGGGTCAGCATGGAGCAACGGCTGCGCACCCTGATCGCACAGAAGGGCATGGCCCGCAGTCATATCGAGTTTCTCGACGCCCTGCTCAAACTGCGACAGGCCTGTATCGATCCGCGTCTGGTCAAGCTGAAGAAAGCCGCCGATATCCGGGAACATGCCAAGCTCGACTGGCTGGCGGACACCATTCCCCGGCTGCTGGAAGAGGGACGTAATATTCTGGTGTTCTCCCAGTTTACCGAGGTGCTGGGCCTGATCGAGACCGAACTCAAACAGCAGAGCATCGCCTACAGCAAGCTCACCGGCCAGACCCGCAAACGCCAGCAGGCCATCGACCGCTTTCAGCAGGGCGAGGTTCGGGTGTTTCTGATCAGCCTCAAGGCCGGCGGCAGCGGCCTGAACCTGACGGCGGCGGACGTGGTCATTCATGTAGACCCCTGGTGGAACCCGGCGGTGGAAAATCAGGCCACCGACCGGGCCCATCGCATCGGGCAGGACAAGCCGGTGTTCGTGTACAAGCTGGTGGCCACCGACACGGTGGAAGAGCGCATCCAGCAGATGCAGCAACAGAAACAGGCGCTGGCCGACGCCCTGTTCAGCGACGCCGGCAGCGCCGGCCTGCCCTCGGATTCAGACAGCCTGCTGGCACTGCTGAGTTAAAACGAGGCCGAAGGAGAGCAAACCTGCCGGCTGCACTCCTTCTCCTCACGCCTCACGCCTCACGCCTCACGCCTCACAATAGATTACACCATGCCGTAACCGGCCTGATGCAGGGCCTGACGGAAGTCCTGCTCCCGGCGAGGCTCAATCAACAGTCGATTATCGCCCGCCGTCTGGCACAGATTTGCAGTTAGCGGATGAGCGGCAATGGCGGTCGCCGTCTGCTCGTCCCGGCAATGCAGCAGCAAACGGGAGCCGGCCACCGCTACCGCCCGGGCATTGCCCTCGCAACTGACCAGCAGTTGCTCGCTGTCTTCCGGCAAAAAGGGCTGGGGATCACGCTTGGCAATAAAGTCGCGCAGCGGCTCCAGGCTGCCCCCGTTTTCCAGCAGGGTCAGCATTTTCTCCCCGGACAACTGCCAGCCATGCTCGCCCAGGGCATCCGCGAACCCCTCGATCAGCAATTGCTCCGCTTCGGTCGGAGGTTGGCTAAAGCCGAGTCGCCCACCCTTTTGCATGGTCAGGGGTGTCCGCTGGCTGGCAGACGGGTCCTCATAGTCTCTGGTCAGCCCCAGGCAATAGGCACCCAACGCATTCAGCCGCACATACAGCAGGCCATCGTAACGGCTCAGGCAATACACATCATCGGCACCCCACATATAGCCGTAGTCGGGCTCCGGCTGCTGGGGCGGTACCAGCACCACATCAATCAACCCCAGGGTAGCGGCGTATTCCATCAGCACACAGCGCAAATAACGCCCCTGCAGCACCTCCCACTCGGCATGGTAAAGAGTGCCATAATGGCGCTCGCAGAGGTAAAGGGTACTGACATCCTCGGTGATCTCGAATTCATGGCCGCCGACCAGTATAAAACGGGACAAAGCCGGATAAGAAACCCAGCCTCCGGCCGGAGCTTCGGTCAGGGCCGCCGCAATCGCATGCCGGCGATCCGGTACCGGCGTCAGGCTCTTGGCGCCTTTGCCGGTCTGTCCCTTGACAATATCGATGCGAGAAAACTCGTCCAGTATCTGGCTATCCAGCCAGTCCAGCCACAAATGCCTCAGGGTCTGATGCAGCGGGGCCGACATTTGTCCAAGCCCTTCGGAAGTCAGCACCAGCCGGCCGGCTTGTCGCTGTACCCAGCGTGAAGCCTGTAACAACATGATCCAGCCAAAGGCCTTGATATGCGCCACACCCGGGGCATCTTCGCAAGGGGCGTCCGGATAATACTCTTCCAACCGGGTCGAGATCTTTTGCAGCAGCGCCTTGCCCGGCAGACCGGTTTTATCGCTGACCTTAAGCTTTCCCTCCTGCAGCAATACCAGCATCAGTCGCAACTCTCTTGCCGCCGCCCGCTCTCGTTCCACTATCACCATATTGGCAGGCTGCGAGGCCGGCAATTCATCGGGCAGCAACCGCGCCGGCTCCGGAGGCGAGACCAGCGATATTAGCCGCTCCTGCAGCCAGTCCGGAATGCGCTGCCCTGACTGGTTTCGCCCCGGCGGATAGAAGAACCACCCCAGCTTGTACTGCTCGGCCGGGGTATGGTAATAGTGGTAACGCTCGGTAAACCAGCTCGGCAAGGCGCCAAATTCCACTTCAAAGCGACGCTCGTCAAACCAGCCGTCGCTGCTGTAAAGGCTGGTACGCACCGCTTGCTGTTCCAGTGGCGAAAGCGACTGCCACACCAGTGCCAGTCCGTTCCCGGACAGCCATGTCTTCATTGCGTTTACCAGCTCCGCCTTGCGGGCCGGAGCCGTGCCGGCGGCTGGACACGACTTGAACCGGGGCTTGAGTTGATCCACGGTCAGCAGGTTCAAAATATCCAGAAAGTCTTGATCATTATGGTTGGCCGGCACGGTAAGCTCCTTTTAAATTGGGGTTATGCCATCTTTGTGGACCGTCAGCGGTCGGTCTGCTGGCCGAACATGCTAGAATAAATCAGGTTTTAACTCCACGACTTGCCACAGGAGCTCCAGTGACGGCGCATAGACTACTGACCAACCGGCTAATCAAGCTCGTTGCCAACATTACCAAAGTGCTGAGCTACGGCTTTCACGCTCTACTGCCCAAGAAGCGCTTTACCCTGCCGGAACGCTCCGGTGCCTTGATAAAGGGCAAAGACAGGCCCATTCCCCGAATCATCTGGCAGACCAACTACACCAACAAGGCCACACTGCCGGTTTATCTCAACTATCTGTTTAACCGTTTGATGTCGCCGACCTTCGAATACCGCTTCATGATCACCGAAGCCCGGGCCGACTTTATCAGGGCCAATTATTCTCCGGAGATTTTCGACGCCTACTCCCGCTTGCAAATCGGCGCCGCTCAGGCCGATTTCTGGCGGTTACTGGTGCTGCAAAAGCATGGTGGCGTTTATCTGGATATAGACGCCCACGCGGTCTGGCCGCTGGGCTACATCATCAAGCCCGAACATCAAGAGTTGTACATCATTCGCCAAGGCAACGAACTGACCAACTACTTCATCGCCAGCAAACCCGACAACCCCAATCTGGCCCGTCTGATCGATACTGTGTTGACCAATATTCAGGAAAATAAAATTAACGGGGTTTACAACATGACCGGCCCGGGCGTGTTCAACCAGGTGCTGGATTACCAGAAGGTGCCCACAACCTTCTATCGCACCACCTGTAATCAGGGCAGCTTTACCAACGAGCACTTTCAGTACATCGACAAGCCCCAGGGAAAGTGGACCAAGGAACAGCACAAGGTTGACGTGGTCCGGAAGAGCTCGCCGGAGGAGTGAACTCTCTGGTCAGAAAGTCGCACCTCGATCGGGGAAAAGACGGCCGCAGGTCTCCTTGACACTCGTAATAACTCGGTTTTTACGAATCATTCGGCAGGAAAAAACTGATAGAGCCGAAGCCACTACCTGATCATAATGAAATTTGCGTGGAGGGCACTTCCGCAGCAAGCTATAGTTACTTTTGACTGGTCGTTGTCTTTACAGCGGCCATTTTTTTATTCCTCGTATTCTGGTAAGATCCGCCGCCCTTGGTTCCAGCCCATGCGCGGTGCTGGCAGATAAACCCGAATGGGCACGATACTTATGGCGCACTGCGGTACCTTATTTATTATTTCTTCTCCTAGTGGCGCAGGCAAATCCAGCCTGATCCGGGCCTTGCTGGAACGTCCCAGCGCCGACGGCAAGCTACAGGTTTCAGTTTCTCATACCACCCGGGCCGTGCGGCCAGGTGAAGTGGATGGCATTCATTACCACTTTATTGACCAGCCCGAGTTTAAAACGCTGATTGAACGCGGTGCCTTCTACGAGTGGGCCGAAGTGTTTGGCAACTACTACGGCACCTCGCGCGAATGGATTGACGAGCAGTTGGCACAAGGCATCGATATTCTGCTGGATATCGACTGGCAGGGCGCCCGCCAGATCCGCGCTCAGTCTCCGAGCGCCAAATCCATCTTTATTCTGCCTCCCAGCCGTGTCGAGCTGGAGCGCCGCCTTAATGCCCGGCAGCAAGACAGCGCCGAGGTCATCCGGGGCCGCATGGATAAAGCGGTATCGGAAATGTCCCACTACGACGAATACGACTATCTGCTGGTCAACGACGATTTCGACCATGCATTGAACCAGCTTAGCGCCATTATCGAAGCCGAGCGTGCCAATACCGGCAAGCAGGCGATACGTTTCCAGGACTTGCTTTCCGGCCTACTGGCGGAATAAGCTAAGATCCATTAGAATTCTGCACCTTTTTTAATCATTGGAGTCCATTATGGCACGCGTTACTGTTGAAGATGCTGTTGAGCAAGTTGGCAACCGTTTTGATTTGGTTCTGGTTGCTTCCCGTCGCGCCCGCCAACTGGCGACTCAGGGCAAAGACGCCCTGGTTCCGCTGGAAAATGACAAGCCGACCGTTGTTGCACTGCGCGAAATAGAGCAAGGCCTGGTTAACCATGCGGTGATGGATGTACAAGATCGCCAAGAGCAGCAGGAAATGGACGCCGCCGAGCTGGCTGCCGTTGCCGCCATTGCCGAAGGCCGCCTGTAAGCTTGCACCAATGTGCCCGCCCGTTACCGTGCGGGCCCTGCCTCAGAATGGCGTATTGACGATATCGTTTATCGAGGTATAGATTGTATCTATTTGAATCTCTAAAAGAGCTTGCCACCAGTTATCTCCCGGCCGAGCAGGTAGAGCAGCTCAAGTCTGCCTATGTGGTCGCCAGAGATGCACACCAGGGGCAGACTCGTTCCAGTGGCGAGCCTTATATCACCCACCCGGTGGCTGTGGCACGCATTCTGGGAGAGATGCATCTCGATCATGAAACCTTGATGGCGGCGTTGTTACACGACGTTATCGAAGACACTCCCGTTACCAAGAAGATGCTGTCCGAGCAATTTGGCGATACAGTCGCCGAACTGGTAGAGGGCGTATCCAAGCTCGATAAAATCAAGTTCCGGAACCACAAGGAAGCGCAAACCGAAAACTTCCGCAAAATGGTACTGGCCATGACCCAGGATATTCGGGTCATCCTGATTAAACTGGCCGACCGCACCCACAACATGCGCACCCTTGGCGCACTGCGGCCGGATAAACGTCGTCGCATTGCCCGGGAAACCCTCGAAATTCACGCCCCCCTCGCTAACCGCCTCGGCATACACAGCATTAAAAACGAGCTCGAAGAGCTGGGACTGGAAGCCCTGTATCCCATGCGCACTCGCGTGCTGCGTGAGTCTGTACGCCGTGCACGCGGTAATAGGCGCGAGATTATTCTGTCGATTCTGGAAGAAATCAGTGGTCGGTTAGACGACTCTCACATAGAAGCGTCGGTATCGGGTCGCGAAAAGAACATGTTCTCCATCTATAACAAGATGGTAAAAAAAGAGCTGCAGTTTCACGAAGTAATGGATATCTATGCCTTTCGGGTGATCGTTAAGGATATTGATACCTGTTACCGGGTGCTGGGCCAAATGCATACCTTGTACAAACCTCGGCCCGGTCGCTTTAAAGACTACATCGCCATTCCCAAGACCAACGGTTATCAGTCACTCCACACCTCTCTGGTGGGCCCACATGGCGTGCCGGTAGAAGTGCAGATCCGTACCGAATACATGGATCAAATGGCCGATAAGGGAGTGGCGGCACACTGGGCTTATAAACAAGACTCGGAGCGCTCCAATAGCACTGCACAGGTTCGCGCCGAACGCTGGATGCAAAGCCTGCTCGAGCTGCAACAAAGTGCCGGCTCCTCGTTCGAGTTTATTGAAGGGGTTAAAACCGATCTTTTCCCGGACGAAATTTATGTGTTTACCCCTGAAGGCCGTATTTTAGAACTGCCCTCTGGTGCTACACCGGTCGATTTCGCCTATGCGGTACATACCGATATTGGTCATGCCTGCGTGGGCGCCAGAGTCGATCGCCAGCCCTATCCACTCAGTCAGCAGCTGCATTCAGGCCAGACCATAGAGATCATTACCGCTCCCAGTGCCCGACCTAATGCCGCCTGGCTCAACTTTGTGGTCACGTCGCGCGCGCGCACCAAAATTCGTCAGTTTCTTAAAAACCTGCGTACCGAAGAATCAATCTTGCTGGGCAAACGCCTGCTAAACCATGCCTTGGGTGCCAAGAACCTGGAAGACATTCCGGTCGAGCGTATCGAACAGGTACTGAAAGACACCAAACATGGTTCGATCAACAGCCTGCTGGCGGATATTGGCCTGGGTAACGCCATGAGCGTGGTCATGGCCCGCCGTCTGCTGAGCAAGCCGAACGAGATGCCGACAGAACGCAACAGGGCCATGAAGAAGATGCCGATCCGCGGCGCCGACGACATGCTGCTCAACTTCGCCAACTGTTGCCGCCCGATCCCTGGCGACCCCATAGTGGCGCATATCAGCCCCGGTCGCGGTCTGGTGGTGCATCTGGAGTCGTGCACCAATATTCGTGGTTACAGCAAAGAACAGGACAAATATCTGCCGGTGCAGTGGGACATGGAGCAGGATTTCGATTTTGAGTTTAAAACCGAAATTGGCATCGAACTCATCAACCACCAGGGTGCGCTGGCCGAGCTGGCCAATGTGATTGCCGCCACCGGCGCCAATATTCACAGCATTGCCACCGAAGAGAAAGATGGCCGTGTCTACCAGGTAGAGCTGTTGATCACCACCAAGAGCCGTATTCACCTGGCGAATATCATGCGCAAGATCCGCGTTACACCTAACGTACTCAAGGTCTACCGGCTTCGGAAATGAATCCGGTGAGGAGTGAAAAGTGGGGGAAAGAGCGGCAGGTGAGGAGGCACAACCTCTCATGTCGGGCCTGGTGTAATCCCCCGTCCTTTCACGCTACACTGCTATCCGTTTTGTCCAATAGTAAACCGTTCGGAGCCTAATATGCTTGCCCGCCTGTTGCTGATCGGAATGTGTCTGTTTATGAATATCGCCATTGCCGCACCCGAGTTAACCACTGAATCCGAGCTGAGCGACCTGGGAGGCCCCGGGCTGAATGCCTATTGGCAACGGCAGGCCGAACGCGGGCAATTCAGCAGCCACGACGGTTTGACACTTCCCTATGCCAAGCTATTCAACAGCCAGCATCAAAAATCCATCATACTGGTGAATGGCCGCACCGAAACCTTCCTGAAATATCAGGAGCTGGCGCGGGACTTATTCAACAACGGCTACAACGTCTACCTGTATGATCATCGCGGCCAGGGGCTGGCTCCGCGGCTGCTGGACGATCCCCAAATAGGCTATGTGGCCGACTTTGACGACTACGTGCAAGACCTGGAGCAGTTTGTGCAGCAAGTAGTGCTGCAGGAGCCGGTAGAGGGACTCTACTTGCTGTCTCACTCCATGGGGGGCACCATTTCGGCGCTGTGGCTGAGCCAAACCCAGGTTCGACTCCAGGCGGCGGCGCTGTCATCCCCCATGATGGGCATTTACCACAAACCACTGCCTCGCTGGCTGGTCAACGGCCTGCTCACCGTATTTGATAGCGGCTGCCGCTGGCTGGGCCATACGGCGTGTTACGCACCGGGCCAGGCCGATTATCAAGACCTGGAGTTCAAGGATAACGTGCTGACCCAAAGCGAAGTGCGTTATCAGCTGTTTCGGGATCTCTATCAGCAGCAGCCTCAAGTACAGCTGGGCGGTGTGAGCGTGCACTGGTTAAAACAGGCGTTACTGGCGGGGGACCAGGCCATCAAACAGGCGAGTCGCATTACCATTCCGCTCTTGGTCTTGCAGGCCGCTAACGATGTGGTGGTGGACAACACCGCACAAAATGCCTTTTGCCGAGCCCTGGCCCATTGTGATGGTGGACAACCCAGAGTCATTAAAAAGGCATCCCACGAGCTGTTTATCGAGCAGGACCGGCAGCGTCGCCCCGCACTGGAAGCCGTGCTATCTTTTTTTGAGCAGCACCCGTGAGACAGCGGGAAGCCGTAAGCTGTCAGCGATCAGCTAAAGACCAGACCCGGCACAGCGGTCGGTAGCAAGCTCACCGCTGTGTATGGGGCTGACCGCCGCCCAACGGGTTGATGTTGTGCCCGACTATTCAAGGAACCCTCTCTCATGCGTCACACTGCATATTATGCGCTTTCTTTGTTGGGGGTGGCATTGGCCTTAACCGCCTGTAGCGCTCCCCCGCCGCCACCTGAGCCCACTCCCGTTGTCGCGGTGCCCGAGCCCAAACCGATTGAAAACGAGGTGATCAGCATCCCAGAGCCCCCCATCCTAACCTTGCCTGGTGACTGGTAACCATGGAACTCTTTATCGGCATTATGTCGGGCACCAGTCTGGATGGGATAGATGCGGTGCTGGTGGCCACCAATGGCAAGCAAGTTGAACTAAAAGCCAGCACCAGCCGCCCGTTTGCCACTCGTTTGCGCCAACAGTTGCTGAGCCTGGCCGGAGGCAGTGCCATTACCGCCAGGCAATGGGGCGAACTGGATACCGAGCTGGGCCAGGCCTATGCCGATATTGTGCTGCAATTGCTCGAGGAGTCTGGCACTCCGGCCGCGCAGGTGCGTGCCATTGGTTGCCATGGTCAAACCGTGTGGCACCACCCCCAGGGACCGTTGCCGTTCTCACTGCAACTGGGTGATGCCAACCGGATAGCCGCCCAAACCGGTATAGTGGCGATTAATGATTTTCGCCGTAAAGACATGGCCCTGGGTGGCCAGGGCGCACCCCTGGTACCCGCCTTTCATCAGCAGGTGTTGGGCAACAGCGGCCAGATGCGCATCGTAGTGAACATAGGTGGCATCGCCAACATTACCGTACTGGCCCCGGGGCAACCGGTGCTCGGCTACGATGTTGGCCCGGGCAATATGTTGATGGACTCATGGTGCAAGCGGCACTGTGGCCAGCCCTATGACAAAGACGCCGCCCTGGGGTTGCAGGGGCAGGTTGATACTGCCCTGTTGGCCAGGCTACTGGCCGAGCCCTGGCTGGCATTGCCTGCTCCTAAAAGCACAGGCCGCGAGCTGTTTGACGAAGCCTGGCTTACCGCTCGCCTCCCCGCCACCTTACCCGCAAGCATCAGGGTAGCCGATGTACAGGCCACCCTGGCCGAGTTTACTGCCAGCGCCATTGCCAACGAAGTCAACAAGTGGCCAGCCGGCGAGCTGCTGGTGTGTGGTGGTGGGGGCCACAACCCGTTATTAATGCAGCGCCTGGCAGCCCTGCTGCCCCGTTGGCACGTGGACACCACCAACAGTGCCGGCGTCGATATGGACGCCATGGAAGCCATGGCCTTTGCCTGGTTGGCCCATCAAACCTGGCATGGCCTGCCTGGCAACCTGCCCGCCGTCACCGGCGCCAGCCGACCGGCCATTTTAGGTGCCATTCACCTACCGGGATAAACGGTGAAGGGTAAAGGGGAAAGCATGAGAAGCTACGCACAACAGCACTCTTTCAGGCTTTGGTTGTTCCCCTTCACTCTTTACGCTTCACTATTCCCCCCACCTTCCCCCAGATAGGAGTACTTCATGCCCACCCCGAACTTGCTGCGTGATCTGGCCAAACTGGCTTCCGAAGGGCGCAACCCCGACACCCTGCATATCGACCGCCAGTCCACCCTCGATATGCTCACCACCATGAATGCGCAAGATAGCCAGGTACCCCGGGCGGTTGCCCGCGTGCTGCCCGCCATAGCAGCCGCCGTCGATCACATAGTGACGGCGTTTCAACAGGGGGGACGGCTGATTTACATGGGTGCCGGCACCAGCGGTCGCCTGGGCGTGCTGGATGCCTCTGAGTGTCCCCCCACCTTCAGCGTACCTGCGGATATGGTCATCGGTTTGATTGCCGGCGGCCCCGAGGCCATGTTTCGCGCTCAGGAAGGCGCCGAAGACAACCCGCAGCTGGGTGCCGACGACCTGCAGCAGCTGACACTCACCGCCAGGGATGTGGTGGTGGGCATAGCCGCCAGTGGGCGTACCCCCTACGTACTGGGCGGCCTGCACTACGCCCGCAGTATAGGCGCCACCACGGTCGCACTGGCGTGCAACAGTGGCTCGGCGATTGGCAAGGCTGCCGACATTGCCATCGAGCCCGAAGTCGGCCCCGAGGTCATTACCGGCTCGACGCGTTTGAAATCCGGTACCGCGCAAAAGCTGGTGCTCAATATGCTGAGCACCGCCAGCATGATCCGCATTGGCAAGGTTTATCAGAATCTGATGGTGGACCTGAACGCCAGCAATCTGAAGCTGCAGGCCCGCGCGCAGCGCATCGTGATGCAGGCCACCGAGGTAAGCGAAACGCAGGCAGCGGCGGCTCTGAGTGCGGCAGATAACAACGTCAAACTGGCGATTTTAATGCTGCTTTCGGGGCTGGATAAAGCCACAGCCCAAGCTCGATTACAGCAACACCAGGGCGTATTAAGCAAAGCCGTAACGGAAGAGTGAAAGGAATACGTGAGGGGTGAGGGGTGAGGGGTGAGGAGTGAAGGGCGAGTAAACACCGAATCTGCAGGCTCAGGGTTTGCTGTTCACCCTTTACACCTCACCCCTCACGATAAGTTGGCTTACCGCTATCTTTACGGATCTTGATCTTCGCCCAGCTGGGCGCGGAGCTTTTCTTCGCGGCGCAAATACCAGCTGGCCTTGAACGATGTCCACCAATCATGGGACAGCTCGCCGCCGTAGGCCTCTAATAGCTTGATGACCCGCTCCAGAGTCAACACCGCCACATCGTACTCGATTTCGAGCCACTGCTTGCGCACCACCACCTTGGACACACCGGTTTCACTGTTAAATTGCTTGGCCAGCAGCTCTATCTGTAGCTGATTCAGATTATCCAGCCGCAGCCTCCGCCGTACCGGAACAAGTTCGGCATGGTCATTATTGCCTGATGTGGTCATCTGTCCCTCCTTGCTTGCTCTTTACTTTAGTTAAGCGGCTGCCTGACGACAGCTGAGCCACCCCCTGATTAAAGGATAAAGCCGAGCCGGGCATTTGCATCCCCGGGGGCTATTGCCCCTAGCTTGCTCTGTCAACATATTGGCTCAGTACAGGCAAAAAATCATCTACCACATTATCAAGAGGCTATCATGGACGCTATCGTTACTCTCAGGCTACCACTGCCAAGTCCACCGTTACACTGCCCGCCATTGGCCAGGGCACCTGGTACATGGGCGAAGGGCTGGCCCTGATTGATACCGCCGAGATGTACGCCGACGGTGGCGTCGAAGAGATAGTGGGTGAAGCTGGGGCCGGTAGACCTTCGTTCAGTGCTCCTCTGCCGAAAAATAAGTTATAAGAAATAATTATTTTTGCAACAGCACGCTCTGTGCGAGCATAAATGCCCCATTAAGGAGCTCACCGCGATGAAACACTACTACGCCAGTCTGGCGTTTTTTTTGTGCTTGATATTTGACAGCGCTCAGGCTGCAACCTACCCGCCCTTGTTGGAAGCGCAGCAGCTGAATAACGCGCTTGGGGCCGAACCAAAACTGCATATTGTCGATATTCGCAGCCCAGCAGAGTACGCAGCAGGGCATATTCCAGGCGCGGTGTCAGCACCTTATGGCCAATGGCGCGGCCCGGCGAATAACCCCGGTCAATTATCGGATACCGCGTATTTCGAGCAACTCACCCGCCAACTTGGTTTAACCGACCAACAGCCTATCGTTGTTTATTCTAGCGGTGCCGATACCACGGACTTTGGCGCAGCCGCACGGGTCTACTGGACACTTAAATATCTGGGGTTAACAGATTTAAGTGTGCTCAATGGTGGTTTCTTGCACTGGCAAAAAACACGGCAATCCATTGCCACCGACACACCCCAGGTGCAAGCCAGCCAATTCACGGTGCAAAATAATCCCAAGGTGGTGATTTTCAAAGAAGAGCTGCTGAATAAAATTGCGCAACAAGACACCCGCTACCAATTATTGGATGCCCGTCCACCTGCTTTCTACCAAGGTAAAGTAAAGGCACCCACTGCCAGCATCGGCGGTACCATTGCCACTGCGCAAAATGCGCCCTTTGGGCAATGGTTTAATAAAGACGATATGCGCGTCCGCCCCGTGGCTGAAATTAAAGCGCTAGTACGGGCACAAGGCTTGGACCAAGCCCAGGAAACCGTGTCCTTTTGTAATACCGGCCATTGGGCTGCCACCAACTGGTTTGTGTTGTCTGAACTGGCAGGCCTGCAAGATGTACGCCTTTACCCCGCCTCTCTGGCGGAATGGACTCAGGATCAAGAAAGCTTGCCGATGGACAATACCCCCAGCCGCTTCGAGCAGCTGAAAACTAAACTTTCCAAGTTGGTAGCTCAATAACATGAACAATCGTTTGGCTTTAACCCTGGTGTTCGTCGTTTTTACCGGCTTTTTATTTTGGTTTGTCTCCGTACGCCAAAGCCTGTTATTTATCGTGGGGATTGGCTTGGGTGCCGTGCTCGCGGGGGCGCGCTTTGGTTTTACTACTGGCTGGCGCAACCTGATTGAGCAGCGTGATGCCAGTGGCGTATTTGCGCAACTACTCTTGCTCGCCATTGCCGCCGCCTTTTCCATGCCCTTGCTGGCCAGCTTCCCGACTGAGCTGAGCGCCGCTTTAGGTCCGCCAAGTATCAGCCTGCTGGTGGGCGCCTTGGTATTTGGCGGTGCAATGCAAATTGCCGATGGCTGTGGTTCCGGCACCCTGTATAAAGCCGGGCTGGGTATTCCCTTGAACATGGCCATTCTGCCGGTGTTTGCCCTGGGCAGCTTTTTGGGTTCGGCACACCTTGGCTGGTGGCTGGAGTTAGGCCACGTACAACCCGTAGGCTTGGTAGAAGAAGTGGGCTTAAGCGGCGCACTCGGGCTTACCTATCTGGGTTTGGTCGTGATTGGTGTGGCTGCCTGGTGGTGGTCAAAAACCAGTGGCGTGTCACGCAGCCTCTTCAATAAAACCTTAATCATGGGGGCCGTGCTGATTGCGGGATTAGCAGTATTAAATCTGGTGATTGCCGGTCAGCCTTGGGGCGTGGTGTATGGGTTTGGTTTGTGGGGCGCAAAAATTGCTCAGGCGGGCAACCTGTTTGACCCAGCCAGCAATGCCTTCTGGAGCCAGCCAGTCAACGCAACGACACTACAACAATCAGTATTTTTAGATATCACGTCGATCACCAATATTGGTATTTTGGCCGGTGCCCTGTGGATTTTCTCTCGTAAGCAGTCTGGCAAGTCAAACAAGCTCAATAGCCAACAGTGGATGGTGGGCATTATTGCCGGCTTCTTGTTGGGGTACAGCTCGCGCCTGGCCTTCGGCTGTAACGTAGGCGCCATGGTCAGCGGTATTTCGACCGGCAGCCTTCATGGCTGGATTTGGGTGGTCATGGCTTTTCTGGGCTCGCTGATGGGTGTACGCGTGCGCCGTTACTTTGGGTACTGATATGAGTAGATTAAACAGCTTACGTATGGTGGTATTTTGGGCCCTGCTGGTCGGATTTTTCGTTTGGGATTGGCACTGCTCACAACCCGTCAACTTGCGTTTGGAAGCCCCCATCATTGCCATCGGCTCGGGGCAGGCGCCTTCTGGCGGGCATTGCGCCACCTTCTAGGCTTTGTCGGCCTATCACATTGCGCGTTGGCGCTGTCTCTGGCGCTTTCGCTGCTTGACAGCAGATACCACCACAACCGTGAAATGCCATGAACGGCATTTCACGGCATTCATCAGCACCAACATAAGACGTTGATAATAAATATTTTTCTTTAAACCACCTGCCCCGTACACCAGCCGGCGCTCCAGGCCCACTGAAAGTTGTAGCCTCCCAACCAGCCGGTTACATCCACCACTTCGCCGATAAAATACAGATTGGGTACCTTGTTGGCCATCATGGTCTTGGACGACAGCTCGTTGGTGTCCACCCCGCCCAGGGTCACCTCGGCGGTACGGTAGCCTTCGGTGCCCCCCGGCTTCAGGGGCCAGGCCGCCAACAACTGCTCTATGGCGGCCACTTCCTTCGGCACATATTGCTTGAGCGGCTTGCTGATTATCTTTTCCCGCTCCAGCAGGGCCTCCACCAGCCGCTTGGGCAGCTGATGGCTCAGCCAGGTTTTCAGTTCCTGATTGGGGTGGTCGGCGATGCCCTGTGCCAGCCGACCCGCGGGTAACAGCTCGAACTTAACCTGTTCGCCGGCTTGCCAGTAAGATGAAATCTGCAGCACAGAAGGCCCGGAGATGCCCCGGTGCGTAAACAGCAGGTTTTCGGCAAAGCGAGTGCCGTCTTCGCTCTCGGCCACCACCGGCAAGGAGACCCCCGCCAGCGGCTCCAGCGTCGCCTTGTCTTCCGGCTGCAGCGTGAAAGGCACCAGGCCGGCACGGGTAGGCAGCACCTTGAGGCCAAACTGCTCAGCCAGCTTGTAACCGAAAGGCGTGGCGCCAATTTTGGGCATCGACAGGCCACCGCTGGCCACCACCAACGACTGGCAGCTGTACTCGTCGCCCGCCGTGGCCACCATAAAGCCTTCACCCAGTCGCTCTACATCGAGGATCTCGGTGCGCAGCTGTATGCGCACTCCGGCGTCTTCACATTCCTTGACCAGCATATCGACGATATCTTGTGCCGAGTCATCACAAAACAGCTGGCCCAGGGTCTTTTCGTGATAGGCAATGCCGTGCTTTTCTACCAGGGCAATGAAGTCCCACTGGGTATAGCGGGCCAGCGCCGACTTAACAAAATGCGGGTTGTCACACAGATAAGCGCCAGGCTCGATAAAATAATTGGTGAAGTTACAGCGGCCGCCGCCCGACATCAGGATTTTTCGGCCAATGCGCTTGCCGTGATCCAGCAACAGCACCCGGCGGCCCCGCTTGCCCGCTTCGGCGGCACACATCAAACCGGCGGCACCGGCACCAATCACTATCACATCCCACGCTTTCATTGATTTTCACACAGTTGTTGTCGACAAGGCGTTATTCTAACGGTCGTGCCGCCATAGAGCCATGCCGATAAACTATGCCGAACTTCCTCACAAGGTTATAATCTGCGCCATGAGCATACTCGCCGAACACTTCCAGCAACTCAGTGCCCTGTTGCATCACACCCGCGGCGACTGGCAACAGACTCCGTTTAGCTGTCGTGAGTTGCCCTGGCCCGAACTCACCCCCATGCTGATGGCGCTGAATGAAACACAGATAGACGCCCTGGACGAAAACGAGGCGGCCGCCCTTGCCTGGCTGGCCCCCCAGCGGCCCGACACGGTCGCGGCCCATCACCTTCGCTTACCCGAGCTTGAACGCGCGCCAGACTACGCCACTCCGCGCTGGAGTAATGGCATTGGCGGGCGAAAGTGGGCGCAAATCAAAGATTTTGCCGCCAATGTGACCCTGGAGCATCCGATTCTGGAATGGTGTGCCGGCAAGGGGCACCTGGGCCGCCTGCTGGCGCAACAGGGGGCAGCTTCCGTTACCAGCCTGGAATGGAATGCCGATCTCTGCGCCCAGGGCGAGCAGCTGGCGCAACAGCTGGATCTCAACCACCAGTTTCACTGTGCCGATGCCCTGGATAGCCACACCTCCTGCCTGTTTCAGCCCCAACAACTGGCGGTGGCCCTGCATGCCTGTGGCGAGCTGCACCTGCGCTTTTTGCGCCAGGCGGCACAGGCAGGCACGCAACAACTGGCGCTTTCGCCCTGTTGTTATCACCTGATTAGCGGCGATCGTTATCAGCCGCTCTCCGTGGCCGGCCAACAGCAGGACTTACAGCTGGATCGCCACAGCCTGCGCCTGCCCTTGCAGCAACAAGTGACCGGGGGTGAGCGGGTGCGTCGCCTGCGACACATAGAACTCAGCTGGCGACTGGCGTTCGATGAACTGCAACAACAGATCACGGGGCAAGCCCGTTATTTACCGCTGCCCGCCTTCCCCAAACGGCTGCTTAGCGGCGATTTTGCCGACTTTGCTCGCTGGGCCTGCACACAAAAGGGCCTGGCCATTCCCGAGTCTATTGATAGTCAGCACTGGTTGGCACTGGCCGAACAACGCCGCTTGCTCGTGAAACGTATCGAGCTGATCCGCCACCGTTATCGTTATCTGCTGGAGCTGTGGTTACTGCTGGACAGGGCCTTGTTTCTGGAGGAGCAAGGCTACCGGGTCACCCTGGGCACCTTTACCGCCGTCAGCAACACGCCTCGGAGATACCTGTTGCAGGCCACCAGAAGCTGACTCATGGCACTATTTCACCATCAGGTAGCCACCCTAGAGACACGCCCTTTTAGCTTGCTTTACAATGATTAAAACG
Organism: Oceanisphaera sp.; assembly: GCF_048268965.1. Lineage (GTDB taxonomy): Bacteria > Pseudomonadota > Gammaproteobacteria > Enterobacterales > Aeromonadaceae > Oceanimonas. The sequence goes on from NZ_JBLWUK010000022.1 coordinate 37,942, forward strand.
GACAGGAGCGCCCGTGACCGCAAAAATACGCATCTTACCGCCCAGTGCCTTCGATCTCGCCATGATGGTGCTATCCATCATCTCGGTGGTGATTATCGTCCTGCACCAGTTTGGCCCCTTTGATGAGGCAGAAAAAGATCTGTTGCTCAAGCTGGATACCGGCATCTGTCTGGTGCTGCTGAGTCATTTCTTCTATGGCCTGTTTAGCGCCAGAGATAAAAAGCAGTTTTTGGCCACCCACTGGATCGACTTTATCGCCTCCATTCCGGCCATCGATATTCTCCGTTATGGGCGGATCTTTCAGGTATTACGGGTGTTACGCATGTTGCGGGTGGCCAATCAGGTTATCCGGCATTTGTTAAAACACAGCGAAAGCACCATGCTGGCCTCCATGCTGTTGATTTTGCTGGTGGTATTGGGCGGCAGTGCCATTGCCATCTTGATGACCGAGGCCGGTCATGAAGGCTCGAATATCGTCACGGCCGAAGATGCCATCTGGTGGGCACTGGTCACCATCTCCACCGTCGGCTATGGCGACTATTACCCCGTCAGCACTGCCGGCAGGATCATTTCTGCGGTCGTTATTTTTACCGGCGTATCCATATTCGCGGGCATCTCAGGCCTGGTCGCCTCTACGCTGTTAACGCCCAAGGCCGAAGAAGCAGAAAAGCAGCAAAAGGCCAACCAGCTGCAATATCGACAGGATGTAAAAACCCAGCTTGGCGCATTACAGCAAGAGGTCGGCCAGCTCAGAGAAGAGATCAGCTCGCTTAAATCTTTGCTGCAACAAAACGTGAAGGGTAAGGAGTAAGCAGTGAGGGGGGGGAACACCAAACCTGCGGACTCAGTGTTGCGTATCACGCCTCACTCCTCACCGCTCGTAGACTATTGGACTAGCGGGTTTTGCTTGTCTAAGGGCCATTTTGTGGCCTATGCTGCTGGAGGTGTAAAGTTCCATCCAGCTCACGGTTTATCTACTAATGGATTGATAGGCTTGTAAAAAAGGAGAAGCGCTATGAATGAACCCTACCAGTATAAGCATATACTTGCGGCGGTCGACATGACCGAAAGCAACCGCAAAGTCATTGCCAAGGCGGTAGATAGGGCAAGGGCAAATAATGCCAAGCTATCCGTTATTCATGTGGATGTGGATCTCAAAGATCTCTATACCGAGATGATCGACATCGACATCGACAACATTCAGGATCAGGTTGTCGCCGACGCCAAACAGCGACTCGAAGAATATATTGGCAATCTCGACTACCCGATCGAAAAAAAGCTGGTCATTTGCGGCGATCTGGCGCTGAAAGTGAACGAAGCCGTCGAGCAGCACGGCGTAGACCTGTTGATCTGTGGCCATGAACAGAGCTTCTGGAGCCTGTTAACCTCTTCTGCCCGCCAGTTGATGAATACGGTACCCTGCGATTTGCTGGTAGTGCCACTTCCCAAAAAATAACGGCTATTCAGGGCGACTGGCGCAGCCGGTCGCCCACCTCTGCCAACAATTGCCGAAACCAGCTCAAGGCCGGGTCAAATTCGGTTAACGGATGCTGGGCCAGTATGTAAGTACTGCGCAGCGGTTCGCTTAAGCTGTGCTGCTGCAACGGATAGTAATGGCAAAAATCCCGTGCGATCAGCTCGGGCACCATGGCCAGATAACGTCCGGTGGCCAGCAATTTGGGCAGCGCCTCAAAGCTGGGCACCCACACCGCAATATGCCGCTCCAGCCCCTTTTTCTTTAGCCACTGCTCGACCAGGGTTTGATTGTGCCCCCAGGTAGAAGTAGACACATGGCTCCAGCTCACCAGCTGCTCCGCCGACACGCACTCGGGCAAGCCACTGCCTTGTGCCGACAAGCACACCATGGGGTTGTCAAACCAGGGATCGACTCTCAGCCTGGGCGACAGATGGTTGCCGTCGGCAAACGCCACCACCAGATCCATGCCGTCCCGCGACAGGCTGTCTTCGTAGTCGGAGTGCACCAGCTCGGTCACTGCCAGCCGGCAGCCAGGCGCGCGTTGATGCAAGAGATCGACCAGCTGGGGCACGGCGCCATGTTCAATGGAAGAGGGCACCGCCAGCCGAAAGGTACGGGCCGATACTGCAGGATCGAAGCTCGCCGACTGCCGCACCCCTTGCTCCAGCAGCAGCAGTGCCTGCCGTACCGGGGCCGCCAGCGCCAGCGCCCGTTGCGTGGGGCGCATTTCTTTACGGGTCATCACGAACAAGGGATCGTCCAGCGCCTGGCGCAGCCGAGCCAGCGCGTGACTGACGGTAGACTGGGATAGATTCAGCTGCTCTGCGGCACGCGTGACGTTGCGGCTGTGCATCAGCACGTCGAACACGCGCAGCAAATTCAGATCGAGCCGTTGATAAAGGTTATCCATCGATATTGACCATAGCTTTATGATGATAATTCATTTTTTACATAAGTGATCAGACCATAAAATAGCCCACTTGAACACGTTTATCGTCGGCGTGATGAAGTCATTCATCTGACAGTCGGATCTGCAGGTTCCGGGCATGGTGGCATCATGGGGGGTACTGCCTGTCTATCGTCGCTAACGAATGATTCGAGGTCATTCGATGGTGGCAATACCAACGGAATATTCACGATCTGACAGCGTCGGTAGTCACGCTGACAACCTCTTGATGGTTAAATGCTGCGAGTGGTGTTAAACCACCTTGTTTAGGGGCGTCATCTTCTCCTGTATGACCAACCTGAAATGGGTCCCGGGCCGGTGCATTGCATCGGCTTTTTTTATGGCTGTTTTCTGGCTTGCCGTCCGACTTTGCGCCATTATGCGCCCTATCTTCATTCTCAACAGCTTGTGACTCATGTCTTATTTAGTGTCGGTTACCCTGTTATGGGCCTTTTCCTTTAGTCTGATTGGCGTGTATCTTGCCGGTGCCGTGGATAGCTACTTTTCGGTATTCAGCCGCATCTGCATGGCGGCCTTGTTGTTTATGCCGTTCATGTCCTGGCGCCAGCCTCCCCGTCTGGCCCTGGGGCTGATGGGCTGCGGCGCCCTGCAACTGGGCTTGATGTACCTGTTTTACTATCAGTCATTTTTGCTGTTAACGGTGCCGGAAGTCTTGATTTTCACCGTGCTCACCCCCGTCTATGTGACCCTGATTTACGACCTGCTGCACCGCCGCTTCAACCCGGGTTATCTGCTGACGGCCGCCCTGGCCGTGCTGGCCGCCCTGGTGATCCGCTTCGACGGACTGACCCAGAATTACCTGCTGGGCTTTGCCGTGGTGCAGGGTGCCAACCTGTGCTTCGCCCTCGGTCAGGTCGGCTACAAGGTGTTAATGGAACGCCACCCCAATCACTCGCCCCAGCACCGGCTATTCGGTTACTTTTACCTGGGTGCGCTGGCGGTGGTGCTGCCGGCCTGGTTGCTGCTGGGGGGCGACCAGTATCCAACGTCCGGCCTGCAATGGAGCATTTTACTGTGGCTGGGGCTGGGCGCTTCCGGCCTGGGATATTTTCTGTGGAACAAGGGCGCGACCCGGGTGAATGCCGGTGCGCTGGCCATCATGAACAATGCCCTGGTGCCCGCCGGCCTGCTGGTGAACCTGTTGATCTGGAATCGGGATGCCGACCTGCTGCGCCTGGGTCTGGGAGGCCTGATCCTGATCGCCTCACTCTGGATAAATGAGGCCTGGATCAAACCCGCCGTCACGGAAACCAGCTGAACCTTTCGACAAGCTCACAGAATCACAATTCTGTGCGCCCAAACCATGGCAATCGGCGCTTGCCCCTTTACACTGGCTGGCAGGAAACCGTGCCAGGAGAAACCATCATGTTCAATGCACTGCTATTAGAAGAATCGGGCAAAGAAACCAAAGCCAGTGTGCAACGCCTTAACGAAAACCAGCTCGCCGACGGCGATGTGCTGGTCAAGGTGGACTATTCCAGCCTCAACTATAAAGATGCCATGGCCATTACCGGCAAAGGGAAAATCGTTCGCCAATGGCCCATGGTACCCGGCATCGATTTTGCCGGTACCGTACTGGCCTCGGATAACCCGGACTACCGCATCGGTGATGAAGTGATCCTCACCGGTTGGGGCGTCGGCGAACAACATTGGGGCGGCATGGCAGAAAAAGCCTCCGTTAAAGGAGAGTGGCTGGTACCCCTGCCCGGCACCATGAGTGCCAAGCGTGCCATGGCCATCGGCACCGCCGGCCTGACCGCCATGCTGTCTCTGATGGCACTTGAGGAGGCCGGTATTAAACCCGAACAAGGCCCTGTTCTGGTCACGGGGGCCACCGGTGGTGTGGGCTCCATAGCAGTACGGCTGCTGGCCAAGGCCGGCTATGAAGTCCATGCCGAAACCGGTCGCCCTCAGCACGCGGCCTGGCTTCGTGATCTGGGTGCCAACGAAGTCATTGAACGTGCCGAGTTTGATAAAGAGCCTGCCGCGCTGGAGTCTCAACGCTGGGCCGGTGCTATCGATGGCGTCGGTGGCCGTACCCTGGCCAGGATTTTGAGCCAGACCCGGATGAACGGCGCCGTTGCTGCCTGCGGCCTGGCCGGTGGCGTGGCCTTGAATACCACGGTAATGCCATTCATTCTGCGCGGTGTGAAACTGCTGGGTATCGACTCTGTATATATTTCGAAAGAGCGGCGCCTGGCGGCCTGGCAACGTCTGCAGGAAAGCCTGCCGCTGGATTTTGAGGAACAGTCGGAAGTCTATACTCTGGAGCAAAGCATTACTGCCGCACAGGATCTACTGGCCGGCAAGCTCAAGGGTCGAGTGCTGATCCAGCCCTAAAAAGCGGTAAGCGGTCGGTTAACAGCAGATAACACAAAAAGCGTGCAGATGGATACCTACCATCTGCACGCGCTGCCGCACGCTTCAGCGCGTAATCCGCAGCCCGTATTTTTGTAGTTTGCGGACCACGCTGGGCTGACTGATAGCCAAACGTTTGGCCAGTGCATAGGTACTGGGTAACTGCTGGCACAGCTCGGCCAGAATCTCTCGCTCGTAACTCTCCAGGGCAGCCTTCAGGCTTTGGTCTGGAGCAAGACCTCCCACCCCCTCGTCCTCTGCCAGCCCGGCAGACCGGGATGCCTTTACCTGCATCTCTGAATCACTGGCACCTATCTGATCCCCGGGTGTGGATAGCCAGGAGCGCTCCATCCAGTTTTCCAGCTCCCGCACATTACCGGGCCAGTCATTGTTCATCAGCTCGGGCCAGGCACTGGGATGCAATATCTTTTGGCTTCCATAGCGCTGGTTTAGCCGGCTGAGTTGCAGCTCCACCAGGCTGGGAATATCTTCCCGCCGTTCACGCAACGGAGGAATGGTCACCGGGATCACATTGAGCCGGTAGTAGAGATCCAGGCGAAAGGAGCCCTCCTCTACCTGCTGAGCCAGGTCTCTGTTGGTGGCCACCACCAAGCGAAAGTCCACCCGTCTGGAACGCGTATCCCCCAACCGGGTGATGCTCCCATCCTGAATCACCTTGAGTAGCTTGGTTTGCATGGCCAGAGGCAGCTCGCCTATTTCATCGAGAAACAAGGTGCCTCCCTGGGCTTGCTCCAGGATCCCCGCCTTCCCCTGCCGCGCCGCACCACTGAAGGCACCGGGTTGATAACCGAACATTTCCGACTCAAACAAGGTCTCCGGAATGGCGGCACAGTTGACGTCGATAAAGGGCTCCCGGCTGCGTTGGCTCCAACGATGCAGCTGGTGCGCGAACGCCGTTTTCCCTACCCCGGACTCCCCCAGCATCATGACGGTGGCGTCTGTAGACGCGACCCGCTTGAGCAGCATCACCACTTCCCGCAACAGGCTGCTACGGACCTCCAGGTTGTCCAGCTCCAGGGCATCATCCAGCAAGGGGGCGCCTCCCCGTTTCAGATGCTCGCTGAAGCGCTGTTGCAGCAGGGCATATTCATCCTGTAGCAGTTGCAGATCGGTGAGATCCCGGGAGCGACTGATGACACGGGCCAGCTTGCCGTTCCAGTAAACCGGATAACCCTCGGCGATCACCCGCCGCCCGGTCCCCGTATTCTGCATGACCTGGGCTGGCCGACCGGTCCGGAGCACTTCCAGCGTCACCGACGGCGACAAAATCCCTCGCTGCTCCAGCTCCTGCGCCGTGCTGGCGCACAGCTCATCCTGACTCATGCCGTAAACAGCAGCGCTACCCGGGCTCACCTGCAGCACGCGCCCTGCGGCATCGGTCAAAAACAGATGATCGTAGGCGGTGTCGATAATGGTATCGAGCACCTTGGTATTGATATCCGTCATCCCGTTTCCTTACTCACTGATTGAGAATACGCCTGTCGATACAAAATAGAATCACAATCCACAATTGAATCATCAAGCGCCCGTAATTAATACATAAATGCATCACCAGATTTAAAAATACATACTTTTCAATAAGTTAAAACTGGCACGATAACTGCCTATTAACATACAGGTTTTGAAATTCGATCATATTACTCAATAGTGATTTACAGGAGAGACACATGAGCACAGCACCGAAAACCTTTAATCAGCCTCTGGGCGGTAATGAAATGCCCCGTTTCGGTGGCCCCGCCACCATGATGCGTCTTCCTACTCAAGAGACGGCAGCCGGTCTCGATGTGGCCTTTATCGGTGTCCCCTTCGACATCGGCACCTCGAACCGCCCGGGAGCCCGCCTGGCCCCTCGCCAGATCCGTGACGAATCGCGAATGCTGCGTCCCTACAACATGGCCACCCGCGCCGCGCCCTTTAATAGCCTGCAGGTAGCAGATATCGGCGATGTTCCGATTAACACCTTCAACCTGCAAAAAAGCATGGCCATTATCGAATCCTTTTACGATGAAGTACTCGAACATGACTGCCGCCCACTGACCCTGGGGGGCGATCACACCATAGCGCTGCCCATACTGCGCGCCCTGCGCAAGAAGTACGGCCCCATAGGTCTGATCCATGTGGATGCTCATGCCGATATCAACGAGCATATGTTCGGTGAAAAGATTGCGCACGGCACTCCGTTTCGCCGGGCAGTGGAAGAAGGCTTACTCGATTGTGATCGCGTGGTGCAAATCGGTCTGCGTGGCACCGGCTACGCCGCTGATGACTTCGACTGGAGCCGGGAGCAAGGGTTTAGAGTCGTACCCGCTGAAGAGTGCTGGAACACCTCTCTGGTGTCATTGATGGCAGAAGTACGGGAAAAAATTGGTAGTGGCCCGGTTTATATCAGCTTCGATATCGATGGCATCGATCCCGCCTACGCGCCAGGCACCGGCACCGTTGAAATTGCAGGCTTAACCGTGCCGCAAGCACTGGAGATTATTCGTGGCGCCTGGGGGCTGGATATAGTGGGCGGGGATCTCGTAGAAGTCTCTCCTCCTTACGATACCAGTGGTAATACCGCCCTGCTCGCCGCCAACCTGCTATATGAAATGCTGTGCGTGTTGCCTGGTGTGCAACGAAAGTAACGGATACTGACGCACTGAATGCTTATTAAATAAACAATGGAGTGTACTCCCATGTCTTCTTCTCTGGAAGCCACCGCAAAACAGGCAAAAACCGCCGGTCCATCACTAGGCTGGAAACGCTTGCTGAAGTTTTTACTCCCCTCACTGCTGGGCATAGGTATGTTCCTGATTCCCATTAGCCTGGGTGATCAGGTCACTATTGGTCTGGGGGTGATGGCAGAGGGGCTCAAGACCCTGCTTGGTGACACCCTGCCCGCCATTACCGTTGCCATATTGTGCCTGTCTGTCGTACTGACGGCCTTGGTCAAAGTAGTCAGGCCGGGCTGGTCCAGAGAAGGAGTCTGGCACGATATGTTTGATGTCGCTCCCGTCTGGTTCATGATGCGCGGACTGGGTGCCCTGTTCGGCCTCATTACCCTGTACCAGTTCGGCCCGGAGTTTATCTGGAGCCGCAACACCGGCGGCGTGATGCTGCAGGATTTGGCCCCCGTATTACTGACATTCTTTTTCTCTGCCGCCTTGCTGCTGCCCTTTTTGGTCGATTTCGGCTTTATGGAGTTCATCGGTGCCCTGGTGAGCAAACCCTTCCGCTTTATCTTCCGCTTGCCTGGGCGTAGTGCCATCGATGCAACTGCTTCCTGGTTGGGGTCGGGGACGGTCGGGGTGCTGATCACCGCCCAGCAATATGAGCAGGGCTTCTATAACCGGCGAGAAGCGGCGGTCATTGCCACCAACTTCTCGGTGGCCTCCATCGCGTTCAGTCTGCTCATCACGACCTTTGTCGGACTGAATCACATGTTTATCCAGTTCTACCTCACCGTCGTGGTCGCCGGACTCACCGCCGCCATTATCGTGCCTCGCCTGCCACCTCTGTCCCGTAAGCCTAATACTTATCACGAGCCGGTAGGTTGCCAGATTGATGAAACGCCTCCTAGTGACAAAGGGCTGTTTCGCTACAGTCTGGAATTGGCCGTCACCCGTGCTGACCGGGCTCCCGGTGCCGGCCAGCTGGCCAAGAGTGCATTAATCAACGTCATGGACATCTTCCTTGCCCTGCTGCCGTTGGTGATAGCGATTGGCACCGTGTCTCTGATACTGGCTGAATACACACCGCTGTTTGTCTGGTTATCCTACCCCATGATACCGCTGCTCGAGTTGCTGCAGTTACCTGAAGCCGCGGCGGCGGCACCGGCAACACTGGTCGGCTTTGCCGATATGTTTCTCCCCGCTGTACTGGTCAAGGATATCGACAGCGAGCTGACCCGCTTTGTGGTGGCCTGCCTGTCGCTGACCCAACTGGTGTATATGTCGGAAGTGGGTGCGCTGCTGTTGAAATCCAAAATTCCGCTCAACTTCCTGGAGTTACTGGTTATTTTCGTGCTGCGTACCCTGGTGACCTTACCCATCATCGCCGTGATGGCCCACCTGTTCTTTTTCTAGGCGGCGAGTCGTCCCCATGCCGGCCCCATAGCGGCATGGGGCCGGCACCAACTGCCCTCCCACCACCGTAACCTGCCATGGGGGCACTTCCCGCGCCCCCATGGCTTTTCTGATCCTGTAAACGCCCGCACATTATGTGTTATAAAGTAACAAAACCATTTATTGCGGACTGCACCATGACCTCTCCTGTTATCACCCACCTAGTGATGGGTTTTCTTGGCACCGGCAAAACCACGCTGCTGCGCCATCTGTTGGCCAATAAACCCGAGCACGAACGCTGGGCTATTCTGGTGAATGAGTTTGGCGAAGTGGGCATAGACGGCGCCTTGCTGACCGAACAGGGCGCCATGATCAAAGAAGTACCGGGTGGTTGCCTGTGCTGTGTGTCTGGCCTGCCGTTTCAAATCGGCCTTAACGCCCTGCTGCACAAGGCCAAACCGGACCGGCTGTTCATCGAGCCCAGCGGCCTGGGACACCCCAGTAAGATTTTAAGCACGCTAACTGCCGAACATTATCAGGATGTACTGCAGCTGGGCGCGACCTTTTGTGTAGTCGATCCGAGCCAGTGGGTTGATGCGCGCTACCGGGAACACGACACCTATCAGGATCAACTCGTACTGGCGGATGTAATCGTCGCCAATAAAACCGACCTGTGTCAGCCAGAACAGCTGGCCGCCCTGCAGGACGGCATCAAGCAGGGGTTGTTTGCCGAACAGCCCGCCCAGCAGCTGGCCGTGGTGAGTCAGGGTCAGCTCGACCTCGACTGGCTGCAGGCAACCCACAGCACGGAACGCCGCGCCGCCAAGCCCCAGGCTCATGCCGCCAACAGCCCTCGACCACTGATTGCCGACTCGGCCCCACGGCTAAGCCGCGCTCAGCCCTGGCGCCGTTACAGCAATCTGGGGCAGGATCATTATTCCCTTGGCTGGCGCTTTCTCGATGAAGTCTGTTTCGACCTGGCCGCCGTAGAAGCCTTTTGCCGAGCACAACAAGTGGCACGGTTAAAAGCCGTGTTACCCACGGCGGATGGTTGGCGCGCCTTCAACAAGGTGGACGACCAGCTCACCGTGTATCGCATTGCCGCACAGGCAGAGGGTCGGCTCGAGCTGATCGACGCAGCCCCCCTGCCCGCCCAGCAACTACAGACAGAGCTGATGCAAACCATTAAAAAGCAGTAAGCGGTCAGCGGTCAGCGGTCAGCGGTCAGCTATCAGATAAAGACCGCTACACCACCATTCTGCAAAGCAGCACTTCACTCAAACCCAAGCAAGACGACAGGGTACTGTCTCGGTTTTCAGGCTGATCGCTGACGGCTTAAAGCCTGTCTCTTAGTCACAAGTCGCTAGCCAGTAAATGAATGCCCAGAGGCAGCTAGGTACCCTCCTCCGACACGCTAAACTGCATCCCTGCGACGCTCAACACATGACGTCCTTGTCATGTGATGGTCGGCTGAGGCTATCCCAGCCGCCTCTTTTTAGGCACCGAGTCTTCGGTGAGCATCACTGACCGACGGCACCGGTGCCAATGGAAAGGCAGAGGGTGTCTGCTCAGCCGACCATCCGCGCCAGGGATGGCGCGGTTTGAGCCTTTATGGGGCAGCTTGCTGCCGTGTATCTTTGCTGGGTAATGGACTGAATATCCAGTGAATATTCGCAGCCGTTACCCAGTAAAGATGGCTTTAACCCACGGCGTGTCGGAGGAGTAGTGCCCTCTGCCTGACAAGCCACACTAATTTCAAAAAACACCAACAAAAAATAGTTGTGACTAAGAGACAGGCTTAAAGCTGACAGCTGTGCCTTACAGCGCATTAATCGGCAGTTTCAGGAAGACCTTGCCTTGTGCGTCGGCGGGGGGCATGTCGCCGGCGCGAATATTGACTTGAATGGACGGCAAAATCAGCCTCGGCATGCCCAGGGTGGCGTCTCTTTTATCGCGCATCGCCACAAAGCTGGCTTCGTCTATGCCGTCGTGCACATGAATATTCTCGGCTCGTTGCCTGGCCACCGTGGTGCGGCATTCATAGTCCCGATCCTCGTTGGGGTAATCGTGACACACATAGATAGCGGTCTCGGGGGGCAGGGCCAACAAACGCCGGATTGAGCGATACAGCTGCTGGCTGCTGCCCCCGGGAAAATCACAGCGCGCCGTGCCCTTGTCGGGCATAAACAGGGTGTCGCCCACAAACAGCGCCTGCTCGTTGACCAGATAGGCCACATCCGCCGGCGTATGGCCCGGGCTATGCAGTACCCGGATCTGCAGCTGACCCACGCTGAATGTATCGCCATCGGCAAACAGACCATCAAACTGGCTGCCGTCGCTCATAAATTCAGGTTCCAGGGCAAAGATCTCGCGAAACACCCCCTGCACCCGAGTGATCTGCTCGCCAATGCCAATTCTGGCATTCAGCTGCTTCCGCAAGAAGGACGCCGCCGACAGATGATCGGCGTGGGCATGGGTTTCCAGAATCCACGGTACGGTGAGCTGCTGCGCGCGCACAAAGTCCACTTGCCGTTGTGCCAGCTCCGTATTGGTACGCCCGGAAGCCGGATCGAAACCAAGCACCGGATCTATGATCATGGCCTGGCCACCTTGGCGGTCGTACACCACGTAACTGAAGGTTTCGCTGCTGTCGTCTAAAAATGCCCTGACCTGAGGCATGGGCATCCGGGGCTGGGCTGTCTGTGTCATGATATTTTCCTCTCGGCATCACCATCAAACATTAGCATATACTAAACTAACTGTTGAGCACACAGGTGCAACAGCTTGTTCAACAATGCCAGGCGATAACGGAAGCATGCTCTCAGCCGCCAGCAGTGAAAGGTAAGGGGTGAGGCATGACCCCCTTACCTTTCACGCTTCCCCCTCACAGGCTCTTGTCACCCAGCGCCTGCTTGACGTAGAGATCGAAGCGGTTGTTCTTGGTTTCAATTTGCGCCGAGGGCGGCACTTCGTTCAAGAAACCGGCATAGCCGGGCCGCTTGACCACCACCCGTGCACGAGCTAATTGTAGCGCTTGTGGCAAGAGTGCATCCGCATCCAGATCCGGTCCCACCAGGGAGTGAAACACCCGCATCTCTTTTTTGACCAGTGCCGCTTTTTTCTTGTGCGGAAACATGGGATCGAGATACACCACATCGGGTTGCTCGGTTACATCGGCCAGGGTCTGGCCAAACGGCAACAGTCGCAGCCGCTCGCTCACCCAGTCACCTATTTCGGCGTCCAGCGCCGCCCGGCGCAAGCCATCGGCCAGCAACGCATGTACCACGGGGTGACGCTCGCACAAGGTCACGGTGCAACCCAGCGAGGCCAGCACAAAGGCATCTCGCCCCAGGCCTGCGGTGCCATCCACCACACTGGGAGTGTGGCCGTGCTTCAAGCCAACGGCTTTGGCAATAGACTGGCCCCGGCCACCGCCAAACTTGCGCCTGTGTGCCGCCGCCCCTTCGGCCAGATCCACATACACGCCACCCAGCTTGGGTTCATCCAGCTTGCGCAGCTCTAATCGCCCGTCGGTCAGCACCAGGGCAAAGGGCGCCTCGGCGCTGATGCCCTGCATGGCCACCGTGAGTCGCTCGGCCTCATGCTGCAAGCTGGCGTCAACCAGCTCGATTTGCAGCGGAATCAAGTGTTCAGACATACTGAATTACCATTAAAAACGGCTGGCGCCAGGCCAGCCGTTACAAAAATACCCATTACCCTGCCAGCAACTACCTATTAGGCAGCAATGCCGGAATGACGTAACAGGGCATCAATTTTCGGCTCGCGGCCACGGAACTGTTTAAACAATTCCATCGGCTCTTTAGAACCACCTTGCTCCAGAATAGCATGCAGGAAGTCGCGACCGGTTTTGGCCGAGAAAATACCCTCTTCCTCAAACCGCGAGAAGGCATCGCTCGACAGTACTTCCGCCCACTTGTAGCTGTAATAACCGGCCGCATAACCGCCGGCAAAAATATGGGAAAAGCCATGCTGAAAGCGATTGAAGCTGGGCGGTGGCAAGACGGAAACCGACTCGCGCACCTTGTCCAGAATCGCTTGCACCCGGCCGGGCTTGGCAGCGTCCTTGTCCATGTGCAGACGAAAATCGAACAGCGCAAACTCCAGCTGGCGCAGCATCATCAGCGCCGAGTGGAAATTACGGGCCGCCAGCATACGCTCCAGCAGATCCGCAGGCAGGGGTTCGCCGGTTTCATAATGGCCGGAAATAAACGCCAGCGCTTCTGGCTGCCAGCACCAGTTTTCCAGGAACTGGCTGGGCAGTTCAACCGCATCCCAGGCCACACCGTTAATGCCGGCCACACCCGCCACGTCCACCTTGGTCAACATGTGATGAATACCATGACCAAACTCGTGGAACAGGGTTTCTACTTCGTTATGGGTAAACAGCGCCGGCTTGTCGCCTACCGGACCATTGAAGTTACAGGTGAGATAGGCCACCGGCTTTTGCAGGCTGCCGTCTTCACGGTAACGGCGGCCCATGCAGTCGTCCATCCAGGCACCGCCACGCTTGTTGGCACGGGCGTACAGGTCGAGATAAAAGCTGCCACGCAATTCGCCGTCTTCGCCATAGATATCGAAAAAACGTACATCCGGATGCCACACTTCCACGCCAAAGCGCTCGGTCACTTTTACACCAAACAGGCGCTTGACGGTTTCAAACAAACCGTGGATCACCTTGTTGGCCGGAAAGTAAGGCCGCAGCTCTTCATCGGAAATGGTGTATTTATGCTGCTTGAGCTTTTCACCGTAATAGCTCACGTCCCAGGCATTCAGCTGCTCTACCCCATGATGCTCGCGGGCAAACTCGGTCAGCTCGGCCAGTTCGGCCTGCCCCTGAGGGTAAGAACGTTCGGCCAGCTGGTCGAGGAAGTCCAGCACCTGCTGTTCGCTTTCCGCCATTTTGGTGGCCAGAGACAGCTGCGCATAGTTTTCGTAACCCAGCAGCTCGGCCAGCTCCTGCTTCAGGCTTAAGGTTTCTTCAATGACGGCGGTGTTATCAAACTCGCCGGCGTTGGGGCCCTGATCCGAGGCGCGGGTGCAGTAGGCGCGATACAGTTCTTCGCGCAGGCCGGCATCGTCGGCGTACATCATCACCGGCAGATAAGAAGGGATATCCAGGGTGAATACCCAGCCTTCCAGCTCACGGGCTTCGGCCTGGGCCTTGGCGGCGGCCTGGGCCGACTCGGGCAAACCGGCCAGCTGTGCCGGGTCTGTTACCTGCTTCACCCAGGCCTGGGTGGCATCCAGCACCTGGTTGGCAAAACGCGAACCCAGATCCGACAAGCGGGATTTAATGGCACCAAAGCGCTCCTTTTGGGCCGCTTCCAGCGCAATGCCCGACAGGCGGAAGTCACGCAGCGTGTTGTTCACTTCTTTTTGCTGAGCCAGGCTCAATTTCTTGAAGTTGTCACGCTTGGCCAGGCTTTGATAGGCTTCAAACAGCCCCTCGTGCTGGCCCATCCAGGTGCTGTACTCGGACAGCAGCGGCAGACACTCTTCATAGGCCTGGCGCAGCTCATCACTGTTCAGCACACTGTTAAGATGACTCACCGGCGACCAGATGCGCGACAGGCGGTCACCCACTTCTTCTAGCGGCGCCACCAGGTTGTCCCAGGTAAAGTTTTCATCATTGGCCAGCACGGCTTCTACGCGCTTCTTGCAGTCGGCAATGGCATGTTCCAGAGCCGGTTTTACCTGTTCCGGTTTAATCTGGCTAAACGGTGGTAAGCAATCCATGGTCAGTAGCGGGTTCGTCATCTTGATACCTCTTCGTGTTTTGGCCATCGACTTCTGCACAAGCAATCGAGGGAATGCTAATAAGATGGTGATACTGGCCGCAATGTTCAAGCGTTTCATGGTGATTAAGGCCAAAACCCGGCGAAAGCGGTTAGATAGTGACCATCCCATTCAAGGAAGCATGGTGTACAATCGGCCGATAGCTTAGGGTGTAGCCTGTTTGGCCTCATCACATTTCCATTCTCCCACTCTTTCAGGAGCATATTATATGGCACAGCATTTCGATTATATCGCCATCGGCGGCGGCAGCGGCGGCATTGCCTCGGCTAACCGTGCCGCCATGCACGGTAAAAAAGTCGCCTTGATAGAAGCCAAAGACCTGGGCGGAACCTGCGTGAACGTGGGTTGCGTACCCAAAAAAGTGATGTGGTACGGCGCCCAGGTGGCCGATGCCATTAAACTGTATGCCGCCGATTACGGCTTCGACGTTAAACTGGAAGACCACAGCTGGAGCAAGCTGGTAGAAAGCCGCCAGGCGTACATTGGCCGCATTCACCAGTCTTACGATCGCGTGCTGGGCAATAACAAGATCACGGTAATCAAGGGTTTTGCCCGTTTTAAAGATGCCAACACCGTGGAAGTAAACGGTGAAGAATACACCGCCGATCATATTCTGATTGCCACCGGTGGCGAGCCGGTTATTCCGCAGATCCCCGGGGCCGAGCACGGCATCGACTCCGACGGCTTTTTCGAGCTGAACGAGCAGCCCAAACGCGTAGCGGTTGTGGGCGCCGGTTATATTGCCGTTGAACTGGCGGGCGTGATGCATGCACTGGGTTCCGAAACCCACCTGCTGGTGCGCAAGCACGCACCACTGCGCAGCTTCGATCCCATACTGACCGACACCCTGGTTGAAGCCATGGCCACCGAAGGGCCGCAGCTGCACACCCACTCCGTGCCGAAAAGCGTCGAAAAACAGGCCGACGACAGTTTGTTGCTGACGTTGGAGAACGGCGAGCAGCTGGAAGTCGATTGCCTGATCTGGGCCATCGGCCGTCGCCCGCTAACCGCCAACCTGAACCTGGACGCCGCCGGCGTGACCACAGACGAACGGGGTTACATCAAGGTAGACGAATACCAGAACACCAGTGCCAAGGGCGTGTATGCGGTCGGTGACAACATCGGTTATGTCGAGCTGACTCCGGTGGCCGTCAAGGCCGGTCGTCAGTTATCCGAGCGGTTATTCAATGGCCAGACCAACGCCAAAATGGATTACAGCCTGATCCCGACCGTGGTATTCAGCCACCCGCCTATCGGCACCCTGGGGTTAACCGAACCCGAAGCCCGCGAGCAGCATGGCGACGATCAGGTCAAGGTATACACCTCTACCTTTACCTCCATGTACACCGCCGTGACCAGCCACCGCCAGCCCTGCAAGATGAAGTTGGTGTGTGTGGGCGAGAACGAGAAAGTCGTGGGCGTACACGGCATTGGTTTTGGCATGGACGAAATTCTGCAAGGCTTCGCGGTCGCCGTGAAAATGGGCGCCACCAAGGCCGACTTCGACGCCTGTGTAGCCATACACCCGACGGGCGCCGAAGAGTTTGTTACCATGCGCTAATTTGTTGATATAACGAGTAAAAAGCCGAGCGAATGCTCGGCTTTTTTGTTTATACCTATCTACATAAATTTATGCTCTATTTTAAACTGGAACTCAGAGGCAACACAGCCACCTCCCACGACACGCCATGAACCCATCCTTGGGGGCTCGGGAAATGACATCCCTGTCATTTCACGGTCGTGGGAGGCGATCTCTGCTGCCTCTTCTCAAGCACCGAGTTGCCTGTAGACAGCCCTAACAGGCAACTCCGTAGCCTCAAGGAGGATGAAGGGTTCTGCTCCACCGACCATCACATGACAGGGACGTCATGTGTTGAGCGTCACAGGGAGCGTGCTTGAAGCGTGTCGGGGGAGGAGGCCCTTTATCCGACCTTTATAGAGCAAGAAAATAGATCTGCTATTTAATCTGTTTGGTATAAGGTTTTACCAAGTCAACGTTCGTTTTGGTCTTAATCTTAATTTTTCCGTGGGTTCAGTGGATTCCGTGGCGAGAAAGTCTTGAGTCTTTAATAATTTGCGCTGCATTCGCGTTATTCAGGGCCTATTCTCAGGCACAATAGGGCTATTATCGTGATTCTTTGGGATGCTTGTGACTGACTCAACTTCACATTTACAAACACTCTGGCTCTGCGAAACCGTCCGTTTACGCGAAGAGCAAACCGGCTTGCTCGAAGACAGCGAAGCCTGCCGTAAAGCTCGTGCCACCCAGGGCTCACTGGGCGATCGCCTGCAGGTGCGTGGACTGTTTCTCGCCCGGCGTGACGGCCTGATTACCGCTCAGCAGCACTGGCTGCAAGGTGCCAGACTGGCGCTCTGGTTACTGATGTTCAGTGCCGTCGTATCCGGCGTGGTGCTGGCCAAAACTGCACTCAGTGGCAATGCCGAGACCATTAATATTTTTTGGGCGCTGGCAGGCTTAATCGGCTTGAACCTGCTGAGCCTGCTGGCCTGGGGGGTGGGGATGGTATTTTCCACACAATCCAGCTCCCCCCTCAGCCACCTTTGGCTGTGGCTCAGCAACAAGCTGGCGCGCGATGCCAGGGCGGCACAGCTGGCACCCGCATTATTGGTGTTATTACAGCGTTATCGGCTACTGCGCTGGGGGCTGGGCCGGTTATTACACGGCTGGTGGCTGCTTGCCTTATGCAGCGCCCTGCTCACCTTGATTGCACTGTTGGCCACGCGGCGCTATGGCTTTGTCTGGGAGTCCACCATAGTGGCCAGCGACTCCTTTGTGATGCTGGTGCATTCTTTGGGCACCCCTGCCGCCTGGCTTGGCTTTTCCGTACCGACCACCGAGCTTATCCAGCAAAGCAGCCTGCAAGCGGCAGCCGGCGAACAGGCGCGGCATATCTGGGCCAGCTGGCTACTGGGCATGCTGTTAATCTACGGCATTCTGCCGCGCCTGGTCTGTAGCCTGTTCTGCGAGTGGCGGTGGCGCCGGGGCACCAGGCTCCTGCAACTAAACGCCGATGACCCTGTCTGGCAGCCCCTGCATGAGCGCGTACAGCCGAGCAGCGAACGACTGGGCGTCGTCGATGCGGCACCCGCAGCACTGCCCAGCACCACCGCCGGCTCGCAGCAGGCAGGGCACGCCGCCGTGTTGCTCGCCATTGAACTGGATGACAGCATCAGCTGGCCGCCCGAGCACCTAAGGCCAGGGCAGCCGACCAAGGTGCAGGACGCAGGAGTGATCGATACCCGCGAGCAGCGTCGGCAGATACTCGAGCAATTCAGTGCCCACCCGCCCGCGCGGCTGCTGGTTGCCTGCAATCCACAACGCTCGGCAGATAGGGGCACCCTGCATTTAATTGCCGAGCTCTCACGCGCCGCCACCCAAACCCGGGTCTGGTTGCTGGATGTGGATGCACCTGCCGAGCGGCTGGATTATTGGCAAGAACAACTGGATGAATTAAAAATAGTGCATAGTCGTGCCGCCCCCTGGGACTGGTTGGAGCAAGCGAATGACTGAACAATCAACTCCGTTAACACTGGCGGTAGTCGGCCACACCAATGTGGGCAAAACCTCATTGTTGCGCACCCTGACCCGTGACGTCGGCTTTGGGGCTATCTCCCATCGCCCCAGCACCACCCGGCATGTGGAAGGGGCGCGCTTGTCGGTGGATGGCGAGGCGCTGATCGAGCTCTATGACACGCCGGGTTTTGAAGATGCGATTGCGCTGTATGAATACATCGAGCAACTGCCGCAAACCGACCAGCGACTGGATGGCCCGGAGCAGGTACAGCGCTTTCTCGATAGCAGTGAAGCCCGCCAGCGTTTCGAGCAAGAAGCGAAAGTGTTACGCCAGCTGCTGCAGTCGGATGCGGGTTTTTATGTGATCGACTCGCGCGAACCTGTGCTGGCCAAATATCGTGATGAGCTGGCCATTCTGGCGATGTGTGGCAAACCCTTATTGCCGGTACTGAATTTTGTTAACGCACCCGAGCAGCGAGAAGCCGCATGGCGAGAGGTGCTGGCGCGCCTGGGGCTGCATGCAGTGGTACGCTTTGACAGCGTGGCACCACCAGAAGACGGTGAGCAGCGGCTCTATGAAAACCTGAGCCTGGTCCTCGACAGCCAGCGCCCCCGCCTGCAACGGTTAATTGACCATAATCAGGCGCAGGTACAGGTGCGCCGCAAATCCGGCTACCGGTTGATTGCCGAGCTGTTGGTGGACATCAGCGCCTGTCGACGCAGCGTACCCCCGCACCGGTTAAATGAAGCGATTCAAGAACTGCATGACGACGTGCGCCAACGAGAGCAGCGATGTGTAGAGGCATTATTAAAGCTGTATGCGTTTCGCAAAGAAGACGCCGAGGCCCAGGACTTGCCGCTGGAAGAAGGTCGCTGGGGTGATGATTTGTTCAACCCGGCCACCATGAAGCAGTTGGGCGTCAAAGTGGGTGGCGGCATGGCGGCAGGTGCCGCGACCGGGGCCGGTATCGACCTGATTACCGGCGGGCTGAGTTTGGGCGCGGCCACCGTGCTGGGTGCCGCCATCGGCGGTTTCACCCAGACCTTTCGTAACTACGGCGAACGTATCAAGGGCAAATGGCGCGGCGAACGTGAACTCACCGTCAACGACAGCACCTTGCGGTTATTGGCCATTCGCCAACAGCGCTTGCTGACGGCCCTGGAGCTACGCGGACACGCTGCACAAGACCGCATTCAGATGGACACGCCACTCGAGCAGCAATGGCGCGAAGGCGACCTGGCACCTCAGCTAACCACCGCCCGCGCCTACCCCGCCTGGTCGAGCCTGAACGGCAGCAAACCCCGCCAGGATCACGAGCGCACCAGCGCCATCGAAACCCTGGCCGCCAGCCTGGCCCAACAACACGCCCGAGCCCAACAAGCTTGAAGGTGAGCAGTAACGAGCAAAAAGGCCGAGTGAATACCCGGCCTTTTTTAAAGAATACATACAGCTTGTGTTTGGTTACGCGGTAAAGGTCGGACAAAGGGCCTACTCCTCCGACGCGCTAAGCCGCATCCATGCGACGCTCAAACACATAACATCCCTGTTATGTGATGGTCGGCTGAGCAGATCCCTTCATCCTCCTTGATGTTTCAGAGTGGCCTGTTAGCGCTGCCCGCTGGCAATTCGGCGCCTTGCTCGCCCATTAATTTCACTGCAATGAGATCAACACACCCTAGCCATCCTTCCAATTTCCAACCGACGCCGTCTATAATGCGAAAGCTTAATATGAGTTTTATTATGATATCGACGAACAAACTCCAATAACAGAGAAGAACAGAGGCAAGGTCGCCCGCAAGACTCGGGCGGTAGCATGCCGAGTGCAAATAAAAGCCAGAAACGAAACTATCACCCAACTCTGCTTACTTATACTGTATATTTCTTGTTATCCAGTTCCTGAAGTAAAGTTGATGCAGCCAAATAAGCATATACGACCACCAATTGAGATAAATTTAGTAATTAAATATACATGGCCACTGATCAAAACTTACCTTCTTACATTAGCTGCAGATGCACCTTCTTGGTTAACCCAAAGAATTAACAATCTCTTTATTGAAAAACGAAGACGCGTGTAGATGATACGAGGTTTAACTCTGAAAACGCGAAGGAAGTATCAGAGAGTGACATAAACAGTAACGACAATCATGCATATAACTCAGAGGCTGAAGTGTGGAGTCAAACTGCTGAGCAATATAAAAGGCATTGAATAACCAAAACAAAAACCCCTCAGCGTTAGAGAAGGAGTCAACTAAATTTTTGAAAGAGGGCATATCTAATCTCACTCTAAAGTTAACGTTACATCTGATTAAGATAGCGTGAAATCTGGGGAAATCTTATAAGCTACTAAAACCATAAAACACTAAAAGCGTTAGCATTATCATCCCCCTCATCAAAAAGGAGCATTCATCACATCATGAATGACACTTCTAAATCCCTATTGAGCGATATACCTAGAGTTAGCCTCGTTGAAATAAAGGAGGTGACAGACGGAAGAGTTGTAGTACTTTTTAAACTTAACTCTAGCAACAAATCAGTAAACATTAAATTCAAGGAAACCATAAATACATTAACTAGCACTATGGGCGGAGAAAGTGTATATTTCGGAAACTTTTATGGTAGCGAAACTATAGACTTCTTCTTAAATATAGAATCTACAAAGGGAAATATAGTAGACAAGTTAACTTATATCAGGGGAATATTACTAAAGGCAAACCAGCTAGTCGATAACAAAGCTTCTTTAGTCTCTTTCACAATGGAAGTAAACTTGAGTGTTAAATTTGCTACTTACAGTTATCTGAGTTACTTACCACAGTACTTTAATAATTTAGGTATTCCAGTTTGCATCCAGTCAAGCATGGTCGATGAGCTAATTAGAGTCTCCATCTTGCAAATGAATAAGGGAAACTCTCGTGAATTGAAAAGTGCTTTAGGTACATTTTTATTGCTTCCTTCGATGAGTGACCTTCTATTAGGCATTAGTGATTCAAGTACAACAGAGCTGTGCAAGGAGATCAAACTATATCAACAGAAACTTCTCAGCGCTGGTGTAGGTGAAAACCTACTCGAGCTTGGTAGTAGTGAGGCAAGCTCGCTAAGTAATAAAAGAGATGAACCTATCGAGTTGTTTGGTGGATACGTGAAAATACCAGCGTTAGATTTCTATGGTATTGAAATAAACATTCCACGTATAGTCAATGATATTAAAACTCGACGTGAGAGTAATTCGTAACGCGTGGTATTTTTAGTTTGCGTTGAGTTTCGTGTTCAAGGCGTAATGCAGGGTTTTAGTATTGCGTTACTCACACTTTAACGCTGCGTAGCATCATATTGAACGATCTCAGTCAAAAGATCGCTTTCGACGCAACAAAAAGGCCGAGCATCTGCTCGGCCTTTTTGTTTCTAGCACTCACCGAGCACACCATACCGACGAGAGAGGCGGCTGGGATAACCTCAGCCGACCATCACATGACAGGGATGTCATGTGTTTGAGCGTTACAGGGAGGTACTTGAGCGGGTCGGAGGAGGTTGCCCAGCCGCCTCTCTATACATTCACCAAGCCAAAAACAGCGTCTGTCTTTAGTAAGCGTCACAGCATCCACACCTAACACGCCACATTAACCGATGTTAACGTGGCATCTTAGAGATGAGTTATACGCGGATAGCCCAGGGCAACAGGTGATCGACGGACTCGCCATCGTTCAGGTGGGGTAGT
>NZ_JBLWUK010000023.1:0-55660 GCF_048268965.1 Oceanisphaera sp.
GGGTCGTCGGAGTAGTCCCTTTGTCCGATGCCTACACAACAATGAAATAGATCATTTATTTAATGTGCTTGGTATAACACCCAACCGATAGACTCGGTATTTGACTCGTTTCCCCTCACGCTCTCACGCCTCACTGTTTTTTCTTTCAGGCTGAACACACATACCGGACTTGCTCCGGTATGTGTGTTTGTCGTTGCCGCTCGGCGAGACTGAATCTTGTTGATAATGTTGTACTTATACAATGACAGTAAAGATCTGATCATCTTTGAGCCTGAGTACCAGAGGCACCGGGTTGTCTGTAGACAGCACGAACAGGCAGCTCCGTAGCATCAAGGAGGATGAAGGGATCTTCTCCGCCGACCATCACATGACAGGGACGTCATGTGCTGAGCGTACAGGGGACGGGCTTGTCTCGCCGTGACGAATCGTTTCAGCCGGACCGAGCATCCAGTGAATGCTCGCAGCTGGCTGAAACGGTGAGTGTCATTCATCTGAAGCGGGTCGGTGGAGGAGACCCTTTGTCCGACATTTATAGAGCAGAAATAGATCTGCTATTTAATCAGTTTGGTATTACTGGCTCTACCAGTGGCTATTGTTAACTATGTTGTTTTCATGTTAAAATCAGGCCGAGTTTTTCAACGGAGTAGAGCATGTACATGCAACAAGATCCTAAAGGTAAACCCAACATGGCCAGGGTGCTGTTGCTGGTGGGTTATCTTTCCAGCCTGGGTATTCTGGCGACCATTATCGCCATCATGGAATAAGTGACAGCACAGCATAAAGTATTGGTAAGCCCGGAATGTTTTAAATTTATAATGCAGTTTGTATGAGCTTCAGCACGTCTTTTATCTGCTCACCGGCTAATGCCCCTTCTTTGGTAAAAAGTACCCTACCTTCTTTATCCAGCAGAATAATAGCCGAGCTTCTGGCTGTTAATTGCCACTTTTGTGCTACCTCCCCCTTATTGTCAACCACTATGGATGACCAGGGAAATTCCCGCTTGCTGCTTTCGGCACTGCTGCGCACAAAACCCGAGGTGCCAAACAGGGCATCGTCCACATTGATGATGGTGACGGTCTGATAATGGTCACGAGGGAGTTGGGCCGCTTTGATGGCCTCAATCAGCGGGGCGTTCAATTCTTTGGCACTGCTGCGTCCGGCAATATGCTGCACCAGCCGTACCTTGCCCTGGCCATCACTCAGCTGCCAGGGACGGGCACTTAGCTGATCCTGCATCAGGAGCAATTCACCCTGGCTGGTGACCGCCACGGCAGGCGGCGCCTGATGCAGGGTCAGATTATGAGCCGAGGTAATGAAGGGTAAGCAGGCCAGAAAGATTCCCATTCTTATCGACATCGAATCACTCCCTGATTGAGACGTTAATCGTACTGTGAATAAAGTACCGAGCAGACGTTTAAACTGCTGCTGACCGGTCAACAGAACCCGGGCTGAACAGTCAGCCAAGAATAAAAAACGTGCAGATTAAGGAATGTTCATCGGCCGTCAGGCTGCAAAGCACTGACGGATTACAGCTTAATTCATGTTAATGGATTGTCAAATTACGGCCATAAAAAAGAGCACTCGAGGTGCTCTTTTTACGTATTAATCGACTGATTGATCAGCCTTTATTGTAACGCTCGGCAGAGCTGAGGATCTCGGCTTCGGCGGCGGCCTTGTCACCCCAACCGTTCAACTTGACCCACTTGCCTGCTTCCAAATCCTTGTAGTGCTCGAAGAAGTGCTGGATCTGCGCCTTCAGCAATTCAGAAACATCGTTGATGTCCTGAATGTGCTCGTATTCTTTACTCAGCTTGCTGTGTGGTACCGCAACAATTTTGGCATCTTCGCCAGACTCGTCGGTCATGTTCAGCACACCAACGGGACGGCAGCGGATCACCGAGCCTGCTTCCAGCGGATAAGGGGTGTGCACCAGTACGTCTACCGGGTCACCATCCAGCGACAGGGTGTTGTTCACGTAGCCATAGTTGCAAGGGTAGAACATGGGCGTTGACATGAAACGGTCGACAAACAGGGCGCCCGTGTCTTTATCGACTTCGTATTTAACAGGATCGGCGTTTTGTGGAATTTCGATCACTACATAAATATCTTCGGGCAGGTTTTTTCCGGCGGGTACCTGGTTCAGGCTCATGACGTTTCCTTCAAGGTTTGTATGTAACGAAATGGATAACTGAGCTTATCACTCTTGCTGGACGACAGCTGTTATACAAATGGGTAACGATTACTCGGATCATAGGGGGATATTATAACTACTGTCGTACAGATCGCCATACAAGTGCCCAAAGTGGTGGCGGATTGTTAGAATGCGGGTAATACAGCAGCCAGAGACATTTCATGCATATTCATATTCTAGGTATTTGCGGCACCTTTATGGGCGGGCTGGCGGTATTGGCCAAACAGCTGGGTTACAGGGTGACCGGTAGCGACGCCAATGTGTATCCCCCCATGAGCACGCAGCTGCAGCAGCAGGGCATAGGGCTGATAGAAGGCTATGACCCGGCTCAGCTTGAGCCCAGGCCCGATCTGGTGGTGATCGGCAACGCCATGAGTCGTGGCAATCCCTGCGTAGAGGCGGTGCTTGACCAACGAATTCCCTATACTTCCGGGCCCCAGTGGCTGCTTGAGCATGTGTTGCAAGACCGCTGGGTGCTGGCGGTATCCGGCACCCATGGCAAAACCACCACGGCGGGCATGCTGGCCTGGATTCTGGAAGACTGTGGCCTGACGCCGGGCTTTCTAATCGGTGGTGTGCCCGGTAACTTTGAGGTATCGGCCCGCCTGGGTGAGGCGCCGTTTTTTGTCATTGAAGCCGATGAGTACGACAGCGCCTTTTTCGACAAGCGATCCAAGTTCGTTCATTACCGTCCCAGCACCCTCATTGTGAATAACCTTGAGTTTGATCATGCCGACATCTTCGACGATCTCGCGGCAATTCAACGACAATTCCATCACTTGCTACGCATGGTGCCGGGGCACGGCCGTATTCTGGCTCCCACCCAGACCCCCGCGGTCGATGAGGTGCTGGCCATGGGCTGCTGGAGCGAGGTGGAATATCTGGGCGAAGGAGGGCTGTGGCAGGCTCAGGCCCTGCAAGCCGATGGCAGCCATTTTGCGGTCTTGCTCGATGGCAAGCCCGTGGGCGAGGTTCGCTGGGACTGCATTGGCCTGCATAACGTACACAATGGCCTGATGGCATTGGCCGCGGCGCGCCATGCCGGAGTACCGGTGGCGGAAGCCATCAAGTCCTTATGCCTGTTTGTTTCGCCCAAACGACGCATGGAGCTGAAAGGCGAAGTGTCTGATATTCGCGTATGGGATGATTTTGCCCATCACCCGACCGCCATTGCCAGCACCCTGGCGGGGCTGACCGCGCAGGTGAATGCCCAGGGGGGCGGTCGGGTGCTGGCCGTGCTCGAACCCCGTTCCAACACCATGAAAATGGGCGTGCATCAGCAGCCGCTGGCAGATTCGCTACAGCTGGCCGACGAAACCTACTTGTTTCAGCCCGCCGACCTGAACTGGGATTTGGCGGCGGTGGCCAATGCCTGCCCCAATGGGCGTATTTTTGTTGAATTAGA
Organism: Oceanisphaera sp.; assembly: GCF_048268965.1. GTDB lineage: Bacteria > Pseudomonadota > Gammaproteobacteria > Enterobacterales > Aeromonadaceae > Oceanimonas. Next base: position 3,597 of record NZ_JBLWUK010000023.1, read on the forward strand.
GACCTTGATTGCCGAGCTGGTGGCGGCGGCGCGGGCGGGCGACCACATTCTGGTGATGAGTAACGGCGGGTTCGGCGGTATTCATCAGCGTTTACTACAGGCCCTGGAGCAACATCATGAGCACAACTGATTACCCTCGTCATGCCCAGATCACGCTGGCGTTGTCCGGAGCGTCCGGTGCGCCCTATGCGTTGGCGTTGCTGGAGCGGTTACTGGCTGCGGGCCTGCAGGTGCATTTATTGGTGTCCAGTGCGGCTCGGGTGGTCATGGCTGCGGAGCAAAATGAACAGTGGCCCGCCCGGCCCGAGGCGCTGGCCGCCTTGCTGGGTGAGCGCTATCAGGCGGCCCCTGAGCAGCTCAAGGTCTATGGCAAGGAAGAGTGGTTTTCACCGGTTGCCTCGGGCTCGGGCGCGCCCAGGCGCATGGTGATTTGTCCCTGCTCCATGGGCACCCTGGCCTCTATTGCGATGGGCATTTCGGATAATTTAATCGAGCGTGCCGCCGATGTGGTGATCAAGGAAAAGGGGCAGCTTATTGTGGTGCCCCGTGAGTCTCCTTATTCGGCACTGCATCTGGAGAACATGCTCAAGCTGGCCAACCTGGGCGTGACCATAATGCCGGCCTCGCCGGGTTTTTATCATCAACCGAAAACCATTGCCGATTTGGTCGACTTTATGGTGGCCCGCATTCTGGACCATCTGGATCTGCAGCAAAGCCTGATGCCTCGTTGGGGGTACGGGAACGGCGTGAGTAGCGAGAGGTAAAGAGTGAGGAGCGCAGGACCAAGCGCACAGCGCGAGGCCCGACACCGGGTCTGCAGAGGCGGGTTTTTACCCCTCACGCCTTACTCCTCAAGCTTCACGCCCAGTATGCACCCGGGCAGAAATTCCGCTAGAATACGGCTTTAATCACAGTCGGGTGTGATGACCCGAGCGGAGCGAAAAATGAAACACAGAGTGGATGTCCTGATCAGCACAGAAGAGGTCAATGCCAGGATCCAGGCCATAGGTGAGCAAATAACCGCGCATTATCAAGGTGTTGATGAACTGGTAATGGTTGGCTTGCTCCGTGGCTCCTGTGTCTTTATGGCCGATCTCTGTCGTCAGATACCCCTGCCGGTGCGACTCGACTTCATGACGGCATCAAGCTATGGCAGTCACATGGAAAGCAACCGTGATGTGCGGATCCTCAAGGATCTGGATGATGAAATACATGGCAAGCATGTATTGATTGTCGAAGACATCATCGACACCGGTTATACCCTGAGCAAGGTAAAAGAAATTCTGTCGTTGCGTCAACCCGCCTCGTTAACGATTTGCTCACTGCTGGATAAACCCGAGCGACGGGAAGTGGAAGTACCGGTAGACTGGGTCGGTTTCACCATTCCCGACGAGTTTGTCGTGGGCTATGGCATTGATTACGCCCAGCGCTACCGCAACTTGCCCTACATCGGCAAGGTGATACCACTCGACTAGATTTTTTCTGCTTACACACAGTTAGCCTAAGGCGACGAGCTGATGCTCGATGACCGTCCTTGGGCTTTTTATTCTATGGAGCTATTGATGACCAAAGCACTGGAAATTGAAGGCTTGCGAAAAACCTACGCCGGTGGCGTAGAGGCGTTGAAGGGCATCGACCTTAGCGTTGAAAAAGGGGATTTCTATGCCCTGCTGGGCCCGAATGGTGCAGGTAAATCGACCACTATCGGGATTATTTCTTCGCTGGTCAATAAAACTGCCGGCAAGGTACAGGTGTTTGGCTTCGATCTGGACACCCATCTCGAGCAGGCCAAAACCCAGATCGGCCTGGTACCGCAAGAGTTCAACTTTAACCAGTTTGAAAAAGTGCAGCAAATTGTCATCAATCAGGCGGGCTTATACGGCGTGGCGCGCAAAGATGCGAAAGTTCGCGCCGAACGTTACCTGAAACAGCTGGATCTGTGGGATAAGCGGGATGTTCCAGCCCGGACCCTGTCCGGCGGTATGAAACGCCGCCTCATGATAGCGCGTGCCTTGATGCACGAGCCCAAGCTGTTGATTCTGGATGAGCCGACCGCCGGGGTGGATATCGAAATTCGCCGCGCCATGTGGGACTTTCTGAAGGATATCAACCAGCAGGGGATCACCATCATTCTCACCACCCATTATCTGGAAGAAGCCGAGTTGCTGTGCCGTAACATAGGTATTATCGATAAAGGGCGGCTGGTGGAAAATACCAGCATGAAGGGCCTGTTGGGCAAGCTGAATGTAGAAACCTTTATTCTGGATCTGGCTGCCGACGGCCGGGAGCCTTTTTTGTCGGGCGTTAACTGGCAGCTCCTGGACGATCACACCCTGGAAGTGGAAGTTAAAAAAGAGCAGGGGCTGAATGGGGTGTTTGCTCAACTCAACGAACAGGGAGTGCGGGTGCTCAGTATGCGTAACAAGTCCAATCGACTGGAAGAGCTGTTTGTGAATTTGGTAGAGCGGGGGAGAGAGACTGCATGAGCCGTAAAAACTATTATGTGGCCTTCAAGAGCATACTGCGCCGGGAAATCGTCCGTTTTGGCCGTATCTGGGTACAGACCCTGGTCCCTCCCGCCATTACCATGACGCTGTACTTCGTGATTTTCGGCAACCTGATCGGGAGCCGCATTGGCGAAATGGACGGCTTTTCCTACATGGCCTTTATAGTGCCGGGCCTGATCATGATGTCGGTGATCACCAACTCTTATTCCAACGTGGCTTCGTCATTTTACAGCAGCAAGTTTCAGCATAACGTTGAAGAGCTGCTGGTGGCGCCGGTACCCACCTATGTGATTATTGCCGGCTACGTTGGTGGCGGCGTAATACGGGGCCTGCTGGTGGGCCTGATTGTGAGCCTGGTCTCGCTGTTTTTTGTCGACTTGCACATAGAACATCTGTTTAGCGTGATTTTCACCGTGTTTTTGACCGCGGTGCTGTTTTCGCTGGCAGGCTTGCTTAACGCCATTTTTGCCCGCAGTTTCGACGATGTCAGCATTATTCCCACTTTTATACTCACGCCACTGACCTACCTGGGCGGGGTGTTTTATTCCATCAGCCTGCTGCCTGAGTTCTGGCAGGGTGTCTCCCAGGTCAACCCGGTACTGTATATGGTGAATGCGTTCCGCTACGGTTTTCTGGGGATCAGTGATGTGCCGCTGACCCTGGCCTATGGCATCATCATCGGCTTTATCACGCTGTTTTATGGTGCGGCCTGGTACCTTATTCACACCGGGCGTGGACTGCGATCTTAGCAACAGGTGAGACGTAAAGAGTGAGGGGAATAGGAGCCAAACACCGAATCCACAGGTGTGGCTTTTCCTCCTCACGCCTCACACCTCACACCTCACACCTCACTGTCACCTGAACTGCATCAGCCAGGTCGGGGTCGCCAACAGGGTGGGAGTCGCTGTTATCTTGAAACCGAGTCGTTGGTAAAAATGCATATTGCTGAGTTTATCCGTTTCCAGATATAAGCCGACCCCTGCCGCATCCTTGATGGCATGCTTCATCAGTAACCGACCCATGCCCTGCCGTTGCCAGTGAGGCGCGACGGCCAGGGGACCCAAATGCCAGTGAGGCTCCGCGGGGTCGAGCCGGGCCCAGCTGGCGAGCCAGCGCAGGGTTTTTATCAGGCCCAGCGGAGAGTTACTGCTGAGCAAGGCCGGTGTTAACGTCAGAACATCCCGCCAACTTGGCTGGCACAAACCCGGCCGTAAACGACCCAATACCCCGACCAGCTGCCCATCAGCATAGGCCCCCATCAGCTCGCCCTTGCGTGCTATGTAGGGCAACAAACCGGTAAACAGTCGCGTCAGACGTCGCTGGCGCTTAACGGCCCCAGGGCCAAACACCTTGATATGCAAAGGGTTGTCGCACATTGCCAGCGCACACAGCCGGGCGGCGGCGCTTAAGTCTTGCGCGGATAAGGGCTGAAGTTCTATGGTGTATTGCCGCATATCAGACGGGGCACTCCTCTCGGCCTAATATCAAACCAATTAGCTAACAGCTCGACCATACCAACAAAAACACCGAGCTTCATGCTCGGTGCTTTTGTTTAACTGACGGCTTACAGCCTGGCTCTTGGTCACAAATCTGTCAGTCCGTAATAGTGTCAGAGGCAACTGGGTAGCCTCTTCCGACACGCTAAACTGCATCCCTGCGACGCTCAGCACATGACGTCCCTGTCATGTGATGGTCGGCTGAGGCTATCCCAGCCGCCTCTTTTTAGACTCTGAGTCGTCGGTGAGCACCACTGACGGGCAACTCCAGTGTCAATGGGAGGGCAAAGGGTGTCTGCTCCGCCGACCCTCCGCGCCAGGGATGGCGCGGCGGAGCCCCCATGGATGGGTTCACGGCGAGTCGGAGGAGTAGTGCCCTCTGCCCGACTAAACCACTAGTATCAAAAAATAGTTGTGACTAAGAGAGTGGCTTACAGACTGTGTTTATGCCAGTTGCAGTGGGATATTCTTACTAGTGCGTACTATGTTGTTGTCTGCATCCAGATACACCAGGTTGGGATCGTAGCCTTCGATCTGCTGCTCGCTCATGGGGGCATAGGCACAGATAATGATGCGATCGCCTACGGCGGCTTTACGTGCGGCGGCACCGTTGAGCGAGATCATCCGAGAGCCGCGCTCACCGGAAATGGCGTAGGTGTGAAAGCGCTCGCCATTGTCGATGTTATAAATATCGATTTGCTCGTATTCGCGAATGTTGACCGCGTCCAGCAGATCCTGGTCGATGGCGCAGGAGCCTTCGTAATTCAGCTCGGCGTGGGTTACCCGGGCCTGATGTAACTTGCCTCTGAGCATGATGCGTTGCATATCCATCTTTATCTTGTCTCCATTATTGCTGTTTCAGGGCATAAGGCCGGGTAGTGCTGTGCTACTCACGGGTCTTATAAAGGTACGACTTGGTTATCTATCAATCTGGCCTTGCCAAGGAAGGCCGCCATGAGAATCACCACGGCCCGGCTCTCGCTGGTCAAGGGTAGCAGGGTGTCTGCATCCACAATGTCGATGCCATCGGTCGTGAAGCCGCGGCTGTTCAGACGCGCACTGCCATCACTGACGAGTTGCGCCACATCCCGCTCACCGGATGCCATTCGCTCGGCCAGCCAGCGCATGGTAGCGGCCAGCTCGGGCGCTTGTTCGCGTTCGGCCGGCGTAAGATAGCCATTGCGCGAGCTGAGTGCCAAACCGTCTTCGGCTCGCACCGTGGGCACGCCCACAATCTCGAGCGGCATATTCAAATCGGTGACCATTTTACGGATCAGCGCCAGTTGCTGGTAGTCTTTTTCACCAAAGCAGGCCAGATCCGGCTGCACCAGATTGAAGAGTTTACAGACCACAGTGCTCACGCCATCGAAGTGGCCGGGGCGCAGTGCGCCTTCCAGCACATCGGCAATGCCGGGTACGGTGACACGGGTTTGTTGTTGCTGGCCAGCAGGGTACATCAGCGTGGGCGTGGGGGTAAAAACGGCATCAGCCAGCTCGTTCAGGTGAGCACAGTCCTGCTCCAGCGTGCGCGGATAGGCGTTCAGATCCGAGGCGCGATCAAACTGCAGCGGATTAACAAAGATGCTGACCACCACGCGGTCGCAGCGGCGGCGGGCCTCTTGCACCAGGGTGACATGGCCCTGATGCAGATTGCCCATGGTGGGCACAAAGCCGATACGTTCGCCCTGCTGGCGCCAGTGGGTAATGGTGGCTCTTAACGTTTCCGTGTTATCAATCAGCTGCATGTTCTGCTCTCAGTTAAAGCTGTGCTCCGGGCCGGGGAAACGGCCTTCGGCAACCTCGGTGACATAGGCGGCAATGGCGGCCTGAACCTGACCGTGTTCGGCCAGAAAATTCTTGGTGAAGGTCGGGACATAGCCGGTAGTTAACCCCAGGGCATCCTGCATCACCAGTACCTGACCATCGGTATCGGGGCCGGCGCCAATGCCGATAACCGGTATCGTCAGCATCTGGCTGATCTCCCGGGCCAGCGGGCTGGGTACGCACTCCAGCACCAACAACTGGGCCCCCGCCGCTTCCAGTGCCCTGGCATCGCGTTTGATTTGTTCGGCCTGTTCGGCTGCGCGGCCCTGCAGTTTGAAACCGCCAAATACATGTACCGACTGGGGCGTCAGCCCAAGGTGGCCGCACACCGGAATCCCCTGTCGGGTCAGCTGGGTGACGGTGTCTGCCAGCCAGTCGCCGCCTTCCAGCTTCACCATGTGGGCACCGGCACGCATCAAAGTGGCGGCATTGGCACAGGCCTGCTCGGGATTGCTGTAACTCATAAAGGGTAAATCGGCGACAATCAGCGTCTTTTCACAGCCATTGGCTACACATCGGGTGTGGTAGGCCATGTCTTCGACGGTGACTTTCAGGGTGCTTGTTTCGCCTTGCAATACCATGCCCAACGAATCACCGATTAAAATAGCGTGCGCACCGGCCTGTTCGAACAGCCGGGCAAAGCTGGCGTCGTAGGCGGTGATCATGGCTATTTTCTGCTGTGCCTGTTTCATGGCAAGCAGGCGGGCCGTGGTGACTTTACTCATGAGTTATTCCTTTTACTGCCGGGGCAGAGGGGTCAGTCCATTGGTGGGGCAGCGGGTTAACAGCTGAGCCAGATCACTGCCACAGGGTAACCGCAGGTTGGGGCTTAAATCGGCCAGGGGGTAGAGCACAAACTCGCGCTGTTTCATGCCGTAATGGGGCAGTGTTAAACGCGGATCGTCCATCACCAGATCGTCATAAAGCAGTATATCCAGGTCCAGAGTGCGGGGTCCCCAGCGCTCGTCCTTGCGTACCCGACCTTCGGATTGCTCTATGGCTTGCAATGCATCCAGCAAGGCGTGGGGCTCAAGAGAGGTATCAAACATGGACACCCCATTGATATAAGGCGGCTGATCGGCCGGCCCCATCGGCTGGCTTTGATAAAGCGGAGAGTGACGCAGGCTGCCCGGCGTGGCCAATTCAGCCAGGGCCCGCTGTGCCGCCTGAATGTGCGCCAGTGGCTCGCCCAGGTTGGCCCCCAGGGCCACAAACACCTGACTCATACTTCTTTCTTCTTCCGCGGCCGACGGCGAGGCCGTTTGCGCGGCTTGCGAGCTTCGTCGCCCGGCTGATTGTGCCTTGCCTGCGCAGTACGAGACAGCTGCTGGCGATCCACAGGGTTGGCCTGTTGAAAATCGGTCCACCATTCGGCCAGCTCTTTCAGCTGCGGGTTCAACTCGGCTCTCAGCAATAAAAAATCATACCCGGCCCGAAACTTGGGGTGCTCGAGCAGGCGGTGTGGCCGCTTGCCGCTGCGCTTGGTCAGACGATCCTGCAGCTGCCAGATATCACGTACCACAGAGCTGAAACGGCGGGGAATCGCGACACTTTTTACCTGACGGCCCAGCACTTCATCCATGGCCAGCAAAGAGGCATCATAATAATTAAGGCCACCTTCAAGCATAAACTGCTGAGTGCGAGTTTCAAAAGGGCCCCACAATAGGGCGGCATACAAGAAAGCCGGCGTGACGCGCATATCCTGAGCGATGCGCTCGTCGGTATTGATGAGTGCCAGTTCAAGGAAACGACCATAGTTATTGTCGCCCTGACCCATTACTTCGGCAGCTTCCGGGAACAAAGGCGCAAACAGACCGTAATGCTGTAATTTGCGGTAGGTTTCAAGACCGTAACCGGCCAGCAGCAGTTTGAGGGTTTCTTCAAACAGGCGAGCCGGAGGAATATCCGATAACAAGGGCGCCAGGTTGCGAATGGGCGCTTCGGTGCGTGGGCTGATGGTCAGCCCCAGCTTGGCTGCAAAGCGTACCGCCCGTATCATGCGCACCGGGTCTTCCCGGTAGCGGGTTTCCGGGTCGCCAATCAGGTCGAGGCGTCGAGCCTCCAAATCCTTGAGTCCGTTGGCAAAGCCAACCACACTGAAATCGGCAATGTTGTAATACAGCGCGTTGATACTGAAGTCGCGGCGTTCGGCATCTTCTTCTATGGTGCCGTAGACATTATCGCGTAACAGCATGCCTTCCGATGACTGGGAAGAGATATTCTTGTTGTTGTTGACCTCATGATGATGGCCACGAAAGGTGGCCACCTCAATGACATCGCGGCCAAACAAGACGTGGGCCAGGCGAAAGCGGCGACCGACCAAGCGGCTATTGCTGAAAAGCTGCTTGACCTGGTCGGGGGTGGCGCTGGTGGCGACATCAAAGTCTTTGGGTTGGCGCCCCAGCAGCAAGTCACGCACCCCACCGCCGACCAAGTAGGCTTCAAAGCCGGCTTTGTTCAGGCGGTACAGTACTTTCAGGGCGTTTTCACTGATCTGGCGGCGCGAAATACCATGTTGGTCGCGCTCTAACACCACGGGTTGCAATGGCAACGCCTCCTGTTGTCGGGTAAGCAGCTTTCTACAAAAGCCGGCAATCTGGGAAAAAATAGGACACCTCGCAAGGCCTTAAGCTAAAAAAATTGGCGCACTATAATAGCGCAGGGCGCTGAAAATGCGAACTACCAACGCACCTCAACTCGATATTGGTTTTTTTTGGTATCAGGCTCAGGCGCCAATTGAGTTGGGCCCAGCTTAACAATTCACTCGAGCCAGCCCCAAATAGATCCGCAGGAGGCTGCTGGCCAAGAAAGTCCAGCGCCTGCCACAGCGCCTGGCCCGGTTGCTGGATATCGAGGGCCGGAGCATGGTTTTGTTTCGACAATTTATGGCCTGAATGGGACGCCAGTGGCAAATGTAACCAGCGCGGGACAGGTGCCTTCAGCATCTGATACAGGGAAATCTGGCGGCCGCTGGGTTCGAGTAAATCGGCGCCGCGTACCACTTCGGTAATGCCGGCGTCGGCGTCATCGAGTACCACCGCCAGATTATAGGCATAAAGGCCATCGCGGCGGCGAATAATAAAGTCTTCTTCGGCCAGCGCGCGGGGGATCCTGACGGTGCCCTGCAGTTGGTCATGAAAATGATATACCGGCCGATTCATGACCAGTCGAGTAGCGGCCTCTTGGTCGGGGAGTGCCAGGTTACGGCAGTGACCGTTATAGAAACCGCCGCTGGCTGAAATCATCTTGCGTGTGCAGCGGCAATGGTAGGTGAGCCCAAGACGTGACCAGCTGTCGAGAACGGCCTGATAGGCACCCAGTCGTTGACTCTGATAAACCAGCGGGCCATCCCAATGCAGGCCGAAGGCGTCCAGGGTATGCAATATGGCATCGGCCGCCCCGGGAACTTCCCGGGGCGGATCCAGATCTTCGATGCGCAGCAGCCATAAACCTTGCTGACTTCTGGCTTGTAAATAGCTACCGAGGGCGGCAACCAAGGAGCCAAAGTGCAGGGGGCCGCTGGGCGAGGGAGCAAAGCGCCCGATATAAGGCCTGGGCGCACTGTTATTCATAAAAAGCCTGTTGATCTTTCGCGGTTGAATGTTGCCCGGGCGAAACGCGTTTTTATCGTGAAAGAGGAAAACACGTTTCGCCGAACCCGAAAGGCTGCGTTTATGCTGCCTTTCCACGGCGTTCTCGCTGATTGATGGAGCATACTACATGGCACAGGCTATGCCTCGTATAAAACCCCATCAATGGCCGAAAAAATCATCTCGAAGGGTCAACAGGCCCTGTTAAGTCATGCGGCACCACAGGTGTGGCTCGGTTGCCATGCCCGTACAGGCAGGAATCCGGGCTCTGTGGTGCAGAACAGTCAGGCGGTGTTTTGCCTGCAAAGGCACGGGCCACGGCCTTCGCAACGACAAAGGCAACCAGGCCCAGAGCCCACATCCGTGATCAGCAATGGCTGCTCGATCAGTAACCGGCCATCTGTTTTTCTTTGATCTCGGCCAGTGTCTTGCAGTCGATGCACAAATCGGCTGTCGGTCTGGCTTCCAACCGGCGAATACCGATTTCTACGCCGCAATGCTCGCAGAAGCCAAAATCGTCTTCTTCGATTTGCTGCATGGTTTTTTCGATTTTCTTGATCAGCTTGCGTTCTCTGTCACGAGCCCGTAATTCAAGCGCAAACTCTTCTTCCTGAGCTGCCCTGTCCACCGGATCGGGGAAGTTGGCCGCTTCGTCTTTCATGTAGCCCATGGTGCGATCCACTTCTTCGCGCAACTGATTGCGCCAGGCCCCCAGAATTTTACGAAAGTGCGTTTTCTGCTCTTCGTTCATGTATTCTTCGTCGGGTTTGGCCTGATAGGGCTCAACACCGGCAATGGCCAGAATACCGAGAGATTTTTTGACTTCGACTGCTGGCATTCCGTATCTCCTAAAAAAGCAATATTGCGCCAACCAATGTTAAGAAGCGGCTATCTATAGCAGAAAGCGCGGCAACAAGGCAATTTTGCAGTGCCGTTTCTGTGAGAATCGTTCTTTAAATTTGATGCCGACCACTTTTGGCCGCTAGATTGGCAAGAGTGGTGCTGTTAATAAAGAACGGCTGCTTCTCGATGATTCCTCCATATGGGGGTAAGCAATCGGATTTTCAACAGCAGTTTACACACGGCTGCTCTCGTTAGTTTAAATTATGGACCATAGGGGTAATTTTGCAGTTTTCGTCTTCATTACAGCAAGGGCGCTTGATTAAACGCTACCAGCGATTTCTGGCCGACGTGATCCCAGAGGGGGCTTCAGCAGAGGCTCCGCTGACCATTCATTGTCCCAATACCGGCAGGATGACGGGCTGTGCCGAGCCGGGCTGGACTGTGTATTTTTCTACCTCCGATAATGCCAAGCGCAAATATGCCCATACCTGGGAGCTGGTTGAAAACAGCCATGGTGATGTCATTTGCGTGAATACCGCCAGGGCCAATCAGCTGGTGGCAGAGGCACTCTCGTTGCGCCAGATCCCGTCACTGGCCCAGTATGACGAGATAAAGGCCGAGGTACGCTATGGCAGCGAAAACAGTCGTATCGACTTTTTACTGCGCCAGCCGGGTGAGCCGGACTGCTATGTGGAAGTAAAGAGTGTCACCCTGTTGCGTGAGGAAGATCAGGGAGGGGAAGGCGCCCCGGGGCAGGGGTACTTTCCCGACACCCAGAGTGTTCGTGCGCAAAAGCATGTGCGCGAACTGATCCAGTGCGCGCAAAACGGCCAGCGTGCGGTCCTGTTCTTTTGTGTACTGCATACCGGCATAACCCGGGTCAGTCCGGCCCATCATCTTGACCCTGCATATGGTGCCCTGATTGTCGAGGCGCTGGCCGCCGGAGTGGAATGTCTGGCCTGGCGAGCCGACATCAGTCCTCAGGGCATGCGGCTGGTAGAAGCCTTGCCTTTCGTTGTGTAAGTGAATGCGAGAGGTATGAGGGGGAGTGGCTAGAGTGAGGTGTAAAGAGTGAGGGGTAAGGGAGTAAGTTGAACACCACAGCTCGGGCTTTACGCTTCATCGGTATGCAGCGGCCAGGACTCCAGTATTTCATAGTGAGGGCCCTGTTCGCTTTGTATCGAGCTATACAGGCATAGCCGGGTGGGTTGGTAGCGAATGGGGCTGATTGGCGGGAGCCCGACGGCACTGTGGTGGCGAAACAGGGTAATGTGCGGCCGAAACGCCTTGTGTGGCGGCCCCAGTCGCAAGGCGTGGCAACGCAACGTCAGGTCGTCATGCAAACGGCTCAGGGTGTCGGGGATGCAAGTGGGGCCAATCCACACCACCTTGGCGCGGGGGAAACTGCCAAGCTGGTTGAGCTCGAGCGTAAAGCCGGGCAGCGTCATCAGTGGCAGTTGCTTCATCAAGGAGGCCGACTGGGTGGCGCTGAGCTCACCTAAAAAGCGCAAGGTTAAATGAAACTGGCGGCCGGGGATGCGCCGCCCCGGCAGCGCCAGCCGATCCTGGAGCCGGTTAAGCGCTCCTGTCAGCTCATCGGCAGGAAAAGCCAGAAATAATCGTGGGGCGTCAGCGGTCAATGGCATAGTCCTTTATTCGTCCATTTGGCACAATATAACCGTTTTTAACAGCTAGGTAATCATGTGAATCAGCTTCCTATCGTCGAGGCGCTGCCGCAATTGCAAGCGGCGCTGTCGGCCAATCAGATCATTATTGAAGCGCCGCCGGGGGCGGGCAAGTCCACCTGGTTGCCATTGTGGCTATTAAAGCGAAGCGAAATTGGCGGGCGCATTATCATGCTGGAGCCCAGGCGGCTGGCGGCGCGCAGCATAGCGCAGTACCTGGCGGCCCAGCTGGGAGAACAACCCGGCGAACAAGTCGGCTATCGCATGCGCGGCGAGAACCGCGTTGGCAAGCACACGCGGCTGGAGGTAGTTACCGAAGGCGTGTTGACCCGCATGCTGCAGGCGGATCCCGAGCTGGATAGTATCGACTTGCTGATATTTGACGAGTTTCACGAGCGCAGCCTGCAGGCGGATCTGGCGCTGGCCTTTGCGCTGGAGTGCCAGGCACTGCGTGAGGACTTAAAAATCATCATCATGTCGGCCACCCTGGAAGGGCTGGCGCTGGACACCCTGCTGCCGGAGGCGATGACCGTCCGCAGTGCCGGACGCAGCTTTCCGGTCACAATCAGCTATCAGCCGCGCAACCAGCACAGCCGGCTGGATGAAGCCATGGGCCGCGCTATTTTAACGGCCCTGGAGCAGTATGCCGGCAGCGTGCTGGCATTTTTCCCGGGTGAGCGGGAAATCAAGGCGACCCTGAACTGGCTGGCCGATAAAACCGACACCGGGGTTGAATTCAGGCCCTTGTATGGCCGGCTGTCACTGGCCGAGCAGCAGGCGGCCATTGCACCCGCTGCGGCCGGGCGGCGCAAGGTGGTGCTGGCTACCAATGTGGCGGAAACCTCACTGACGATCGATGGCATCAGCATAGTGGTGGATTCGGGACTGGAGCGACGCGCCGAATTTGAGCCTCAGTCGGGTATGACTCGATTGACGAGCCGGCAGATAGGGCAGGCGTCGGCCACCCAGCGTGCCGGCCGGGCCGGGCGTTTGCAGCCGGGGGCTTGTGTACGGCTCTGGAGTCAGGAGCAGCAAGCACGACTGGCCCCCCGGCGGCCTGCAGAAATCGAACAGAGCGACTTGGCCGGGTTCGTGCTGGAGTGCGCCGCCTGGGGGGCCGAACCCGAACAGCTGCCGCTGCTGACGGTGCCCCCGGCGCCACTGCTGGCGGCGGCGCGCCATCAGCTTGGCGAGCTGGGCTTGCTGGCGGGGTCGCAACTTGCTCCCCTGGGACGGCGGGTATGGCAGCTGGGCTGCGAGCCCTGGTTGGGGCAGTTGTTGCTGAGCGCGCAAGACTGGCAACAACAGGGCTGCAAGGGTGCGCTGGCCGATGCTGTGTATCTGGTTGCCTTGCTGGAAGAGGGGCGGTGGGAGTCAGGCCCCCTGTCGGGGCAACTGCTGGCGCGTCAACGACAGCTGGCCACGGCGGCGCGGCGCTGGTTTACCCGCCTGGGTGAAGCAGAAAGTCGCCCCACTGGGCACTATGCAGGCCCCTTGCTGGCGAATGCCCGCCCCGACTGGGTGGGCTTGTTACGCCAGCAAAGCCGTTATGGTCTGGCCGGCGGCCTGAGTGCGGATGTACCTCAGGGTAGTCCTTTGCAGGGGAAAGCCATGCTGGCCATTGCCGCCCTTGGCCGTAACGATCTGGGGGTATTTATTCAGGCGGCGGAGCCGGTAACTCTGGAGCAGCTACAGGAGTATGTGCCGGAGCGCTTTATCGACCGTGAACAACTGCACTGGGATAATGCCGCCAACCGGGTGCGGGCCGAACGGCAATGGTGCTTTGGCCAGCTGGTCTTGCAACGCGCACCCTTGCAGCACATCAGCCCGGAACAAAAGGCATCCTGTCTGCTGGCAGAGACCAAACGGCGAGGCTGGTCGGCATTGCCACTCGATGAGGCTGCCCAGCAATATTGGCTCAGATTACAGCTCGCCGGACAAAAACTGGCCGATAGCGGCTTCGAGCCTTGTGACGAAAATGTGTGGCTGGAGCAGGCTGAACAATGGCTGTTGCCTTATCTGACGGGGTTGGGGCGCTGGGATGAGCTGGCGAAGCTGAACTGGAGCGAGATATTAAAAAGCCAGCTGGACTGGTCACAACAACAATTGCTGGATACCCTGCTACCCGGCACTGTCACTCTGGCCACCGGCAGCCGGGCGCGAATTCGCTATCGTGCCGAAGGGGATCCTGTGCTACCGGTGCGCCTGCAGGAGATGTTTGGTCAGGCAACCGGGCCAGAGCTGGCCCGGGGCCGGGTGGCACTGGTGCTGGAACTGCTGTCACCCGCCCGGCGGCCACTGCAGATTACCCGGGATTTGGCTGCTTTTTGGGCCGGATCCTATCAGGACGTAAAAAAAGAAATGCGGGGGCGCTACCCTAAGCACCACTGGCCAGACAGCCCTGCCACCACGGCGCCAACCCGGCACACCAAGAGGCATATAAAGCACTGATTATGGCAAAACAGACCCGAACCAGAAAATCGAAGAAAAAGCCCGTCAAGTCGACCCGCAAATGGTGGGGACTGCTGTTCAAGTTGTCTCTGGTATTTGCGGTGCTCATGGGCATCTTCGGTATTTACCTGGACAGCCAGGTAAGAGCACGCTTTGAAGGCCAGAAGTGGGCACTGCCGGCGCTGGTTTATAGCCGGCCGCTGGAGTTGTTCCCCGGCCAGAAGCTCTCTCATGCCCAAATGTTGCGCGAGCTGCAGTTGCTGAACTATCGCAAGGTCGCCAGCCCCAGCCGCCCCGGTGAGTATGCGGTGGCCAGCAATCGCATCGAAATTCATCGGCGCAGCTTTAATTTTTCCGACGGTGCCGAGCAGGCACGACAGATACTGCTGACATTTTCCGGCCAGCGATTACAGCGTATGCAGAACCCGAGCAATGGCCGCGAGCTGGGTTATGCGCGCATGGATCCGGTATTGCTGGACCGCTTGAACGTGGAAAAACGCGAAGATCGTTTGCTGGTGCGTCTGGACCAGGTACCCGAGCTGCTGAAAACGGCGCTGCTCACCGTAGAAGACAAAGACTTTTACGAGCACGACGGGGTTTCGCCGCTGGCCATACTCCGGGCTTTGGTGGTCAACATCAAGGCTGGGCGTACCGTGCAGGGGGGCAGTACCCTGACCCAGCAATTGGCAAAAAACTTCTTCCTGACCCAGGACCGCAGCCTGTGGCGCAAAATCCAGGAAGCCTACATGGCGCTCATCATTGATTTCCGCTACGAGAAAGACGAGATTCTCGAGGCCTATCTCAACGAGGTGTACCTGGGGCAAAATGGAGGGCAGGGGGTATATGGCTTCGGTCTGGCCAGCTATTTTTACTTTGGCCTGCCTCTGAACGAGTTGAACCCGGACCAGATGGCCCTGATGGTGGCACTGGTGAAGGGACCGTCTTATTACGACCCCTGGCGTAATGCCGAGCGCGCGCAAGATCGCCGGGATCTGGTACTGCGTCTGCTGGCCAATGATGGCCATATTGACCGTGAAACGTATGAACGGGCCAGCAATGCACCGCTGCAGTTGATTGAGCGGGGGCGCATGGGATATGGCCGTACCCCGGCCTTCATGGGCCTGCTGCGCCAGGAGCTGCAAGAGCGTTTTGGTGCCGACTTTTTGCGCCAGAACGGCCTTAAAATATTCAGCAGCCTGGATCCCATTGCCCAGCACAGTGCCGAGCAGGCCATTACCGAGCAGCTGAAACAGTTAAGGGCCAACACCAAAAAGCCTGATCTGGAAGCCGCCATGGTGGTCACCAACTGGCGCAAGGGCGAAGTGAGCGCGGTAGTGGGCGGAGCCGACCCCAGTTTTGCCGGTTTCAACCGCGCCCTGGCGGCGCGGCGTCCGATAGGCTCGCTGATCAAGCCTCCTATCTATGCCGAAGCCCTGGCCAGTGGTTTTACGCTGGGCAGTGCCATCAAGGATGAGCCGATCAGTTTGCGCAGTGCCGGTGGGCAGGTATGGCGACCCAATAACTACGACCGCAAGTTTCGCGGCCAGGTGATGCTGGTGGATGCACTGGCCAGGTCGTTAAACGTACCGACCGTGAATCTGGGCATGGCCGTTGGGCTGGACAAGGTGATTGAAGGTCTCCAGCGCATGGGGGTCAGACAGCCCATTCCTGCCTACCCCTCTTTGATGCTGGGTACCCTGGAGCTGACGCCACTGGAGGTGAACCAGTTGTATTTAACCCTGGCCAACCAGGGGCTGTATCAGCCACTGACCTCGATTCGCGCCATTCAGGACGATCAGGGCGAGCTGCTGTATCAGCATAACGCCAAGGCGACTCAGGTATTGGATCCGGAGGCGGGATATCTGGCGCTGTACGCCATGACGCGGGCGGTGGGCGGCGGGACGGCCGCGCACCTGGCGGCGCGTTTTCCCAATCGGGTCATGGCGGGTAAAACCGGTACTACCAACGATTTGCGCGATGCCTGGTATGCGGGGCTGGACAACGAAGAGCTGGCCAGCGTCTGGGTCGGTCGTGACGATAACGGTGTGACCGGGCTGACCGGTGCCAGCGGGGCGCTGCGCGTATATAGCCGCTACCTGGATAGCCGCGGTGTCGACTCGCTGGAGTTGAATGCCCCTGCGGGTATCGAACAGGTGAACTTTGCCTACAGCGATGGCATGCCTGCCGACCCACGTTGTGAGCAAACCCGTCTGCTGCCGGCCAAGACGGCGGGGATGCCGGGAGTTCGAGGGTGTCAGCCCAGCACCCCCTCTCTTCCCGAGGCGAGCGAGCAAATCGGAGACTGGTTAAAGGATATCTTTAACTTCGCACGCTGAACTGATCGTGAAGTGTGAGGGGAGAAGAGTGAGGCGAAAAGCAACTGCAAGCTGACAGCCATCAGCGTTACGCTGTCAGAAAAACAATCAGGGCACCGTGCTTTCTATAAAACAGGCATCTTGACGAAAGTCAGGGGGCCTGTTTTTTTATTTGTGGCTGATAACTGACGACCAAGGGCTTGAAAAACACCGTTTTTTTGTTGGCTTATAACGCGTGTCGCCTGACTGAACCGGTTTTGCCTCTGTTCAGCCCGGCGTTCGGGGCCGCGGTCTCTTTGGCGGATCCCGTGAAACTGACCGCTTAACGCCGTGTTTATCGTATATGCTCAATAGTATGGAAATGGAGGAATTGCTGATGTTTTCTTTTCACCATGTCACCTTGAGTGTGCGCGATTTGCCGGCTTCCGAGGATTTTTACAAGGGCCTGGGATTTGAGGCCGTGTATCGCTGGCAGGATGAGGCGGGTCAGTTACAAATTTGCCATTTACGGCTGGGGCAGGCATTACTGGAGCTTTACTGCTTTCGACCTGAGGATGAAGCGGAAGAGTTGGCGGCTTTTCCACCCTGGGCCAGCGGCTGCCGCTTGGGATTAAGGCATTTTGCCTTGCAGGTCAGTGATTTGGACGAGGCGCTGAGTGCCTTGCATGGCGCCGGCATACTGGCCGAAAAGCCGTCTATAGTGAACGGTCAAACCTGTTCACGCTACGTATTTATTGTTGACCCGGATGGTAACAGTGTCGAGCTGCTCGAAGGGCCGCTGGTAGAGATACAGCAGCCCGAGTCGTCTAATTAGCCTTTCATGGCAGCAAACGCCTGGTCGGCGGCGGCCAGGGTATGGGCAATTTCTTTTTCACCGTGTGCCAGTGACATAAAGCCGGCTTCAAAGGCGCTGGGCGCCAGGTGAACACCCTGATCCAGCATCAGGTGGAAGAAACGCTTGAACGCATCCAGATCACAGCGCGTCACCTGTTCATAACCCTGTATGTCTTTTTCATCGGTAAAGAACAAGCCGAACATGGCGCCCACTTGCGTGGTGGTAAACGGAATGCCGTGCTTGTCGGCGGCCGCCTGCAGGCCATCCACCAGTGCCTTGGTGCTTTGTTCAAGCTGCTCGTGTACGCCAGGCTCGCTAATGGCGTTCAGCGTGGCCAGACCCGCAGCCATGGCCACCGGGTTGCCTGACAGGGTGCCCGCCTGATACACGGGGCCTGTGGGGGCCAGGTGCTCCATGACATCACGACGGCCACCAAAGGCACCGACCGGCATGCCGCCACCAATGATCTTGCCAAGGGTGGTCAAGTCCGGCGTTACACCAAAGCGTTGCTGGGCACCGCCCAATGCCACACGGAAACCACACATTACTTCATCAAAAATCAGCAAGGCGCCGTATTGGTCACAAATGGCGCGCAGCCCTTCCAGAAAGCCGGGAGCAGGCGGAATGCAGTTCATGTTGCCGGCAATGGGCTCGACTATGATGCAGGCAATCTCATCCGGTGCGGCGGCAAAGGCGGCCTTGACCGAGTCCAGATCGTTGAAGGTGGCGGTCAGGGTGTGCTTGGCAAAATCAGCCGGTACACCCGGTGAGTTGGGCTGACCCAGAGTCAGTGCACCCGAGCCGGCCTTGACCAGCAGACAGTCGGCATGACCGTGATAGCAGCCCTCAAACTTCAGAATTTTATCACGATGGGTGAAACCGCGGGCCAGGCGAATGGCACTCATGGTGGCTTCGGTACCCGAGTTCACCATGCGCACCTGCTCCATGGACGGCACCAGCTGATTCACTTTTTCCGCCATGGTCACCTCTACCCCTGTGGGGGCGCCAAAGCTCAAACCACGATCGACGGCTTCAATTACGGCGTCACGCACGACCTTGGCGTTATGACCCAGGATCATCGGGCCCCAGGAGCCGATATAATCGACATATGACTGTCCATCGGCATCAAAAATATAAGCACCGTCGGCGCGCTCGATAAAACGCGGCGTACCGCCCACACCATTAAAGGCGCGTACCGGAGAGTTGACACCACCGGGAATAACGCGGCGGGCCTGGGTAAATAAATCGTCAGACTTGGACATGTGAGCATCCTTTGAAGTGGGTCAATGGCGGCCAGTGCCGCCAAGGTGACCTGACTATATCAAAAACCAGGTCAAGCTTGAATGTCGGCTTGGTTGCCTCGGGGCGAATGTTGCTGGCGCCGAACGGGTGGCTTTGGCACAATTCGCCCCAGGGTGAGGGGGCGACCAGGAGTGGTGATTTTTAACCAGTTGGTGGGTTCCTTATACAAAGCCGTGCTTATGCCATATAGTCACGCTACATGAATAAGCGATTACGCAGTCGCAAGGCACCACCAGCACTGCCCTTCGGGCCCGGTCAAAGGCGTTTATCTCGCACAAGATATCACCGCTAAAAGTCAGCAGGCCCTAACCGGAGTCTATTATGCCGTCGCCGTTCGATCGCCGTTTAATGGTATTATCGATTCTTAGTGTATTGTTGCTGGTAATTTCCGGCTATCTGGGACTGCGTTACTATGAGCAGACACGACTACTGGAGCAGCATCGACTGCAGGCTGAGCGCCATCAGCAAGCATTACTGAAACTGCGTATCGATCTGCAAACCTTGTTAAGTGCCGAGAGCAGTCAGCTGACGCAACTGGAAGTGCAGGCACGACAATTGGCGGAGCAGGCCAGGCAGCTGGCGTTATATCGGCAGGTGCTGGCTCCGGATGGTGGTGTCGAGCTGCTGCTGGCGCAGGAAGACATTATTCCCCAGGCCGAGCCCGGCCTGTTCGCCTACCGTCTGGTGTTGCTGCAGCCTACTCAGATCAGCCACCGAATTACCGGGCAAGCCCGGTTAAAGGTACGAGCGCTGCAAGCCGGGCAATCGGTGCTATTCACCGACGATATGTTGGGTGTGGCGCCGATAACCCTGGATTTTCGGCATTTTCAGGTGATCACGGGGCAGCTGCGCTTGCCCGCCGATAGCCAGGCACAAAGGCTGGAATTACAGTTAATATTGGATAACAAGGCTTCCCGAACCTTGAGCCTCAACTGGCCGGTGTTGGACAATACTTGAACTGTTTACTCGGGTATTAGATAATTTTGGTCAATAACTAAACCAAGAGGTAGTGATGAACCAAGAAGTAATGATGAGCGATGCCATTCCTCTGCCGATCCAGATGAGCGATGCGGCAGCCAATAAAGTTCAGGCCTTGATCAGCGAAGAGGAAAATCCGGATCTGCGCCTGCGGGTATACATTACCGGCGGCGGCTGTTCCGGCTTCCAGTATGGTTTTACCTTCGATGAAAAAACCAATGACGGCGACACCGTTATCGAAAAGAACGGCGTGGTCATGGTCGTCGACAGCATGAGTTTGCAGTATCTGATTGGCGGTACCGTCGATTATATCGATGGTCTGGAAGGTTCCCGTTTTCTGGTGACCAACCCCAATGCAACCAGCACCTGTGGTTGTGGGTCCTCTTTTAGCGTTTAACGGATAAGGCGGCTTATGTCTTTATTTGACTGGCTTAAAGGTTCCGAAGGCGAGCAGAGTTCCGCTCCCGAGGTTGATTCTCAAGATAAGTTGGCCTTCTATCAAAGAGCCTGGTGCCCCTTTTGTGACCGGGTAAAAGGGGTGATCGACGAGCTGGGGTTGACGATTACCGAATGCGATACCAACCAGCCTGAGCATTTGCAGGCGTTAATGGCCGGTGGTGGTCAGCGTATGGTGCCTTGTCTGCGGATAGAGCAGGAGCCGGGACAATATTTCTGGCTCTATGAGTCTGCGGATATCATTGCCTATTTACGCCAACACGCCGAGGCGTTGCGGTGAGCGAATTTCAGTTACATCCGCAGCTGGCCACCGATACGGTATTGCTGGGCGAGCTGCCACTGAGCCTGGTGTTGCTGGCTAAAGACAGCCAGTACCCCTGGCTGATCCTGGTGCCCAGGCGGGCAGGGATCCGTGAAATACACTGGCTGACCGGTGACGAACAACAGCAGCTGATGCGTGAGTCTTGCGCTTTGGCTCAATTGATGGAAACCGAGCTGGCCGCCGATAAAATCAATGTGGCGGCACTGGGTAACATGGTGCCTCAGTTGCATCTGCATCATATAGCGCGCTTCACGACCGATGCCGCCTGGCCTGCCCCGGTGTGGGGCAAACGACCGGCGCAGGCCTATGCCAGGCTGGGCGATGAGGTTGCCCGATGGCAGCAGCGTTTGAGCGCGATTGACGGTTTTACTGTCACTGGTGAACGGTAAATGGTGAGGGGTCAGGTGTAAAACACCAGACCTGCAGACGCGGACTACCTCTCACTCCTCACCCCTCACTCCTCACTCCTTACGACCTAGCCTTCACCGTTTCTAGAGCTGGTTGTTCGCCAGCATAATGCTACTGACCTTGTTCAGCTGTGCCATCAGCTTATTCGCGTTGGGCTTGAACCGGGCCAGTTCGTTTGGCGATAAAAACGCCGCCTGAGGCAGGTCGACGCTTTTCGGGTCTTTGTGTACCCCATTAACCAGAAACTCGTAATGCAGATGAGGGCCGGTCACTCGTCCGGTGGCGCCTACTGTTCCAATTTGTTGTTCCTGCTGTACCTTTTCCCCTTTTTTCACCATGCGCTTGTGCAAGTGCAGATATTTGGTGAGGTAGGTGCTGTCGTGACGGATCACCACATAATGGCCGTTAAAGCGGTTAAATCCCGACTCTAATACCACGCCGCTACCGGCGGCCAGCACTGGGGTACCGGTACGCGCCGCGTAGTCTATGCCCCGGTGCGGACGTACTTGCCCGGTCACCGGATGCAGGCGGCGAGGGTTGAAGTTGGAGCTGATATGGGAGAAGTTAACCGGGGCCCGCAGGAAGCTCTTGCGCATGGCGCGGCCTTCGGGAGAGTAATAGTTGCCATCACTATGGCGGATGGCCTGATAGACCTTGCCCTGATTGATAAACTCGGCGGCCAGAATATGGCCGGTATCCACCTTGATGCCCTCTTTGTAACGTTGCTCATAGAGCACGGTGAAGCTGTCATTGGCGCGAATGTCGAAGGCAAAGTCCAGATCCCAGGCAAACATGGCGGCCAGGCTCATGATCTGGCTCGGCGACAATCCTGCACTGACTCCGGCCTTCCAGAAATTGGATCTGACGGTGGCCTGGGCATACTGGACTCTGTGCTCCAGCTCGGCGCTGATTATCCGGCTGTTTAACCCTTGGCCAGTGCGGCGAATATCAAGGGTACGGGCGGCGTCCAGCGGATAGCGCAAACCGGAGAATTCGCCTTTGTTGTTAAAAGAAAAGATGAGCTGCTGGCCGGGGTAAATTTTCTGCAGCTCTTCAACCGGTTTACCCAGCTCGTTGATCTCGAGCAGCAGGCTGGAAGGCAGGCCGTTGCGGGCAAAAATAGCCGAGAGCGTATCTCCGCTGCGGATGCTGACCATGCGATCGTGAAGAGAATGCTGTTCTGTGGCGACAGGCATATCGTCCAGCGCCAGCTCCAGAGACTGGCGTTCGCCGATGGGCAGGCCTGATGCCGGTTGTGAGCGACTGGCCAGCACAGCTTCAGTCGGTGCCATCAGCAAGACCCCTACCATGAGGCTCAGCAGGGTGATGGCCACTTGGTGTTGGCGAGGCAACCGCTTGAGGAGGTTAATCATGAGACGCCAATACTCTTCCTTGAATGTATGGATTTTACATTCTTTCCAATTTATCCGCCATTCCAGTAATATGCTCACCTTATTTTGTTTGGTTTGTCTACATAGCCGTTTCGAATAGCAGCGAGCATTCAGAACAGCTATTTAGGTGCACAGCACAGGAGTAGAGTGGTCATGTCTCAGCTAGAAACGGCATTAGCGGAAATCAAACGCGGTGTTGAAGAAATATTGGTCGAAGAAGAGCTCGTTGCCAAGTTAAAACTGGATCGTCCCCTGCGGGTAAAGTTGGGTATGGACCCGACTGCACCTGACATTCACCTTGGACATACGGTGATCCTGAACAAGCTGCGCCAGTTTCAGGATCTGGGCCATGAGGTGTTGTTATTGATTGGCGACTTTACCGCCCAGGTTGGCGATCCTAGCGGCAAGAACAGTACGCGTCCGCCATTGAGCCCCGAGCAGGTGGCCGATAACGCCAAAACCTATGCCGAACAGGCATTCAAGGTGCTGGACGCGGACAAAACGCAAATTGTGTATAACTCCAGCTGGCTGGGCGAGCTGGGCGCCACCGGCATGATCAAACTGGCGTCCAAGCTGACCGTGGCGCGTATGTTAGAGCGGGACGACTTCAAGAAGCGCTATGGCTCTGGCCAGTCGATTGCCATTCACGAATTCATGTATCCCTTGCTGCAGGGTTACGACTCGGTCGCACTGAAAGCCGATATCGAGCTGGGCGGTACCGATCAGAAGTTCAACCTGCTGATGGGTCGTGAGCTGCAAAAGGACGCCGGCCAGTCACCACAGGTGGTGCTGACCATGCCGTTGCTGGAAGGTCTGGATGGCGTGAAGAAAATGTCCAAGTCGGCCCATAACTACATAGGTGTGGATGAGGCGCCCGGTGAGATGTTCGGCAAAATCATGTCGCTGTCGGACGAGTTGATGTGGCGCTACTTCGAGCTGTTGTCTCGTCGCAGCCTGGAAGAGCTCGCCGCCCTTAAACAGCAAGTGGCCGAGGGGGCCAACCCGCGCGATATCAAGATCCTGCTGGCCAAGGAAATCATCAGCCGCTATCACGATGAGGCGGCCGCCGAGCAGGCGCATCAGGACTTTGTGCAGCGTTTCCAGAAAAATGCCATTCCCGACGACCTGCCGGAAGTCACCCTGAATGCCGGCGCCGACGGCATGGCCATTGCCAATCTGCTGAAAGAAGCGGGTCTGGTGGGCTCCACGTCTGAAGCCTTGCGCATGATCAAACAGGGTGCGGTCAAGATCGACGGCGACAAGCTGGAAGACGGCAAGCTGCTGGTACAGGCCGGTGAGGCGGTCTATCAGGTTGGCAAGCGCAAGTTTGCCAAGGTGACCCTGGCCTGACGCTGATGATTGATTGAGTCGATAAAAAGGCCTCCGTTACGGAGGCCTTTTTTGTTACCAAATAGTGGTCACTATCCCACTACACAAACGGACTATCTGTCATGCTGCACCTGACGGCTAGCGCTCGGTACGGCTCCGTCTTTCTGGTCTCGTGCTGGTTGTTGGCGGACGCTCAACCACTCGCTGATCGTCGAAGGTTCTGAGGTAGGCGACGATCGCCTGCTCGTCACAGCTGCTGAGCCCCAGGTTGCCCGTCACAAAACCAATAGAGATTGCATTGGTATGGCCAGGAGCAGGCCAGCAGGCAGGAAGGCCATCAGCCCCCATTGCTTGTGCTTCGGTGACAATATCGTCTGCACAGCGTGGAACCCCACTACTGCTAACATCCGACGTATTGTAGAAATGCACCAGGCTCTCCAAACTCTTGAACCAGCCGTTGCTGAGATAGGCCTTTACAAAGTCGGGTTCGCCGTCAGGGGCCTTGGCCACATTACGCAGAGTAGGGGTTTTAATCAGCCCGATATCCGCCTCTTCTCCGGTGTGTCCGGCCAGGCCGAGGGCCGATTCAACAACGCCGGGGATCTCATAATTCACCGGCGCGCCGATATTGTGATAGGCATGATCCGCATAAGTCTGTAGCGGCTCGCTACCATCATCACCCGGATTATTGGCATGACAGGCAACACAACGGGCACCCGGCTTGGGGTTGTCTGCGGTAATGACCGTCTTCGTACAGGAGTTAAAAGCTCCTGCTGGTACTGGGCCGAATGAATAGAACAGGTCGTGTCCCCAGTTTTCCTCCTCGGTCAGCATTGCCAACGGGAAGCGTCCGAACTCCCCCTGTTGCTTCTCAGCGCAGGATGCACCTAAATCATCGGGGGCGAGCCCGAATCTGGACAAGATACTTTCAACTTCTCCCTGCTCCAAGTTTCCGGCCCAGGGGAGTGCCTTTATCTCGTCTAAAGACATACAAGTCAGCTCGGCACGCAATGCATTATCGCGTCTGGAGCTGAAGGAGTTGACCTCGGGAGAGTCCTGATAGGCCGCCAGTGCCACTGCGATGCGCTTGAAGCTGGTACGGTAGGTGGCATTGCTACAGATGATAGGTTCACCCCAGGCCTTCGCAAACAGGTGAGCATAATCTCCCCTCTCAACATGCCGGCAAACGCCTTTTTCGCGGGTATTTTGCTCAACCGGGTTGGTAAAGGGGTTCAGCGCCTGATCCGCTACCGGCCCCAGATAACCTCTTACTGTCTGCTCAAAGAGGGTCAGATCCGGGTCATCTTCAGTTACCCCCAGCACATCGGCCAGATAGATATGCTCGGTGGCGCCATCCGGATACAGTGGATCGTCCCCCTCGGCACGGCCATCCCAGAAGGCCCCGCCAACCAGGATGGGAAACGGGAGGAAGGGGTTCTCAACTTCGGCAAACGGGGGGATCAGGGTCGCGTAGGCATTGGTTGGCGGCCTCAACCCCCCTCTGGCCTCCGGATCATGGTGAAAGGCTGCGCCTGGCATAGCGACTTCAACCTCGTTGACTGCCGATGAGGGGCCGGTCCACCCGGTCGAGGGATCGTGGCAGCTGGAGCAGGATTGCTCCCCTCTGGGCTGGGAAATGGGGTCAAAGAATACTCTTTTACCCAGCTCGGTCAGGGCTTCAATTCGCTCGCTGTCATCTAAAGCAACGTTGGCCTCTGCCTGACTGGGCATCAGGCTCAAGGCACTCGCAAGCACGGAGAGCGTCACTGCTCCCGCAATCGCTGATGCCCGAAATGTTGTTGTGGTCATCACTGTTTCTCCTTAAAAGTAATATCTACAACACCCTCTCTATTACGGCTGTAACGAGATGTCATGATTGCGTGCCTGCCTGCGGCTATTCCCTATGAATGACAGCTATGCCACCAGAAAAACATTTCCTTTTATTGAGTTTGAAAATCAATAACCCATAACCCATCCAATAAAAATATACGAAGCCATCCGCACTGGTGATGCACTATGTTCTTGAGCATTAATATTTTGTTGCACCAATAAAGGTGTAAAGCCTCCCTGTTTCCATCCGCTTAAACGTTTATTAAGTGTTGGTTGAAAGTCGGGAATTTACAAGGAAGCGACAGGACAGCAGGGCCCAGGACTGGGTGCAGCTATGACTTGCTCCCCTCCTGGTGAGGGACTCACCAGGAGGGATTCAGAAGGATAACGGGGTCTTGCGCGGAGCCTGGTGCATGAAGGTATGCACGGAGTGACGGAGGAGCAGGCTAGTTTCCTCCTGGGTATTGCGAAATCGTCTGCCGGCGCTGGCTGTGTCAGCGGTGCAGCGAAAAGGCCGGTAATGACAGGTGCCAGCGAATGGCGGCCACGCGCAGCACAAAGGTGCCCAGCATGCCGAACACGGTCGCCAGCAGGGGAGTGATGCCCAGCTCCAGGGAAAGGGTATACAGAATACCGCCCAGGATGCAGGCGGTGGCGTAAATTTCGCGCTGCAGCACCATGGGCACCTCACGGGCCAGCACATCGCGGATCATGCCCCCGGCCACGCCGGTAATCACCCCCATCACCACGGCCACCATGCCGGAAGTACCATATTTGAGTGCCTTTTCGGTGCCGATAATGGTAAAGATGGCCAGGCCGAATGCATCGGCCAGCGGCAGAATATACCAGGGTAGTCGGCGTGGCAGCTTGGCAATGTATTGCCCCAGCAGGGCAGTCACGAGTATCACCCACAGATAAAGGGTGTCTACCGTCCAGAAGACGCTTTCTGCGCCTATGATCAAATCGCGTATGGTGCCGCCGCCAATGGCGGTTACCGCGGCCAGCACGATAACGCCAAAGCCGTCCATGCGCAGTCGGCCGGCCACTAACACCCCGGAAAAAGCGAATACAGCGGTACCGAATATATCACTCCAGTAAAAAACGGACTCAACCAGGGGCTGCATTAACTTTTCACCTCATATAGAAAGGATGTCATGAAATAGAGGCCGGGCAGGAACATCATGCGTGTTTAATGCCCTGCCCGGACCGTGTCCAGTTGCCGGCATAGCTGGCGGATCCCGACAGGAGAGCGGGGGGTAAAGCGATGCAGCAGATTGGCATCTATGGTCAGCAAGTGGCTCTGTGCCACGGCCTTCATGGCTGGCCATTGGTACCAGAGTGTCAGTTCTTCGGTATCTGCCGCTACTATCGCTTGCGGGTCTTGTGCCAACACCTGCTCGGCATTCACCAGCGGGTAGGGCGCCGGGCTGTCGGCCATGATATTGACTCCACCACACAAGCTAACCGCCTGCCCCATCCAGGTGCGGCTATTGGCCGACATCAAGGGGGTGCTGGCAATTTGATAAAACACCGTCACCGGGCTGGCATCCCGGTAGTCTTGTTCAAGCTGCTTTATCTGCTGTCGATAGTCGTTGGCCACCTCGGTCGCTTGTTGCTGATGGCCGGTCAGCCGACCCAACTGCTGTAACTCGTCACCCAGTTCGGCAAAGGTGGCCGGCGCCGAATAAAAAACGGCAATCCCCAGCTGCTCCAGTGGTTGCACCATTTGCTGTTGTGCATTGCCCCAGGCCACCACCAGATCCGGTTGCAAGGCCAGCAGCTGCTCCATATTAAGCGAACGATAATTGGCGACTCTGGGCAACTCAAGTGCGGCGGCGGGATAGTCACTGGACTCATCAACGGCGACCACCTGGTTACCCGCCCCAATCGCAAACAGCATTTCGGTAATGTGCGGGGCCAGGCTGATCACGCGCTCAGCAGGCGCTGGCTGAGTGTCCTGTGCCAGTACCAGACTGCTGAACAGCAGCGGCGAGAGCAGAACCGGCAGTAACCGATAGCTGAAATATGGCATGACAAGAGCCTTAACCATGGAACAAGGGCACCAGGGTGACGGTCCAGGCCAGTGACAGCCAAAACAATAATGCCATCACCAGCCGCCACAACAAGGCGCGAGTAGATGCCTCATCAAGGTAATGCTTGCTGCCAAGCTTGGGATAATAGTCGGTGGCGTCGGTATAGCGTCGCGGGCCGCCCAATCCGGCATCGACACCCGCGGCGGCCACCGCCAGCAGGCGGCCACTGGCTGGATAGCCCCATAACCTGCCTTGTGGCCAGGCCTTGATGGCGCGCAGTGAGCCCGGGTAAATCAGCAAGGTCAGCGCCAACAGCTGAAACGGCAGCCAGGCCATGGCGCGATATAACCATGACGGGGCCAGGCCGAAGGCGCGCCACTGTACCAGTTTGAATGGCCAGGCCTGTACGCTATAACGCAGCACGGCAAACAGCAGGGCGCCATAAATGCCGGCAAACAGATACCAGCACAGCAGCGCCATGTCCGCGGCCAGGCGCAATACCGTCATTTCTGCCATTGCCTTGTACAGGCCCAGGGGAGAAAGCGGATCGGTCTGGCGCAAACACAGGGGAGTCAGCGTGAGCCGGGCCAGTGACTTTTGCTGCTCACTTTGCCGCAGGCAGTGAGGCAAGGCCCGGCTCAGTCGGCCCAGGTCCAGACAGCACCATAGCAGTAACGGCTCGAGCAGGGCGGGCCAGGGTGACAGCACGGTCAACGCCCAATAGGTGGCGGCCAGCGGCACCAGTAAACAGAGCAAGGTAGCGGCACCTGCCAGCCTGAGATAGCGGACACCGTAACGTTCGCCATTAAGGCGGCCGCCCAGCAGCTGCAAGCCCTGAGTCAGCAGCTGTTGCACACGAGTCGCAGGCAACAGCAAGCTCAGCAGTATGGCAATACTGAGTAGAGAGACGGGCTGCTCTAGCAGCGACAGGTAATCCATCATTTAATCTGGCATGCGGGCTATCATGGCCAGCACCATGGCACTGGAGTGCTTGGCAGCCACTTCCAGAAAAGCCTCAAACGATTCGGCCTGTTCCTTGCCGGCAATATCGGACAGGGCACGGACCACCACAAAAGGCACCTTGAACTGGTGGCACACCTGACCCACGGCACCAGCTTCCATTTCACAGGCTTTCATCAGCGGAAACTGGGTCACGGCCTTTTGTAGCTGATCGTCGCGGTGCATGAACTGATCGCCGGTACATATCAGACCGACTGCCGAATTAATCTCACTCTGCTCGGCCAGGCAATCCTGCGCCAGCGTCACCAACTCGGCATCGGCCACAAACGCCGCTGGCTGCTGAGCCATCTGGCCTATCTCATAGCCGAAGGCAGTCACGTCTACATCGTGAAAGCGGACTTCGCTGGAGATAACCACATCCCCCACATGCAGTGCCGGATCGAAGCCGCCAGCCGAACCGGTATTGATCACGGCCTTGGGCGAGAAGCGCTCCAGCAGCAGGGTGGTCGCAATACTGGCGGCTACCTTGCCAATACCCGAGCGCGTAATCACCACTTCTTTGCCCGACAGGGTACCCTGATAGAATTCGCAGCCCGCCACGGTAATGGTCTGGGTATTTTCCAGTTTGGCACGAAGTACGGCAACTTCCTGCTCCATGGCGCCAATAATGCCGATAGTCATAAGGGATTCTCTCGCAACGAAAATAATAAAAGAGTTTATCACCATCCTCGCCAAAGGCCGACCCGAGATAGCAAGTGATACCAAACAGATTAAATAGCAGATCTATTTTCTTGCTCTATAAAAGTCGGACAAAGGGCCTACTCCACCGACACGCTGCAAGCACATCCATGTGACGCTCAGCACATGACGTCCCTGTCATGTGATGGTCGGCGGAGGAGATCCCTTCATCCGACCCTATGCTATAGAGTCGCCTGTGGGGACGGCTTATACCAAACAGATTAAATAACAGATCTATTTTTTGCTCTATAAAGGTTGGATAAAGGGCCTCCTCCACCGACACGCTGCAAGCACGTCCATGTGACGCTCAAACACATGACGTCCTTGTCATGTGATGGTCGGTGGAGCAGCTCCCTTCATCCTCCTTGATGCTACGGAGTGGCCTGTTCGTACTGCCTGCAGGCAACTCGGTGCTTGAGAGGAGGCAGCAGAGATCGCCTCCCACGACCGTGAAATGCCAGGGATGGCATTTCCCGAGCCCTCAGGGATGAGTTTATGGCGTGTCGTGGGAGGTGGCTGTGGTGCCTCCAGTATTCAGGTTCAAAGGTGATCAGATCTTTACTGAAATTGGTATTACAGACAACTCGGTGTACCAGAAGAGGGAACAGAGATGGCCTCCCACGACCGTGATATGCCAGGGAGGTGTGTTTTGCGGATAAATTAAAAGGCCGCTCATAGAACGGCCTGTGACTGCAGAGTGAAGCAGGCTTACACCCCGATATAGTCCATGATGCCTTCGGCGGCTTTACGGCCTTCGGCGATGGCGGTGACCACCAGATCCGAACCCCGTACGGCGTCGCCACCGGCGAAAATCTTGGCATTGGTGGTTTGAAAGGCGAACTCGGCCTGCTCGGGAGCGACAATGCGGCCCCACTGGTCGGCCTCGATGCCAAACTCCTGCAGCCAGGGTTGATCGTGAGGCTGAAAGCCGAACGCCATGATCACCGCGTCGGCGGGCAACACCTGCTCGGAACCGGCTACCGGCTCCGGACGGCGGCGACCGTTGGCATCGGGCTCGCCCAGCTGGGTGGACACCACCTCGACGCCGCTGACCTTGCCGTTGGCGTCGATCTGCACGCCGGTCGGCTGCAGGTTGAACATGAAGTTCACCCCCTCTTCCCTGGCATTCTGCACCTCGCGGCGTGAGCCGGGCATATTGGCTTCGTCCCGGCGATAGGCACAGACCACGTCTGCGGCCCCCTGACGAATAGAGGTTCGTACACAGTCCATGGCGGTATCGCCGCCACCCAGCACCACCACTTTCTTGCCGGCCATGTCGATATAGTCGGAGGCCTGTTTTTCGAAACCCAGTACCCGATTGGCGTTGGCGATCAAAAACGGCAGCGCATCATAAACTCCCTCGGCATCTTCGTTGGTCAAGCCACCCCGCAGAGACTTGTAGGTACCCACCGCCAGAAAGACCGCATCGTAATCGTCGAGCAGAGACTGAAAGCCGACGTCTTTGCCCACTTCGGTATTGAGTCGGAATTCGATGCCCATGTCGGTAAATATTTCCCGGCGATTGCTCATCACCGATTTTTCCAGCTTGAAAGAAGGAATACCGAAGGTCAGCAGGCCACCGATTTCTGGATAACGGTCAAACACCACAGGGGTGACGCCGTTACGCGACAGCACGTCGGCGCAGGCCAGACCCGCGGGGCCGGCACCAATGACGGCCACCTTGCGATCGGTTTTCACCACATTGGACATGTCCGGGCGCCAGCCCATTTCGAAGGCCTTGTCGGTAATGTATTTCTCGATATTACCTATGGTCACGGCACCAAATTCGTCGTTAAGCGTACAGGCGCCTTCACACAATCTGTCTTGTGGACAGACCCGGCCACAGACTTCAGGCAGGCTGTTGGTCTGGTGACACAAGTCAGCCGCCTCGAAGATGCGCCCCTCGTTGGCCAGTTTCAGCCAGTTGGGAATATAATTGTGTACCGGACACTTCCACTCGCAGTAAGGGTTGCCGCAATCCAGGCAGCGGTCGGCCTGCATCTCGACCTGATTGTCGGAAAAGGGCTCGTAGATTTCCACGAACTCGATCTTACGGGTGCTGATCGGCTTCTTGGCCGGGTCGACACGTTGCACATCTATAAACTGAAATACGTTCTGACTCATCACAATCTTCCTTTACTGCGCGTGGACCCGCAGCTCTGCGGTGGAACGGCTCTGATGACCTAACAAAGAAGTCACATCGCTGGATTTGGGTTTAACCAACCGGAACTTGGGCAGGTACTGGCCGAAGTTGGCCAGGATCTGCTGGGCGCGTTGACTGCCGGTTTCCTGCAGGTGCTGGGTGATAATGCCGCGCAGATGTTCCTGATGGATCATCAGTTCGTCCAGCTCCAGCAATTCCACCAGCTCAAAGTTGGTTTTCAGCTCGAAGTCGTTCTCTTCGTCCAGCACATAGGCAAAGCCCCCGGTCATGCCGGCGGCAAAGTTAACGCCGGTGGAACCCAGCACTGTGACTATGCCGCTGGTCATGTATTCGCAGCCGTTGTCACCCACGCCTTCTACCACGGCTATGGTGCCCGAGTTACGCACCGCGAATCGTTCACCGGCTCGGCCCGCCACGTAGAGGTAGCCACCGGTGGCGCCGTACAGGCAGGTGTTACCGACCAGGGTGGCTTCATGGGAGGAGAAGGCCACGCCGACATGGGATTTGATCACCAGCTTGCCGCCGGTCATGCCCTTGCCCACATAGTCGTTGGCATCACCGGTCAGGATCATCTCCAGACCGCCTGCGTTCCAGGCGCCGAAGCTCTGGCCGGCGGTGCCATCCAGATGGATACGAACCGGATCCGCCGCCATGCCCTGATTGCCGTGACGCAGGGCGATTTCGCCGGACAGCCGCGCCCCCACAGAGCGGTCGGTATTGCGAATGTGGTAGTAGAAATCGCCACCACCGCTGGTTTCCACCGCGCTCAGGGCATCTTCGGTGATCTTCAGGTTGAGCAACCCCTTGTCGACATTGGGGTTACCCTCCTGGCAGAACACGCCCAGGCCCGGCTTGGGTTCGGGTCTGGCCATGATGCCGGACAAGTCCAGTTTCTGCTGCTTGGCGGTCAGGCCCGGCAGTATCTCCAGCAGGTCGGTGCGGCCGATGAGGTCGGTCAGCTGGGCCACGCCCAACAGCGCCATCAGCTTGCGGGTTTCTTCGGCGATGAACCTGAAGTAGTTCTCTACCATCTCGGGCAGACCAAGGAAGTGGTCCCGGCGCAGTTTTTCATCCTGAGTGGCCACGCCGGTGGCGCAGTTATTCAGATGACAAATACGCAGATACTTGCAACCCAGAGCGACCATGGGGCCGGTACCGAAGCCGAAGCTCTCGGCACCCAGAATGGCGGCCTTGACGATATCGAGACCGGTTTTCAGGCCGCCGTCCACCTGCAGCCGTATCTTGTGGCGCAGGCCGTTGGCCACCAGTGCCTGCTGGGTTTCGGCCAGTCCCAGCTCCCAGGGGGAGCCGGCATACTTGACCGAAGACAGCGGGCTGGCGCCGGTGCCGCCATCGTAGCCGGAGATGGTGATCAAATCCGCATAGGCCTTGGCCACACCGGTGGCGATGGTGCCGACGCCGGGCTCGGAGACCAGCTTGACCGACACCAGACAGCCGGGGTTGATCTGCTTGATGTCGAAGATCAGCTGGGCCAAATCCTCGATGGAATAAATATCGTGGTGCGGCGGGGGGGAAATCAGGGTCACGCCCGGTACCGCATAACGCAGTTTGGCGATTTCCGCCGTCACCTTGTGGCCGGGCAGCTGACCACCTTCGCCGGGCTTGGCACCCTGAGCCACCTTGATCTGAATGACTTCGGCGTTCATCAGGTAGTGGGGCGTTACCCCGAAGCGACCGGAAGCCACCTGCTTGATCTTGGAGTTCTTCAAGGTATTGAAGCGACGAGCGTCTTCACCGCCCTCGCCGGAGTTGCTCTTGCCGCCGAGACGGTTCATGGCGATGGCCAGTGACTCGTGGGCCTCCGGGCCCAGGGCGCCGATGGACATGGCGGCGCTGTCGAAGCGGGGGAACAGCTCACTGGCCGGCTCTACTTGATCCAGCGGGATACTCTGGCCGTTGGGCTTGAGGGCCAGCAAGTCGCGCAGCATGGCGGCCGGACGCTCGTTGACCAGCTTTGAATACACCCGGTAGTCATCGTAGTTGCCGGAGCGCACCGCGGTTTGCAGACTGGTGACCACATCCGGGTTATAGCTGTGGTATTCGCCATCGTGGACATACTTGAGCAGCCCCCCCTGATTGAGGGGCTTGCGGGCAATCCAGGCCACCCGGCTCAGGTTGAACAGATCCTGCTGGAAGTCCTCGAAAGAAGCCCCTTGTACCCGGCTGGACACGCCCTTGAAGCACAGCTCTATCACCTCCGGATGCAGGCCGATGGCTTCAAACAGCTGCGAGCAGCGGTAAGAGGCGATGGTGCTGATGCCCATCTTGGACATCACCTTGTACAGGCCCTTGTTGATGCCGTTGCGGAAGTTGAGCAGCGCCTCGCGCAGGGGCATCTTGAGTACACCGTCTTCCACCATGCGGCCCAGAGTCTCGTAGGCCAGGTAAGGGTAGATGGCGGTGACGCCGAAGCCGAGCAACACGGCAAACTGGTGCGGATCCCGGGTGCTGGCGGTTTCCACTATGATGTTGGAGTCGCAGCGCAGGTTGTGTTCGACCAGGGTGTGCTGCACGGCACCGGCGGCCATGGCGGCCGGAATCGGCAGCTTATCCTTGCTGATATTACGGTCGCTCAGCACCAGCAGTACGGTGCCGGTTTCAACGGCGGTTTTGGCTTGCTCACACAGACGCACTATGGCGGCCTGCAGGCCTTCTTCCGGTGCGAAGTTCAGATCCAGCACCGTATGCTTGTGGTGGGTCTGTTCCAGGCTCATCAGCTGATGAAAGTCGGAATACAGCAGAATGGGCGACTCGAACTGCACCCGATGGGCGTGGCCATGGGTCTCGTTGAACACGTTCTGCTCGCGGCCAATCAGGGTGGCCAGCGACATGACGTGGTTCTCCCGCAGCGGATCGATGGGCGGGTTGGTAACCTGGGCAAACATCTGGCGAAAGTAGTCATACAGGGAGCGAGGCTTGCTGGACAGCACCGCCATGGGGGCGTCGTCACCCATGGACCCGACCGCTTCCTGGCCGTTTTCGCCCATCACTCGAATCACTTGTTCCAGCTCTTCCATCGAATAGCCGAACAGCTTCTGATAGATGCGCAGGGTGTCGGCGTCCAGTTCGGACCTGCCAGCCTGATCATCGGGCAGGTCTTCGAAACGGATCAGGCGACGCTTGTGCTTGGTCATCCATTCTTTATAGGGGTGGCGAGACTTGAGATCGTCGTCGATCTCGAAGCTGGTCCAGATTTTTCCTTTGGCAGTATCCACCACGAACAGCTCGCCCGGGCCGACTCGGCCCTTTTCGAGCACTTCGTCCGGGGTGTAGTCCCAGATACCGATTTCGGAGGCCAGGGTGATAAAGCCGTCTTTGGTGCGCACGAAGCGAGCCGGACGCAGGCCGTTACGGTCCAGGGCGCAGGCGGCGAAGCGGCCGTCGGACATCACTATGCCGGCGGGGCCATCCCAGGGCTCCATGTGCATGGAGTTGAAGTCGTAGAAGGCACGCAAGTCTTCGTCCATCGCCGGATTTTTCTGCCAGGCGGGCGGGATCAGCATGCGCATGGCACGGAACAGGTCCATGCCACCGGCCAGAAACAGTTCCAGCATGTTGTCCAGGCTGGAGGAGTCGGAGCCATCTGTGTTGACGAAAGGGGCGGCATCGCTCAGGTCCGGCAGTAAGGGGGAGCCAAACTTGTAGGCCCGGGCCTGGGCCCAGCGGCGGTTACCACCTATGGTATTGATTTCGCCGTTGTGGGCCAGAAAACGGAACGGCTGCGCCAGCGGCCAGCGGGGCTGGGTATTGGTGGAAAAGCGTTGGTGGAATACGCAGATGGCCGATTGCAGGCGAATGTCTGCCAGGTCCAGATAGAAGCGGGGCAAGTCGGCGGGCATGCACAGCCCTTTGTAGGTCATCACCAGGTTGGACAGGCTGACCACATAGAAGTATTCGTCCTTGATACGCTTTTCGATACGCCGCCGCACTATATAGAGGCGACGTTCGATATCATTGACCACCCAGCCGGCGGGAGCATTGACGAACACCTGCTCGATACGGGGCAGCGAGGCCTTGGCGATGTCACCCAGCACCTGGGTATTTACCGGTACTTCTCGCCAGCCCACCAGACTCAGGGTTTCTTTTTCCAGCTCTTCGTTGACTATTTTTCGGCTCTGTTCTGCCAGTATCGGATCCGGATTGAGGAACATCATGCCGACGGCATATTTGCGACCCAGATTCCATCCTTTGTCTTGAGCGACAGCACGAAAGAAGCTGTCGGGTTTTTGCATCAACAGGCCGCAACCGTCGCCGGTTTTACCATCGGCGGCGATACCGCCGCGGTGTTGCATGCGATCCAGTGCCGAAATGGCGAGACGGACCAGCTTGTGGCTGGCTTCGCCTTCTGTATGGGCGATGAGTCCGAAACCACAGTTATCCTTCTCAAGCCTAGGGTCATAAAGAGACATTGCATTCCTCCATTGCTCAAGCCATTGGGCCGAGCGACTACTTTTGTCAGCACGACATGCTCTGAAGCGTCCGTTGCCATTGGTGGCTAATTTACCAAAATATAGGGATTTTTTTATGAGGTCAATGAAAGGAATCAAGCGATAAGTCGCCGATCACCTCAGCCTCAAGTAATATATTCCAGCAAAAAACCCGATTGTTTGGCGATAAATCTTAATTTTAGATTTCATATTGGCCTTTTATGTTGCTTGTGGGCGATAAGCAGCACAATATAAAATCAAGTGATTTGTGTTGTTCTTTTACTACATTTCAGCGCCAGGGCTTCGAGCTGAGTCTCGCCTTATGCTGCTTGAAAAACAGATCTGGTGGTCGTTTCAGCGCAGTTACCCCCTCATTTTAAGATTATAAATGCATTTTTACTGCATAACATTCCACTGCTGGGGCGCGTTAAATGAAACACAGTACGTTTGACATCAAATGACGCCTGGATTGAACAGGCCACTCTGACTCCATTCTAGAGCATATCCGATCATCTCATCATCGGCATGACAGCCTGCGACTAAGGCGGTATCCTGCTTTTATACTGCTATTGACGGGAATAACCGATGAAACCCATAAAAACATGGGCGCAATACTATGTTGATCTGATGACCAAGCTGGGCATAGTGCGTTTCAGCATGTTGCTGGCCGCCTGCATCATATTGTTGGCCATCTTTATCCAGGTTGGCGTAACGCTGTTTCTCCGGGGAACGGTAGAGTCCATAGATATGGTCCGTTCCGTCTTTTTCGGACTGCTGGTCACGCCCTGGGCGGTGTATTTTCTGTCGGTGGTGGTAGACCAGCTGGAAGATTCCCGTCAGCGGCTCAGCCAGCTGGTGCAGCGGCTGCAGCAGATGCGGGAGCGGGATCTGGAACTCAACAACGAGTTGCAGGAAAAGCTGGAGCTGCTTAATCGCCAGATAGAAGAAACCCACAGGGCCGAGACCGCCCGCCAGCAGGCCATCGACGATCTGGAGGCGGAAATCTACCAGCGGGAGAAGGCCCAGCTGGAGTCTCAGGAGCGCTCGGCCTTGTTGCGCTCCTTTATCGATACTTCGCCGGATCTGGTGTATTACCGCAACGAGCTGGAAGAGTTTTCCGGTTGTAACAAAGCCATGGAGAACCTGCTCGGCCGCCAGGAAAAAGAGCTGATAGGCCTGACCCCCTTCGATGTGTATCCGGCAGCGGTGGCCGAGAAGGTGGTGGAAACCGACAGGGAAGTGTTCGCCCGCAATGAAACCCAGACCTACGAGCAGTGGCTGCAATATCCCGATGGTCACCATGCCTGCTTCGAGTTGCGCAAGGTGCCCTTCTTCGATCGTAACGGCAAGCGACTGGGGTTGCTGGGCTTCGGTCGGGACATTACCGAGCGCAAGCGTTATCAGGAGGAGCTGGAAAAAGCCAGCCGTGACAAGACCACCTTTATTTCCACCATCAGTCACGAGCTGCGCACGCCGTTGAACGGTATCGTCGGCCTGAGTCGTATTTTGCTGGCCACCAAGCTGGATCAGGAGCAGCTACAGCACCTGAAAACCATTCATTTCAGTGCCGTGACTCTGGGCAATATCTTCAACGACATCATCGATCTGGACAAGGTTGATCGTAGCCGGCTGGAGCTGGCGCCCGAGCCGATGGACTTCCCCGGGTTTCTGGATGATCTGGAAAGCCTGGCCCGGCTGCAGGCCGAGCAAAAAGGCCTGTATCTGCATTTCGATCGGGACGGCGACATTCCCGAATGGATTCTGGCCGACGGCACCCGCTTGCGGCAGGTGTTGTGGAACCTGGTGGGCAACGCGGTCAAATTCACCGATGAGGGTGGCGTGACCATACGTTGCATGGCCGACGAGCTGACCCCGGACGAAATTACCCTGCGTTTCGATATCGAAGATACCGGCATCGGCATTCCTCCCGAGCTGCAGCAGGAAATATTCGCGCTGTATTTTCAGGTAGAAGGCAACAAACACGCCACTGGCACCGGTATTGGCCTGGCGGTATCCCAGCAGTTGGTGGATGCCATGCAGGGAACCATAGAGCTGGACAGCGAGCCGGGAGAAGGCTCCTGCTTCAGTATTACCATCAAGGTGCCGAGAACCCAGGCACCGGTGGATGATCCCGTGGTGGCGCAGCTGCCGCCGCTGTCGGTGTTGCTGGTCGAGGATGTGGAGCTTAACGTGACCGTCGCCTGTGCCTTGCTGGAAAAGCTGGGCCACAAGGTGACGGTGGCCCGGGATGGCGGCGAGGCATTCGCCTGGCTGGCGCAGATGTCCTTTGATTTGGTGTTTCTCGATATCCAGTTGCCGGACATGACCGGCTTTGATATTGCCGCCCGTTTACGGCAAGAGGCCCGGGAAGCCTCTACCTCGCTGCCCCCTTTAGTGGCGCTGACTGCCAACGTGATCAGCGATAAAGAGGAGTATCTGGTCAAAGGCATGGACGATGCCATTAGCAAGCCGCTGTCTTCCAAGGCCATCAAAGGTGTATTGACCCGATTTTTTGCTCATCGCTCCCAGGCGCAGGAACAGCAAGCACTGCCCGCGGCTCCGGTGAACACCCCGGTCGAGCGCTCTGCCGCCGAGCCGCACCAGGACGAAGCCGTGGTACTGGATACGGTGTTTCTAACCGACTATGTGGATACGGTTGGCGCGGCCATCTTGTTGTCCAGTGTCGATATGCTGGAGCGGATGGCTGAGGGTTACCTGAACACACTCAATGATTTTGTGGCCAGTAAAGAGCAAGCAGGCATTGTGGATGAAGCCCATAAAATCAAGGGTGCCGCCGGCTCGGTGGGTTTGAAGCGGGTTCAACTGCTGGCGCAGCAAATACAAAGCCCAGAACTGGCCGACTGGTGGTTGCAACTGGATGGCTGGGTGAATGAGCTCAATCATCACCTGCCTGCAGATTTGATCGTGCTGCGCCATTGGCTGGAGAGCCGGGTATGAGTGAGTACCAGCATTTTATTGTCAGCGAACGTCAGGTGCCGGCGGCGCAGGCCGAGACGGCGCTGGAGGCAATAGAGGCGGATCGCAGCCGCATCGTACAATGTTCACCAGTGCGGCGGTTGCAGCAAAAAACCCAGGTGTTTCCGCTGGATGTGAAGGCCTCGGTGCGCAGTCGACTGACCCACTCGCTGGAAGTGAAAGAAACCGGTCGTCAGCTGGCGTTAACGGTGCTGGCTGAGCTGGGGCCGGATGTGGATAAGCAAGCCTTCGTCAGCCTGGTAGAAATGGCCTGCCTGCTGCACGATGTGGGGAACCCGCCATTTGGTCACTTTGGCGAGGTGGTCATGATTGACTGGCTGCGCACGCGACTGCCCGCCCTGTTTCAACAGGCGGTCGGCAGCGGTTCGCGCCAGTGGCCCATGCTGATGGCGGACTTGCAGCAATTTGAAGGCAATGCCCAGAGCCTGCGACTCCTGCATAGTCTGCAAGGGTTGAATCTGACCCTGAGTCAGCTGGCGGCGTTGCAAAAGTACGTACGCGGTGCCTATCAACGTCAAACCCATGGCCCCTGGCAGCAAAAACCCGGTCATTATTTTAGTGAACGACCGTTGATACAACAGATGAGAAAGCTGTTTCCCACCACCACTCAGGGGCGTTATCCGCTGACCTTTTTGATGGAGGCCGCCGACGACATGGCCTATGGGGTGGCCGATCTGGAAGATGCGGTAGACAGAGGGGTGCTGAGTCTGGCGGAGCTGGAGCAGGCGTTGCTGAGTAACGGCAATGATTATCTGCAACAGTGCTGGCAGCAGGCGAAAGCGGAGGAGCCCGGCTTCTTCAGTCGCTTTCGCCAGAGCCTGAATGATGACTTGCTGGTGCTGGTTAGCGAGCAGTACCTGCTGCATCAGCCGGCGATTCTGGATGGCAGTCATAACGCGTCCCTGCTGGACGTGGACCAGGCACCGGCACAGGCGCTGCAATGGTTGAAAGACTTTGCCCACCGGCAGGTATTCAATCGCCGAGAGGTCGAGGCGCTGGAGTTATCGGGCTTTGCCGCCCTTAAAGGGGTGCTGGAAGCTTTCGCCCCCTTGCTTGCCTTGCCCGCGCAGGAGTTTACCAGTCTGGAAAACCGTCAGGATGCAGAAGGGCTGTTATTGCGCCGGTTGTATCACCGGCTGCCTCCCCGTCATTTGGCGGCCTATCGACGCGACAGTGTAAATGCGACTTTATTTGAAAGTGCGACCGAGCGAGAATGGTACTTCAGGGTCCGGTTGTTGCTTGATTTTGTCAGTGGCATGACCGACACCTATGTGCTGGAAGAATACCGCCTGTTGTGCGGCTTTCAGGGGTAGGGTGCAGAGTTAAGTCCAACCCCAGATCTTAAAGACGAGAGACGGCTGGGTAGCCTCCTCCGACACGCTTCAAGCACCTTCATGCGACGCTCAGCACATGATGTCCGACCGCCATGGATGGTGCACGGCGTGTCAAAAAATAATGCCCTCAGCCTGACAAGCCACATTAATATCAAAAAGGTTGTGACTAAGAGACAAGCTTGAAGCTGAGGGCTGGAAGAAAACCCATGAATCTACAAATTTAGTGTTTACTTCCGGCTTATCGCTTCCAGCTTTCTGTCCTCTCACCTTTACAGGATTTAGCAGCCACTGTATGAGCAAAGGCTTGAATCGATTTATATTACTGCTGTCGTTATCCGTCAGCGGCTGGTCACAGGCGGCGAGCCTGAGTGTCGCCCGGCATCAAGTCATGCCGGGTGAAAGCTGGCGCTCACTGGCGGGAGACTATCAACTCAGTGAACGGGCACTGCGTCGCGACTTTAATCCCCAGCGCTTTATGACGCCCTTAATTCCGGGGGACTGGATTTGGGTACCGGACCGTTCGCTCCGGAACAGCCGATCCGTAAAGGAAAACGCAGCGGCATTACCCCCAACAGAGGCCAAACCGAGCCACGTATTAGCCGAGCCAACAGGAGAGAGCCTGCCCGAGGCGAGGGCTGTCTCGGCCAGCCTGCCCCAACTGGGGCCACCGGATCCGGCCCATGCCCCTAAAACCGACCGGGTGTTGCTTACCCTGGCCACGGCAGCCCGGGCGGCGGCCACCAACAATCTCGATAAATTTGTCGAGCAGCAAGGCATGACGCTGGCGGATGATACCCTGTCATTTGGTTCTCAACAGCTCAGCGAATGGCTCTGGCTCACTCCGGAACAATGGAACTGGGACTATCAGCTGCCGCTATTTGATAAGGAACCCTTACTGAGCAGCCGAATGGCGCTGCCGGTGATGTCGAACTGGCAGGGCGAGTTGGGGATTGATTATCGGGACGAGCGACTGACCTATCAGGCCGGCATGCACTTTGAACACCCGCTTACCGCTACCGTTAGTGGCCATGTCGAACCCGTGCTGGACTACCAGGCCGGCTGGGATCATCAGCGGGGGGGCTTGTTACTGTTTCTGGAGCATCAAGACTGGACTCTGGGGGCGGGTCAGTATCAGCCGTTATCCGGCTGGCAGCAGCAGGCAGGGCGGCGAGAGCGACCGGCATCCGGGCAGCTGTGGTTTGGCGAAGGGCGCCTGGGGATGGTGCCGGGTCTGAGTGTCTCGAGTCGCTATTATCGCTGGCAGGGGCGCCGACTCGACCTGTACGGCAGCGGAGATAAATACAAGGCCGCGTTATCTCGCCAGTGGTCGCTTAATTATTCGCCCTGGCGTATTTTTCGTTTGCAAAGTTCGTTACTGAGTAACAGCAAGGATAAGTTTGAATCCAGGTTGCGGGTGGGAATCGAGCTCCCCCTGGGGTTGGCGCCGGGCCAGTGGTGGCAAAGTCTGATGGCTAAACCCAGGTACGATCGTTATCAGCCATTGCAGCACCACCAGGTGATGGTGCTGGAGCATCGATAATCAACCGTGAATTGTGAGGGGTAAAGAGTGAGGTGTCACTCATGCCTGAAGATTCACCGTTAGCACCTCACTCCTCACCCTTCACTCCCCACTATTTTGGCAAGCGAGAAAACTCGTCGTTGGCGAAGCTGGTGGGAACGGCATTTTGCAGTAGCGTTAACAGTAAAATGGCGCGAGTGTCACCGTCGGCTTCCTGATAAATCGCCTCCAGCCCGGCAAACGGCCCCAGTTCTATGCGTACCTTGTCGCCACTTCGGGGCAAGTCGGTCAGCTGTTCTCTGAGTTCGTCGCTATCGCTGCGACTCATCAAATCGTACACCAACTCGGCGGGCACTTCACAGGGGCCACCGCCAAAGCGTATCAAGTTGCGTACGCCTCGGGTCGACCCTATGGTGGCAGAGCTGGTAATGCCGAGATCGGCACGGACGAAAATATAGCCCGGAAACAGCGCTTCTACGCGGGTCACCATTTTTCGGCGAACGCGCTTTTTCACTTCCGCATAGGGGTAAAATGCCTCTATGCCTTGATTGGTCAGGTTTTGCAGTGCCCGCTCTTCTTCCCGGGGGCGGCAATGTGCCAAGTACCACTTTTGCATGCGTAACCCTTAATGCTCAGTTTGATTTTTTTATTATGACAGCCCAAACAAAAAAGGCCACGGCAAGCCGTGACCTTGATGCGTTTATCAGCCGGGGTTACCAGCCTTTAACTACGCCGCCTTTAAAGAGCTCCAGTGCGGCCTGATAGACTTCTTCACTCTGATACGCCTGCACAAAGGTTTTGATGCGCTCATCGTCCTGGTTGTCTGTACGAGCCACAATCAGGTTGACGTAAGGTGACTCCTTGTCTTCTACAAACAGGCTGTCACGACCGGGCAGCAAGTCGATTTGTGACGCATAGGTGGTGTTGATCACCGCCAGTGCCACGTCATCCAGCGAGCGTGGCAGCTGGGGGGCTTCCAGCTCGATGATGTTCAGCTTTTTGGGGTTGGCAGTAATATTCAGCGTGGTGGCTTCCAGACCCACGGCATCATCTACTTCAATCAGACCTTTCTGCTCCAGCAGCAGCAGGGTACGGCCCAGGTTGGTCGGATCGTTAGGCACGGCAACCTTGGCGCCATCCTCCAGTTCATCCAGAGACTTGATGACCTTGGAGTAGGCCGCGATGGGGTAAACAAAGCTGTTGCCCACGGCGATCAAATCGTAGCCACGGTCTTCAATCTGCTTGTCGAGGTAAGGCTGATGTTGAAAGGCGTTAATATCCAGGCTGCCATCATTCAAAGCCACGTTGGGCGTGACATAGTCGCTGAACGATACCAGCTCTACATCCAGGTCGTATTTCTCTTTGGCCACCTTGACGGCCACTTCAGCAACCTGTTCTTCGGCACCGGCAATCACACCCAGACGCAGGGGTTTGGCTGCGGCTTCTTCGGCGGTGTCTTTGGCCTGCTCACCACAACCGCCCAGGGCCAGGGCCGAGGCCAGTACACTCAGGGTCGCGAACGATTTAAAACCTAATTTCATCGGGTAACTCCTTTTTAATCAACGATGATCAACATAAGCCACCAGACGTTCGCCGGCGCTTTGAATAATTTGTACCAGTACCACCAACATCACCACGGTAATCAGCATGATCTGTGGATCGAAGCGCTGATAGCCGTAACGAATACCGACATCACCCAGGCCGCCGCCGCCAATGGCACCGGCCATGGCAGAGTAGTTCACCAGCGTGACCAGGGTAATGATAATGCCATTGAGCATGCCGGGCAGCGCCTCGGGCAGCAAGACTTTCGTCACTATTTGTATGCGTTTGGCGCCCATGGCCTGTGCCGCTTCCACCAGGCCACTGGGAATTTCCATTAATGCACCTTCCATCAGGCGGGCGACAAAGGGAATGGCGGCAACGGTTAACGGTACCACGGCGGCAATGGTGCCGATACTGGTACCGACAATCATGCGTGTAAAGGGAATAATGGCGACCAGCAAGATGATAAAGGGAATCGAGCGGCCAATATTGACCACAGAGCCTAATATTTTATTAAAGACGGCATGTTCCCAAATTTGACCGGGTTTGCTCACATGCAGGGCGATGCCTAAAGGGATACCCAGTGCACAAGCAATCAAGCCCGAGCCAAAGGTCATGATCAGGGTTTCCCATAGCGCAGATAACAGCAGATTAATCATGGCGTCGGACATAACCGAGTAACTCCACCTGAATTTTATGATCCTGAAGATAAGCCAGTGCGGCCTGTGTTTGTGCGGGTTCTCCGTCCAGTTCGGCCAGCATAAAGCCAAACTTGACGCCACCGGCGTATTCCATGTCGGCACTCAAGATGCTGACATCCACGTTCAGCTCTCGGCTGAGTATGGAAATCAGCGGGCTGTCCACGGTGTCGCCGCTAAAGCCCAGGCGAACCAGCGGCAGGGCTCCGGCCAATGGCTCGGCGACCAGTCGCTGCTGGTATTCATCGGGAATATCCAGATTGATGGTAGAGGCAATAAAACGTCGTGCCAGCTCGGTTTTGGCATTGGCAAAAAACCAGGCCACGTCGCCTTGTTCCACCAGTTCGCCATCATTGATAATGGCGACCCGGTCGCAGATGGTTTTCACGACATGCATCTCGTGGGTGATCAAGAGGATGGTCAAGCCCAACTGGCGGTTGATGTCTTTTAGCAGCGCAAGAATCGACTGGGTGGTTTGCGGATCCAGTGCCGAGGTGGCTTCGTCACACAGCAATACCTTGGGGTTGGGTGCCAGGGCGCGGGCAATGGCTACCCGCTGCTTTTGGCCACCGGATAACGCCTTGGGGTAGGCATCGGCACGATGAGACAAGCCAACCAGGTCCAGCAGTTCGTTAACGCGCTGTTTGATGGCCGCCTTGCCCATGCCGGCCAGTTCGAGTGGCAAGGCGATGTTGGCGAACACGGTACGGGACGACAATAGATTAAAATGCTGAAAAATCATGCCGATATTACGGCGAGCAGCCGGTAGTTCGCTATTATTGAGGCGAGTGAGCTCCTGACCGTCGACCAGCACATTGCCTTCGGTGGGGCGCTCCAGCATATTGACGCAGCGGATCAGGGTGCTTTTACCGGCCCCGGATTCACCGATAACGCCCATAATCTGACCGGCGGCAACCTCGAGGTTGATATTACGCACGGCATGAACGGCGTGTTCGCCTTCACCGTAGCGTTTA
Organism: Oceanisphaera sp.; assembly: GCF_048268965.1. Lineage (GTDB taxonomy): Bacteria > Pseudomonadota > Gammaproteobacteria > Enterobacterales > Aeromonadaceae > Oceanimonas. The sequence continues at coordinate 48,566 of NZ_JBLWUK010000023.1, forward strand.
CTGATATTGGTTAGCTTGATCATCGGAGGATGAGCCTTTGCGGGTTGGTTATTCACTGCTTTAACAGATGAGTGTAGAGACAAGTCATGCAAGCATGACCAATAGCAGAGGATGCTAAGCCGTCTGGACGTCCAAGTCAATGTAAAATTTACACGGCGACTCGCGAGGCAACTATGGGTATCTTTCTTGCTTATCGGTCGACACTTGGGCTAGGGTGCAAATAACGTTATTTTCCGTGTCCTTCAAGGAACGAGCTTGAGGAAAACAGGATAGGGCGCCAGTAATGTTATTCTCCGTGCCCTTCAAGGAACGAGCTTGAGGAAAACAGGATAGGGCGCCAGTAATGTTATTCTCCGTGCCCTTCAAGGAACGAACCTAAGGAAAACAATGGGCCAGTATTTTCTGCGGCGGTTATTGCTGCTGATCCCGACCTTTTTGGGAATTACCCTGGTGGTGTTTGCCATCACGCGCTTTGTGCCTGGCGGGCCGGTGGAACGCATGCTGATGGAAAGTCAGTTGGCCAGCAGCGAGTTCAGCCAGAGCTCCCGCGGCAGCCAGGTGCTCTCGGCCGAGCAAATTGAGGAGCTGAAAGCCTTTTATGGCCTGGATAAACCGGTCTTTGAAGCCTATGGAGACTGGCTGGGTAAACTGGTGCGACTCGATCTGGGGGACTCCACCCGTTATTACCTGCCGGTGTGGGAGCTGATTAAAGAGCGGCTTCCGGTATCCGCCTTTTTTGGTATCAGTACCTTTATCCTGAGCTATCTGGTATCCATACCGCTGGGCATCCTCAAGGCACTGAAACACAACAGTCGTTTCGACAGCATCAGCTCGATGTTGATTTATGGGGGCTATGCGCTGCCTGCCTATGTGGTCGGTATTTTTCTGCTTACCGTGTTCTCCTTTCAGCTTGGCTGGTTTCCCATGGGGGGCTTCGTGGGGGATGACTTTTATTATCTTGAAGGCTTCTGGCCGAAAACCTTCAACCTGTTCCACCATGCGCTATTGCCCCTGATAGCCTATGCCATCGGTGATTTCGCCGTGCTGACCATGACCATGAAAAACAGCCTGATGGAAAATCTGTCGGCAGATTATGTGCGTACCGCCGTGGCCAAGGGGTTGCCGTTTCGCAAGGCGGTGACCCGACACGCCCTGCGCAACAGCATGATCCCCATCGCCAGCCACTTTGGTAATGTGATTTCGGTGTTTTTTGCCGGCTCCTTTCTGATAGAAGTGATCTTCAATATCGACGGCCTGGGGCTGCTGGGCTACGAGGCCATCGTCGAGCGGGATTATCCGGTGGTTATGGGCATTCTGGCGGTCACCTCCTTGATGATGCTGCTGGGTAATATCTTGTCGGATATCTGTGTGGCCATGGTCGATCCCCGGGTGCGCTTCGATGGCTAGACTCTTTTCCGAACTCACCCTGAAAAAACTGCGCCGCTTTCGCAGTATTCGTCGCGGCTACTATGCTTTTTGTCTATTCATGCTGATGGTGGTGCTGGCACTGACGGCCGAGTTATGGGCCAGTAACCGCGCGCTGCTGGTCAAATATGAAGGGCAGTATTATTTCCCTACCTATGGTGCCGTGATCACCGGTGACACCTTCGGCTTGGGGTATCAATACGAAACCAACTATCGAGAGCTGAAAGAGGTTCTGGCCCGGCAGGCAGACGCCAACCAGGAAGATAATTGGGTATTGCTGCCCATAGTCCCCTGGAGCCCCTACGAGCAGGATTACAGCAGTGGCAGCTTCCCGCCCACCGCGCCCAGCCTGGCGCAGCGGCATTATCTGGGTACCGATAATTCGGGGCGCGATATTCTGGCGCGATTGGTCTACGGTTTTCGTACCGCCGTGGGGTTTGCCTTTATTGCGCTGACCGCCAGTTATGTCATTGGCGTGTTGCTGGGATGCACGATGGGCTTTGTGGGAGGCAAGTTTGATTTGCTGTTTCAGCGATTTATCGAAGTGTGGTCTCAGGTGCCGTTCTTGTACGTGATCATGATCCTGGTGTCGCTTACCCAGCCCAACTTTATGCTGTTTGTTGGCATCAACGTGCTGTTCGGCTGGATGGGCATCACCTGGTATATGCGTACCCTGACCTACCGGGAAAAAGTGCGAGATTATGTACTGGCGGCGCGGGCCCAGGGCGCGGGGCTGTGGCGCATTATCGTACACCATATTCTGCCCAATACCCTGGTGATGATAGTGACTCTGGCGCCCTTTACCGTGGTGGCCAATATTTCGTTACTGACGGCGCTCGATTATCTCGGCTTTGGTCTGGCGCCACCCACCCCCAGTTGGGGAGAGCTGCTGCGCCAGGGCGTGAACCATCTTGATGCACCCTGGATAGTGGCGTCCGTGGTGACGGCGGTCTCTCTGGTGTTGATCACGGTATCCTTTATTGGCGAAGCCATTCGCGAGGCTTTCGACCCCAAACATTTCTCTCGTTATGAATAGGCAGGGAATGCGATGAAAAAACTAACAAGCTGTTTGAGCAGCTGGCTGCTGGTATTGAGTTTGGCCTTTAGCCTGACCGTGAGCGTCAGTGCCGTCGAGTTACCGGATGAACTGGAGTGGCTGACCAATAACGAAGACCCGATATTTGCCTCGCCCGAGGCCAGGCGTGGCGGTGTGTTCAAGAGCTGGCTGCTGAGCTTTCCGCTGACCTTTCGGACCGTCGGGCCCGACTCCAATACCTCGTTTCGTTCCTTCATTCTGGAAAATCAGCTTGGGCTGTATGCACTGCATCCACAAACAGAGCGGCCCATTCCTGCACTCGCCACCCACTGGGCCTTCGGCGACGATCATAAAACCATGTATTTCAAACTGAATCCGGCCGCGCGCTGGTCCGATGGCAAGCCGGTAACCAGTGCAGACTTTTTGTTTGCACTGGAAATGATGCGCTCCGAAGTGATCCGCGCCCCCTGGTACAACAACTACTACAGCGAGGAAATCGTCGATGTCACCGCTTATGACGCCCATACCCTGTCGGTGACGGCGGGCAGCCCGAAGAGCCGGCGCGAGCTGTTGAATACGGTGGGGCTGGCGCCACAGCCCAGGCATTTCTATGAACTCAGCGACGATTGGGTACGCCGTTATAACTGGGCGCTGGCTCCCGTTACCGGTGCCTATGTGATCGATGATGTGAAGCGGGGACGCTCGATAAGCTTCAAGCGACTGGACGATTGGTGGGGCAACGAGCTGACCTACTACAAGCATCGTTTCAACGTCGATGCCATTCGTCTGAATGTGGTGCGGGACATGAATATTGCCTATCGGCATTTTCTGCGCGGCGATATCGACACCTTTGGCCTGATTTTGCCGGAATGGTGGCACGATAAAACCGATACCCCCGAGTACCGAGCCGGGCTTATCAATCGCATCTGGTTTTATAATGACATGCCGCAAGGCGCCCAAGGGGTGCATCTCAATACCGCCCACCCCAGGTTGAGTGATGTGCGGGTGCGTCAGGGCATCGCCCATGCCATTAATATGCAGCGTATGCTGGATACCATATTGCGCGGCGACTATGAGCGCATGAACACCTTTGGCACCGGTTATGGTGACTTTATCGATCTTGATATTCGCGCACGCAGCTTTGATATTGAGCGAGCGCGCGCCCTGTTTGCCGAGGCGGGTTACGATAAGCAGGGCCCGGGCGGCATTTTGCGCAATGCGGCTGGCGATGTGCTGAGTCTGGCGGTGACCTATACCACTCAGGAGCATACCTCACGGCTGGCCATCTTGCGGGAAGAGGCCCGCAAGGCGGGGCTGGATCTGCAGTTGAACCTGGTGGATGGCGCCACCGGCTTCAAGGCGATGCTGGAGAAAAAACACGAGGCCGCCTGGCTGGGCTGGGGAGGAGGCGGGCTTTATCCTCAGTACTGGGAGTTTTTTCACTCGGTCAACGCCGACAAGCCGCAAACCAATAATCTGTTCAACATCAGCGACTCACAGCTGGACAGCTTGATAGAGCAATACCGGGTCACTATGGATCTGGATGACAAGGCTGCTATCTCCCGACAGATACAGCGTCGGGTGCACGAGTTGGCCATTTTTATTCCCGGCTACCAGGTGCCTTACACCCGGGAAGCCTACTGGCGTTATGTGCGGCTGCCGGAAACCAAAGGGACTCGTCACTCCCCGTCCTTGTTCTGGCCCATGGAAGGGGCACCGCACAGTACCGGCGGCTTGTTCTGGATAGATGAGACGCTGAAAGCGCAGATAAAATCGGATAAGCCCAGCTTCGAGCCGGTGCTGGAGATTGACGAAACCTGGCGGCACAAGGAGCAGTAATGGAGCCGCTGCTACAGGTTGAAAATTTGGCCGTGAGCTTTACCACCGAGGCTGGCCGGTTTCGGGTGGTGGATGATGTGAGCTTTTCGCTGGCCGCTGGCCAGACCTTAGGCCTGGTGGGCGAGTCGGGCTGCGGTAAAAGCGTCACCGCCCTGAGCCTGTTGGGCTTGTTACCCAGACCGGCAGGAGAGGTGGTCGGGGGGCGAGCCTGGTTTCAAGGGCAGGATTTGCTGGGCTTGAGCGCCGAGCAGCGTTATCGGGTGCGCGGCAACAAGATCGCCATGATTTTTCAAGAGCCGATGACGGCCCTGAATCCGGTGCACACCATAGGACGCCAGTTGATGGAGGTATATCAGCTCCACAGGCCCGAGTTGACGAAACGCCAGCAGCAACAGGCCGCCGCCGAGATCTTGCACCAGGTCGGCATACCCGAGGCCGAAGCCAGACTGAAATCCTATCCCCATCAGTTATCTGGTGGCATGCGCCAACGGGTGATGATTGCCATGGCGCTGGCGTGTGAGCCAGATTTGCTGATTTGCGATGAACCGACCACGGCGCTGGATGTGACCATTCAGGCGCAGATACTGCACCTTATTCAGGAGCTGCAGCAAAGAACCGGCATGGCGGTGTTGTTTATCACCCACGATTTGGGGGTGGTCGCGCAAATCTGCGATCAGGTACTGGTGATGTATGCGGGGCGCAGTGCCGAGCAAGCGGATGTGTTCACGCTGTTTGAACACCCGGTACATCCTTATACTCAGGGATTACTGTCGGCGATTCCCCGCTTGGATCAACCCGGAAAAACCCTGCTGGCGACCATAGACGGTCAGGTGCCTTCGTTGGAAGAGCAACCGGCTGGTTGCCGATTCGCCAATCGCTGTGCTTATATGACCGCAGTCTGTCAGCAACAACCCAACATGGAGTCGGTGAGCACAGGGCATGATGTGTGGTGCCATCACTGGCGGGAGTTAAGGCGATGAACATGGCAAAAAACACCACAATACCGCCCTTGCTCCGCGTTGAGCAGCTACAGCAGCATTTTACGTTAGGCGGGGGTCTGTTACGGCGGGGTAAAACCCTGTATGCCGTTGATGGCGTCAGTTTTGAATTGGCAGCCGGACAAACCCTGGGGCTGGTGGGGGAGTCCGGCTGTGGCAAGTCGACGCTGGCGCGTGCCGTACTTAAATTGCATGAACCCAGCGGCGGTCGCCTTTTTTTTGGCGGCGAGGAGATCAGTCATTACTCTCGCTCACAAATGCGCCCGCTGCGCCAGGAAATGCAATTGGTGTTTCAAGACCCGCAAGAATCGCTGAATGGTCGTCATACCATAGGCACCATATTACAAGAGCCGTTTGTCATTCATGGCCTGGGATCGGCGAGGGAGCGCCAGCAGTGGGCGGCGGAGCTATTGCAGCGAGTGGGGTTGCCTGCCTCTGCGCTGGAGCGTTATCCGCACGAATTTTCCGGGGGGCAACGCCAGCGCGTCGGCATAGCGCGCGCCATGGCGTTGAAGCCCAGGTTGTTGGTGTGTGACGAAGCTGTGTCGGCGCTGGATGTCTCTGTGCAATCACAAATTCTGAATTTATTGCTGTCGTTGCAACAAGAGTACCAACTGGCGATCTTGTTTATTGCCCATGATCTCTCAGTGGTAAAGCACATCTCGGATCATATTGCTGTTATGTATCTCGGCCGCATCATAGAGCTGGCTCCCGCCGAAGCGCTTTATCGCCAGCCTCGGCATCCTTATACACAGGCGTTACTCGCAGCCATTCCTAAGCCTGACCCTCGTCAACGACGGGCACCCATGATACTGGAAGGTGAGCCACCGTCGCCGGCCAACCCGCCTTCCGGCTGCCACTTTCGAACTCGCTGTCGATACGTCGGCGAGGTGTGTATCAGCCAGGTGCCCGAGCTTGCAGGTAACAGCCATAAAGTGGCTTGTCATTTTCACCAGGAGATCAGCAGCGGACAACGGCTGCCTCAAACCGCCGGTGGCTGTGATATTATTCCTACAGTAACCCAGCCTTAAACCATAGGGGATAGCGAGTGAGCACAGCGGCAATTTTTCTTGATCGAGACGGTGTTATCAACCAGGACACCGGCTACGTAGCCAAAAGAGACGACTTTATCTTTATCGACGGCGTGATAGACGCCATGAAACTGCTTAAGCAAAAAGGCTATCAGCTGGTCGTGGTCACCAACCAGTCGGGTATTGCACGCGGGTTATTCAGTGAAGATGACTTTATCCGCCTGACCGAATGGATGGACTGGTCATTGGCCGACAGTGGTATCGACCTGGATGGCATCTACTTTTGCCCTCATCACCCCACCGAAGGCAGTGGCGCCGACACCAGGGAATGTGACTGTCGTAAACCCGCCCCCGGCATGTTTAACGAGGCCGTAGCTGAATTAGACATAGATGTGAGTGCCTCTTACATGGTGGGAGACAAGGTATCCGATCTTAAAGCAGCTCAAGCGGCGGGAGTAACGCACCTTGTTTTGGTTCGCACCGGTAAAGACATTACTCCGGAAGGTGAAGCCATGGCAGAAGCCGTGTATCCCTCGCTGGCTGAATTTGCACAAGAAGTCGCCAGTCTGGTGTAGTTTAATTCACATTGCGCAAGAAGTGACCGTTTGGGCGTTTTGGTACAATAAACTTCTTGCGCTAAATCTCCCGCTCCCTATAATGCGCATCCACTGACACGGGGCAAGTCGCTCACGGTCACAAGGGTTTGAAGAGAACGAAACAAAGTTTGAATCAACGCTTGACGAACAATCTGGAATGCGTAGAATAC
>NZ_JBLWUK010000024.1:0-55418 GCF_048268965.1 Oceanisphaera sp.
GTGTCGGTGGAGGAGGCCCTTTATCCGACCTTTATAGAGCAAGAAAATAGATCTGCTATTTAATCTGTTTGGTATCAGTTGCCATAAAAAAAGGCCGCGCTCTGTATGAGTGCGGCCTTTGTGTTTCAGCTTTTAACCGATGACATTAGGTCATCAAACGCGCCAGCCATAACCGGGCGTACATGCCGGGCAGGGTGGTGATGCCGGCGGTGGCGAAACGCAGTTGTCCTTTATGCGCCACCATTAAAGTAGGGGTGACGCTAATGGCCAGGGTTTGCCCCAGTCGGTGATCCGCATCGTTGATCACGCTGAAGTCGTAGCCTTTTTCCCGCACATACCCGGCCACCTTGGCATCCTGTCCCGAGGCCAACGCTATGCTGACGACCGGGGCGCCCACCATATCCACCATGGGCGACACCACACGGCATACGCCACACCAGGTGGCCCACACGTACACCAATACCGGTTGCTCCTGGCTGAGAGCATCCAAATCCAGCGTATCGCCGTTTAACGTGGTCATGGTGCCCAGGGCGGCAACCTCGGTGGGCAAGTCTTTACTGCGCCACAGGTCCACCGCGGTGACGATGACCATGATCACCAGCAGGTACACCAACCCCTTGCCTAGTTTTCTTCCTTTAGTCGCCGTCATTATTTCGCCTCATCCAGAGCGTCAATCACCTTGCTGGTGGTCAGTAACACCTCCAGCGCCTTGCCTTGGGGCAAGCCTGGGCCAAACACCTGATTAAAAGGAATGCCGGCTCTTTGGTTGGCATGCAGATAATCGGTAATGGCGGCATCGGGGCGGGTCCAGTCACCACGCATCAGCACCATGTCGTCTGCCTGCAGGGCAGAGTACACGGGGTCGCGCAGCGTCACGCCTATCTTGTTGGCCTGACAGGTAATACACCAGTCTGCGGTGACATCGATGAAGACGCGGTTACCGGCGGCCACTTCTTGCGCGATGCGATCCGCATCCAAGGGCTGCCAGTTCAGCTCGTCCTTCACCGGGTTGACCCAGTGCGACTGGGTGAACAGCGCAACCGTACCGGCGCCGGCGCCCAGCAGCAGCAGGCCCGCCACCCCAAAGATCAGACCGCGAGCGCCCGCATGGCGCAGCAGTGCCCACAGGGAGATCACAACCAGCAGCACGGCCAGGGTCAGGGTCATGCCATGGCCCAGGGTGTAGGTCAGCAGCGATAACAGCCACAAGCTGGTGGCCAGCATCATGAGGCCAAACAGCCATTTTACCTTTACCATCCAGGCGCCGGGCTTGGGCAGGGCACCGATCACCCCGGGGAACAGGGCGAGCAGCAGCCAGGGCATGGCCATGCCCAATCCCAGGCCGGTGAAGATGGCAATCAGCACCAGGGGCGAAGAGGCCAGCGCCACCGCGACCGCGGTTCCCAGAAATGGCGCACTGCACGGGGTGGCCAGCAGAGTGGCGAACATGCCTTGCAGCAGGTGGCCACCTCTACCATGACTGGGTCGGGTCGCCAGCCAGGTGTTGAGCCGGGTGGGCAGGCGCAGCTCGAACAAGCCAAATAAATTCAGTGTAAACAAGGCGGTGACCAGCAGCATAAAGCCGATAAACGCCGGTTGTTGAAACTGAATGCCCCACCCCAGCTGGGCGCCGGACCAGGTGAGGATCAGCATAAAGGCGGCCAGCGCCCAGAAGGACAGCATGATGCCCAGGGCAGACCACAGCAAGGAAGGACGCACCTCGGCGCGCGAGCGCTGACCCAGTAGCAGGCCGTTTAACTTCAGCCCCAGTACCGGCAGCACGCAAGGCATGATATTGAGCACCAGGCCGCCCAGCAGGGCATACAGTAATACCCAGCCCAGTGACGGCATGGCAGCCGTTTCTGGTGCCAGCGTGCCGGGCGTGATGGTTGCGGTCAGCTCTTCGGCCAGACCTTCATCGATGGCGGTGATCACCACCGCTTGCTGGTCAAGATTCAGTTCGTCATCCCAGCTGCCCACCTTGAAACGAGCGTGCAGCTGCTCATTGTTAATAGATAGCCTGGGTTGACTGAAAATAGCCTCGTCGAGCTCATCGACATAAATAGCCGGCTGTTGCCAACCGCGTTCATTATTCAGGGTGATCTCAAGCTGCTTGCTGGCTGCATCCCACACCAGTGACTCGGCACTCACCAGACTGGCAGGGCGGGGTACTCTTGCCACCGCCTGCTGGTAATGATGATTAAGGGTTTCGTCGCTGGCCATGGCCGGCTGCAGTGGCAACTGCAGCTGATAGTCGGTTAACACACAGATGGTGGTGCAGCTGGGCAGGGTCAGCCTGGCGTTGAAGGTCACGGGTTGAGCTGCGTCGGCTGGCGCGAGTTGCAGGGGAAAGTCCACTTCATGCTGGTAACCTAGGGTTTCTATGCCCAGCAAGGTAAAGCGCTCGGGTACCGGCCACTGCCAGTTTACGCTCTGGATATTGTCCGAGGCTTGCCAGTCGAGACGCGGCGCTATACCGCCTTCGCCAGGGGAGCGCCAGTAGGTTTTCCAGTCATCCGTCAGGCGCACCTGTAACAGGGCGGGATAATAATGGTTGGCCGCATCATAAGGGCCGGTTTGTAGCAGGCGCACCTGCACCGGCGGATGCTCGGGGGCTTGCTGCCAGCCGGTCTGTTGCAAACCGGGATCGGCCGCAAACAGCGTCAGGGGGGCACACAGCAATACTATCAATAGGGTAAAAAGTCTGGTCACAAATAAGTCTCCGATAAATAAACGCAAGTAGCAGTCCATACAGGCGTCAATCTCATTCTCGGAACACGCACAGCACCAGATGTCGGCGTCGACCGGCGAACGAGGGGGGAGGAGGGAAACGGCGGCAGTAACGGCTCAGTTGCGGGAGCAATAACCATAAAGAGAGCAAGAGTAAAATGGCGAATACTATCGGTTCGAGCTGGCTCCACACCTTGCTTAATAGCTGTTCCGACAAGCTGCAGCGCTCGTTATCTTCCGCCTTGCTCGAATCTGAACTGCTGACGGAAAGTGACAGTGGGCCGCTCTCCGAGGCGGAAGAAGCCTGAACGGCATGGCTGTCATGAGCCGCATAGGGGCAGGCTGTCGACAGGCCCATGCGCTGGCCCAGGCACAAACTGACGACCAATGCGACCAGCATCAGCGCCAACCAGGCCGGCTGGCGTGGCATTAACCGACTGCCAGCCACAGTGCCACACCCAGCATCAGGCTACCGGCGATGCGGTTCAGGAGCTGAACTTTTCCCTTTTGCTGCAAGACCCGGCTCAGGGTACGACCGCCGCTGGCATACAGCAGCATGCAGGTAAATTCGAGGGACAGGATAATGGAGACCAGGATCAGCAGCTGGCCGGCAAGGGGCGCCTGATTGTCGATAAAGGGCGGCAGCAGGGCGATAAAAAATGCCCAGCCTTTCGGGTTGGCAATGGCGGTAATAAAGCCCTGACTCACCAGGGTTCGTGCCGGAATATGGCGCGGGCCGGCATCCACCGGACTTAACGCCAGCTTGCCTCTCGAGCGCCACAGCTGAATGCCCAGCCACGCCAGGTATAGTCCGCCACCGTACTTGAGCAGCTGAAACAGGGTTGGGTATTGCAGCATGATGGCGGCCACCCCCATCACGGCCAGACAGGCTACCAGGCCCACGCCAACCAGCTCGCCCAGCATCATCCACAGGGTGCGGCGCACGCCGACCGTCATGCCCAGCGACAGGGCCAGCGTCATGCACATGCCCGGGGTGACGGATACAAAGAAAAAGGTGGGAATAAACACCATTAAGACTGCGTAGCTAATAGCACACCTACCTGTGGTTTGGGCTGAGGTTACGTATGTTGGCTGTCATTGTAGGCCAAATGCCGGATGATAGGCTATGGCTTTTTGTGCAGGGGAACGAGTGACGGGGGAATACCGCCTCCAATCCTGTTTTGCCACGGAATACACGGATGAAGCGCGAAAGGACCAGAGCGACAGTGCCTGTCTCCTGTCAGATCCTGCCAACGATCTTTTTCGGTATTCATCTTAATCTTTCAGTGGGTTCCGTGGATTCCGTGGCAAATATGTTTTGACCTTATTGGTGAGTCGACTTTTCAGTTAATCGCTGAAACGGGGGCTGAACACGAAGCGCCCGGGGGCGATCGACATGGCGACCGGCGCCTTGCTGAGCCAGGAATAACGGCTGTCGTCCAGGCGGTACACGGGTTGATTCTCCAGTACCGAGCGGATCAGCTGCATCATGCCACCGGAGGCGGCCGTCATGTCACCCTTGTAGCCAAAGGCGTCGACCTTGCTTTGCAGCAGGTTTAAATCGCGCAAAAATATTGCATTCTGTGTGCGGTCATAAACCGGGCGGCCTTCAATGGCCAGTTCGAGCTGGGCCGGAAAGCGGGCGATAAGGGCATTGATCGCGGTTTCCCCTGTCAGGTTGAGCCGCACCACATCGCGACTATCGGGACCGATCTGCAAGTCCAGTTTGTCGATCCGGGTTTCTACCAGCCCCTGGGTCAGGCGCGGTGCTTCCTGCTCCAGCAGGGTATAGAGCGACTTTTCAATTTCGCTTTCCGACACGCTGTACTGGCTAATGCTGGCACAGGCACTCAACAGCAAGGCACTCAGGGTAATGAGAACGGGTTTGAACATCACGGGCTTGAACATAAGTACCTCTGATTTAAAACGGGTGAGGTGTAAGAGGTGAGAAGTAACCCTGTCACTTCCGGGGGCGGCTTTTCACCTCCCTCTTTACGTCTTGCTCCTCACGGCTTTTATCGTAATAACTGATCCAGCTGGTTGGCAAAGGCTTGGCGATCGGCGGGGCTGAGTGTAGGTGGTCCGCCGGTCTGCACACCGCTGGCGCGCAGGGTGTCCATAAAGTCGCGCATGGTCAGCTTGGCCCGAATGGTACCGGTGTCAAACTTTTCGCCGCGAGGGCTGAGTACCAGGGCGCCTTTTTCCAGGGCTTCGGCCGCCAGAGGAATATCGGCGGTGATCAGAATTTCACCGGGTTGGATGCGAACCACAATTTCATCGTCGGCCACATCAAACCCCTTGGGCACCTGCAACTGTTTGATCAGCGTCGAGCCCGGCAGAGGCAGCGGGTGATTGGCCACCATGGTGAGTGGCGTCTGGGTGCGCTCGGCGGCCCGAAACAGAATATCGCGGATCACCTTGGGGCAAGCGTCGGCATCGACCCAAATATGCATCAGTTATGTCGCCCCAGCTTTTTCTTGCGGGCAAAGGCATCCTGCAGCTCACGGGGTTCAACTAGCACGCCGCTGGCATCCGGGGTGGGAAACACCGCCACCAGTAATTCATCGTCTTCCATGCCCGGTACCCAGCGAGCCTGCCATACCTTCAGGGTAATGGCTTCTGGCTTGCACTGGCTCCAGTCGTCGACTGCCCATTCTTTGGCATAATCGGCGTGTGGCCACACGGGAATGCAGTCTTCTTCATCGTCTGAGGTCAGCATCATGCAGCCGTGCTCGTCGGTTAAAATCCATAATTCTTCGTGCTGGCTCACCTTGTTAACGAAGTGATTGAAACGTTCGTCATCACCCAGGGTTTGCGCGGCGGCTTTGTCGGCATCGGTCAGAATATAGCTCATGATTGTTCTCATACAGGGGATCTGTTCGCATATTCCCATTGCATGACCGGTGTTGTCCAGTGGCAGGGCAGATCCGGTCATGCCGATGCAGACAGTGCAAGGAGGTATCACTCGTTTGCTAGCTCTATATTTCGACGAATACACTGCTTTGGTGCCAATTTACGGCTTTATGACAAACAATTGCCAGATAGCGCCAATTGAACGTTTACAGTCGGCCCTCGCTCGGGATAGATTAAAACCAGTATTTTCGACATATAGTGAGCCAGGGGCTCAAACATTGTAAGCAGGGTTGCTCATGCATTTTCAAACCGACGATATCCGTATTGATAAAATCAAAGAATTGTTGCCACCAATAGCGGTGCTGGAAAAATATCCAGCCACCGCCAAGGCCTCGGCCACCGTCTTTGAGTCGCGCCAGGCTATTCATCGTATTCTGGTGGGCGAGGATGATCGTCTGCTGGTGGTGATTGGTCCTTGTTCCATTCACAATACCGAGGCCGCCATCGAGTATGGCAAGAAACTCAAAGTGCTGCGTGATCGGTATGCCGACCGTCTGGAAGTGGTGATGCGGGTCTATTTTGAAAAGCCGCGCACCACTGTGGGCTGGAAGGGGCTGATCAATGACCCTCACCTGGACAACAGCTTTCAAATCAACGATGGCTTGCGCATCGGTCGCAAGTTGCTGCTGGATCTCAACGACCTGGGCCTGCCTACCGCCAGTGAGTTTCTCGACATGATCACGCCACAGTATATGGCGGACTTGATGAGCTGGGGAGCCATTGGCGCCCGCACTACCGAATCTCAGGTGCATCGCGAGCTGGCATCGGGGCTGTCGTGCCCGGTCGGCTTCAAGAATGGCACCGACGGCACCATCAAGGTGGCGGCCGACGCCATTGGCGCCGCCAGTGCCGCACACCATTTTCTGTCGGTCACCAAGCTGGGACATTCCGCCATAGTGCAAACGGCGGGTAATCCCGACTGCCACATCATTTTACGAGGGGGCCGCGAGCCCAACTACAGTGCCGAGCATGTGGACGCCGTATGCACCGCACTGGCAAAAGCCGATCTGCCACAAAAAGTCATGATCGACTTCAGCCATGCCAACAGCAGCAAGCAGTATCAGCGCCAGATGGTGGTCGCCGAGGATGTGAGCGCTCAGCTGGCCGCCGGACAGCAGGCGATTATGGGCGTCATGGTAGAAAGCCACCTGGTTGAAGGTCGTCAGGATCTTGTAGAAGGCCGTGAGCTGACCTATGGCCAGAGCATCACCGATGCCTGCATTGGCTGGGATGATACCGAAACCCTGCTGGCGCAGCTGGCCGACGCCGTTACCGCTCGTCGCCAGGCTTAATCACTTCTCATCCGTCACCCATAAAAAAGGAGCCGCAAGGCTCCTTTTCTGTATCTGACTGGCGTAAGGCTGATTTAACCGTAAAAGGGGTAGGTGTAACGCAACATCTGCAGATGAGGTGTTTTTCACCTCCCCCTTTACTCTTTGCCCCTCACGTAAGGGTTACTTAACTTCTATCCCCTGGGCTTGCAGATCCGCATGATAAGAGGAGCGCACGAAGGGGCCGCAGGCGGCGTGGCTAAAGCCGATGCTGTCGGCAAACTCTTTTAGCTCGTCAAACTCGGCTGGCGGCACATAGCGTTTCACCGGCAGGTGATGACGGCTTGGCTGCAGATACTGGCCCAGGGTCAGCATGGTCACGTTATGGTCACGCAGATCCTGGAGTACCTCGGCGACTTCTTCGTTGGTTTCACCCAGGCCCATCATCACGCCAGACTTGGTGGCGACCTGAGGGTGCATTTCTTTGAAGCGGCGCAGCAGCTCCAGCGACCACTTATAGTCGGCACCCGGGCGCGCCACGCGATACAGACGCGGGGCGGTTTCCAGGTTGTGGTTGAACACGTCCGGCGGCGTATCTTTAAAGATTTCCAGCGCCCTGTCCATGCGACCACGGAAGTCGGGGGTCAGGATCTCGATCTTGGTGTTCGGGCTTTGCTCGCGAATGGCGCGAATGCAGTCAACAAAGTGCTGGGCACCGCCGTCGCGCAAATCGTCCCGGTCAACCGAGGTGATCACCACATATTTGAGCCCCAGCTCCTTGATGGTTTTGGCCAGCTTGGCCGGCTCTTCCGGGTCGACGGCCAGCGGGCGACCGTGGGCCACATCGCAGAACGGGCAGCGGCGGGTACAAATAGCACCCAGTATCATGAAGGTCGCGGTACCGTGGTTAAAGCACTCGGGCAGGTTGGGGCAAGAGGCTTCTTCGCATACCGAATGCAGGTTGTTCTCCCGCATGATACTTTTCAGTTCCTGTATGCGATGATTACTGGGAGGAAGTTTGATCTTCATCCAGTCCGGCTTACGTAGCACTTCTTCGTCTGCCTCCGGCATGAATTTGACCGGGATAAGAGCCATTTTATCAGCGTCACGTAATTTTACGCCGGGCTCGACGCGTACAGGTTTGTTCATAATTTCAGCTTCTCTGTGGTGTAGTAGAGATGTTGATACCCAAGCTGTTCTGCCAGCTTGGGTACCAGTCGGGACTGAGCTTCGTCAAGTGTTTGTGGGCCACCCAGCGCACAGCATTGTGTCATGGCCATGCCGGCATAGCCGCAGGGATTGATCCGTAAAAAAGGCGTCAGATCCATGTTCACGTTTAACGCCAGGCCATGAAAAGTGCAGCCTCTTCGCACTCTTAGCCCCAGGGAGGCAATTTTACTGTCTGCCACATAGACGCCCGGGGCATCGGGTTTGGCATAGGCTTCTATCTGGTACTCTGCCAGCAGACCTATGATGGCATTCTCCATGCTGGTCACCAGATGGCGAACCCCCAGTTTTTTTCGGCGCACGTCCAGCAACATATACAACACCAGCTGCCCGGGGCCATGATAGGTAACCTGGCCGCCTCTGTCGGTCTGCACCAGCGGAATATCACCCACATTGAGGATATGCTCTGACTTGCCAGCCTGGCCCTGGGTAAACACGGGCAGGTGCTCAACCAGCCAGAGCTCATCCTGGGTGTCCTGGTCACGCTGGTCGGTAAAGGCCTGCATGGTGTGCCAGACATGCTCGTAAGAGGCTTCACCCCAGTGTCTGACGATTAATTTGTCCTGCGCCATGGTGCTTGTCCTAGAGTACGTACTTGACCAGTTCCAGCTCACCCAGCTTTTGATACAGGGTTTCAATATGTTCTTTGCTGTTGACCGTGACCTGTACCGTGACCGCGTGGTAAGTGCCCTTGCTGCTGGGGCGCACCTGAGGGCTGTAATCCCCCGGCGCATGCTCTTGCAGCACTTCGACTACCATATCGGGCAGGCGTTCATCGGCGAGTCCCAGTATCTTGAAGGGAAAACGGCAAGGAAACTCAAGGTACTCATCAAATTTGGTGTTTAATTGGCTATTCATAGCAACCTTTACAACATGCAGTCATTAAAATGGGTGAAAATGCGTTTGCAACCCAGATCACATTTTTACCATAAAATCGGCGGCGCTTAAACCAGCAAATGGATAAGGCCGGGTCGACCGCTATTAAAAAGCCGGAAGCAAGCTTCCGGCCTGTGGCTTATCGGCCAGGACTTTGTATCAGCTGAACAGGTCTTTTACCAGCAGCTTGATGTAGTCGATCAGGCGGCTGAAAATGCCCCCCTGTTCAACGTCTTCCAGTGCCACCAGCGGCAGGGTGACCACATCCTTATCGTCCAGCTTAAGATGGAGCGTGCCGACACGCTCACCTTTGGCCAGCGGGGCACGCAGTGCTTTATCCAGGGTGAAATCGGCTTGCAGGCTTTGTGCCTGGCCGCGGGGAATGGTCACCGAAACGGCCTTGTCTACGCCAAGCGCCACCGTGTCTTTATCACCCATCCAGATTTGCTGATCCATCAACTTGCTGCCCGCCTGGTAAGGGGTCAGAGTCTGGTAGAAGCGAAAACCGTAGGTCAGCAGCTTCTTGCTTTCCGATGCGCGTACCCGCTCGCTACTGGCGCCGATGACCACGGCAATCAGACGCATGTCTTCCTTGGTGGCAGAAGACACCAGGTTGTACCCCACTGCATTGACGTGGCCGGTTTTCATGCCGTCGACCTGCAGTGAATTGTCCCACAACAAGGAGTTGCGGTTATGCTGAGTGATGCCGTTATAGGTAAACGACTTTTCGGAGTAAATTTTATACTCTTCGGGAACATCGCGGATCAAGGCCTGGCCCAGCAAGGCCATGTCATGGGCGGTGGTGTACATTTCGTCGCTGTGCAAGCCGTGCGGGGTAACGAAGTGACTGTTGTTCATTCCCAGGCGAGCCGCCCAGGCATTCATCAGGTCGGCAAACGAATTGACGCTGCCGGCCAGGTGCTCGGCCACCGCGACCGAGGCATCGTTACCGGACTGAATGATAATGCCCCGGTTCAGCTGGTCTATGCTGACTTCTTTGCCGACTTCCAGAAACATCACCGACGATCCGGGAAAGTTCTGCGCCCAGGCGGCTTCGCTGATGGTCACCATGTCGTCACGCTTGACCTTACCTTCCTGCAGGGCCTGGCCCAGTATATAGGAGGTCATCATCTTGGTCAGACTGGCCGGCGGCAGCTTTTCATCGGCATTATGAGAAACCAGTATCTGACCGCTGGCATAGTCCATCAGTACATAAGACTTGGCCGCAATGGAGGGGGCTTCCGGGATCATGGGGGCCAGCGTTTGCGCCTGGCTCGAAAAAGACACCACGGCGGCGAGCAAAAAAGTGGGGAGAATGTTAACCATGCGCATACGTCTATGAAAACCTTGTATTTAAAGAGGCAAATATTGCCGATGATAAGTTAAAAAAGCCGATCAGTTAATAAAATATGCCTGCTCATAGCCATCGGCAACCAGTCGAGACAGGGTTGCCTGTGTTTTGTTGCCGGGGATGGGGCCCATCTGCAGGCGGTACCACTCGGCCTTGCGCTCAACGCGGGCGGGAAAGCCATACTCCTTGCTTAGCTGGGTGGCAAGTTCCCTGGCTTTTTCGCCTGAGCGGATGGCCAGCAGCTGGATGACTTTGCCATTCCCCTTGCCGGTTTGGGCCAGTTGTTGCTCCTGGCCGCTGGGGGCGAGCTTGATCAACTCTATTTTAACCGGCGCTGTGCCGGTGTTCAGCATACCCAGCTTATAGGCGGCCGCATAGGACAAGTCGATCACCCGACCTCCGTGGAAGGGGCCACGATCGTTCACCCGCACTATCACCTGCTTGCCGTTTTCCTGGTTGGTGACCCGCACAAACGAGGGCAGGGGCAGGTTTTTATGGGCCGCCGTCATGGTGTACATATCGTACACCTCGCCGTTAGAGGTATGGTAACCGTGAAACTTGGCGCCATACCAGGAGGCCAGGCCTTCGTCCTGATAGCTCTCTACGTCTTGCCAGACCTCATAGTCCTGACCCCAGACATTGTAATCCTTGTTGCCTTGACGGGTATAGGGTTCGTAACGGGGAATGGCATCCTTCACGTGATCCAGGTTGGGCGCCACCGCGGGGGCCTTGTCCTGGCGCAGGCTATAACGGCCGCCGGCGGTTTCCCGATCGTAGCTGTCATCCTGTGTTTGCTGCTGCTCAGGCGTTGGCTGACTGCTGCATGCCGCCAGCACCAGGGCTGCCAGTGGCAAAAGAGGTTTAAAGAGACTGTTCATAGGCCTGCTTGAGTTGTTCGCTGAGTTGATAGACCGCCATGGCGTATAAAGGGCTGTGATTATAGCGGGTAATCACATAGAAGTTATGTCTAACGACCCAATATTCCGGGCCTTCGGCGCCATCCAGTCGAATAAGCTTGACCGGCGTATCGGCATTCAGCTCTTTTTCGAGGACGACACCGGCCGCCACCAGCTCTGCCCAGCTGTGATTAAGCGCGAGAGCCGGGTTCAGCAAGGCCTCGGCAGCCTCGGTATTGGTCACCTTGGCGGGGTAGGCGATATCTTCACCTGGCTGCCATTTATGTTCGTAAAAATAGTTGGCGACACTGCCAATGGCATCATCGACTTTAAAGAGGTTGCGCTCGCCGTCAGAGTCGAAGTCCACGGCGTAGTGACGATAGCTGGAGGAAATAAACTGGCCCATGCCCATGGCACCGGCGTAGGAGCCTTTGGGTTCATCCAGCGGCCAGCCTTGCTCTTTGGCCAGCTCCAGGTAGTGGCCAAACTCGGAGCGGAAGAACTCCCCTCTGGGCGGGTAATGAAACCCCAGGGTATAAAGCGCATCCAGCACCTTGTGGCTGCCCATGTTGGCGCCATAAAAGGTTTCTACGCCGATAATGGCGGTAATGATTTCTGCGGGGATCTGCAGCTGCTGCTCGGCACTGGCCAGCAACTCCTGGTGTTGCTGCATGAATGCCACCCCTTGCTGCAGCCGTTTCTCGGTCAGGAATATGGGCCGATACTGGTGCCAGGGCTTGGCTTCGGCCGGACGGGTCATGGCATCAATAATTGACTGCTGGTAGCTGGCCTGGGCCAGCGCCTCGTTCAACTCGGCGATGGGGAGGTCAAACTTGCCAGCCAGTCCGTCGAGCCAGGCTTGTTGTTCAGGACTGGTATCTGCGGCCAGCACCGAGGTGGAGAGCAATAAGCCGGCAGAAAGAAGAGCAAGACGCATTCGATAATCCTTTTATTTAGCCAACAGGCGCTTGTGGGTATGCACAGACATCAGGATGCCAAATCCGGCCATGAGAGTCACCATGGAGGTGCCGCCGTAACTGATTAACGGTAGGGGGACTCCAACCACGGGTAACAAGCCGCTGACCATGCCGATGTTAACAAATACATAGACAAAAAAAGTGAGGGTGAGGGCGCCGCCCAGCAGACGAGGAAAGGCTCCTTGTGCCTGCATCGAAATGTAAAGACCGCGCCAGATTATAAAGAGGTACAGCAGCATCAACAGGCACACGCCGACCAGGCCAAACTCCTCACTTAAAACGGAAAAAATAAAGTCGGTATGGCGCTCGGGCAGAAACTCCAGTTGCGACTGGGTGCCCTGCAGCCAGCCTTTTCCCCAGAGGCCGCCGGAGCCAATGGCGATCTTGGACTGAATGATATGATAACCCGCGCCCAGAGGATCACTTTCCGGGTTAAGCAGAGTCAAGACCCGTCGCTTCTGGTAGTCGTGCATCAGAAAGTACCATAACGGCGGCAAAAAGGCGGCGAGGGCCACCAGGGCTGCCAGGATCAGGCGCCAGGACATGCCGGCCAGAAAAATCACGAAAATGCCCGATGACGCCACCAGCAAGGCGGTGCCCAGGTCGGGCTGGCGGGCAATCAAGAGCGTGGGGATCATGACCAGCCCCAGCGCCAGAAACACCCGCAGCAGGCTCGGGGGCAAGGGGTAGCGGCTGATATAGGTGGCGATCATCATCGGCATCACCAGCTTCATGATTTCGGAAGGCTGAAAGCGAAAGGATCCCAGTTCGAGCCAGCGCTGGGCCCCCTTGCCCACATCGCCGACCATGAGCACCAGCACCAGCAGCACCCCGCCTAAAATAAACACCGAGGGCGCCCAGCGGGCATAAAAGCCCGGTGGTAGCTGGGCCAGCGCCATCATGACCACCAGCGCCATACCAACGCGTATTCCCTGGCGGATCAGGGAGTCCATGTCTTCCCCCGTGGCAGAGTACAGAATGGCCAGGCTGGCGCTCAGCAGGGTCAGCAGGGCCAGCAGCAGGGGCCAGTCCAGATGCAGTATCTCCCACAATGGGCGACGGTGCTGATGGTTACTCATCGGTTTGCTCCTGAGGGTCTGGAGTAGGGAGTGAGTCGGGGATCATGTAGAGATCGAGCAAGGAGCGCGCCACGGGGGCCGCGTTAGAGCTGCCGCCACCGGCATTTTCCAATACCACGGACACCACTACCTCGGGATCTTCATAGGGCGCATAGCCGATAAAGAGGGCATTGTCTCGCAGGTGCTCCTTGGTATCGGCGTGACTATATTGCTGGTTTTCCGCCAGGCCGAACACCTGTGCCGTGCCCGATTTGCCGGCCGCCGTGTAAGGGGTACCGGCAAAGGCGCGTCTGGCGGTGCCTTCTCTGCCGTTTACCACTCTGTGCATGCCGGTGAGTGCCACGTTCCAGTAGCTGTCCTGCTTGAGCGTGATGGGTGCATCCTTGCTGATGGGCATGGGAATGATGCCGTTCGGGCCGCCAATGCCATGCAGCAGACGTGGGTGTATGGTTTCGCCATGATCCACCAGGATGGCGGTGGCACGCGCCAGCTGCAGTGGCGTGGCCGTCCAGTATCCCTGACCGATGCCAACCGATATGGTATCCCCCTGGTACCAGGGTTGTTTGTGCCGGGCCTGCTTCCAGTCGCGCGAGGGCAGGGTGCCGCTGGCTTCTTCGCGCAGATCGATACCGGAAAACCGACCGAAACCAAAGCGACCCATGTAGTCGTTGATGTTGTCGATGCCGACTCGGTAGGCCAGATCATAGAAAAAGGTATCCGCCGAAATTTCAATCGCTCGATACACATCCATCCAGCCGTGACCCCAACGGCGCCAATCACGAAATTTTCGTTTGGTATTGGGGATCTGGAAATAAGGGCCGCCAAAGAAGCGGGTGTTGGGGGTAAAGGCCCCTTCATTCAGCCCCATGACGGCGAGCATGGGCTTGACGGTGGAGGCCGGGGCATAAATGCCCTGACTGGCACGGTTGATTAAGGGGCGGTCGGGGTTATTGAGCAGTGCCCGATATTCCGGGCCGCTAATGCCGTGCACAAACAAATTCGGGTCGTAACTGGGGCTGGAGATCAGCGCCAGTACCTTGCCGTCTTTGGGGGTCATGATCACCGCCGCGCCACGCCGGTTGGCCATCAGCTTCTGGGCTTTCAGCTGCAGGGCAACGTCGACATTGAGGTAGATATCGCTGCCCGGTATCGGTGGCTGATATTTCAGGGTGCGAATAACGCGGCCCCGGTTATTGACCTCCACTTCCTGATAGCCGGTCTGGCCATGCAGCACGTCTTCGTAATAGCGCTCGACACCCAGCTTGCCGATGTCGCGGGTGGCGGCGTAGTTGGCCAGCTTGTTGTCTTCTTTGAGCCGTGCCACGTCCTTGTCGTTAATGCGGGCCACATAGCCGATAACATGGGTAAAGGTGTCGCGATAGGGATAAAAGCGTTTCAGGTAGGCTTCAATGGCCGCACCCGGATATTTGTGCTGATTGATGCTGAAGCGGGCTACCTGATGTTCGTCAAGGCGATTGACCAGCACCACGGGCGTAAAGCGACGCTGGCGGCGCACTTCGGTAAAAAAACGGCTTTTAACGCTTGGGTCGAGTTCGAGCAGGGCAATCAGCTCGTCGACGGTCTGATCCAGATCCTGAACCTGTTCGGGGGTGATTTCGAGGCTGTAGATAGGGCGGTTTTCTGCCAGCAGGATGCCGTTGCGATCATAAATCAGGCCGCGAGTGGGGGCCACGGGCAACACCTTGATCCGGTTGTCGTTGGAGCGGGTTTGATAAGTCTGGTGTTCGGTAATCTGCAGGTGGTAGAGGTTGGCAACCAGTACCCCCATCAATACCACTATGCCCATGAAGGCAATCACGGCACGGCGCCAGTACAAGGATGACTCGGCGCCATGATCGCGCATCTTTACCCGAGACTTGGCCATGATTATTCCCGGTGGTAAGGATGGTTGTTATTGATGCTCCAGGCACGGTACAGGCTTTCTGCTGCCACGACACGCACCAGCGGGTGTGGCAGCGTCAGTGGCGACAAAGACCAGGATTGCTCGGCTGCCGCCTTACAGGCCGGGGCCAGGCCTTCGGGGCCACCAATTAAAATGGCCACATCCCGGCCGTCCAGCTGCCAGCGAGTCAACTCGGTGGCCAGCTGGGGCGTGGTCCAGGGACGGCCGGGAATATCAAGCGTAACCAGACGGGCCGATTTGGACACGGCCGCCAGCATTTGCTCCCCTTCGCGCTGCAAAATGCGCTCTATATCGGCATTTTTACCGCGTTTTCCCGCCGATATTTCTATCAGCTCCAGGGGTAAATCCCGGGGGAAGCGTCGTTGATATTCCTGAAAGCCGGTAGTGACCCAGGCGGGCATTTTGGTGCCCACAGCCACCAGTTGCAGCTTCATCAGGCCGAGGCTCCAACAGCGGTGCCGCCCCAGAGTTTTTCCAGCTGGTAGAAGTCGCGGGTTTCTTCCTGCATCACATGGATGATGACGTCGCCCAGATCGACCAGTACCCACTCGCCGGCGTCTTTACCCTGCAGGCTGAGAAAGTTCAGGCCTGCATGGCGGGCTTCGGCGGCGACGCTTTCGGCAATGGCGTTAACATGGCGGCTGGAGTTGCCGGAGCACACTATCATGCAGTCGGTAATGGTCGACTTGCCGGTAACGTCCAGCACTTGTATATCACGGGCTTTGCTGTCGTCGAGCTTGTCGACGATAAAGGCGTACAGTTCTTGACCTTGCAAGGGGGGCTCTCCTCAATAAAAAATGACGGCAGATTATAACACGGGCGATTGATAGAGTCCCTTTTCTCGAATGTAGTCCGCGACCGGTTCAGGCAACAGATATTGCGGATTGTTCCCCTGCTGGATGTGATGGCGGATCTGTGTGGAGGAGATATCCAGCTCCGGGTTGTCGAACAGGTAGATGCAACCGGCCAGACGACGCTGTAATTGCTCGCTGTCCCGAGTGCCGCGAGCCTGGTACAGCGCGCTGATGGTCGGGTTGAACTGAGGCTGCCAGCCGGGCCTGTGGCTGACCACCAGGTGCGCGTACTCCAGCAGCTCCTGCCAGCGGTGCCAGCGATCCAGGCTACACAGAGAGTCCATGCCCATCAAAAAACATAACGGCGTATCCGGCAGCTCTCGGCGCAATTCAATCAGGGTTTCCACCGTATAAGAGGGGCGATCCCGCTTCAGCTCGCGGGCATCGACCGTGAGCCCCGGGGTTTGTGCAGCTGCCAGCCGTACCATGGCCAGCCGATGCGCGGGGGCGCTGTCGGGGCTGGCCCTGTGAGGGGGAATATAATTGGGCAGCAGACGCACCTCGGCCAGCTCCAGTTGCTCCAGCAGCTGAATGGCCGGGCGCAAGTGACCGATATGCACAGGGTCAAAGGTGCCACCCAGCAGGCCAATGGCTTTTTTCATTGCACAGATCCTACGTTAACAGTGAAGGGTGAAGAGGAAAGGCTCAACACTAAAAACATTCTCGCCACGGAATCCACGGAACCCACAGAAAAATTAAGATGAGATAAGAGCAAAAAATTATTGGGTTACGATTTTATACATCACACCGCTTTCCTGACTCAGGTCAGGATCCGTGGTGATGATATTGTAGGGTCCAATTCATTGGACCAAAAGCCATAGCACAGTTCAAAAAAGGCGGTTGAACTCGCCCCTCACCCCTCACCCCTCACCCCTCACCCCTCACATCTCACATCTAACCCATCACGGCTCTATCACCATTAACCGCTCGTCGAGAAAGCCGACACAAATACTGTACAGCCAGCGCCAGGCTTCATCGTCATCAAAGGCGGCCACGGCCCGGTCGGCGGCGGCGAGCATGGTTTGCAGTTGCTGCAGTTTTGCCAGTGGTACCCGTGCCAGTGCCGACTGCATCAGGCTCTGACGGCTGGACCACACATGCAGGCTGGCGGCCAGCTGCTGAAACGACTGCCCGCTTTGCACGCCCAGCTGTAACTGCTGCAGGGTGCTCAGCTCTCGGGCCAGCAGGTGACACAGCATGCCGGCTTCTATGCCTTCCTGGCGTAGCTGCAACAAAATGCGGCAGGCGCGTTTAACCTTGCCCTGCAGCAAGGGATCGAACAGCTGAAACGGGTTGAACTGATGGTGAGGCTGCACCAGCCGTTGCAAGCGCTGCAGCGTTAAGGGCTGCGGCAGCTTCTGCAATGCCAGCTTTTCTATTTCCCCGTTCACCGCCAGCAGATTGCCTTCAAAGGCATAGGCCAGCCATTGCAGGGCTTCGGGCTCGGCGCTCAGGCCATGTTGTTGCAGGCGCTGAGCCAGCCAGCGGCCAAAGTGCCGGGCATCGGGCGTCACCACGGGGATCACCGGGCCGGCGGCAGATAATGCCTTGAACCAGGCGCCTTTTTGCTGTTGCTGATTCAGCTTGGGGCCGGTGATCAGCAAGAGTAAATCCGGGTGACATTGCTTGAGTAATTCGCGCAGCCGCTCCGAGGCGGTTTTATCCAGTTTTTCGGGCAGGTGCAGCTCGATAATCTGCCGTTGACTGAACAGGCTCAGGGTTTGGCTGGCAGAGAATATCTCGTCCCAGTCCAGCCCAGAGTCGGCATCGAAGCGTTGGCGGTCGTCAAACCCCTGTGCTCTTGCCGCCTGGCGCAGGGCGTCCAGCGCTTCCTGCTTTAACAGCGGCTCTTCACCATAAATAAAATAGCAGGGAGCCAGCCCTGCCTGCAGGTGTTTTGCCAGTTGTTCGGGGTACAGACGCATTAGAAGGAAAGTCGATTGAGCTGACGCACGATTTGCTCGGCGGCTTCATGTTCCATTTGCTCGCGCAGCTGAAACTGCTCACGGCTGGAGGCCAGTGCCTGAGCCGACTTGTCAAGAAAGCTGCGGTTGAAGGTAACGTTGAATACCTGACGAGGCTGGTCCGGCATATCCAGGGTAAAACGGGTGCCAAAGCGGGTCGCGTATTCCAGTGCATCGGCGCGGTTGTTGACCGAGGCCACGCTGTTGCTCTGGCCCAGGCCGGAGATGGTCAGCACGGGCGTCAGCGCACTGGGCTCGACCAGTTGGGCTCCGGCCCGTTGTAACCGGGCAGACACCAGACGATAGAACTGGCTTTTGTCGTCGCCCACCAGGGCTAAACGTTGCAGCTCGGGAGCCAGGTTGTCGCCCCCCCTAAGCTGAAAGCCACAACCGACCAACAGCAGGGTGAGCAATACCAGTACGCCAGCTTTTATTCGAGTGAGCATGAAAACTCCTTTAAATGTCGAAGTGAGGGGCGAAGCGTGAGGAGTGAGGTGTAATCCCTCACGCCTGACTCCTCACCCCTCACGTTTCTTAGTTAGCGACTATGTTCAGCAGCTTGCCGGGCACATAAATAACCTTGCGTACGGTTTTGCCATCGAGGTGACGCGCCACGTTTTCGTCCGCTTGCGCGGTGGCGTCCACTTCATCCTTGCTGGCATCGGCGGGCACGGTTATTTTACCTCTGACCTTGCCGTTCACCTGTACTACCACCAGCTTTTCGTCTTCCACCAGGGCCTGGGCGTCGACCACAGGCCAGGGGGCATGGTCGATATCGCTATGACCCAGCGCCTGCCAGAGTTCAACACAGGTATGCGGTATGATGGGGTGCAGCATCACTGTGATGGCTTCCAGGGCTTCTTGCAGCAGGGCACGGTTTTGCGCATCCGCCATGTCGGCCTTGGTCAGCTTGTTCATCAGCTCCATCACGGCGGCAATGGCGGTGTTGAAGGTTTGACGACGGCCTATGTCATCACTCACCTTGTTGATGGTTTTGTGCACGTCACGGCGCAGCGCCTTTTGCGCGTTGTTCAAGCCGCTCACATCCAAGGCGGCAGCCGGGCCGTGAGACTGATGCTCAAACACCAGACGCCACAAGCGTTTAATAAAGCGTTGTGCGCCTTCTACACCGGAGTCGGACCATTCCAGCGTCATGTCCGCCGGAGAGGCAAACATCATGAACAGACGGACCGTATCGGCACCGTACTTGTCGATCATCACCTGAGGATCGATGCCGTTGTTCTTGGACTTCGACATCTTGGTCATGCCGGTGTGCACCAGCTCATGGCCGTCTTTGTCCTGGGCACTTTTCACGCGGCCTTTCTCGTCGCGCTCCAGGGTGACATCCAGCGGGCTGACCCAGGTGCGGGCACCTTTCTCGTCGGTGTGGTAGAAGGCGTCGGCCAGGACCATGCCCTGACACAACAGGCGCTTGAAGGGCTCGTCGGACTCGACCAGACCGGTGTCGCGCAGCAGCTTGTGGAAGAAACGCGCATACAGCAGATGCATACAGGCGTGCTCTATGCCACCAATATACTGGTCGACGGGCAGCCAGTAGTTGGCTTTTTCCGGATCCAGCATGCCCTGATCGTAATCCGGGCTGCAGTAGCGGGCGTAGTACCAGGACGACTCCATGAAGGTGTCGAAGGTGTCGGTTTCACGCAGCGCCGGCTGGCCGTTGTAGGTGGTTTTGGCCCACTCGGGATCGGCCTTGATCGGGCTTTGAATGCCGTCCATCACCACGTCTTCCGGCAGTACTACCGGCAAGTCTGCTTCGGGTACGCCGACTACTGAGCCGTCTTCCAGGTTGAGCATGGGAATGGGCGCGCCCCAGTAACGCTGGCGGCTCACACCCCAGTCACGCAGGCGATAGTTAACGGTGCGCTCGCCGAGCTTGTTCTCGATCAGCTTGTCGGCAATGGCATTAAACGCCTGCTCGAAGTTCATGCCGTCGAACTCGCCGGAGTTGAACAGTATGCCTGGCTCGGTATAGGCCTCGCTGCTGATATCCAGTTCGCTGCCGTCGGCGGGCTTGATCACGGGGGTGATCTCCAGGCCGTACTGGCTGGCAAATTCGTAGTCACGCTGATCGTGGGCCGGTACCGCCATTACGGCGCCGGAGCCGTAATCCATCAACACGAAGTTGGCAACCCAGATGGGAACCTGTTTGCCGGTCAGCGGGTGCACGGCGTAAAAGCCGGTGGCCATGCCTTTCTTGTCCATGGTGGCCATGTCGGCCTCGGCCACTTTATTGTTGTGCTTGCACTCGTCGATAAAGGCGGCCAGTGCCGGATTATCGGCAGCGGCTTTGGCGGCCAATGGGTGACCGGCGGCAATCCCCACATAGGTCACCCCAAACAGGGTGTCGGGGCGGGTGGTATAGACGTCGAACAACTGGTCCTGCTCGGCAACGGCAAAGCTCAGGGTCACGCCTTCGCTGCGGCCAATCCAGTTACGCTGCATGGCTTTAACCTGCTCGGGCCATTCGTCCAGGTTATCCAGATCGCGCAGCAGCTCGTCGGCGTAGTCGGTGATCTTGATAAACCACTGGGGAATCTCTTTACGTTCAACCGGGGTATCACAACGCCAGCAGCAGCCTTCGTTCACCTGCTCGTTGGCCAGTACGGTTTCGTCGTTGGGGCACCAGTTAACCGATGAGGTCTTCTTGTATACCAGCCCCTTTTCGTACAACTTGGTAAAAAACCATTGCTCCCAGCGGTAATACTCGGGGGTACAGGTGGCAAACTCCCGGTCCCAGTCGTAACCAAAACCCAGGCGCTTGAGCTGGTTTTTCATGTAGTCGATGTTTTCGTAGGTCCAGGGCGCCGGCGCCGTCTTGTTATTGATGGCGGCGTTCTCGGCAGGCAGGCCAAAGGCGTCCCAACCTATGGGTTGCAACACATTTTTACCTTGCAGCCGTTGATAGCGAGAGATAACGTCACCTATGGTGTAGTTACGTACATGCCCCATGTGCAGTCGGCCCGAAGGGTAAGGAAACATGGATAGGCAATAGAACTTGTCTTTACCCGGCTGTTCGGTGGCCTTGAAGGTCTGCTGTTCTGCCCACAAGCGTTGCACCTTGGGCTCTATATCTTGGGGAATGTATTGCTCTTGCATTAGTGACATCCGGATCTGTGAAATGGGTGATAAACCACGG
This sequence comes from Oceanisphaera sp., assembly GCF_048268965.1. Classification (GTDB taxonomy): domain Bacteria; phylum Pseudomonadota; class Gammaproteobacteria; order Enterobacterales; family Aeromonadaceae; genus Oceanimonas. The sequence continues at coordinate 21,220 of NZ_JBLWUK010000024.1, forward strand.
CGATAAATCGCAATAGAATACCCTAGGGGGCGAAAGGCAACAATAGCTACCCCTTTGGTGCTCACTATCATAGGGGAGATCGAGCATGGATAACCACGATCACAAAAAGAAAAAAGGCTACGACGCTTTCGTTGACGAGCTGCACAAACGCTGGAAAGAAAGCGAAGACACCAGCATTAAAGAGCTGGTTGAAACCACGCAAGCCTATATGGAAGCGGCCAGTGACCTGACCAAAGACGAGCTGGCGCTGATTGCAGAATATGTAAAACGGGATCTGGTGGAGCTGGAAGACAGCGGCGATGAATTTCGGGACAGCCTGTTTTATCGGCGCATTAAGGCGACTATCTGGGGCTGGCTGGCTGACATTACCGATAAAAGCCAGCTGGAGTGGCACGAGCTGGCCACGGAATTAACCCACCACGGCGAGTATCAGGCCGGTGAAGTCGTCGGCCCCGGCCGCTACGACTGCACCCTGTGCGCCCACTCCCACGAGGTCACCCACCCGGAGGTATTAACCACCTGCCTGGAGTGCAACCACCGCAACTTCATCCGCCGACCTTTGGCGGTTTGAGTAATAGCCGTACGCTATACGCCGTACGTTAGAGCAAAAACACCGAATCGATAAGACTCGGTGTTTTTTCGTACAGCGTATAACGTTTAACGTACGGCGTTAACTTCTTGCCTTCATCCGCAGGTTTTCTTTTGCTGCCAGCTGTTGCTGGCGCCCGCGATGTTGCCGTTGGCCCAGAATGACACCCACCAGAACGCTGAACACCAGCCAGACGGCCAAAGGCGTGCTGCCAAAGCGCGCATAGGGGGTCAGGCCGGTCATGCCGGTGACCTCGGTACTGAGTACGCCGGGTTCAAACTGCGGCAGACTGTCGACGATGCGGCCTTTTTCATCGGTCACCAGGGTCACGCCGTTATTGGTGGCCCGGATCAGCGGCCGCCCCAGTTCGAGGGCGCGCATGCGCGCAATCTGCTGATGTTGCCAGGGGCCGATCGACTGACCGAACCAGGTATCGTTCGACAAGGTCAGCAAATAGTCGGTGTCGGGCTTCATGTTGCTGCGCACCAGACTGGGAAATGCCACTTCATAGCAGATAGCCACGCTCAGGTTGCGGCCAGCGGCGTTCAGATCCGGCTGGCCGGCCTCGCCACGGGAGAAAGAGGACATTGGCAGGTCGAAGAAGGGCGCCAGTGGTCGCAACAAGTCGCCAAAGGGAACAAACTCGCCCACCGGCACCAGTTGTTGCTTGTAATAGCGATTGCTGTGTTCCAGCTCGTAAGGAATGGCATTACGGCCCAGGGTGATCACGGAGTTATAGACATCCCCCGAACTGGGCTGCGACACCAGCCCGGTGATCAGACTCTGGTTGCGCTCGCGCATCAGCAGGTCGACTTGCTGCAGCCAGGGCGCCAGCTGTTGCTCGGAGGCGGGCAGGGCAGACTCGGGCCAGATCACCACATCGACCTGGCGCTGGGGCAGGGTCAGGCCCAGGTAGCGCTCCAGGCTTAATTCAAGCTGGCCCGGAACCCACTTCAGCGACTGTTCGATATTGCCCTGAATCAAGGCAAAGCGGCTGGTCTGGGTGGGCGTCACCCAGTGTATAAAGCCGCTGCCGAACGCCGCCGCCCATAATATGATGGCGGCAAACCCCGGCCACCAGGACCAGCCGGGGCGGCGCCGTACCACCAGCCAGAGGGCACCTGCCGAAAACGTCAGCAACCAGCTGATGCCCTGCACCCCGAGAATGGGGGCCAGGCCGGCCAGCGGACCTTCCAGCTGGCTGTACCCGAACCATAACCAGGGAAAGCCGGTGAGAACCCAGCCGCGCAGCCAGTCGGCCAGTATCAGCAGAGCAGGCAGCACCAGCAAGGCCCGCCAGCGAGGGGTGGGAGCCAGTCGTTGTGCCAGCCCGACCGCCGCCGCGGTATACAGGCTGAGGTAGGCGGCCAGCAGCGCGACCAGTAAAAAGGCGGCCAGCAAGGGCAGGCCGCCAAACAGAGTCATGCTGTTGTGGATCCACCACAAGCCGGGCAGATAGAGTCCCATCGCCCAGATAAAGCCGCGTCTGGCTGCCTGTCCGGGAGTCAGCTTCTGGGTCACGGCATACAGGCCGAACAGAGACAGAATCGCCAATGGCCAGTAATCGAACGGACTGAAGGCTAAAACGCCAAGAGCCCCGCTCAGCAGGGCCCCAAGGCTAGGTAGATAATGGCGCACGTTTATATGGTTTCCGAAGTGGAGGTTTCCTGATTGTTCGGTAGCTTAACCTGTAACTGCAGCAAACGTCGACGATCGGCGTGGGCCACCTTGAAAATAAAGCCGTTGATTTCAAGCTGCTCGCCCTTGGCGGGCAAGTGGCCAAAGGCATGCATCACCAGGCCGCCCACGGTATCGGCTTCTTCATCGCTGAAGTCGGTTTGAAAGAACTCGTTAAAGTCTTCGATATCGGTGAGTGCGGCCACCGCATATACCCGCGACGTAATCTGACGGATTTCGGCACTTTCTTCGGCATCGTATTCATCTTCAATGTCGCCAACGATCAGCTCCAGAATATCCTCTATGGTCACCAGGCCCGAAACACCACCAAATTCATCGACCACTATGGCCATGTGGTAACGTTGCTGACGAAACTCTTTGAGCAGCTTGTCGACACGCTTGCTTTCGGGTACCACCACGGCGGGGCGCAATACCTTGTCGATAGAGAAGTCTTCATCGGTGAGGGCGAAGCCGTACTGCAGCAAATCCTTGGCCAGCAGTATGCCCTCTATGTGATCCTTGTCTTCGTTCACGACCGGAAAACGCGAGTGGGTCGACTCTATGATCATGGGCAGAAAATAAGAAACCGGTTGGGACTTTTCGACCGTGACCATTTGCGAGCGAGGGATCATGATGTCCCGTACTCGCAATTCGCTGACATCGAGCACTCCTTCAATCATGTCTTTGGTGTCTTGATCGATCAGCTCGCGCTGACTGGCATCCATGATCACTTCCACCAGTTCTTCACGGTTCTTCGGTTCGCCCTGAAAAAGCTGCCCCAGCTTCTCGAGCCAGTTTTTCTTGCTGGACGAACCGTTTTCTGAGTTCGAATTATCGTCGCTCATTGATCTTGTTTAACCTTCATCATCTAGATAGGGATTGTCCATGCCGAGTGTTGCCAGGATGGCAATTTCTCTGGCTTCCATAATTTCGGCTTCATCATCCTTAATATGGTCGAAGCCGAGTAAATGCAAGCAGCCATGTACCACCATGTGGGCCCAGTGGGCTTCCAGGGGTTTATGTTGTTCGTTTGCTTCGCGCTCTACGACCTGGCGACAGATAACCAGGTCGCCCAGTAGCGGTAACGCTATGCCCGGGGGAGCTTCGAAGGGAAACGACAGCACATTGGTCGGTTTGTCCTGGCCGCGATAATCATAGTTAAGTTCGCGGCTTTCGGCCTCGTCAACCAGGCGTATGGTCAGTTCGGTTTCATCCCGTTCATTGCCCAGAGTGGCGACGAGCCAGCTTTCCAGCTGCTGCTGGTCGGGCAGGCCGGGGGCGTCATCACAGGCAATTTGCAGATCCAGCCACAAGGTCATGATGGGTTCTCGCTGCTGTTTTGAAGTTGCTTCTGCTGGGTATCGAAGGCTTCATAGGCGCGGACGATGCGTGCCACCACCGGGTGGCGCACCACATCTTCGGCACGAAAGAAATCAAAGGACAGCCCTTCAACACCGCTCAAAACCTCAATGGCGTGCCGCAAGCCCGACTTGGCATTACGCGGTAAGTCGATCTGGGTAATGTCGCCGGTGATCACCGCCCGGGAGTTAAAGCCGATACGGGTCAGAAACATCTTCATCTGCTCGACCGTGGTGTTCTGGCTTTCGTCGAGAATGATAAAGGCATCGTTCAGGGTGCGGCCACGCATATAGGCCAGGGGGGCCACCTCAATCACGTTGCGCTCGATCAGCTTTTCAACCCGCTCGAAACCCAGCATCTCGAACAGGGCGTCGTACAGGGGGCGCAGGTAGGGGTCGACCTTCTGGCTTAAATCGCCGGGCAAAAAGCCCAGTTTTTCGCCGGCCTCTACCGCCGGACGCGTCAGCAGAATTCGGCGTACTTCCTGGCGTTCCAGGGCATCCACCGCCGCCGCCACCGCCAGATAGGTCTTACCGGTACCGGCCGGACCTATGCCAAAGGTGATGTCGTGGCTAAGGATGTGGGCCACATAATGAGCCTGGTTGGGCGTACGGGGCTTGATCAGACCCCGCTTGGTCTTGATCACCACTTCCTTGCCGTACTGATAGCCCACATGGGGCTGGGCGTCCTGTTCGAGCACCCGGCTGCCCTTGATGGCCAGGTGAATGTCATCCGGGGTGATATCAGGCACAGCCTGGCCGCGCACCGACTGGGTTTCCACATAGAGATGCTGCAGCAAGTCGGCACCGACCTTGACCAGATTGGTGGGGCCGACCAGTTTGAAATGCTGATTGTGGTAATTGATTTCTATTCCGAGGCGGCGCTCCAGCTGTTTGATGTTGTCATCAAACGGGCCACAGAGGCTGGCCAGACGTTGACCATCGGCGGGCTGTAGTTCAAGTTCCAGAGTAGTGACGGCAGGTGTCAAAATAACTCCTATTGTTGGTTATTAATTACAGGTGAGGAGTAAATGGCGAGGCGACAGGGCTCACCCTTAGCGACGCACGCTTTACTCCTCACACTTTACGCCTTGTACCTCACCGGTGAATCAAGGGGTAAAGGTGGCCACACCTACTTCGTCGGCGACGCCATCGGGTCGACGGACCAGTATGCTCTTGGGCGACACTTGTACGCGCAGGCCCATTTCCTCTTCGCCGCGCAAGAATTTACCACGCAGGCTGTTGGGCATGGCTTCGGTGATTTCCACGTCGGCAAAGCCGCCAATCAGCGAATGCGGACCTTCAAAATTCACCACCCGGTTATTTTCGGTACGGCCACGCAGTTCCATCGGGTTCATCTTCGAGGGACCTTCTACCAGAATACGCTGTGTGGTGCCCATCATCTGCCGGCTGATCAGCTGCGCCTGATTGTTGATCTGGGTTTGCAGGCGATAGAGACGTTCTTTTTTCTCTTCCAGCGGTACATCGTCCGGCAGGTCGGCGGCCGGCGTTCCGGGGCGGGCGCTGAAAATAAAGCTGAAGCTCATGTCAAAGCCCACATCTTCTATCAGCTTCATGGTGCGTTCGAAGTCGTCGGCATCTTCGCCGGGGAAACCGATGATGAAGTCGGAGCTGATGGTAATGTCCGGGCGAGCCGCGCGCAGCTTGCGGATCTTGGACTTGTATTCCAGAGCGGTGTGCGGGCGCTTCATCAGCGTTAATATGCGGTCCGAGCCACTTTGTACCGGCAGGTGCAGGAAGCTGACCAGCTCGGGCGTGTCCTTGTAGACCTCTATGATATCGTCGGTAAACTCGATCGGGTGGCTGGTGGTATAGCGAATGCGGTCGATGCCATCGATGGACGCGACCAGGCGCAGCAGCTCGGCAAAGCTGCAGATTTCATCGTCATGAGTGGCACCGCGATAGCCGTTGACGTTCTGGCCCAGCAGGTTCACTTCTCGTACGCCCTGATCGGCCAGCTGGGCGATTTCATACAGCACATCGTCCAGCGGGCGACTGACTTCTTCGCCACGGGTATAGGGCACCACACAAAAAGAGCAGTACTTGGAGCAACCTTCCATGATGGACACGAAGGCGGTCGCTCCCTCGGCACGGGGTTCGGGCAAGTTGTCGAACTTTTCAATTTCGGGAAAAGCCACATCCACCTGAGCGCCGTTGCCTTCCAGCACGGATTTGATCATGGTTGGCAGTCGGTGCAGGGTTTGCGGACCAAATACCAGATCGACGAAGGGCGCACGGGCACGAATGGCATCGCCTTCTTGAGACGCCACGCAACCGCCCACGCCGATCACCAGTTTCGGGTTGGCGACTTTCAGTGGCCGCCAGCGCCCAAGCTGGTGAAACACTTTCTCTTGTGCTTTCTCGCGAATGGAACAGGTATTGAGCAATAGCACGTCGGCTTGCTCGGGGTCTTCGGTCAGCTCGTAGCCATGGGTGGCGTCCAGCAGATCGGCCATCTTGGATGAATCGTATTCATTCATCTGACAGCCCCAGGTTTTAATATGAAGTTTTTTGCTCATGGCACTCTTTAAATCACGGCAAGGGGACATGGGATCAGGTGTTGGATTCTACTCTCTTAAAGCGCCAGTGACCAGATAATATCCAGATTGCCGACCGGGTTAACAACAACAGATTCTCGCCGAAATAGCGCACCATTTGCGGTAGAATGGTCGAAAAATCGCGAGGTTAGCCATGGAACATTGTGATATTGCTATTGTAGGCGGCGGTATGGTCGGCGCCCTGGCTGCGGCCTTGCTGGCGCCAACGGGCCTGAATATTCGAGTGATAGAGGCCAGAGCGCCCGAGGCGTTTGCCGCCGAACAGGCCCCCGATCTGCGGGTGTCGGCGCTGAGTGCCGCCTCGGTGCGCCTGTTGCAACAAGCGGAGGCCTGGCCGCATATTCTGGCCATGCGGGCCTGGCCCTATCAACGCCTGGAAGCCTGTGAGTGGCAGGGGTTTCATACCCGGTTTGATGCCGGGGAGCTGGGAAGCGACTATCTGGGCTACATGATTGAAAACCGCATTATTCAATCCGGTTTGTGGCAGGCGTTGGCGCTGTGGCCCAATGTACGGCTCGACTGCCCCAACGGCTTGAATGCCTTGCAGCAAACCGATGCCGGTGCCGAGCTGACCCTGACCGAGGGGCAGCGTTTGCAGGCCAGGCTGGTGCTGGCCTGTGACGGTGGCGAGTCACTCACGCGCCAGTTGGCCGGCATTGGTGTCACGGCCTGGGATTACGACCAGCACTGCATGTTGATCGGAATAGAAGCCGACGATCTGGAGTCGGACACCACCTGGCAGCATTTTACGGCCAGCGGCCCCCGGGCATTTTTGCCCATGGGACCACGGCAGGGTTCTTTGGTCTGGTATGACCAAAAGGCTCGTATTAAAGCGCTGACGGCGCTGGACAATACCGCTCTGGCCGAACAGGTCAAGGCACACTTTCCCCCGCGGATGAGCAACCTTTCGGTGTTGAACAAAGGCAGCTTCGCGCTGCGCCGTCGTCACGCCAACCAGTATGTAAAGGGGGCCGTGGTGCTGCTGGGCGATGCGGCCCACACCATTAACCCGCTGGCGGGGCAGGGGGTCAACCTGGGCTTCAAGGATGTGGCGCGTTTAAGCGAGCTGATCCACCAGGGGCTTGAGGCCAGACTGGACTTTGCCGCTCCCGAGCGTCTGGCCCGTTATCAGCGCAGTCGTCGGCCCGACAACCTGCTGATGCAGACGGCCATGGATCTCTGTTATCACACCTTCAGCAATAACCATCTGCCGCTCAAGGTATTACGCAACCTGGGCCTGAAAGCCGCCGAGCACAGCGGACCGCTGAAGAAACGCGTCATGAAATATGCGATGGGGCTGTGAACAGGGCGTGGGGTGTGAAGAAAATCGTAAGGCGTAAGGCGTAAGGCGTAAGGCGTAAGGCGTAAGGCGTAAGGCGTAAGGCGTAAGGCGTAAGGCGTAAGGCGTAAAGCATGAAGGGAAAAACATGCCCCGTGCTGACGACTTATAGCCAGCGGCTTGCATAGTATTGCTGGCAAGCGATCGCTAAATTCTGTACAATTTCGCGCCCTTGTGGGCTCTGGTCAGTAAGCGTGAGGCAACCGAAATGAGTGAAACTAAAGTAAACCTGCTGGATCTGGATCGTGACGGCATGCGAGCCTTCTTTAACGAGATGGGCGAAAAACCGTTCCGTGCCGATCAGGTGATGAAATGGATCTATCACTTCGGTTGTGACGACTTTGAGCAGATGACCAACATCAACAAGGTGTTGCGTGCCAAGTTGCAGCAAAAAGCGGAGATCCGCGCCCCCGACATTACCGTCGAGAAAATATCGGACGATGGCACCATCAAATGGGCCATGCAGGTGGGCGACCAGGAAGTAGAAACCGTTTATATTCCCGACGGCGACCGTGCCACCCTGTGTGTCTCTTCTCAGGTAGGCTGTGCGCTGGACTGTAAATTCTGCTCCACGGCGCAGCAGGGCTTTAACCGTAACCTCAAGGTGTCGGAAATAATTGGCCAGGTATGGCGAGCCGCCAGTCGGGTCGGCTTTGTCCGTGACTCTGGCCGCAAACCCATTACCAATGTGGTGATGATGGGCATGGGGGAGCCGCTGCTTAACCTGAACAATGTCGTACCGGCCATGCGCCTGATGCTGGAAGACTTCGGTTTCGGGCTGTCGAAGCGTCGCGTGACCCTGTCTACGTCCGGTGTGGTGCCGGCACTGGATAAAATGGGCGACATGATTGACGTGGCACTGGCGGTCTCGCTCCATGCGCCAAATGACGAGCTGCGCTCCCGCATCATGCCGATCAACGACAAATACAACATCGCCACCCTGCTCGAGAGCGTGCGCAACTACATCTCCAAGTCCAATGCCAATAACGGCAAGGTGACCATAGAGTATGTATTGCTCGATCATGTGAACGACGATATGCAGCATGCCCACGAGCTGGCCGAATTATTGAAAGACCTGCCTTGCAAGATCAACCTGATCCCGTTCAATCCCTTCCCGGGCAACGATTATGGAAAGCCGAGCAACAGCCGTATCGATCGCTTTAACAAGGTACTGATGCAATACGGTAATACGGTCACTATTCGCAAAACCCGAGGCGACGACATCGATGCCGCCTGTGGCCAGCTGGTGGGCGATGTCATCGATCGCACCAAGCGCACCATGAAAAAACGGATGATGCAGGAACAAAATATCTCCGTCACCATGGTTTAAGAGCCAATTGAGTTAAACAAAGAAATGTGAGCCTTTGTTTGTTGTCACCCAGCGTTGAGGGCGTGATGATAAGGCAACCAGATTGTCGAGCGAGTGCCATACTCTTTATGGCAGCTGACGTCCGGTTAGCCCAAGGCGACATTTTCGTGATGTGCCGGAACGTTTTGGCGAACTGGCTGTCAGGGTTTAGAAGGCAGTGGTGTCACCTGACAATGTTAACGATAATGGGCATGTGCTGGAGCATGCTGCCTGTTATCACCAGCGGCACACACCCAGCCACAACGTTTATGGTTAACAGTGCGTACGGCAGCAACATCAGGTCATGAGGACCAGGCTAAACAGGCCGGTGTTAACCCGATACGCTTATTCCCAGATTCAGAACAGGCTAGGCGATTGTTATTAAATGAGTATAAATGAAGCAGATTCACAGCCACAGGCTGAACCCCTAGTTACGTCTGGGCCTGGTGCCCTGTTGCGTAAAAGCCGTGAAGCCAAAGGCTGGACTCAGGCCGAGGTCGCCCGCAGGCTCAACCTGCGCGTAGCGGTTATCGAGGCTATCGATAACGATCATCACAAGGCCGGGGTTGCACTCACCTTTTTACGAGGCTACGTGAAAGCCTATGCCAAGGTGGTGGGAGTACCCGAAGCTCAGGCGGTCGCGGCATTCGATGCCATGAGCGTTGCGCAAGCCCCCACCGATATCCCCATGAAAAGCTTCTCGAAAAAGACCCGCCAGCAAGCGAGTGACAAATGGCTGAAACGCATCAGCTGGCTGGTATTCACGGGTCTGGTGGCCTCACTGGTTTACTGGTGGTGGCAGGATGGTGGTGCCCAGCAAATGGGCCACGACCTGGCGCCGATCAGCGAACAAGGCGCGCCGCTGGAAGATACCCTGGCACAGCCCGAGCCGTCACCGGCGTTAAGCCAGGAATCCGGCGAGTTGGCGCCGTTGGAACCCATGCCGGCTCCCATCGCCAATGAGGATGCCAATATAGCACCAATTGAAAGCGACAGTGTCGAGCCGGCTCTGGCAGCCGAGCCTGAGCCACAGCCCGAGCCCGCTCCCGAGCCAGTCGCCAACCCCCGCTTACTGACCATGAGCTTTACCGATGATTGCTGGATAAAAGTGACCGACAGTCGTGGCCAGGTGCTCAGTGAGGGCTTGAAGAAGGCCCAGCAGACGCTCTCCCTCGAAGGCGAACCTCCGTTTCGCCTGATCCTGGGCGTGCCTGGTGCCGCCAGCGTCGAGTACATGAACCAAAAGGTGGACTTGTCCTCCTTTAGCGCCGGTCGGGCCGCCCGACTGACAGTTCCAAAAACCTGATTAAAGCAAGAGTAAATAATGTCCTTACATGACTCTCCCATCGTTCGTCGTCAATCCAAACAAATCCGCGTTGGTTCCGTGCTGGTAGGAGGCGATGCCCCCATCAGTGTACAGACCATGACCAATACGCTGACGACCGATGTCGAGGCGACGCTGGCCCAGATCCGGGCGGTAGAGAAAGCGGGGGCCGACATAGTGCGGGTCTCGGTTCCTACCATGGAAGCGGCAGAAGCCTTCAAGCTGATTCGCGCCGGTACCCGCATGCCGCTGGTCGCCGACATTCATTTTGATTATCGTATTGCCCTGCAGGTGGCCGAATACGGTGCCGACTGCCTGCGCATCAACCCGGGCAACATAGGCCGGGAAGACCGGGTGCGTGCCGTGGTCGATTGCGCACGCGATAAGGGCATTCCCATTCGTATTGGTGTGAATGGCGGCTCGCTGGAAAAGGATCTGCAGGAAAAGTACGGTGAACCCACGCCGGCCGCCCTGGTGGAGTCGGCGCTGCGACACGTCGATATTCTCGACCGGCTGAACTTTGACCAGTTCAAGGTCAGCGTCAAGGCGTCCGATGTGTTTCTGGCAGTCGGTGCCTATCGAGAGCTGGCTCGCCAGATTGAGCAGCCTCTGCACCTGGGCATTACCGAAGCCGGTGGCTTTCGCGCCGGGGCGGTTAAATCTGCCATTGGTCTGGGTATGCTGTTGGCCGAGGGCATTGGTGACACACTGCGTATTTCTCTGGCCGCCGATCCGGTAGAAGAAATCAAAGTGGGCTTCGATATTCTCAAATCGTTGCGCATTCGCTCCCGCGGCATCAACTTTATCGCCTGTCCCTCCTGCTCGCGTCAGGAGTTCGATGTGATCAGCACGGTCAACGAGCTGGAAAGCCGTCTTGAAGATATCGTGGTGCCCATGGACGTGTCCATTATTGGCTGTGTGGTCAATGGCCCCGGCGAAGCGCTGATCTCCGATCTGGGACTGGCCGGCGCCCAGCGCAAGAGTGCACTGTACGATGACGGCGAGCGCGTGGGCAGGCTGGATAACCTCACTCTGGTCGACACGCTGGAAAGCCGCATTCGCGCCAAGGTGGCCATGATGGACCCCAAGGCCCGCATTCCGGTGCAGGACAAAGACTGATACCGGGTCTTGATGCCATTCGTGTTAGGCAGTAAGCCTTACTGATTATTTTAAGCCGTTAAACATAGAGATATTTTCGTGGCCAAACAGATTCAAGCAATTCGTGGAATGAATGACTGCCTGCCGGAACAGACTCCGGCCTGGCAACAAGCCGAAGCGGTATTACGCAACCTGATGCAGGGCTATGGCTATGCCGAGGTGCGGATGCCGATCATGGAATCGACCGGCCTGTTTCGGCGCGCCATCGGCGAAGTGACCGATGTGGTCGAAAAAGAGATGTACAGTTTTGATGATCGCAATGGCGACAGCATGACCCTGCGCCCCGAAGGCACCGCCGGTTGTGTGCGTGCCGGCATCGAGCATGGCCTGCTGTACAATCAGGAACGCCGTATGTGGTACATGGGCCCCATGTTTCGCTACGAGCGCCCGCAAAAAGGCCGTTATCGCCAGTTTCATCAGTTTGGGGTAGAGGTGTTTGGCCTGCAGGGCCCGGACATCGACGCCGAGCTGATCATGCTGACCGCCCGGTTATGGCGCCAGCTGGGAGTGAGCGAACATCTTACCCTGCAGCTGAACAGCCTGGGCCAGCCCGAAGAGCGCGCCGAGTACCGTCAGGCACTCATCACTTATCTGGAGCAGTATCACGACCAGCTGGATGAAGACAGCCAGCGCCGTTTGTATACCAATCCGTTGCGGGTACTCGACAGCAAAAATCCCCAGGTACAGGCCCTGCTGCAGGATGCTCCGGTGCTGAGTGATTACTTTGGCGAGCAAACCCGGGCGCACTTTACCGGCCTGACTGACTTGCTGACGGCGGCGGGCATCGCCTTCGAAATCAACCCGCGCCTGGTACGGGGCCTGGACTACTACAACCTGACGGTCTTCGAGTGGGTCACCGACAGCCTGGGTGCCCAGGGTACCGTCTGTGGCGGTGGTCGTTACGATGGTCTGGTAGAACAGTTGGGTGGCCAGGCCACGCCTGCCGTGGGTTTTGCCATGGGTATGGAGCGACTGGTACTGCTGCTGGAAACCCTCGACAAGGTAGCAGCTCAGCCGGCCCTGGCAGATGTGTATATTGCCATGATGGGTGAAGCCAGCCAGGTGGCGGGGTTTGCGCTTGCCGAACAGCTGCGTGATCAGGTACCCGGCTTGAGCGTCATGAGTCACTGTGGTGGCGGTAATTTCAAGAAACAGCTGAAGCGGGCCGACAAGAGCGGTGCCGGCATGGCGCTGATCCTGGGCGAAGACGAGATCGCCCGGGGTGAGGTGACGGTTAAATATTTACGTGGTCAGGGCGAGCAACAGACTCTGGCAATTAATGACATGATTGAACAGCTGAAAAAGGTGGTCTGAGTGGAATTTAATAGCACGGAAGAACAGCAGATAGAAACGCTCAAACGCTGGTGGGCCGAGTATGGCAAGTCGATATTGCTGGGGGCCGTGATTGGTCTGGGTGGTCTGTTTGGCTGGCGTTATTATCAGGATCATCAGTTGGAAACCCGCGCCGCCGGTGCCGAGCACTTTGCTGCCATTAGCAGCGATCTGGTGAGCAAGGGCCCCGATGCCTTTGCTGCTGCCGCAGATTTTGTCGAGCAGAACAAGGGTAATAATTATGGTGAGCTGGCCGCACTACTGCTGGCGGCTGAAGCGGTAAAAGCCAACCAGTTGCCGCTGGCGCAGCAGCAGCTGGAGCTGGCACTCGAAGGCAGCAAAGACGTGACCCTGAGCGATACCATTCGCCTGCGTCTGGCTCGGGTGCTGCTGGCACAGGACAAGACAGACGAAGCCCAGACTCACCTGAACAATATTAGTGCCGATGCCTTTGCCGCTCAGCGCAGTGAAGTTCAGGGTGATTTATACATGGCCCAGGACAAGCAGGGGGATGCGAGGGACGCGTATCGCGCCGCCCGGGATGCAGGAGGGTTAACCGATAATCCGAGCCTGCGACTGAAGCTGGATAATCTGGCCATCACCACCGAAGTGGGTAAGGAAGCATGAGCATGCGCAAACAATGGTCCTTGTTACCCCTGGTGCTGGCGCTGGGCTTGAGCGCCTGCTCCAGTCCGTCGGACCTGGTTCAGGTGAGCCCCTTACCCGATGTCGATGATACCCTGAATGCCAAAGCGCGCTGGTCGGCCACTGTGGGTAAGGGCGTCGGCGACTTTTACTCTCAATTGACACCGGTTGTCGAAGGGGAGCGTATTTTTGCCGCGTCGCGGGACGGGGTACTGGCTGCCTATGATCGCAACAGCGGCAAGCGCCAGTGGCTGCAGCGTCTGGATAAACTGGCTATCAATGACAATCAGCGCAGCCCCCGTATTTCCGGCGGTTTGACCGCGGCTTATGGCAACCTGTATTTTGGCTCCGAAAACGGCCTGGTGTATGCGGTTGCCCAGTCTGACGGTGAGCTGCTGTGGACCCGGGAAGTCCCCGGAGAAGTGCTGGCCGCTCCTGCCGTCGACGAGGGCAAGGTGGTGGTACACACCAGTGCCGGCAATCTGGTGGCTCTGGACTCGACCAGTGGCGAGCTGCAATGGCAGCTGCGTAATGAACAGCCCAGCCTGACCCTGCGCAGCATGGCCACTCCGGTAACCGTGGGCGGCGCCGTGCTCTATGGCCGGGCCGACGGGCGTCTTGGGGTGGCCTTGTTGCAAAATGGCCAGCCGGTGCGAGATACCCGTATTGCCAGCCCTCGTGGGGCGACCGAGCTGGAGCGCATGGTGGATGTAGCCGCCAAACCGGTGATTTTGGGCGATATTCTCTTCACTATCGCTTATAATGGTCAGCTAACTGCTCATCAGTTGATTTCGGGGCAAGAATTGTGGAAGCGCCAGTACCAGGGCTCTCAGGATCTGAGTACCGACGGACGCCTGCTCTATATCAGCGATAGCCGCAGCCATTTGTTTGCGGTGGATGCGCGCAGTGGTATGGAAGTATGGTCGAATACCGAGCTGGAAAATCGTCAGCTAACCGCGTCGGCGGTGTTCGGTGATTATCTGGTGGCAGGTGATGCACAAGGTTATCTGTATTGGTTCGACCGCCAGAGTGGCGTGCTTGAATCACTGCAGCGCATCGACAGCAAAGGGTTGTATATAGCGCCTTTGGTGGTTGGCGATACGCTTTATGTGCAAAGCCGTAGCGGCGATCTGGTGGCCATAGGCCAGCCCTGATCCCGGCATAAGTACACCACCGGCTCCTGATCCACGATCAGGAGCCGTTATTGTTTTTTGGAGACTGATTTTATGATGCCAGTAGTGGCTCTGGTGGGCCGCCCCAACGTGGGCAAATCCACTCTATTCAACCGCTTGACCCGAACCCGAGACGCTTTGGTGGCAAACTTTCCCGGTTTGACCCGAGATCGTAAGTATGGCCAGGCCAAAATTGGCGAGCTGGAATTTATCGTGGTCGATACCGGCGGTATCGACGGCACCGAAGAAGGTATAGAACTGAAAATGGCGGCACAGTCATTGGCTGCTATCGATGAAGCCGATGTAGTGCTGTTTATGGTCGATGGTCGAGCCGGATTGAGCTCGGCCGATGAAGCGATTGCCGCTCACCTGCGTCGTTGCCAGAAACAAACCTTGCTGGTGGTGAACAAAACCGATGGCATCGATGCCGATTCGGCCGTCAGCGAGTTTTATCAGCTGGGTCTGGGAGAAGTCTACCCCATTGCCGCCACCCATGGCCGTGGCGTACTCAGCCTGCTGGAAACCGCATTGGCCCCTCAACTGGAAGAGCTGGCCGCCGAGCAGGAAAAACTGGCTGCCGCCGAAGATGCCGAGTTAGGTGAGACACCTGAGTCGGGTGAGTTCGATTTTGATCATCTGGATGAAGATCAGCTGCAGGACATGCTGGAAGCCATGGATCAGGCTGACGAAGAAGACGCACAGCAGTTCAAGGACCTGCCCATCAAGCTGGCGATAGTCGGCCGGCCCAACGTGGGGAAATCCACGCTGACCAACCGCATTCTGGGTGAAGACAGGGTGGTGGTGTACGACATGCCAGGCACCACCCGGGATTCCATTTACATTCCCATGCGCCGGGATGAGCAGGACTATATCCTGATTGATACCGCCGGCGTGCGTCGCCGTGGCCGGGTACATGAAACCGTGGAAAAGTTTTCGGTTATCAAGACCCTCAAAGCCATCGAAGATGCCAACGTGGTGCTGCTGGTGCTGGATGCCCAGGAGGGGATTTCCGATCAGGACCTGAGCCTGTTGGGCTTTGTACTCAATGCGGGTCGCAGTATCGTGCTGGCAGTCAACAAGTGGGACGGCCTGAAAGAGGATGTTAAGGAAGACATCAAGCGCGAGCTGGATCGTCGCCTGGGCTTTATCGACTTTGCCCGTCTGCACTTTATTTCCGCCTTGCACGGCAGTGGTGTTGGCAATCTGTTTGGCTCGGTTACCGAAGCCTACGAGTCAGCGACCAAGCGGGTGAATACCTCCATGCTGACCCGCATCATGATGATGGCCCAGGACGATCATCAGCCGCCTCTGGTACGCGGCCGACGGGTCAAGCTGAAATATGCCCATGCGGGCGGTTATAACCCGCCCCGCATCATAGTGCATGGTAATCAGGTGAAAGACTTGCCCGAGTCGTACAAGCGATACCTGATCAACTATTTCCGTCGTTCGCTGCAGGTCATGGGCACGCCCATTCGTGTGGAGTTCAACGAAGGGGAGAACCCGTACGAGGGCATCAAGAACAAGTTGACCGAAACCCAGATGCGCAAGCGCAAGCGCATGATGCGCTTCAACAAGAAAAAGTAATCAACCAGAACGCCGGCCCAGCCGGCGTTTTTATTAGGTGCGTGAGGAGTGAAAAATCATTTCGCCCCTACAGATTTCAGCTTTGAGCCTTTCTTCCAGCTTTCCGTTGTTAATCGTCTAAGATTAAGAGGAATGCAGTGTAGCTCTCGCTATCGGTTTTAAGGTGTGGAGGAGCATATGTACAAGTCGTTACTGGTTGCGGTTGATGGCTCTGAACAAGCGGAAAAAGCGCTCATGCTGGCATGTCGCCTGGCCCGGGCTGATGAGGCCCAGTTGCATATAGTACATGCACCAGAGGTGCTGTCGCATCCGGCTATCCTGATCTGGGGCATGGGGGCTATCGCCATGAAAGATAGCCCGGAAGAGCTGGAAAAAACCGGCAATAAAATAGTGAAGCGTGCGGCACTTGAAGCGGGAGAGCTGGGGGTCACCCGGGTTCAGACTCATGTCGTTCGTGGCGAGCCGGCCCGTGCCATTATTCACGAAGCCGAGAAGCTGGGTGCCGATGTGATTGTGATGGGGTGCCGGGGTTTGGGGAACCTGTCGGGGCTGATGATGGGCAGTGTGTCGCACAAGGTGAGCCACAGTGCCAAGTGCGGGGTTATCACGGTACGTTAATCTGTTTTTCTGAGGGCAACTTTTTGCCGAGCGACGTGCTGCGCTGTAGCGCATTACCCCGTCAAGGCTGAGTCTTCCCGGGCGGTGTTAGCGCGCGGATTCAAGAGCGGCCTGCTCGGCCAGAAAATAGGCATTGTTACGGCGCAGTATTTTGCGCCGTACGTCCTGCATCAGAATCTTTCGGCGAGGGGACCAGGTGGCGGCTTTGCGCTGTTTCAATAAAGGGCGTCTTCGTTTCAGCATAGGATTCCTTCGTTACTGTTGTGGTGGCTATTCGGGTCGACAGACCCTCATCTGCCCGCCGCGAAAAAAGCAGCAGTAATAATTAAATACCAGCTTGTGCGGCTCGGGTAAAGTAACATTTTTGTTAAATATCAGAATCTGCATGCAGGCTCTCGTGCTGTGCGGTCAGGCCGGTATCCGTGCGCGTATTGTCCTGCCACTGCAAGCTCTGATAATACTGGCGAATATTGTTAACGAACTGTTTGGTTTCGCGGCCTCTGGCGTAGCCGTAACGGGTTTGTCGGTACCAGTGGGGCTGGTGCAACAGTGGCAGGTTGGCTTTAACTTGAGTCCAGGAGTCGGGATCCTGTTGACGGAGTCGGGTGAGGCGGCGCACATCCAGTACATGGCCCAGACCTATGTTATAGGCGGCCAGTGCAAACCAGATACGTTCGTCATCGGGAATGGAGGCGGGCAGACGTCCCAGAATCGAGGTCAGATACTGAGCTCCACCGCGAATACTTTGCTCCGGATCCAGGCGATTGGTTACCCCTACCTCGGCGGCCGTGTCTTCGGTCAGCATCATCATGCCACGCACCCCGGTATAGGATTTGGCCTGTGGATCCCAGTGCGACTCCTGGTAGCTGATTGCTGCCAGCAGCCGCCAGTCCAGCTCGCCGGCATGGCGCTCGAACAGTGGGCGATATTGCGGCAGCAGCTTGTCTAGGCGTTGTAAAAAAGTGCGGGTATCGACATAGTCAAAGCTTTGCACATGGCCAAAGTATTTTTCATGCAGGCGGGCCAGCTGTCCGCTGTCATGTTGCTGGTTAAAAAAGTCCAGCATGCCGGCCAGTAGCGTATCGTCATCGTTTCTGGCCAGCATCCAGGCCACCGGCTGCGGCTCCCCCAGGGTAAAGGCGGCTTGAATGTTAGGGTAGTAACGCTGTGTTCTGGCCAGCAGAATATCGGCCACCAGGGTGTAATCTGCCTTGCCTTCCGCGACTTGGCGCAACAGATCTTCTGCATCGGTGTCGCGGCGGGTTTCCCACTGTAGTTCGGGCAACTCCTGCTGCAGCTGATATAACCACTCGGCCTGGCTGGAGCCGGCCAGTACCCATACATTGCCCTTTATCTCGGTCGGGCTCTTGGGGCGGGCTGTGCCTTTGCGATAAACCAGGGTCTGCTCAATGTGATAGTAGCCCGGGCCAAAGCGGTATTGCTGGCGTCGTTGTTCCGTGCTGATCATGCCGGCAGCGAGCATGTCCACTTTTCCACTATCCAGCAGTGCAAACAGCTCGTTCAGGCTGTAAGCGGGTACCATGTGCAGCGTGACCGAGAGCGAGTCGGCAAACTGTTGTGCCAGTTCATAGTCCAGACCTTCTTCCTGGCCATCGCGCAAAAAATAATGCAGCGGGTGATACAAGGTTCCCACGCGCAGCACGCCACGATCTGTTATCTGCTTGAGCTGGGGAGGGGTACCCGCGTCAAGCCTGCAACCGCTGACGGCCAGCAGGCTCAATAGCATTAAAGGTTTAAGCAGCAATATTATCAGGTGCAAGGGCAGATCCTCATTTCAGGCAGTCGTCATTTTATAGCAGATGTTGCAGGCATCGTCAGCCGGGACACGATTGTCGGCTTTTTATGGCATGTCTTCGCTTGTCGGGAACGCCAGGAAAGATGCATCTACAGACGCCTGGTGTCGTGTTGTCGGCTCAGCAAGCGGGGTGTACTTAAATGAACGTCGACAGAGCAGGGGGGGAAACCTATAATACCGTCAACTTCTCTACCCCCCATTCACTCACGCTTTGAGAATTGCCATTATGGAAATACTGAGAGGCTCACCAGCCTTATCTGGTTTCAGAACTCAAGCCCTGGTTCGCCAGGCTCAGCAACAGAACTTGCCACTGACTGCCATTGCAACCGAATACGTACATTTTGTTTCCCTGAGCGCCACCCTCGAGGCCGATGGAGTAGACACCTTAAGCCGGTTACTCGACAGCCCGGCCCAGGGCATTACGCCACCTCAAGACAGCCTGCTGGTATTGGTTACGCCCCGTCCGGGCACACTATCACCCTGGTCGACCAAAGCCACCGATATTGCACGCAACTGCGGCCTGAGTCAGGTAAAACGCATTGAGCGGGGTATCAGCTACTACCTGAGCTTCGAGCGTACCCCTACCGATGCCGAGCTTGAGGCCATCAAGGCCATGCTGTTTGACCGCATGACCGAGATCACGCTGAATGAACTGGAACACGCCAGCTGTTTGTTTGCCGAGGCCGAGCCGGCTCCGGTGGCTGTGGTGGATATTTTGGCCGGCGGTCGTGACGCTCTCGTCGAGGCGAATCAGCGCCTGGGACTGGCACTGGCAGAAGATGAAATCGATTATCTGTATGACGGCTTTACCGGATTGGGTCGTAACCCCAACGATATCGAACTGTACATGTTCGCCCAGGCCAACTCCGAGCATTGTCGCCACAAGATCTTTAACGCCGACTGGACCATAGACGGCGTAGAGCAGCCCAAGTCGCTGTTCAAGATGATCAAAAACACCCATGAGCAGGTGCCGGAGCATGTGTTATCTGCCTATAAAGACAACGCCGCCGTCATGAGTGGCTCGGCAGCGGGGCGCTTCTTTGCCAGCCCCGAGTCCGGCGAATATCGCTATCACCAAGAAGATATTCATATCCTGATGAAGGTGGAAACGCACAACCACCCAACCGCTATCTCCCCTTATGCGGGGGCTGCTACCGGCTCCGGCGGCGAAATCCGCGATGAAGGCGCCACCGGGCGGGGTTCCAAGCCGAAAGCCGGCCTGGTCGGTTTCAGTGTCTCCAACCTGAAAATCCCGGGCTACCCGCGCCCCTGGGAGCACGACTTCGGCAAGCCCGAGCGCATCGTCAGCGCCCTGGATATCATGATCGATGGTCCGCTGGGGGGCGCTGCCTTCAACAACGAGTTTGGGCGTCCTGCGCTGCTGGGTTACTTCCGTACCTTTGAAGAGAAAGTCTCCAGCTTCAACGGCGAAGAAGTGCGCGGCTATCACAAGCCCATCATGCTGGCCGGTGGCCTGGGCAATATTCGTGGCGAGCACGTGCAAAAAGGCGAGATCACCGTCGGCGCCAAGCTGATTGTATTGGGTGGCCCTGCCATGAACATAGGTCTGGGGGGCGGTGCCGCTTCCAGCATGACCTCTGGCCAGTCCTGTGAAGATCTGGACTTTGCCTCCGTACAGCGTGACAACCCGGAAATGGAACGCCGCTGTCAGGAAGTCATCGACCGTTGCTGGGCCATGGGCGACAACAACCCCATCCAGTTTATTCACGATGTCGGCGCGGGCGGTTTGTCCAACGCCATGCCGGAGCTGGTCAGCGACGGTGGCCGGGGCGGCCGCTTCGAGCTGCGTGATATTCCCAACGATGAGCCGGGCATGAGCCCGCTGCAAATCTGGTGTAACGAGTCGCAAGAGCGATACGTGATGTCGGTGGCCAACGATCGCTTGGCCGAGTTTGAAGCCATCTGTCGTCGTGAACGCGCGCCCTTTGCCGTGATTGGTGAAGCCACCGCCGAACCCCACCTGAGCCTGAACGACAGCCACTTCGACAACCAGCCGATAGACATGCCGCTGGAAGTACTGCTGGGCAAAGCGCCCAAGATGCAGCGTGACGCGACGACCGCGCAACACCAGAGCCCGGCGCTGAATCTAGAGGGTGTCGATCTGAAAGACGCCGCCGAGCGCGTGATGACGCTGCCCACGGTTGCCGATAAAGGTTTCCTGATCACCATAGGTGACAGAAGCGTTACCGGACTGGTGGCGCGGGACCAAATGGTCGGCCCCTGGCAGGTGCCCGTTGCCGACTGTGCCGTGACGGCCGCGGCCTTCGACACCTATGCCGGTGAAGCCATGTCGATGGGTGAGCGCACGCCGGTTGCCCTGCTGGACTATGCCGCCTCGGCACGACTGGCGGTCGCCGAAGCCATTACCAATATTGCCGCCACCAATATTGGCGAGCTCAAGCACATTAAACTGTCTGCCAACTGGATGGCGGCTGCTGGCCACCCGGGCGAAGACGCCGGCTTGTATGAAGCGGTCAAGGCGGTGGGTGAAGAACTCTGCCCCGAGCTGGAACTGACCATTCCGGTGGGCAAAGACTCCATGTCGATGAAAACCAGCTGGCAGGAAAACGGTGAAGACAAGTCGGTGACGGCGCCTCTGTCACTGGTGATCACCGCCTTTGCCCGCGTAGAGGATGTGCGGGATACGGTTACCCCCTGGTTGCGTTGTGATCAGGGTGACACCAATCTGATCCTGGTGGACCTGGGTAACGGTAAAAATCGCCTGGGTGCCTCGGCTCTGGCTCAGGTCTATCGCCAGCTGGGTGATGTACCGGCCGACCTGGATAGCCCGGCGCAGCTGAAAAACTTCTTCTATGCCATGCAGACGCTGGTAGCCGATAAGAAACTGCTGGCCTATCACGACAAGGGCGATGGCGGTTTGTTTGCCACCCTGGCGGAAATGGCATTCGCCGGCAATACCGGTCTGGATATCGAACTCGACCTGCTGGGTGCCGACCACCTGGCCGTGTTGTTCAACGAAGAGCTGGGCGCGGTACTGCAGGTACGACAGGAAGATAAGGAAGCGGTGCTGACCTGTCTGGCCGGACATGGCCTGGCTGCGTGCAGCCATGTGATTGGCAAGCCAAACCAGGACGATCAGCTGCGTTTCTTCTTTGCCGGCAAAGAAGTCTATATGGAATCCCGCACCGAGCTGCGCCGTCTCTGGTCTGAAACCAGCTACCAGATGCAGGCGCTGCGCGACAACCCCGAGTGTGCCGAGGCCGAATATGCGGCCAAGCTGGAAGCCGACAATCCCGGATTATCGGTTGCGCTCAGCTTCGATCCCAAAGAAGACATAGCCGCGCCCTTTATTGCCAAAGGCGTGCATCCGCGCATGGCCATCCTGCGCGAGCAGGGCGTCAACTCCCATGTGGAAATGGCCGCCGCCTTCGACCGCGCCGGATTTGCGGCGGTAGACGTGCACATGAGCGATTTGCAAAGTGGCCGTTACCGGTTGGATGAATTTGCCGGTATGGTCGCCTGTGGTGGCTTTTCTTACGGTGACGTCTTGGGTGCCGGCGGTGGCTGGGCCAAGTCGGTGCTGTTTAACGAGGCGTTGCGTGCGCAGTTTGAAGCCTTCTTCGCCCGTGAAGACAGCTTTGCCCTGGGCGTCTGTAACGGTTGCCAGATGCTATCGCAGCTGCGCGACTTGATCCCGGGTGCGGCGCACTGGCCGGACTTTGTCCGCAACCGCTCGGAGCGCTTTGAAGCCCGCTTCAGCCTGGTGGAAGTTCAAGAGTCGCCCAGCCTGTTCCTGTCCGGCATGGCCGGTTCACGCCTGCCTATCGCGGTCTCTCATGGTGAAGGTCAGGTACAAACCCTGAATGCGGATATCAATGCCATTGAAGCCAGTGGCACTGTGGCGCTGCGCTTCGTGGATCATCACGGTCAGGCAACAGAGCGTTATCCGTTTAACCCCAACGGCTCGGCCAACGGTATTACCGGCCTGAGCAGTCAGGATGGACGGGTCACCATCATGATGCCCCAC
The DNA here is from genome assembly GCF_048268965.1 of Oceanisphaera sp. GTDB lineage: Bacteria > Pseudomonadota > Gammaproteobacteria > Enterobacterales > Aeromonadaceae > Oceanimonas. The sequence continues at coordinate 43,768 of NZ_JBLWUK010000024.1, forward strand.
CCAGAGCGCGTGTTCCGCACCGTGGCCAACTCCTGGCACCCGGATGGCTGGGGTGAAGATGGCGGCTGGATGCGAATTTTCCGTAATGCACGGAAAAATCTCGGCTAAATTTGCAACTTGCTTCTAATAATGAAAAAGCCCACAGCAATGTGGGCTTTTTATTTGTCGTTTGAGTCTATATGATGACGCAGAATTTAAAACAGGCGCGGCAAGCCAGTCGCCGTTCAATAGCAACAGAGCCATTAACGAAATGTGCGGATACCATTCATTCAACGAGTAGACCACGAATATGGATCACAGTAACTTGTTATGGGCAGCTCCCACCGCCTGGCATCAGGCCAGTGGCGACCGCCTGAGGGAGCTTGCCGCCAAGTCACTCAATCTGACCCGGCAGATCATGCAGTATATCCGAGAAGGTATAGTGATCATGGATGCCCGTGGTCGAGTGCTCGAGGTCAACCCGGCGTTTTGTGATCTTTGCGAGCTGGATGAAGCCCAGCTGCATAATCAGCATATCACCAACATCAATGGTAACTTGCACCGGCGGCGCTATTACCGAGACATCTGGCAACGATTACAACAGCAGGAGCACTGGCAGGGCGAAGTGCAGCATTATAATCGCCAGGGCGAGCTGGTAACGCATTGGTTGATGTTGTCTCTGGTGAAGAATAGCCAGGGCCGCGTCGAGCACATCATTGGCGTGCTGAATGACGTCAGTCAGTTACGACAGTCGGAAGAGCGACTCAGTTTTCTCGCTCACCATGATGCGCTGACCGGCGCGGCGAACCGGACATTTTTGCTCAGCTGGTTTGGCAAGTTAAAGACCACCTTGGTCAAAAACGAGCGGTTGGCGCTGCTGTTTATCGACCTGGACCGCTTTAAACCGATCAACGATAACTTCGGCCATGGTGTGGGCGACCAGGTGCTTAAAGAGCTGGCCAGGCGATTACAGACCCAGGTCGATGCCAATGAGTTGGTGGCGCGCATCGGTGGCGATGAGTTTGTGATGATTTGGCGTGGCACCCTGTCTCACGACCGTTTGCTGAGCAAGGCCGAACAATTGCTCGGCCAGCTTAAAGTACCGGTCCGGGTAGGCAATTACGAGTTGACGGTCGGAGCCAGTATCGGCATCAGCTTTTATCCCGAGCATGGCGAGGATATTGAAAGTCTGCTGCGCTATGCCGACACCGCCATGTATCAAGCCAAGCGCTACAGCCCCAATAATATCTGCCTGTTCGATCAGGTGCAGCATGCCCAGTTGCAAGCCCAGCAACGACTCACCACCGACTTTCAGCAAGCCATTGCCGATAAACAGTTTTATTTGCAATATCAGCCGATGTTGTCTTGCGATGGTACTGAACTGCTGAGTATTGAGGCCTTGTTACGCTGGCAACATCCCGAACTGGGCGTCTTGTATCCGGATCAGTTTTTGTCGGCGGCCAGCGCTGCCGGCTCCCTGTATCTCCTGGCCGAATGGGTTTTTATTGAAGCGGCGCAACAGCTACGTGACTGGCAGCAACGCTGGCACTGGCAGGGGAGCATCAGCATCAACCTCAGCGGGCTGGAGCTGGAACAGCTGAAGGTGGAGCCGATGATGGCACTGCTGCAGCAACAGGGGGTGAATCCGGGCGACTTCATACTGGAGCTGTGCAGCGACTATTTAATGCGTCGCAGCGAATCACTCAGCGAGGTATTGGAAAAGCTGAGAGCGGCGGGGATCCAGGTTTACCTGAACAATGTGGGGAGAGGCCGTTTCAATTTTGGCAAGTTCAACCAGCTACCCATCGACGGTATCAAGCTGGATCGCAGCCTGCTTTCGGCGCAGAGCAGCGTGTTTGAGCAGTCCGTTGTTCGCTCCTTGTTGCTCTTGTCCGACGCGCTGAATATCAAGGTAGTGGCTTGCGGGGTGGAAACCCACGAACAGTGGCAGTTTTTGCGCCAGCATGGCTGTCATGGCGTTCAGGGGCGGCTGCTGGCGCCGCCGATGCGTGCCACCGAGCTGGAAGCCCACCTGTGGACAGCAAGCTGACAAGTTCTGTCCGGCTACTCAATGCCGCGTAGCGATATCTGGCCGGGGGCGATCTCCAGGCTGACCGCCTCGTTTTTGAGCTGACGCTGCAGCGGGTCTTGTTCATCCAGGGTATAAACCGGGTATTGCGACAGGTAATTGGTGACTGTCTGCAACAAGATGGGCAGGATAAAGCTGGCCTGCGGTGAGCTGTTGGCTTGATTGAGACTGTAGTTCAACAGGTCGAACTCGTCGAGAAACAGCGCGCCCTGTTCGCTGTCATAGCGGGGTCTGGCACTGAAATCACCCGTGATGTCCCAGCGATAATGCTGCTGCCCCTGAGTAACGGAAATCAAGGCCTGCCCCTGCACCCTGGCCTTGTCCGGTGCCTGGCGGCCCAACTCCACTTTTACATCCTGCATTTGCACCGCCGCCGATAGCCATTGACCCAGGCCAATGGGAAACTCTTTACCCAGTTGTTGGCTCAGCTCTCGATTGAGCTGCTGTTCGGTAAGCGTCAGGGTTTGTGCCGCAGTCAGTGCGCTCATGCTAAATGCGATTAAAAACACTATAATTTTCATCGGTCTGTATCCATTCATGAATTTTCTGTACCTTATCTAGGGTTTAGTCTGCACCGTCCCGCTTTAAAGGAGCAAGGTATTTTTGAGTGATTATCTTTCTACGCTGCTCGGCTGGCTGATATTTGCCATTCATACCAGCCTGGTGATCGGGGTGACCTTCAGGGTCGTCATGAAACGTCGCCCCGTGGGGGTCTCTCTGGCCTGGCTGGCGCTTATTTATGCCATTCCCATCCTGGGGGTCGCCACGTATATTTTGTTGGGTGAAGTCCGGTTGGGCCGCAAGCGAGGTGACAGAGCCAAGGCCATGTATCGCCCCTACGCCGACTGGATAAACGTGCTGGTTGCCCGCTTTCCCGGCCAGAAGTTTGATGTCAGCGAACCGGCCCGGCCCATTTATGAGTTGGTAAAGGCCAGGCTCAACATGCCGATGCTGAGCGGTAATGGCATGACGCTGTTACAACAACCAGACGATATTCTGACGGCGTTGCAGGACGATATTCGAGCGGCACGCAGCTCCTGCTATCTGGAGTTCTATATCTGGTATGCCGGTGGACGAGCCGATGATATAGCCTTTGAATTGATGGCGGCGGCCCGCCGTGGCGTCGACTGTCGGGTGTTGCTGGACTCGGTTGGCAGCGCCGACTTCTTTCGCAGCCACTGGCCAAGTCGGCTGCGGGACGCGGGTGTCAAGGTGATAGAAGTGTTGCCAGTGGGGGCGTTCAGAATATTATTCGAACGTCAGGATTTGCGGATGCACCGCAAGCTGGTGGTCATCGACGATGATGTTGCCTACACCGGCTCCATGAACCTGGTCGATCCCACCTGCTTCAAGCAACATGCCGGTGTGGGGCAATGGGTCGATATCATGCTGCGCATTCGCGGGCCCATAGTGCCGATCTTCTGGTCGCTGTTTGTCTGGGACTGGGAAATGGAAACCGGAGAGCGGTTGCTGGAGCAGCTGGAGTATCACCCCATCAGCTGCCTCGATAATCAGCTTAAACTGCAGCTATTGCCTTCCGGCCCCTTTATGGGGGGCGATGCCATTCAGCAAAGTCTGCTGACCGCCATTTATCAGGCGCGGCGCCGACTGGTGTTGATCACCCCTTATTTCGTCCCCGATGATCCGCTGGTGGCTGCACTCTGTTCGGCGGCCGATCGGGGGGTTGAGGTGCAGCTGGTATTGCCGGCTAAAAATGATTCCCGCATGGTCAACTATGCCTGTAACGCCTTCTTCGATGAGCTGTTACAGGCAGGAGTGGAAATACACCTGTACGGTGCCGGTCTGCTGCACACCAAGTGTGTGCTGGTCGATCATCAGTTTGCACTGGTGGGCACGGTGAACCTGGACAAGCGCAGCCTGTGGTTGAACTTCGAGATGACGCTGCTGATAGACGATGGCCAGGCGATGGGGGAATTATTGCAGCTGGCCGACGGTTACCTGAGCGATGCCAGGCCGGTATCCTGGCTGGTGTGGCGCAAGCGCCCCTTGCGGCAGCGGGTACTGGAAAACCTCTTCTACCTGTTGAGCCCTCTGCTTTAAGAGCGTGTGAAGGGAGGAGGAGGCGTGAAGGGTGAGGTGTGAGGCGTGAAGGGTTTACTTGTTCCCCTCACGCTTTCTCTTCACCCTTCACACGGTACTCGGCATTACTGCCTGTAATGCTTGAGGAAGCGGGCCAGTCGGCCGATGGCATCTTCCAGCACTTCGACCCGGGGCAGGGTAACCAGGCGGAAGTGATCCGGAGTGGGCCAGTTAAAGCCGGTGCCCTGTACGATCAGCATCTTTTCTTGCAGCAAGAGGTCGTACACCATCTTTTGATCGTCCTTGATGTTGTAGACCTTGGGATCCAGCCGCGGGAACAGATAAATCGCCCCCTTGGGTTTAACACAATACACGCCGGGAATATCGTTCAGCAGCTGCCAGGCCAGATCTCGTTGCTGGCGCAAGCGACCGCCGGGCAACACCAGCTCATTAATGCTTTGATAGCCGCCCAGGGCCGCCTGAATGCAGTGCTGCATGGGCACGTTGGCGCACAGCCGCATCGATGACAGCATTTCCAGCCCTTCGATGTAGCCTTTGGCCTGGTGTTTGGGCCCGCTGATCATCATCCAGCCCTGGCGAAAGCCGGCGGCCCGATAACTCTTGGACAAGCCGTTGAAGGTGGCCACCAGCACATCGTCACACAGGGTGCACACCGAATGGTGGGCGACATCGTCATACAAGATCTTGTCGTAAATTTCGTCGGCAAAGATAATCAGCTTGTTCTGGCGTGCAACTTCAATGACCTCCAGCAAAAACTCGCTGCCATACACGGCCCCGGTGGGGTTGTTGGGGTTGATCAGCACTATGCCCTTGGTGCGAGGGGTGATTTTGGACTTGATGTCATCCAGATCCGGGTACCAGTCGGCTTGCTCGTCGCATTGATAATGCACGGCCTTGCCGCCCGACAGGGTGACGGCGGCCGTCCACAGCGGGTAATCCGGTGACGGCACCAGAATTTCGTCGCCGTTATTGAGCAAGGCCTGCATCGCCATCACGATCAGCTCGGATACGCCGTTACCAATGTAGATGTCTTCCAGATCGCAGGTACGCAGCCCCTTTTGCTGGTAATACTGCATGACGGCCTTGCGGGCCGAAAACAGGCCTTTAGACTCGCAGTAGCCCTGGCTGGTGGGCATGTTCACTATGGCGTCTTTGAGCAGCTCTTCCGGCGCGTCGAAACCGAAGCTGGCCGGGTTGCCAATGTTGAGCTTGAGAATGCGATGGCCTTCGTCTTCCAGGCGGCGGGCTTCTTTGTGAACCGGACCGCGGATGTCATAGCAGACGTTGTCCAGCTTGTGGGATTTATCTAGGGAGTACATAAGTGCAAACGGCCTCGGAATAAGCGCCAGCCCGGGCTGTCACCGAGCGGCAAGCAGCCCGGGGCAGAAATATGCCCGCATCGCAGCAAGATGCCATTTGGGAGCCACAGGCCGGTAAAGTCTAGTGATAGCGACCATGATAGACTTTGTGAACAAGATGAAAAGGGGTAAGCGGTGGATTGTGAAGAAAAAAGTAACCAGTGATGAAGTGTGAAGGGGAAGTGATGAAGGTAAAGAGTGGAGGGGACTGCACAGAAGCAGCCCGGTATGGCGGGTAAAGCGTCGCGCTGTTGGTCTTCGCTTCCCCCTTACCCGCCGCGCCTTACCGTTTTACTGATACAGGCCTAAATGTGCCTTGGCGTGGGCTTCAAACTCGGTGTAACCGCCGATATGCTCCTGATCGAGAAAAATCTGTGGCACGGTTTCAACCGGCTTGCCGACGGTTTTCTCCAGATCTTCTCTGGAAATGCCTTCGGCATGAATGTCGATATAACGGTAGTTGAAATCGTCACGTTCTTCGGTCAGCTTTTCTGCCAGCTCTTTAGCTCGAACACAAAAAGGGCAACCGGGACGACCAAAAATCACTGCAAACATAAGCTCTCTCCTGACTCGTTGATAAGGCACAGTATAAAGACGGTGCACGACTAATAGAAATCGTTATTTCTTGGCTTGTTGATAGGCATCACCTATTGACTGCCGGGAGCTTGCTGAAAAACCGCCGCCTCTAGCCATTCACGCTCGAAGCGTCGGGCGGGCCACTCTCCCTGACCGGCGGCGATGTTCTGTTCGTGCCGGGGGCTGATCGACAGGCCATTTTGCAGCAACACAAAGGCTTTACGTTGTCCGGTATCGGTATCAATAAAGCCCGCCAGGTTTTGTACATGGGCGATGGTGCCGGTTTTGGCCATGATCTTGCCTTTAAGGGCCGAGTTTTGCACGCTGCGTCGATAACGCAAGGTACCGGTTTCACCACTTATCGGTAACAGTTCCATCAGCCAGCTGGCGCGGGGGTCTTGAGCCATGACCAGCAGCACGGCCAGCAAGTCCTGGCCGCGCACCAGGTTATGGGCTGACAAGCCAGAACCATCGGCAAGCCAGGAGGGGCCCAGGTCGATATTGGCTTGTTGCAGCAAAATGTCACGTACCGCCTGAGTGCCATTGCGAAAGCTGCCCGGTTGCTGAAAGTGCTCGGCTCCCAGGGTGCGCAACAGGCTGTCGGTATAGAGATTATCGGAATGTTCCAGAATGTTCCGGCTCAGCTCTTTCAGCGTGGGGGAGCCATGGCTGGCCAGGGATGGCCAGTCGGCCGCTGCGATATGGCTGGCCTTAATGCCCCCCGAGATGCGAATGCCGGCCTGCTTGAGTGCCCAGCGGGTTAAGTCTTCGCCCCAGGCATCCACATCCTGAATGGCAAAACGCAGGGGCCAGGGCTCTTTGCGCGGGCCAATACAGCCAGTCAGGCGATATTGGTTAGGCGGCGTCATGTCTACCTCCAGCGAGCAAAACTGCTGTTTTTGCTCGGCCTGGCTCAGCACCTCGACCTGGGCGCTAACCGTGACGGGTTGATGAGCGGGCACAGTGGCCCGGGCCGGTTGCCCCGAGCGCGCATACAGGGCGCCCTGCACGCAGTTTCTATCCAGAATCAAGGCGGACACCGGGGAGGTGTAACACACACTCAAGTCATTCCATGACCAGCCATCACCACGGTGATAGCCACTAAACCGCTGTTGATTCAGCAGCACATTACCGCTAACGCTGCGCACGCCCGAACGATTCAGCAGCGCGAGCAATTGCTCCCGGGTCAACGAGGGGTCGCCGACAAAATCGATCAGCAAGTCGCCCACCAGTTTATCGCCTTGCAGCTTGCCGCGATAGCGCACCTGGGTTTGATAGCGCCAGTCCGGCCCCAGTGCCAGGGCGCCGGCCAGGGTGGTAATCAACTTTTGGGTTGAAGCGGGCTTTAACAACAGCTGGGCATTGTGGCTGGACTCGATTTTTCCTGTGCTGGCATCGGCCAGCAGCCAGGCGGCCTGGCCATGGGCCGGTGGCGTGCTGGCAGCAACAGAAACATGCATCACAAGGGCGGTCAGGCCAAGGATAAAACGGATCATAATACTCTTTGTTTATAATGAATGGGCAGTACGAAACCGACCCTGATAATCGAATAAGGTTTCTTTTATCTGCCAGCGGCGTTTGTGCTGGCGGGCGATCACAAAGTCCGGGTGGCGAAAACGCTCGGCACTGGCCACCACCTCGGCCAGCGAGTCAAACGCGGGCTCCAGGCCCGGAGCGGGCCAGTGAGGCCGTACAAACTCCAGAAAAAATCGCCCCTTATTACCTTTCTGATCGAAAGCATACCATTGCTGCAGCTCGGTGCCATCCTCATCGTAATAGGTGACCTTGAGGGCGGGGCCAAACTTGCCACTGGCTTCGGCCAGGCTCAGGCCGGCGCAGCGCAGCACCAGGGCATCTTTCAGTGCCAGCGCTTCTTTCAGCTTTTTATCCGGGTCGACCAGCAGGTGGCCGCAGTCGTTACATTGTCTGGCTGCAATGTCATTTTCAGCCAGGCATTGCGGACAGGACTTGAATCGAAAGCGATACCCGCAGGGTTCCCCCAAGGTGCCTTCGTCGTCGCTTTCAAACAGGCCCTGGCAGCGGCGGCCAAAGTGCTCCAGCACCTGGCCCTGGTCATCGGTCTTGCCCCAGAAGATATTGGCAAAGCCACAGGCGGGGCACAGCACCTGTACCTGGGTGGTGTCGGGGTTGGGGCGAGGTTCACCCACATCGGGGGCAAAAATATCCATGTTATTGCCCGCATAATCCAGTACCAGGCAGTCGGTTTTATCCGGGCTCAACCTCAGCCCCCGGCCAATAATCTGCTGATAAAGCGCCACCGATTGAGTAGGGCGCAGCAATGCAATCACATCAACATGGGGGGCATCGAAGCCGGTGGTCAACACTGAGACGTTAACCAGAAACTTGAGCTCACGCGCCTTGAAGCGGCGAATAATGTCATCGCGATCCGCCCCCGGGGTGTCGCCGGTGATCAGCGCGGTTTGTGCCGCCGGCAGCAGGCTGGCCACTTCGCCGGCGTGGCGCACCGTACTGGCAAAGATCATTACTCCGACCCGCTCTGCGGCATAGTCCTGAATTTGTTGCACTATGTGCGGGGTGACTCTGGGCTGACGGGCCAGCTCTTTTTCCAGTGCCTGCTCGGTAAACAGTCCCTGTTCGTACAGCCGCGAAAAGTCGTAGTGCACTATGGGGGCGTCTATCAACTGCGGTGGGCATAAGTAGCCCTGCTTGATCATCAGCCGCAGTGGCAACTCAAAAATACACTGTTTAAAAAAACGCGCCCCATAGCTGCGGATCATGCCGTGATAATGAGTCTGATAAATCCAGCCCAGCCCCAGTCGATAGGGGGTGGCGGTCAGCCCCAGCACCTTGAGGTGTGGGTTAGACTGGCGCAGATGGTTGATTACCTGCAGGTACTGGCTGTTTTCGTCATCGGAGACGCGATGGCACTCATCAATTACCACCAGGCTGAAGTTTGAAAAGGCGGCCAGGTTGCGCGCTACCGATTGCACCGAGCCAAACACCACCTGGGTATGGGCCTCTTTTTTCCCCAGACCGGCAGAAAAAATAGCCGCCTGCTGGCCATAACTCTGGTATTTGCCATGGTTTTGCTCCACCAGCTCTTTCACGTGCGCCAACACCAAGACCCGCCCCCGAGCCAGGCGTGCCAGCTCGGCGATCACCAGGCTTTTGCCGGCCCCGGTAGGCAGCACCAGCACCGCCGGATCATGGTGGCGACGAAAGTATGCCAGGGTGCGATTGACCGCCTCCTGCTGATAGGGGCGAAGGGTAAACATGGGGTGTCCTTGAGCGCAGTAAGCCAACAAGCGAGTAGTGTGCTAATAAACAGATAAAATATCAAAGCGGAAAACAAAGCAGGGAGCTGAGAGTCTGTCTTTAGTCACAAGTCAGTCGTGCACAGAGGCAGTAGGATTGCCTCCGCCAGCGCGCTAAGCCGCATCCCTGCGACGCTCGGCAAATGCCTTCCCTGGCATTTGACGGTTGGCTCCGACAATTCCTACTGCCTCTTCAGAGGAGACGGAGCCGTCTGTTGATAGCGCCAACAGGCAACTCGGCACCAACGGGAAGGCAGAGGGTATCTGCTCAACCGACCATCCACACCAAGGCCAATAAATGCTCCTGCCATATTGCCATTCCTGCCCTCCCTAGCGGTCAGATAGCGCGGTTTGAGCCTAGAGGGGGTGAGCTTGCCTCGCCGTGACGAGCTGTTTTAACCTGACCGAATATCCAGTGAATATTCGCAGCAGGTTAAAACAGTGAGTATCTCGTCCCACGGCGTGTCGGAGGAGCAGTGCCCTCTGCCTGACAAGCCACACTCATTGCAAAAATATCAACAAGCAGTTGTGACTAAGAGACAGGCTTTGCGCCTTCCCGCTTTGTTCCTCACCTCACATTTGCGTTAGAATAAGGTATCTTTAGGGTCTGTTGACCTTTCGAGATGATTTTTGCAGCAGTTTGTGGCGCCTTTATACAAGGCAGCGCTTATGCCATGTAGTCACTCTACATAAATAAGCGATAACGCAGTAGAAAGATGCCACAAGCGCTGCCCTGCGGGTTCGGCTAAACGCGTTTTTCTCTTTGTTGAGAGATGCTTGCTTAGAATGACTAGGCTACACACCTCTCGCCGCGATAAAAACGCGTTTAACTCGAACAAAATTTAACCGCGAACGGTCAACAGACCCTAACATCTATTTAAGAATAACCGAGGCAAACATCTCTATGATCATCAAACCCAAGGTCCGTGGCTTTATCTGTACCACTACCCATCCCGTTGGTTGTGAGGCGAATGTGCGTGAGCAAATCGCTTACGTTAAAGCCAAAGGCCAGCTCAAGCAGGGCCCTAAAAAGGTACTGGTGATCGGTGCATCTACCGGTTACGGCCTGGCGTCTCGCATTAATGCCGCCTTTGGCAGCGATGCAGCCACCATTGGTGTTTTCTTTGAAAAACCGGCCACCGAGAAAAAAACCGGCTCCGCCGGCTGGTATAACGCGGCCGCCTTCGACAAGGCAGCCAAAGAAGCCGGCCTGTATGCCAAAAGCATCAACGGTGACGCCTTTTCCAATGCCTGTCGTGATCAGGTGATTGAGCTGATCAAGCAGGATTTGGGTCAGATTGATTTGGTTGTTTACTCTCTGGCATCACCGGTACGCAAAATGCCGGATACCGGTGAAGTGGTGCGCTCTGCACTCAAGCCCATAGGTGAAGCCTACAAATCGACCGCCCTGGATACCAACAAGGACGTTCTGGTTGAAGCCGTGGTAGAACCGGCCAACGAGCAGGAAATAGCCGACACCATCCAGGTCATGGGTGGTCAGGACTGGGAACTGTGGATGAATGCGTTGGCCGACGCCGGTGTACTGGCCGACGGTGCCAAGTCGGTTGCCTATTCCTACATAGGTACCGATTTAACCTGGCCTATCTACTGGCACGGCACTCTGGGCAAGGCCAAGGAAGATCTGGATCGCGCCGCTCATGCCATCGATGCCAAGCTTAAGGCCAAAGGCGGTAACGCTCACGTTGCCGTGCTCAAGTCTGTGGTTACCCAGGCTTCTGCCGCCATTCCGGTGATGCCGCTGTATATTTCCATGGCCTTCAAGGTAATGAAAGAGCAGGGCATTCACGAAGGTTGCATCGAGCAAATCCAGCGCCTGTTTAGCGAGCGTCTGTACAGCGGTGACGCCGTCCAGGTTGACGAGCAGAATCGTCTGCGTCTGGATGACTGGGAGCTGCGTGACGAAGTACAAAATGCCTGCCGCGAGATCTGGGCTCAGGTACAGGATGACAATATTTACCAGTTGACCGACTATCAGGGCTATAAAGACGAGTTTTTACGCTTGTTTGGCTTTGGTCTGGCCGGCGTAGACTACGATGCCGATGTGGATCCGCAAGTGAACTTCGAGGTGATTGAACTGGCGTAATTGGCCAGAGAGTCTGCAAAAGCCCGGTTGAGCCACTCAACCGGGCTTTTTTTGTCTTGCACGATTGAATATTGTGAGGGGAAAAGCGTCAAGAGTGAAGAGGACGACATAATACCAATCTAAGTAAAAACATGATCTATTTTAAAGCTGAGTACCAGAGGAAACAGAGTCAGCTCCCACGACACGCC
>NZ_JBLWUK010000025.1:0-53970 GCF_048268965.1 Oceanisphaera sp.
CGACCGTCACCTGGAGTTGTGGGAGCTGAACTGTAAAGTTCACCGCCGCGGCATCGAGCTGATTAAAGCCGGTACCCGCTGCTGTGATATCGCCCACGAGCTGAACGAAATCTTCGCCGAGCAGGATGCACTGAAATACCGCACCTTCGGCTACGGTCACTCGTTCGGTACCCTGAGCCACTACTACGGCCGTGAAGCCGGTCTGGAACTGCGTGAAGATATCGAAACCGTACTGGAGCCGGGCATGGTGGTATCCATGGAGCCGATGATCATGCTGCCAGAGGGCCTGCCAGGTGCCGGTGGTTATCGTGAACACGACATTCTCGTCATCAGCGAAAGCGGTGTGGAAAACATCACCCGCTTCCCGTTTGGTCCCGAGCACAATATCATCAAGGGCTAATTGATTTGGGGCTCGCCGGTTCAGGCGGGCCCCTGCTGTATCAGACGCACTATCATTGACATCTTCACATCGTAATACCCCCCCATATTGGTAATAAAGAGACTGATTATTGCCAAACTACTTCTGGTGAGGCCGGTGCAAATCGGTGGAATCAGGGAATATGTAACCGGCGTAGCAATACGCGGCTCAAGAAGAGGTAGAAATTATGTTGTCTCAATCCTGGACCATGGAATGGTTCGTCTATTTGAATGTTGGCATTCTTGCCTGGTCCTTACTGGCTTACGGCTATCGGGAGTTTATTTACAAAGGTGGCCGTGGTCGCTGACCCGGGCTGCTGGTTCGGACAAATCTGAGTTAAAGGGAATTTGTGATGGAAAATTATCAATTTTTAAACTGGTCTTTGCTGTTGGGGTCTTTTGGTATTTTGATCCTGATCGGCTATCTGTCGAGCAGGGCAATCAAAGACAGCGACGCCGCCGGCTTTCTGGTGGCAGGACGCAGCCTGGGGCCTTTCGTGGGCGCGGGTACCATAGTGGCTACCGGCTTCAGCGGTTGGGGCTTCATGGGTTCCCCCGGGGTGGCTTACGAGTTTGGTTCGATAGAAGTGCTGGGTAATTTCTTCTTTGCCCCGGCCATGGTGATTGCGGTACTGTACTTTGCTCACTTTCTGCGCAAGCGTGCCGAAGAGCTGGGCAGCTGTACCATACCCGAGTATGTGTCTCAGGTGCACGGTGGCGGCACCGGCATAGAGCGTTGGGTCAAGGGCGTTGCTGCAGCCATCACCATAGTGCTGCTGCTGGTGTTCCTGACCAGCCAGATCAAGGCGGTGGGTCTGCTGGGAGCTTCCTGGCTGGGCATCAGCCTGACGGAAAGCGCCATCCTGATGATAGGGGTCATCATCCTCTATACCATGCTGGGTGGTCTGGCTGCCGTCGCCTGGACCGATACCCTGATGGTGGTGGGCATGTGCGTTGGCGCCGTGGTGATGATGGTGCAGATTTTTACCGACGTTAACCTGAGCGAGTTCGTGGAACGGCTGAACGCAGTGGACCCTGAGCTGCTCAACCCGTCTACGGCGGCGCCTTACGGCGAGAGCAAGAGCTCGGTGTTCCTGGTATTGCCCTATGCTTTCCTGTTTACTGCTGTGTTGCCTTATATGGCGGTGCGTTTCCTGGCGTTCAAACCGTCGGTGAAGATGCATCATGTAGCCATTTGGGTTGCACCTCTGGGCTGCTTGTTGAGCCTGGTGCCGATTATCGGTCTGTATGTGCGTATTGCTCATCCCGAACTGGCTGACTCGGATCAGGCCATGCCGGCCTACCTGGCGACCTTCCTGCATCCGGCGCTGGCAGGGATTATCACCCTGTTCATCCTGTTTGCCATGAAGTCCACCGCCAACTCGCTGCTGCATACGGTATCGAGCGCCGCGTCTCATGACCTGCGTACTGCACTGTTCCCCAACAGTAACGCCAGCAACCAGCGTATCCTGTGGGTCAACCGCAGCTGGGTGGCCATACTTGGTATCGTCGGCTTCCTGATGATGCTGTTTGCACCGCCCTTCATGTTGTCCTGGTTGGGTATTCTTGGCTCCGGCACCCTGTTGGCAGTGATGATAGGCCCCGTGTTTATCTCTTCCTTCTGGCAGGGCAATGCCTACGGTGCGCTGGCCGCCATGTTTACCGGCCTGGTCACCAGTGGCAGCTTCCTGCTGTTTACCGATGTGGGCTGGGTAGAAGGACCGCTGTACGGTTGTGCGGCTTCCAGTGTGGTTTATGTCACCGTCAGCCTGCTGACGAAAAAATCAGGCGCTGCCGCCATGGCGCGGAGCTACTGATAACATAACCTTGCTTGTTTAATGAAGCAGTTGCATAAAAAGCCCGGATATTCCGGGCTTTTTTTATGTGTGCCGACAATCGTCATTCCCGAGGGTGTTCCGGGCTGGTGAACATCAGAGTGCGTGGAGGCCGTGCTTGAGGTAGTCGAGCAGCATGCGAGTGGCTGAAGTAAGGCCGTTGTTGTTGTAACAAAAGCCCACCGAGACGCTGCCAAGTGTGGGGCAGGGCGGATAGGTCACGGAGGCTTGCAACCCCTCTGGTACCGTACTTTTAGCCAGTACACTAACTCCCAGACCCGCCTTGATGGCAGACTGGATCCCCAGCAGGCTGGCGCTGCTGTACACAATGCGCCAGGGCTGGTTGGCTTTGGACAGGGCATCAAGAATCGTCTTGCGATACAAGCACCCCTTGGGGTAGAGAATAAGGGGCAGTGGCTCGTCGGGGGGCAGCGTCAGGCTGGGGCTGCGCACCCAGACCAGCGGCTCCAGAATGTAGTCGACAAGCCGAGGTTGGGTCAGGCTGCTTTCTTCTATTGCCATCACCAGATCGTAGTGGCCCTTGTTGTAGTCTTGCAACAGGTTGCTGCTGATGTCACTGCTGACATCCAGCGTGACATTCGGGTAGGCCTGAGAAAAGCGCCCGAGCGTGGTCGCGAGAAAAGACACTTCAAAATCGTTGGGGATCCCCAGGCGCACCGAGCCGGTGACCTTGGGCGTGCTCAGTCGTGACACCACGGTATCATTCAAGTCCAGCATTTTTTGCGCATAACTCAACAACAGCTGGCCCCCTTCGGTCAATTGCAGGCCACTGCTGCGATGAAACAGCTGAATGCCGAGTAGTTCTTCCAGCCGCTTTACTTGCAGACTGATCGCCGGTTGCGAGCGGCCCAGGCGTTCACCGGCCGGGGTAAAGCCCCCCAGCTGATTAATGGTGACAAACGTGCGCAGCAGATCCGTGGGCAGATTCTTCATCCTGAAATCTCATCATTGTATAAACGAATGGACACAATATTAACATTAAATTAATAAATGAAAGCCCCGAATAAGAAAAACAGACGAAGTTAGTCGAGTTTTTGGCTGGTAGAGATCCAGGATGCGTCACGGGCAGGATAAGTTGTTCCCTTTGGCTGCAGCTGCCGAGCCCTTGAGAGCGGGTTTCTTGGCTGTCGGTTTCCTCACTAGGATAAATGTGCAAGGTCAGGAGGCCGTTATCGAGTACAAAGGCGTCGCAAATGAGACCATCTCAGCTCTCTTGCCCCATCATACTCGAGTTGACGCACTTTACTCCTGGGGGATGTTTATATATGAGAAATTCACTTTCGGCCCTTGCCCTGGCACTTTCAGCACTGATGCCCATCCACACCCTGGCTGAAACCAGAATGGACTTCTCCAACGAATATAATTACAGCTCGATACACGCCGAAGGTGACAGTTACTTCATCGACAAGGTCAACGAGCTGACGAATAAAGAGGTGAATATCACCCTGCACACAGGTGGTGCCCTTGGTTTCAAGTCGGCTGATCACTTCTATGCGGTAGCGGACAATGCCATCCAGATAGCCGACACCCTGGCCGGTACTCTGGGAGGAATAGATCCAATTTTTTCCCTATCGTCCTTGCCTTTTCTGGCAAGTAATGAAGATCAGGCAGAAAAGCTCTATCGGATAGCACGACCACACTATGAAAAAGTGTTCACTGATAACAATCAGGTGTTGCTGTATGCCTCTCCTTGGCCTGCCAGCGGCATCTGGGCGAAACAGGAAGTGGCTTCAAAAGATCATATTAAAAACCTGAAAATCCGTACCTATGACAAGAACGGCACTATAACCCTGCGGGAAGCCGGCGCCTCGCCGGTGAACCTGTCTTGGGCCGATGTGGTGCCCCAGTTATCGACCGGCGGTATTGAAGCCGTACTGACTTCGGCCGAAGCCGGCGCTAATGCCAGCTTTTGGGAACACCTCAATCACTATAGCGCCATCCAGTATGCCATTCCGCTCAATATGGTGCATATGAACAAGGATGAATTCGACGGACTCGATGAAGCCCAGCAAGAGGCTATTCTGGATGCGGCCAGGCTGACCGATGAACATAACTGGCAGGAAGTCCGCGCTAGGGTGGTCAAAAACTATCAGCAGCTAGTCCAGCAAGGTGTGAGCATCAAACAGCAGTTGCCTGAAGAATTCACTAGAGAACTGAATCAGGCCGCAGAAAAAGCCATCGAAAGATGGATGGAGGAAACCGGCGAGCGCGGTCAGGAAATCTTGACCCGATTCAGGCAGGAAGGCTGAGAATGGTGCGCTTTTTTTGCTTAGTAAGCCGCAAGCTCAATCAGTTGGCAGGACTGCTTGCCATGGGACTGATCCTCTACATAGCGGGTCATATTCTGCTGGAAATCGGTATGCGCCAGTTTGGCGCCTCCACCTTCGTTCTCGACGAATTTGTAGGCTATGCGGTAGCTACTCTGACCTTTCTGGGGTTGGGGTATTCGTTGGAGCGGGGGGCACTAATCCGGGTCAATGTGCTGCTGGACAGGTTACCCGAGCGGCTGCACTGGCTACCTGATTTGGCGGCAACTCTGCTGGCACTGTTTTCCTTTGTCACTCTCGCCTGGTATTGGGGCCACAATGTGTGGCGTAGCTATCAACGCGGTACTGTCAGTGTAACCCTGGCCGAAACCCCGTTGTGGCTGCCTGAAAGCATGGTGTTACTGGGAATGCTACTGCTCTGCTTGACGCTGCTTGCCCGAGCACTGAATCTGGCCGCCGGCCAAGTACCGGGCACTGACAAAAGGGCTCACTGATGGAAATTGTATTGATAGCGGCCGGAGTGATCGGCCTTATTTTTCTGGTGCTGAGCCTGGGCACTTGGGTCTTCGCCGGCCTAGTGGCGGTTGCGCTGGGATCATTGGTCTGGCTGGGTGGTCTTGATCTGGATCGCGCTGGGGTGATTTTAAGTCGTATTCTGTTTCGTGCCGGCAATTCTTGGGAGCTGTCGGCGATTCCCTTGTTTATTTTGATGGGCGAACTGATTTTCCGCTCGAATATTTCAGAGCGGCTGTTCCGAGGGCTGGAGCCCTGGGCACAGAAGGTGCCCGGCGGCATACTGCATACCAATGTATTCGGGTGTGCCATCTTTGCCGCCGTCAGCGGCTCCAGCGCCGCCACCACTGCCACCATCGGAAAAATAACCACTAACGAACTGTCTCGACGGGGCTACGATCGCAACCTGTCTATTGGCTCATTGGCGGGCGCTGGCAGCTTAGGGTTGCTTATCCCGCCCTCCATCGTGATGATAGTCTACGGCGTACAGGCCGAGGTATCGATCAGCCAGTTGTTTATGGCCGGGGTGATCCCGGGCCTGCTGATCGCTTTCTTGTACTCGGGCTATATCGCCACCGTCGCCTTGCGGAGGCCGGAGAAAGCTCCGTGCCAGCAGACTTCCGGCGTGTCTATATTATCAAGCCTCACGTTGCTGGCCCCGGTTATCATACTGATCCTGCTGGTGATGGGCTCCATCTACTCGGGAATTGCCACACCCTCTGAGGCAGCGGCGGTCGGTGTTGCCGCTACCCTGGTACTGCTGGCGGTAGAGCGGCAACTGAGCTGGTCTTTGTTCAAAGAGTCGCTTGCTACTACTGTGCTCAATTCCACCATGGTGTGCAGCATCCTCGTTGCAGCCGCTCTGCTTTCCACTGCCATGGGCTATTTGCACCTGCCTCGGGAGCTGGCCGGCTATATTGCCAGCCTAGAATTATCCCCCGTACTGCTCTTGGTAGCGTTAGCGTTCTTTTACGTGATGCTGGGTCTGTTCCTGGATGGTATTTCCATCACAGTAATGAGCCTTCCGATTACCCTGCCCATCGTCATCCAGGCTGGCTTCGATCCTATCTGGTTTGGTGTGTTCCTGGTCATCATGGTGGAGCTTGGCCAGATCACGCCACCGGTTGGCTTTAACCTGTTTGTATTGCAAGGCCTGACCGGCGAAAGTATCGGCCGCGTTGCCTACTCAGCCATCCCCTTCTTTGTATTGATGTGTTTGGCAGCTGTCATGGTCAGCATTTATCCTGAAATTGTGTTGTGGCTACCACAATACCTGTCAGGCTGAGTCAAGGGGACAGCAAGGCCATGATAAAGGTGTGAGGGGGAAGTGGGAGGAAAGAAAGGAGTGAGGAATACGTGAGATAAAGGCCGGGGCGCTGGTGCGCTACGGCCTTTTGTTACCGCAATCGGTTGGGTTGCAAGCGGGATCAGTCGTTGCTGGTCGGCTTTTTACGCTTCAGTGGTGCCATGCCGTCGGCGGAGCCCAGACCGGTGCCGGTCGGCAGGCGGTCGCTGCGATCTTTCTGTGCCTTGACCGGCTTCTTGGCTGGCTGATAGGCGTTGGGACCACCTTTGCCCTTGTAACCGTTGCCTCTGGCGGCGGGCTTGTTGGCTCCCTTGGGGCCGGACTTTCTGGCTGCGGGTTTCACACCCTTGAACTTGCCTTCCAGGCCTTCGATGGTCGCGAAGCTAATATCCTGCTGCAGGAAGCGTTCGACCCGTTTGAAGGCGTCCCAGTCTTTGGGGCCCACCAGCGACATGGCGGTGCCCTTGGCGCCGGCACGGCCGGTGCGGCCGATGCGGTGCACGTATTCTTCGGCCTGTTTGGGCATGTCGAAGTTGACCACCAGCGACACCTGCAACAAGTCCAGACCGCGGGAGGCCACATCCGTGGTGATCAGCACTTTTTGCTGGCCGCGACTGAAGCTGTCCATAATGCGGTTACGCTCCGACTGGCTCATGTCGCCACTGAGTGCCGCCGTGGTCAGCCCTTGTTCTTTCAGCAAGGCTGCCAGACGTTCGGTATCGGGCCGGGTTGCGGTAAAGATAATCGCCTGCTGATAGCTTTCGCTGGTCAGAATGTGCTGCAGCAGCGCCTGTTTGTGATCCAGGTGGTCACACAGGTAAAAGCGTTTTTCAATATCTGCGTGCTCGGCGTTGGCGGCCCCCACGGCGATGCGTTTCGGGGCTTTCAGCAGTTTATCGGCCATGTCGTTGACTTCGGCATGATCGAGGGTGGCCGAAAACATCAGGGTCTGGCGGCGGCGGTGATCGGCGGCATCGTTAATCTGGTTAAGCTCTTTGGCAAAACCCAAATCCAGCATGCGGTCGGCTTCATCCATGATCAACAGCTCCAGGCCGTTGAGCATTAATGAGCGCGCATTCAGGTGGTTGGCCAGTCGACCAGGAGTGGCCACTATGACGTGTGGTTGTCTGCGCAGCAGCTTGATCTGATCGTTGAAGTTTTCTCCACCCAGCAGCAGCGCTATGTTGATGGAGCTGCCACTGGTCAGCGAGCGTAGCTGCTCATACACCTGCTTGGCCAGCTCTCGGGTAGGCGCCAGTATCAGTGCCCGCGGGTCGCGCTTGCTCAGAGCCTTGGTTTTAATTAATCGTTGCAGTGACGGCAGCAAAAAAGCCAGGGTTTTGCCCGATCCGGTTTTGGATGATGCTATGAGATCGTGGCCAGTCAATATCACGGGAATGGCTTGGTCCTGGATCTCGGTGGGGGTGTGTAATCCCAGGTGATCCAGGGCGGCCAGCAGACGGGTGTCCAGACCAAGATCTTTAAACTGTTCGGGTTGTTGCGCCAAAGTACTGCTCCGATTGAATACAAAAAAGTAAGATAAACCAAATGAAGAAGAAAACAGCGGCTATTGTATAAGAGTTTTGCCCGCATGTATTGCCCGGCGCAGCCGAGCGGAAAAACCGCAACTATCCTGCACCAATATAGAGCCCTCTTGAGCCGATTGGCCAGGGGCCAGTGTCTTTGCAGACGATCCGAAGGCTGACAGTTCGGTGCTATATGCCCTGGGTTCCCGCCTTCGCGGGAAAGACGGCAGTAAGTTCGCGGGAGTATCATACGTAAGTCGTCACCCTCGCGAAGGGACGTCATCCTCGCGTAGGGACGTCATCCTCGCGAAGGAACGTCATCCTCGCGTAGGCGGGGACGGGGGGCCAGTGTCTTTGGTCTTTGCAGACGAGGCTACCTTTACCTCAGCTGGCTGTCTTTACTGGCGCGCCGGTTGATGCCCTCGGTGCCTTTACGTTGTTTTTCCAGTTTGGACTGGCATTCGATGCACAAACGCACTCCCGGAATGGCCTTGCGGCGAGCGTCGGGAATAGAGGCATCGCACTCTTCGCAATGGCTCAGGCTGTCGCCCGTATTAAGATGGCTTCTGGCATCTTTTACCGCATCTTCCACACTGGCATCAATCTGATCCTGTACGGCTCCGTCTCGTGACCAACCACCGGCCATAATGATATCCTCCTGTCATACCACAAAGGAATGTAAACCTTGTTGTAAATTGCTCTTAAAACATCCAAGACATTTTTGCCACGGAAGAACACGGAATGCACGGAAAAATCAAGATTAAGGTCAAAACGAACATTGAACGGCACGGCAGCGGGTAAGACCTTACAAAAAATATGCTTTTGATTATCGCTCTTCGTCCGTGGTTGCTGTGGATTCCGTGGCAAATAGGGTTTCAGGCTTGATGCTATCTCGTCTCTTCACTCTTCACCCTAACAGATACTTACTTACCCAACAGCTCACCCAGGGGTCTCAGGTTGGTCACGTGATCGCACAGTGACTTGGTGACCATCAGCAGCGGGGTGGCAATAATCAGCCCCACCGGGCCCCAGATCCACCCCCAGAATAACAGACCGACGAAGATGGCGACCGGGTTCAGGCTCGACAGATGACTGGTGAGCCAGGGGGTAAGCAGGTTGCCTTGAATGCTGGTGATCACCAAAGAGGTGCCCGCAATCATCAGGGCCATGTCCAGGGTGCCAAACTGCAAAAAAGCCGCCATGCCGGTGCCAAAGAAGATCAGTATCGGGCCCAGATAAGGAATACCACTGGCGATACCGGCCAGCAGGCCCCACAAACCGGCCTGCTCTACCCCCAGATACCAGAAGGCCAGCCAGGTAATACCCCCCACAAACACGGCGCTGAGCAGCATGACGAACAAAAAACGCCGCACCTGATGGTGAAAGTCTTCCATGATATGAGCGGCCTTGCGCATGCGCTCAAACGAAGGCCCCGAAATACGGATTACCTTGCGCCGATACAACTTGCCTACCGCCAGCAAAAAGTACACCAGCAACAGCGCAGACAGGCTTTGCGACACCATGACCAGCGCCGCCGAGGCACCCCCCATTAGATACTCCTGCACGTTAAACGGCTTTTCGACAATACGCACCATGGTCACGCCCGGTGTGCGGACTTTTTTCTCGCTGGTGCTGTCTTCAATTTGCTTGGCAGCCTCTTGTGCTTTTTCTATCAATCCGGCTTCTGCAGGTGGCGAGCGGGCGGCAGTACGCTGAAACTTGCTGATGGCCACCGGTACCTTGTCGAGCATGGCAATGGCTTCCCGTTGCAGGGGAATACTGGCACTGACCATGATGGCGAGCAGGGCCACAAGCAACACGGCTGCACTGAGAGGGCGAGGAATGCTGATTTTGTCGAACGGCGAGAGCAAGGGGTCCAGGGCATAGCTGATGAACACCGCCACAATCAGCGGCAGCAATACCGACTGTGCCCAGTCGATAAAGAAAATGCCGGCCAGTGACGCCAATATGATGAGCGAGGCATTGCGGGCGTTAAAGGCATCGATCAGAGGCGGCTGCTGATCCGTTTCTCTGCGGCTATAGGAAGCGTCCTGATGTTCTGTCATGTATTACGTCCAGGCTGTGGATTTTATCAGTGTAATCGTGTTTTGGCCGATGCGCAGCAGAGGCTGCCTGGCTCGGCCGAACGACGAAAGCGGTTGTGATCATGACCGGCACGGGCTTTGTCCGCAACATTGTGGCAGGCACCATGGAGTATTCACTCGAATCGAGGGCGGCTTTTGGCTAACATCCCAGTATAGCGTGCCAAGGAGGCATCAGAATGGCGACACCATTTGCATCACACTCAGGCTCGGTTCGGGGCCTGACCAGAGAGTTGATTGAAATTGTCTTTCCCATGTTCGAGCAGGCAAGTGCCGGCGCGATTGCGGTCGACAAGCACAGCTGTATTACCTGGATTAACAGCCGTTATGCCAAGTTGCTGGGGCTGGCCGACACCCATGGCGTGGTCGGGCGCCCGGTATTGAGTGTGATCCCTCATAGCCGTATGCCCGAGGTGGTCGACTCGGGCCGCCCCATGTTGCTGGATATTATGGAATATCACACCCAGCAGCTGGTGGTCACCCGGTTGCCTTTTTACAACGATGAGGGAGAGATCAGTGGCGCGGTCGCCTTTGTGTTATTTGATGACTTGCAGCCGCTCACGCCCCTGGTCAGCAAGTATCGCCGTTTGCATAAAGACCTGCTGGCCGCCAAGCGCGCCCTGGCCAAAACCGGACGCGGCACCCGCTATCAACTCGGTGATTTTATTGGCGCCAGCCCGGCCGTACTGGAGGTGAAGCGTCGTACCCGGTTGGCGGCGGGGCGAGATATTCCGGTGTTGCT
The DNA here is from genome assembly GCF_048268965.1 of Oceanisphaera sp. GTDB lineage: Bacteria > Pseudomonadota > Gammaproteobacteria > Enterobacterales > Aeromonadaceae > Oceanimonas. Next base: position 10,730 of record NZ_JBLWUK010000025.1, read on the forward strand.
GTTAGGTGAAACCGGCACCGGTAAAGAGGTGCTGGCGCAGTCGCTTCATGCGTTATCTGCCCGTATGGAAGGGCCCTTCGTGGGGGTGAACGTGGCGGCGATTCCCGAAAGCCTGCTGGAGGCCGAGTTTTTTGGCGTGGCCCCCGGCGCCTTTACCGGGGCCGACAAACGGATGCGCGAGGGAAAGTTTCAACGCGCTCAGGGGGGCACCCTGTTTTTGGATGAAGTGGGAGACATGCCACTGGGCCTGCAGGCAAAATTGCTGCGCGCGCTGCAAGAGCGAGAAATAGAGCCATTGGGCTCAAATCAGGTGATACCGGTGGATGTGCGCGTGATTGCCGCTACCAGCCGGGATCTGGCGGCCATGGTGGCGGAAGGACACTTTCGTTCGGATCTTTACTATCGCCTCAACGTATTGGAAATACAGATACCGCCACTGCGCGAGCGGCCCGCCGATATCGGTATATTGTGCGAATTTTTGCTGGAAGATATCTGCAGCGGGCAGGCGCGCACCGAAATTACCGATGAGGCGGTGGCACTGCTCAGCCGGCATCACTGGCCGGGTAATGTGCGCGAACTGCGTAATGTGCTGGAGCGCGCCTTTACCATGAGTGAGGGCGCCGAGGTACTGGATGTGGCCACCTTGCACCGAGTATTGCCCGAGGCCAGCTTGCCAGGCGCCGTTGAATCCGATGGCGCAGAAGCCGACGCCTTGCCAAAGGAGCCGGCTGGCAGTGACAGCGCGGCAGAGCCGGCCCCGGTTCGCCCGCTGGCGCAGGTGTTGGCCCAGGCCGAAGCCGAAGCGATTCGCGCGGCCCTGGCACAATGCCAGAATAACAGGAGTCAGGCAGCTCGGTTGTTGGGGGTGTCACGCTCGGTGTTTTACGACAAGCTGTCAAAGCTGTCCTGAAATCAGAACAGGTGTCCGATAATCAGGATGCCTGGTTCACCCCTTATTTCCTTTGTTGTCCGGTAACTCGGACGGTCTGCGATGCGACCCTGCTCGAGCCCACTCATAACTCCTTGTTTAACAAGTTATTTACATAACTGGCATGTTTGGTGCTAGCTTGTATGGGCAAGCACTTGGCAACAGCAAGTGAAGATGAGTAGCGTGCCTCGCCATTATGATTGACGAGGCCAAAGGACTGCATAAAGCAAAAGGAAACATCTATGACCATCAAGCATAAGTTGTCTAGGTTAACTCGGGCCATGGCGGGTGCCGCCCTGTGTGCCACGGTAATCAGTGCCCCTGTGGCGGCCAGCGAAAAAGTTCGCTGGCAGGTTCCCCTGGCTTTTCCTTCTCACTTGATAGGGTTGACCACGCCGGTCAAGCACTTGTCTGAATCTTTGTCGGTTATTTCGGGTGGTGACATAAAACTGCGTTATTACGAGCCCGGCGAATTGGTGCCCCCCTTTGAAATTATGGATGCCGTCAGCTCGGGCAAGTATCCCGCCGGCTATACCTGGGTAGGATACGATCAGGGCACCATTCCCGCGCTGCCCCTGTATTCGGGGGCGCCCTTCAACATGGAACCACCGGCTTATCTGGCCTGGTATTACGAAGGCGATGGCAAGGCCCTGCTGGAAGAAATTTATGCCGAGCGCAACATTCATCCCATGCTGTGCAGCATCATAGGTCCGGAAGGCGCCGGTTGGTTTAAACAACAAATTACCAGCCTGGATGATTTTGACGGCTTGCGTATTCGTTTTGCCGGCATTGGCGGCAAGGTGCTCGAAAACCTGGGCGCGTCGGTCACCATGGTGCCGGGGGCGGAAATATTCCAGGCGCTGGAACGTAATACCATAGATGCCACCGAGTTCTCTCAACCCGCCATCGACAAGATGCTGGGCCTGGATCAGATCGTCAAAAACTACATCATGCCCGGCTGGCATCAAACCCTGACCACCTCGCATCTGCTGGTGAACCAGGATGTCTGGAAGGAACTGAAACCGGAAACCCGCGCGCTCATCGAAATGGGCTGCGAGTCAGCTACCCTGAAGGGCTTTGCCCAAAGCGAATGGGCCCAGCCCACTGCGCTGCGTGACTACGAAAAAGAAGGGGTGACCGCTCAGGTGTTGCCCGAGCCGGTGTTACGCGAACTGGAAAAAGTCACCAATCAGGTGATGGATGACATGGCCGCCGAAGACGAAATGTTCAAGCGGGTACTCACCAGCCAGCGTAACTTTATGGAACATCACTCCATCTGGCACGGCAAGGGCTACCTGCCGCGCGACTTCTACCAATACGACTGATTCAGGCTGACGGCGGCGGGCTATTGTGCCCGCCATTTCAATGGCTATTTCAGTGGTATTGTTTGGAGGTTTTATGTCTCACGTTCCAACTCAACCGGGTTCGTCTAATCCGTCCCCTACGCCTGCTATCAGCACCCAAACAGAATCGCTGCCCAGCAACTGGCTGTCACAACGGCTGGACGCCTTTGTGCTGGCCGTTGGCCGGCTGAGCTCCTGGCTGTGGCTGGCCGTATTGCTGGTGGTGCTGGGTAATGTGTTCAGCCGTTTTGTACTGTCGGCAGGCTCCATTGCACTGGAGGAGTTGTCCTGGCATCTGTTTGGCATCGCCATGATGCTGACCCTGGGGTTTGCGGTGGTAAAAGACGACCACGTTCGGGTGGATGTGCTGCGGGAAAAGTTCTCGTTGCGCACTCAGGCCATGATTGAATTGCTGGGCATAGTGCTGCTGGCGCTGCCCATTATCATATTGATGGTTGATGCGCTTCTGCCCTATGCCTGGAAGGCGTATGTGTATAACGAACGCTCTCAGGCACCCAGTGGTTTACCCTATCGTTTTATTTTTAAAAGTGTGTTGCCCATCGGCCTGCTGCTGGTGGCCACGGCGCTGTTTTCGCGTGGTTTGCGCTGCATGACACTGTTGTTTGCTTTTCCCAAAGCGTTGCGGACCCCGGCCGAGCCGGGTCGGTCTGCGTCTTCCCAAATAAATTAAAGAGGTTGCTATGGAGCTGGAAACCTTATTGGTGATAGCCATGTTTGCCTCTTTTATGGGGCTGTTGCTGCTGGGTTTTCCCGTGGCCTGGGTGCTGGCGGGAACCGGGTTGTTGTTCGCCATGGTGGGCCACGTACTGGTAGAGCAATTTGATGCCAATCTCTGGTTTACCTGGAACGGCACCATAGGCGTACTGGATGCTCGCATCTTTGGCATTGTGGCCAACGAACTCATGGTGGCGCTGCCGCTGTTTATCTTCATGGGCATTATGCTCGACCGTTCCGGCATTGCCGAAAAGCTGATGCACAGCCTGGTGCGCCTGCTGGGGCCGTTGCGCGGCGGTTATGCCATTACCGTGGTCATAGTGGGCATGTTGCTGGCGGCCTCTACCGGCATAGTGGGGGCGTCTGTGGTCTTGTTGGGCATGTTGTCGCTTGGCCCCATGATGCAGGCTAATTACAGCAAGAGTCTGGCGGTGGGCACGGCCTGCTCTGTGGGTACCTTGGGGATCCTGGTGCCGCCCAGCATCATGCTGGTGTTAATGGCCGACCGGCTGGGCACGCCTGCTGCCTCGGTGGGCAAGTTGTTTATGGGAGCCTTGCTGCCCGGGGTGATGCTGGGGTTGATGTATGTGCTTTATATCGTGCTGTTGGCCTGGTGGAAAAAAGACGCAGCGCCGGCGCCCATTTACAGCGAGCGCATGGATGCCCGCGCCTGGCTGGATGTGGTGGGGGCCGTGGTGCCGCCCATGGTGTTGATCGTCGCCGTGCTGGGCTCCATTTTTATGGGGATTGCCACCACCACCGAAGCCTCGGCGGTGGGAGCGGCAGGGGCCTTGCTGATGGCCCTGCTGAGCAAGCGCCTGAACAGGGATGTATTAAAAGAATCCTTGTATCAAACCAGCCGAACCACGGCCTTTATCTTTGGCATTTTTATTGGTGCCACCGTCTTTGCGGCGGTATTGCGTGGGCTGGGCGGTGACGATGTGATCCGCGATGCCATTACCGGGCTGCCGTTTGGTACTTCCGGCATCTTGATCACCATCTTGTTCATCACCTTTTTGCTGGGCTTTTTCCTCGACTGGGTTGAGATCACCCTGATTATCTTGCCGCTGGTGGCCCCTGTAGTGTTTTCACTGGGCGTGGAGCCGGTCTGGTTTGCGGTGCTGTTTGCCTTGTGTTTGCAAACCTCGTTTTTAACCCCACCGGTCGGTTTTGCCCTGTTTTACATTAAAGGCGTGTGTCCACCGGGCATCACCACCCGCCATATCTACCTGGGCGTCTTGCCCTTTATCGCCCTGCAACTGCTGGGCCTGGTGCTGGTGTTCTGTTATGAGCCGCTGGCTACCTGGCTGCCCACACGAATTTACGGCGGCCAGTAAATGACCCAGTACATGATTCAGTTATGAAAAGGAGAAATACAGATGCGCCTAGCAGATAAAGTGGCCTTGATCACCGGGGCCGGCCAGGGAATAGGGCGGGCTATTGCCGAGCATTATGCCAAAGAAGGTGCCAAAGTAGCGGTGGCCGATCTCGACCTGGGCCGAGCCGAACAAGTGGCGCTGGCCATAGTGGCGGCGGGCGGCAATGCCATTGCCCTCGAGATGGACGTGACCGACGAAGCGGCGGTCGAACAGGGAGTTGCCCAGCTGGTTCGCCACTGGGGCCGGCTGGATATTGCGCTGGCCAATGCCGGCATTCAGCACATAGCCCCCTTGCACAAGCTGGCCTTTGCCGACTGGAGTCGGGTACTCAATGTGCACCTGGGCGGGGCCTTTCTGGTCACCCGTTCCGCTCTGCAGCAGATGTATAAAAATGGCGGTGGCACCATGCTGTTTATGGGGTCGGTGCACTCCATGGAAGCCTCGCCGCTCAAGGCGCCTTATGTGACGGCCAAGCACGGCATGCTGGGGTTGTGTCGCTCGGTGGCCCGAGAGGGGGCAGAGCATGGCGTACGCAGCAACATTATCTGCCCGGGCTTTGTGCGTACGCCTCTGGTCGACAAGCAAATTCCCGAACAGGCCAAAGAGCTGGGCATCAGTGAAGAAGAAGTGATTCGCAACGTGATGCTGAAACATACCGTGGATGGCGAATTCACCACCCTGGCCGATGTCTCCGAGGTTGCAGTGCACCTGGCGGCGTTTCCATCGGCGGCCCTCACCGGACAGTCGGTCGTGGTCAGCCACGGCTGGCATATGCAGTGATGTGAGGTGAAGAGTGAAGGGTGAGGAGTGAAGAGTGAAGAGATAAAGATAGCGCCCAGCGAAACCAAAAACGGTGTGTTTTGTAGTGTGCCGCTTTAGCTGGCACTCCCGTCTCGGCGGGATTTAAAAAACCTCCTGCTAACGCAGGGGCGAGCCTACCTCGCCGTGACGAATCATTTCAGCTTAATCGAATATCCAGTGAATATTCGCAGTGGGCTGAAATGGTGAGTATCAACTTCTCAAAGCGCCGGGCTACAGGGTGGCGCTTTTTTGCCGTCATCCAGACGAACGTCAGGGTCTCGCTTTTTGAGTGTTTGGCTGGCCTGCAATTCGATAGGGATAAAGTGTTTACAAATGCTAATGGTTGGCAATACCATTAGCATCCCTTGTTTTTACCCTCTTCGAGACCGTTTATGTTCAGAAAGTGCCTGTTGTTGCTATGTGCCTGTTTTATCACGCTGCCGGCATTGGCGGCCGAGCGCCAGATAACCGATCTGTTGGGTCGCACCGTGACCCTGCCGAGCCAGGTAGACCGCATCATTCTTTCCGAAGCCCGCCTGATGTACATACTGATGCCGCTGCAAAAGGACGACCCCTTTGCCCATGTGGTGGCCTGGTCGGACGATATGGAGCGGGCCGATCCCGATACCTACATCAAGCTTGCCGAGACCTTTCCCGATACTGTCAATACGCTGCCGCGTTTTGGCCATCCCGGCAAGGTGACCTTCGACATCGAAAAGGCTCTGACTCTGGATGCCCAGCTGGTGGTGGTCAACCAGGCCTATCATCAGCTTTGGCAGGAAAACGGCACCCTGGACAAGCTGGAGAAGGCGGGCATCGCCACCCTGTTTGTCGACTTCCGTGATGCGCCGACCGAGAACACCCTGCCCAGCATCCGTATTCTGGGTGAGGTGTTGCACAAAGAAAAAGAAGCCGAGGCGGTCAACACCTTTATTGCCGACAAAATGGCCCGGGTGGCCGAGCGCATGAAAGGGCTGACAGCAGAAGAACGCCCGCTGGTGCTGATGGAACGCGCCTCCGGCATGGGCGACTGTTGTCAGGTGTTTGGCCCCAACAACTTCGGCCATTATGTGGAGCTGGCCGGCGGCAACAACTGGGGCAGTAACAAGACCCAGGCCCTGTCGCTGGCCATCAACCCGGAAGCCCTGGTCACCGAGCCTTTCGATCTGATCATCGGCACCGGCGCCAACTGGCAAGAGGCTTATCCCGAGGCCACCAGCCTTAATCTGGGCTACAAGGCCGAGGACGAGAACCTGCAACGTGGCTTCCAGGCCCTGAGCCAGCGCGCCGGCTGGCAGGCCATAGACGCCGTTGCCAACAAGGCGTTTTACGGTATCTGGCACCAGTTCTACAACAGCCCGACCTATTTTGCCGCCATCGAAGTCATGGCCCAGTGGATGCACCCCGAGCGCATGCAGGGCATAGACGCCGAAGCGGATTTTCGTGAATTTCACGAGCGCTTTATGCCGTTCCCTTATGAAGGTCGCTTCTGGGTGAAAATGCAATGAGAACCAACGCCATCATGGCCCGTCAGGAAGACCGGCATCACTATCGTCAACACCAGGGACGGCGCCTGCAGTGGGTGGCCATCGGCGCCATGCTGCTGCTGGGACTCTTTCTGCTGGACATGACCCTGGGCCCAGGCAAACTGGGTCTGACGCAGGTGGCCGCCACCCTGATGGATCCGGATGGCGCAGATGTGAAATCCCGCTTTATCATCTGGGATATCCGCCTGCCGGTGGCGCTGATGGCGGTGCTGGTCGGCGCGGCCCTGGGCGGGGCCGGCGCCCTGATGCAGACCATTCTCAACAACCCGCTGGCCGAGCCCTTTACCCTGGGCATCTCTCATGCGGCGGCCTTTGGTGCGGCCCTGGCCATCGCCTTCGGCGCACCGCTGCTGCCCTGGGAGTGGGCTCAGGGCTACATGATTACCCTTAACGCCTTCATTTTTGCCTGTCTGAGCGCCGGGGTCATCTTTCTGGTCAGCCGCATGCGCGGCTCCACCCAGGAAACCATGATCCTAACCGGCATCGCCATCCTGTTCGTGTTCTCTGCCCTCAACGCCATGCTGCAGTTTGCGGCCAGCGCCGAAACCCTGCAGCAGATTGTGTTCTGGGCCATGGGCTCCCTTGGCCGAGCCACCTGGCCCAAGGTGGGCGTGACGGCGGCGTTGTTGCTGCTGGCCTGCGTGTTGCTGTCGCGCAGCGCCTGGCGTCTGACCGCCTTGCGCATGGGGGACGAGGCGGCGGAGGCCATGGGGGTGAACGTGACCCGCATCCGGCTGGTGGTGCTGTTGCTGTCATCCTTGCTGGCGGCGGTGGCGGTGGCCTTTGTCGGTATCATCGGCTTTGTTGGTCTGGTGGGGCCGCACATGGCGCGCATGCTGCTGGGTGAAGATCAGCGCTTCTTTCTGCCCGGTTCCATGCTGTTCGGCGCCATTCTGCTGACTATCGCCGAAATTCTCTCCAAGAGCATCATCCCCGGCATACTGCTACCCATCGGCATCACCACTTCGCTGATCGGGGTGCCGTTCTTCGTATTTTTGCTGGTGGTGGTGCGTAGAAGGAGCTGGTCATGAGCCTGATACTGGAACATCTGAGCCTGGGCTATCGCCAGGGGCTGATAGTGGACGATTTGAGTCTGACCGCCGAGGCCGGTCGGTTAAGTATGCTGCTGGGCCCCAACGGCACCGGCAAGTCGACCCTGCTCAAGGGCATTGCCGCCCTGCTGGATCCGCAGCAGGGCAGGGTGGTGCTGGACGGTCAGGATCTGGCCACCATGAGCCGCGCCCGTCGAGCCGGGCAGCTAGTGTACCTGCCCCAGACCACCCCGGTGGGCGTGCGGATCACGGTATTTGAAGCGATATTGATGGCGCTGAAGGTGCACGGCAAGGTGCGGGTGACCGATGACGATCTGGCGCTGGTTCGCGGGGTGCTGAACGAGCTGGAGATTGAGCACCTTTCGTCCCGTTATCTGGAGCAGCTGTCCGGTGGCCAGCGTCAGATGGTAGCCATCGCCCAGGCGTTGATCCGCCGGCCAAAGGTGCTGCTGCTGGACGAGCCCACCAGTGCGCTGGATCTGTACCATTCGCTGCATATCATGGCGGTATTGCGTCGCCTGACTCGGGAGCAGAACATGGTGACTCTGGTGGCCATTCACGACTTGAACCTGGCGGCCCGCTGCGCCGACGACGTGCTGGCGGTGAAGGGCGGCAAGCTGCAGGCCTTCGGCCCCTTGCACCAGTGTCTGCAAGCCGAGCTGATCCAGACGTTGTACGGAGTAGAAGCTGAAATTCTGCCCGGCCCGGACGACAGCCTGCTGATCTACCCCCGACTGGCGGGCTGATAGGCTTAATACCAATTTGAATAAACATCTGATAACGATGAGTGTCATCAATCGGCAGCGGGTCGGTGGAGCGGGCCCTTGGTCCGATATTGGCAGGCCCGTCAAAAATATCGAATGTTTAATGCGATGGGCATGAGTAAGCAGAGCCTTCAACACAAAAACGGGCCGAGTGGCCCGTTTTCTATACTTGCGGTGTGTTATTTCGCCGGTATCGGCTCAGGGGCGAGTTCGGCTTCTTGTTGTTGCCATTGTGCGGCTTCTTCCGCGCTGAGTTTAGGCGAGAACCAGCCCAGGTGGGCGTAGGTGATGCCGATCAGCGGCGATAGCCAGCAGGCAAAAGCCAGGGGGATGTAAAGCAGGTTCTCGGTATTGCCTTCGGAAATACCCAGGCCCAATGCGGTAATCACCACGGCGCCACCGGCGTTCCAGGGAATGAGGGGCGATATCAGGGTGCCGCCTTCCTCAACCGCCCGAGACAGGTTCAGCGCCGAATACCCCTTGGCCCGGTAGGCGGGGGCGAACATGCGTCCGGGCAGGGCGATGGACAGATAGGGGTCGCCGCCAATCACGTTGGTCATGGCCGAGGTGCCAATGGCGGAAGACTGAATGGCACCAAAGCTTTTGGCGCGAGTCAGAATTTTTTCCATGATCACTTCCAGGCAGCCGGTGCGCTCCAGCACGCCGCCAAACGCCAGCGCCACCAGCATCAGGGTAATTACCCAGGTCATGCTCTGTATGCCGCCGCGGTTGAGCAGGGCATCGATTTCGCGCACGCCGGTATCAATCTGATAACCGCTGAACATAAAGTTGAACGCCTGCTGCAGACCCACGTCCTGGGTCAGCATGGCGGTGGCCAGCCCCAGCATGGCGCCGGCAAACAGGGTGGGCAGGGCGGGCATTTTCTTCAGCGCCAGCAGCACGGTTATACCCAACGGCAGCAACAGGGTCCAGGACAGGTTGAAGTGCTGATCCAGGCCCTTGATGATGGCCTCGATGCGACCGAAGTTCACTTCCTGATCGCCAATCAGGCTGAAGCCGGCAAACAGATAGATGACCAGGGCAATCAGCATGGCCGGAATGGTAGTCGGCAGCATGTTGCGGATATGGTCGAACAGGTTCACTCCTGTGACAGCCGGAGCCAGGTTGGTGGTGTCCGACAGCGGCGACATTTTGTCGCCGAAGAAGGCTCCCGACACCACGGCGCCGGCGGTCCAGTACATGGGAATGTCGAAGCCGCTGCCGATGCCCATCAGCGCCAGACCCACGGTGCCTGTGGTGCCCCAGGAGGTGCCGAGTGATACCGATACCACGGCACAAATCAGCACGCTGGCAGCCAGAAACAGCTCGGGGGAGATCAGGCTCAGGCCCAGTTTGATCAGGTAAGGCACTGTGCCACTGGCAATCCAGATGCCGACGATCATGCCCACGATAATCAGTATGCCTACCGACTGCAGCCCCAGGCGCACCACGTGCATGATGCCGTCTTCCATTTCCGGCCAGCGATAGCCGCGCAACCAGCCGATAAGGGCGGTAATGGCCACGCCGATGGCGAGCGGAATATGGGGGGTGAAGTTGCCAAAATAAAACAGCTGCACGCCCAGCACGACAAAGGTCAGTGCGATGGGCAGGCAGGCCAGCAAAAAGCTGGGTTTGCGAGGGGGTGATGTGGTCATGGTTCTCTCTCCTTGAGCCTGTGAAACGGGCCGGTTGTGTTTCCGGCCAGTGCCATATATCCCGGGGGATGCTGTCAGACTAAGGCAGCCATGTATAAGAGTTATGCGGTAAATGTAAAAAATTGTAACAAGGTTGTTTCGATGGTCGCTACTAAGCAATGCTGCGTAACTTATGTGGATACTAGGGCTCACTTTTCTTTCTCGTCACCCTCGCGAAGGAACGTCATCCTCGCGCAGGTGGGGACGGGGGGCCAGTGTCTTTGCAGGAGAAGCGCAGGCTGATAAATCTGCGCCACAGGCCCTGGATTCCCGCCTTCGCGGGAATGACGACAGAACCACACCAGTTATGTGTGATTACTTAATGGTCGCTGCCAAGGCGGGCGATGAGCGCAGAAATTCCTCTTTGAGTCTTTTTTATCGCCTGGTCCAGTTCGATGGCGAGGTTGTGTGCCATCGGGCTCTGCTCCTCGGCCAGCTGTTCCAGTCGTTCCAGCACCTCGGCCAGCCGGGTCTGATCCAGCATGCGGGCGGTACCGGCCAACCGGTGCGCCAGCTGGCCCAACTCCAGGTGATCTGCTTCCGTCAGCGCCTGTTCAAGGGCCTCCTGCTCGGCCGGCAGGGTGTCGGCAAAGCGGCTCAGCATGGCGTGCAGCCGAGGGCGCCCCAGCACCCGCAGATGTTCCTGCAACAGGGGCTGCTCCAGCTCGGGCTGGACGTGTATACCCAGTGCCTGGCCCAACGCCTGCATGAGCCTGGGCCATTGCACCGGCTTGGCCACCACGGCTTTGAGTCCGGCGGCCAGGTAACGGCGAATGTCGTCGGGGCCTACGCTGGCGGTCAGGGCAATCACGGGTGTCTCCCGGTTCAGCCCCTGCGTCTGACGGCGAATGCTCTGGCTGGCTTCCAGGCCATCCATGCCGGGCAGATGCATGTCCATCAGAATAAGGTCAAAGGCCTGGTGGCGGGATAGCTCAAGTGCCTGTTCGCCGCTTTCCGCCTGACAGACCAGGTGACTGTGCTGCTCCAGCATGGTGGCAAGAATGGTCCGGTTGATGGCCACGTCTTCCACCAGCAACAGACTGAGGCTGGGCAGGGCGGCCAGCTCGGTCTCTGGTGCTGTGGCGGGTGTCCTGGTCGGTGCCAGCGGCAGGGTAAAGAAGAAGCGACTGCCCTGGCCGGGCGTGCTTTGCAGGCTCATGTTGCCGCCCATGGCCTCGATCAGCCGGATCGAGATGGCCAGCCCCAGCCCGGTGCCGCCATAACGACGACCGATACTTTCATCGGCCTGGGTAAAACGCTGAAAAATGCGGTCTTGCTGTTCGGGAGCAATGCCGATGCCATTGTCTTCTACACAGAACTGCCAGCCATCGTCCACCTCTCTGGCGCCGAGTGTGACCCGGCCGCCCTGGTCGGTGAACTTGATGGCGTTGGACAGCAGGTTGATCAGCACCTGCCGTAGCCGGCCGGGGTGACCCGAGCACCAGAGTGTGGCGTCGGGCGCGTCCAGTTGCAGTCGAATTTGCTTGGCTTCGGCGTAGCCCTGCATGATGGCGACACTGCTCTCCAGCAACTCGGCCAGGGCAAAGGGAGCCGGCGCGTCGGGCAGCGGCCCCTGCTCCAGTGCCGCATAATCGAGCACGTCGTTTAGCAGCATCAGCAGGTGCTCGGCCGAGTCTTGTAATATGTCGAGCATTTCCTGGCTGGGGCTGTTTTTCAGTGCCGGCCTGAGCAGGGTAAGGGTGCCCAGAATGCCGTTCATGGGGGTACGAAGCTCGTGGGTCATGTTGGCGATAAAACGGCTTTTGGCCATGTCGGCCGCCTCTGCCGCTTCTTTGGCCTGGCGCAAATGATGGGTACGTTTGTCTACCAGAGCTTCAAGCCGAACCTTGTCGTGTTGCAGCTCGTTCTGACGACGCTCGACCGAAAGGCGCATGGTGTTGATGGCGCCTACCAGGGTATCCAGCTCGTCGGGCCGCTGCCTGGGGGGGCGGGCCAGCGCCAGCGGGGGGCCGTCAGGCGAGCCTTCGCCAATCTGTTCCACATGACGGGCCATCCGCTCCAGATGGCGGGTCACCCGGCGCTGAAACAGCAGCATCAGGCAGAAGGCGATGGCCAGTATGGTCAGGGTCTGGCTCACTAATATGGTTCGGGCGTGGTCAATCAGCTGTTGGCGAATACTCCGCTTGCTGAAGGCAATCTCCAGCCGGCCCACTCGCTGGGGCCCCAGTACCGAGCTGGGATAGATTAAATCGAAATCGTATTCATGCACGCCCTCGGCGTCGTTATGACGGGCCAATACCAGCGGAGCCGCGAGGGCGTCACCGGTCACCGAGAGTCGGGCCATGTGTGGCATGTCGAGCATGCTCTTTAGCTGCAGCCGGGTTTGTGGCAGGTTCAGATCCCACAGACTCTGGGTCAGGCTGTCGAGGTAGCTTTGTTCGATGAGGCTGATGCGGTCGTTAAGATCCTGCCTTATCTGGCGATGGTCGAGCCAAAGTTGCAAGGCGGTGGACACCAGCGACAGGGTCAGGCTGACGGCCAGCACCAGCAGAAACAGGCGAAAACTCAGGGGGTGCCGCCGCCGATAGCGGGGCAGCAGGGTCAACAACGCCTTCATTCGGCAGGGACCAGATAACGGCGTTCAAAATAGGCGGTAATGCGGTGAATATACTGGTCGTCGGCAAGGGCTTGCAGCCGAGCCGACAGGGCCGGTAGCAAGGGCGCAAGTACCGAATTTCTGGGTAAGGCCAGGTGATAATATTCCAGGGTAAGCAAGTCGGGCAGGGGAAATACCTGCTCGGTCAGCCCGAGTTTTTGTGCCTGCAACCGGCCGGTAGACAGCCCGATAGGCATGTAGTCGATGCGGCCCAACGCCAGCTTTTGAAAGTTTTGTTCGCCGGTCGACACTCGCTCTACATGAGGGTGACGGGAGGCGGTCCGGTCGAAATCGTCACCGAAGCTGTCGCCAAACAGCAAGCCCAGGGTCTTGCCGGACAGGCTCAAGGGCGGCGACTTGTCGTGGCCGATCTGGGTAAAAAGCACCACGGGATCGGCAACGATGGGGGTATCGGTGAATATGAAGTCCCGTTCCCGTTGGCGGGTTTTGTAGGCGGCTACAATCAGGTCTACCTTGCCCTGGCGTGCCGCCAGCTGGCAGCGTTCCCAGTTGCCGAATACCTGCATGTTTATCGAGTAGCCGTGCTCGGCCAACAGCTTGCGGGCCAGATGGGGCGCAATGCCGGTCAACTCGCCATTTTGCTCCCACGACAGCGGCGGATACATGGGGTGGCCGCAGGCGGTGAGTGTGCGCACCTTGGCTTGAGGCTGAGCCAGGGACGGCAGCGCCGGCAACAGGGCAAACAGCAGAGCCAGGATCAGTGGCATGGCACCGACCTGGGGGTAAAGACGTAACCGGCACCGTGCACTGTGAGAATGATTCTGGGATTGGCCGGGTCATCTTTCAGCTTGCGCCTGAGCCGGCCCACCAGCACGTCTATGGTTCTGTCGTTGGGAGCCCATTCCCGGTTTTTGATCTGATCCAGCAGCTGATCCCGTGACAGGGTCTGGCCCGAATGATGCAAAAAGGCACGCAACAGCTGGTATTCGCCGTGGGTGAGCGGCGTGGGCTGGTCGCGTTCATCGAGCAGCACCCGCCGGTCCAGATCGATGCGCCAGTCATCAAACCGATGAATGTTGTCGGGAGGAGCGGCGACGTTTCGCGGCGCGGCGGCCCGCACCCGGCGCACCAGGTTCTTGGCCCGGGCCAGCAGCTCGCGGGGGTTGAAGGGTTTACACACATAGTCGTCGGCACCGCATTCCAGGCCGATAATGCGTTCTATGTCATCCTGGCGGCCGGTCACCAGTATGATGCCCACCTCGGAGCCGGCTCGCAGCTCTCGGGTCAGGGTCAGACCATCCTTGCCCGGCAGCCTGATGTCCAGCAGGATCAGATCGATATCTTGCCTGCTCAAAATCTGCTCGGCTTCTTCCGCACTGCGGGCTGCAAACACCTGGTGCTGCTCTACCCTGAAATACTCCACCAGGCACTCCCGCATGATGTCGTCGTCTTCCACAATCAAGATGCGGATATCCATATCGTATGTTCTCATTGTCATTGGGGATTGCATACATCCGTTAGCCGGGCAACTTCTAACACCGCCGATGCAGCAGTGTCAATGTTGCCGCCTGTTCCCCCTGCCGTTCTCCATGAGTCGCTAACGAAAGTCCGTTTTGCCGTTTGTGACAGTTTAACCGCCTTTTGTCGGAGGATACATGGTCAGGGTACGGACGAAAACGGACCGCGCTTCCGTTACGGCCATGTCGGGCAAAGGGCTTCATGATGTCTTGTTTTGGCATGTGAGTGTCTTAAACAGCAATGTTGCCAGGGGGGAACGGATGTTTACTGTCGGTACCCGAGCAGGGGTACCGATATGGCTGCCTGTTGCGGTTTTATAATGCCTGGCCAAGTGCCGGCGTTGACTCCCGTTCAGTAAAAAGGATGCTGATTTATGTGCGCAATTCATGGAAACAGAGGTGTTGTCTATACCGGTCCGGGCAAGGTCGAGGTGCAATCCATTGCCTTCCCCGAACTGGCCATCGGTAATCGAGCCTGTCACCACGGGGTGATCCTCAAGGTGGTATCGACCAACATCTGCGGCAGTGACCAGCATATGGTGCGTGGGCGAACCACAGCCGAAGCCGGTCTGGTGCTGGGCCACGAAATCACCGGGCAAATCATTGAATGCGGCCGTGATGTCGAGTTCCTCAAGGTGGGTGATATCGTTTCCGTGCCCTTCAACATCGCCTGTGGCCGTTGCCGTAGCTGCAAGGAAGGCAAGACCGGTATCTGCCTGAACGTCAACCCGGCTCGTCCCGGCGCCGCCTACGGTTATGTAGACATGGGTGGCTGGGTTGGTGGTCAGTCCGAGTATGTCATGGTGCCTTATGCAGACTTCAACCTGCTCAAGTTTCCGGACCAGGACCAGGCGATGGAAAAAATCCGCGATCTGACTCTGTTGTCCGACATCTTACCCACCGGTTTTCACGGCTGCGTGACCGCCGGCGTGGGCCCCGGCTCCACCGTCTATATTGCCGGTGCCGGTCCGGTCGGCCTGGCCGCCGCCGCCGCGGCCCAGTTGCTGGGAGCGGCCTGCGTCATCGTCGGCGACATGATCCCGGAGCGTCTGGCCCAGGCCCGCAGCTTTGGCTGCGAAACCATCGATCTGCGCGAAGAAGGCTCCATGGAAGACAAGATTGAACAGATCCTGGGGGAGCGCGAGGTGGATGCCTTCGTCGACTGTGTCGGCTTCGAGGCCCACGGTTGCGGTTGTGACCATGGCAAAGAGCAACCGGCCGCCGTGCTGAACTCGGCCATGGCCCTGACCCGTGCCGGTGGCCAGATTGGTATTCCGGGCCTGTACGTTACCGAAGATCCGGGTGCCGTGGACGAGGCTGCCCGCCAGGGGGCCCTGAGCATGCGCTTCGGCCTGGGCTGGGCCAAGTCCCACTCCTTCCATACCGGTCAGTGCCCGGTGATGAAGTATCACAGACCCCTGATGCAGGCGATTTTGTTCGACAAGATAAAAATCGCCGATGCGGTCAATGTGCAGGTGATTACTCTGGATCAGGCGGTGCAGGGGTATGCCGACTTTGACGGTGGCGTATCGAAGAAGTTTGTGATCGACCCCCATGGCATGGTGCCGGCATAAAGGATAGAGTTGACTGGTTCATGCCTTCCACCCTGGGGTGGAGGGCATGTTTTGGTTGATAAAATATACCCGGCCAGGAGCGGCCGGCAGGACAGTACTGTTCATGGTGGTGGATACAGACCCGCCGCCATGACCGTTTTAACAAGGTTGATGATATGGATGAGACTCAAGCAGGCGTTCTAGACACTATCGAAGAGATAGTGACGTCGACAAAACACAAACCCGGCGCGCTGTTGCCCATCCTGCATCGAATTCAGGACCAGTTCGGCTATATCCCCGATGCCGCCATTGCGGTGATAGCAACCCATTTACGCAGCACCGCAGCCGATGTGCACGGTGTGATCAGCTTCTATCACTTTTTCCGCAGCGAAAAACCGGGCCGCCATGTGGTCGAGGTCTGCCGGGCCGAGGCCTGTCAGGCCCAGGGAGGTCGTGAGTTCGAACGCCATGTGCGGGAGACACTGAATATCGACTATGGCCAGACCACCCCGAGTCAGGACATCAGCCTGAAGCCGGTGTATTGCCTGGGCAACTGCGCCACCGGCCCCTCCATCAGGGTAGGGGACAAGATCAAGGGGCGCATGAACCCGGCCAAGTTCGATCGTCTGGTAGACGAGCTGACCACCTTCAAACTGGAGCTGAAATAATGACGCTGCGAGTTTATGTACCCTATGAAACCACGGCCCTGTCTCTGGGCGCCGACGAGGTCGCGACCCTGATCCGGCGTGAGGCCGAACGGCGCGGCCAGGATATTGAAGTGATCCGTAATGGCTCCCGAGGCCTGTTCTGGCTGGAGCCGCTGGTGGAAGTTGCCACCGATGACGGCCGTTATGCCTTTGGTCCGGTCGAGCTGGACGATGTGGCCTCCCTGTTCGACGCCGGCTTCGAGCGCGGTCAGGTCGAGCATCCATTGGCCCTGGGCCTGACCGATGACATTCCCTATCTGAAAAACCAGCAGCGGGTGACTTTCTCCCGCATCGGCATCACGGATCCGGTGTCGCTGGACGACTACCGTGAGCTGGACGGTTTCAAGGGCCTGGAAAAAGCGGTGACGCTGTCGCCCCAGGAACTGGTCGACTACGTGAAAGAGTCCGGCCTGCGCGGCCGGGGTGGGGCGGCCTTTCCCACCGGTATCAAGTGGCAGACGGTGCTGGATGCGCCGGGTGAACAGAAATACATCGTCTGCAATGCCGATGAAGGTGACTCCGGCTCCTTTGCCGACCGCATGGTGATGGAGTCCGATCCCTACATGCTGATTGAGGGCATGATCATCAGCGGTCTGGCGGTGGGGGCGACCCAGGGCTACATCTACCTGCGGGAAGAATACCCGCTGGCCCATGAATTGTTGAATATCGCCATCGAGCGGGCCTACGCCGCCGGCCTGCTGGGCGAGAATGTCGCCGGCAGTGGCCGCGGTTTCGAGCTGGAAGTGCGACTCGGCGCCGGCGCCTACATCTGCGGCGAAGAAACCTCCTTGCTCGAAAGTCTGGAAGGCAAGCGCGGCATGGTGCGTGCCAAGCCACCACTGCCGGCCATTGTCGGTCTGTTTGGTCAGCCGACCGTGGTCAACAACGTGCTCTCTTTGGCCGCCATTCCCGCCATCCTGAGCGAAGGCGCCGACCATTACGCCAGCTACGGCTACGAGCGTTCCAAGGGCACACTGCCGTTTCAGCTGGCCGGTAACCTCAAGCGGGGCGGCCTGGTCGAACTGGCGTTCGGCCAGCGTCTGCATGATCTGATTTATGAATTTGGCGGCGGTACCCGCAGCGGCCGACCGGTACGCGCGGTACAGGTGGGCGGCCCCCTGGGTGCCTATCTGTCGCCGGAGCAGTTTGATGTACTACTGGACTACGAGTCCTTCAGTAAAATCGGCGCCGTGCTCGGTCACGGGGGCGTGGTGGTGTTTGACGACACGGTCAACATGGCCGAGCAGGCGCGGTTTTCGATGGAGTTCTGTGTTGAAGAGTCCTGCGGCAAGTGTACCCCCTGCCGAATTGGCTCGGTGCGCGGCGTCGAGGTGATCGACAAGATCATCGCCAACGACAACAGAGCCGCCAATATCGAATTGCTGGAAGACCTGTGCGAGACCATGATCCAGGGCTCCCTGTGCGCCATGGGCGGCATGACGCCGTTTCCGGTGCAGAGCGCACTCCAGTATTTTCCCGAAGATTTCAACGACTCGAAGGGGGCGTAAAAGATGATTGAACATTTTTATCCCGAGAAGGATTACGGGACGCCAGCCCGGCTGTCGGAAAAACTGGTCACCCTGAACATAGACGGCGTTGACGTTACCGTGCCCGAAGGCACCTCAGTGATGCACGCCGCCGCTCGGGCCGACATCAATATTCCCAAATTGTGCGCCACCGACAACATGGAAGCCTTTGGCTCCTGTCGGCTGTGCACGGTAGAAATTGAAGGGCGGCGTGGTTATCCCGCCTCCTGCACCACCCCGGTCGAGCCGGGCATGGTGGTACTCAGCCAGACCCAGGCGCTGGCCAAACTGCGCCGCAACGTGATGGAGCTGTATATCTCCGATCACCCCCTCGACTGCCTGACCTGCCCGGCCAACGGCGACTGCGAACTGCAGGACATGGCTGGCGCCGTGGGCCTGCGCGAGGTGCGCTACGGCTTCGACGGCGAGAACCACCTGGATGCGGCCAAGGACGAGAGCAACCCCTATTTCAGCTTCGATCCCAGCAAGTGCATCGCCTGCTCCCGTTGTGTGCGGGCCTGCGGCGAGGTGCAGGGCACCTTCGCCCTGACCATAGAAGGCCGGGGTTTCGACTCCAAGGTCTCCGCCGGCAAGAACACCAATTTCGTTGAATCGGACTGCGTATCCTGCGGCGCCTGCGTGCAGGCCTGCCCGACCTCGACCCTGATGGAAAAATCGGTAATCGATCATGGTCAGCCCGAGCACAGCGTGATCACCACCTGCGCCTATTGTGGCGTGGGCTGTTCGTTCAAGGCGGAAATGAAAGGCACTCAGGTTATTCGCATGACCCCCTGGAAGGGCGGCAGCGCCAACCATGGTCATTCCTGCGTCAAGGGTCGCTTCGCCTTCGGCTATGCCACTCACAAAGACCGACTGACCAAGCCCATGATCCGGGAGTCCATCGACCAGCCCTGGAACGAAGTCAGCTGGGAAGAAGCCATCGCCTTTTCCGCTCGCCGTTTGCGCGAGGTGCAGGAGAAACATGGCCGCAAGAGCGTGGGCGGTATTACCTCGTCCCGTTGTACCAACGAAGAAACCTATCTGGTGCAGAAGCTGATCCGTGCGGCGCTGGGCAACAACAACACCGACACCTGTGCCCGGGTCTGCCACAGCCCCACCGGCTATGGCCTCAAGATGACCCTGGGCGAGTCGGCGGGCACCCAGGACTTCGACTCCGTGATGGAAGCCGATTGCATCATGGTGATTGGCGCCAACCCCACCGACGCCCACCCGGTGTTCGGCTCCATGATGCGCAAACGTCTGCGCGAAGGGGCCAGCCTGATCGTGGCCGACCCCCGTGAGATTGACCTGCTGGACACCCCCCATGCGGGGGAGGGCATTCATCTGCCTTTGCGCCCGGGAACCAACGTGGCCCTGATCAACGCCCTGGCACACGTCATCGTCACCGAAGGACTGGAAGACGAAGCCTTTGTGGCCGAGCGCTGTGAGCCGGAAGATTACCGCGCCTGGCGTGAATTTGTTGCCGAAGAGCGCCATGCTCCCGAGCAAATGGCGGACGTGATTGGCGTGCCGGCCGAGGCTCTTCGCCGAGCGGCGCGTCAGTATGCCACCGCCGGTAATAGTGCTATCTATTATGGTCTGGGTGTGACCGAACACAGCCAGGGTTCGACCATGGTGATGGGCATCGCCAACCTGGCCATGGCCACCGGCAACATCGGCCGGCCCGGGGTGGGGGTCAACCCGTTGCGGGGCCAGAATAACGTCCAGGGCTCTTGCGACATGGGTTCTTTCCCCCACGAGCTGCCCGGTTATCAGCCGGTTAACAACGACCAGATCCGCGGCCGGTTCGAGGCGGCGTGGGGCGTGAGCCTGGACGCCGAGCCCGGGCTGCGTATTCCGCACATGTTCGATGCCGCCATCGCCGGCGACTTCAAGGCCATGTATGTGCAGGGTGAAGACATCGCCCAGTCGGATCCCAACACCCATCATGTGGAGGCGGCGCTGCGCTCGCTGGAGCTGCTGATTGTGCAGGATCTCTTCCTCAACGAGACCGCCAAGTTCGCTCATGTGATCTTGCCCGGCTCCACCTTTTTGGAAAAGAACGGCACCTTCACCAACGCCGAGCGCCGCATCAACCGGGTGCGCAAGGTGATGCCACCACTGGCGGGCAAGGAAGACTGGGAAGTCACCATGGCGCTGGCCAATGCCCTCGGCTACCCCATGCATTACGATCATCCTTCCGAGATAATGGATGAAATTGCCAGCCTGACACCCTCGTTCACCAACGTCAGCTTCGACAAGCTGGACGAGCTGGGCAGCATACAGTGGCCTTGTAACGACGAGCACCCGGAAGGGATGCCGATCATGCACGGCGACAGCTTCCCCATCGGCCTGGGACGCATGGTGGTAACCGAGTTCATCCCCACCACCGAGAAGGTGTCGGAAAGCTATCCGTTGCTGCTGACCACGGGGCGTATTCTCAGTCAGTACAACGTGGGGGCCCAGACCCGGCGCACCGACAACAACGTCTGGCACAGCGAGGACGTGCTGGAGATCCACCCGCATGACGCCCAATTGCGGCAGATAGCGGACGGCCAGCCGGTGACCATCGCCAGCCGTACCGGCAATACGGTGCTGAAGGCCAGGTTGAGCAAGCGCATGCAACCGGGGGTGGTGTATACCACCTTCCACTTCCCGCACAGCGGCGCCAACGTGATCACCACCGACAACTCCGACTGGGCCACCAACTGCCCGGAGTACAAGGTAACGGCGGTGCAGGTACTGGGCACGGATGCCCATGCCCTGTCGGACTGGCAGCAGAAGTTCTACACCTTTACCCGCGAGCAGCTGGAGCACCTTGAGGCCGGCAGTGAGCAGGGCAGTCGGTAAGTCTCCGTTATAGTTTGAACGGACATCAGAATAGGGGGCGGCTGCCAGACAGCCGCCCCCTTTTTTATGCCGACATTCCCGATGATTTTCCATCCACGTTCCCGCGATCTCTCTGCCGTCATTCCCGCGAAGGAACGTCATCCTCGCATAGGAACGTCATCCTCGCGAAGGCGGGGACGGGGACGGGGACGGGAATCCAGTGACCTTTGCCGTGAATTTTCGTTCCCGCTCGTCATTCTTGCGAAGGAACGTCACCTTCGTGTAGGCGGGGGCCAGTTCCTTTGCAGGCGTCTCGCAGGCTGACAGTTCTGCACCACAAGCCCTGGGTTCCCGTCCCCGCCTTCGCGAGGATGACGTTCCTGCGCGGGAATGACGGTAAAACCATACTTTTATGCGGTATTACTTATCCCCCTTGATCTCGCTGATGACATATCCACATGACTCTCTAAACCCGTAGTTAGCCTTTTAAATGTCGCATACAGACAAAAAAATGTCGTACCAATGTTCGTTTGATGAACTATGTTATATAAAGTTTAAATTGATTAACTGTTCAATCAATGGCCGCTAATCAGTTATCAACAATCGGTGGCTGCCGTCAGGCAAGCCGGATTATGTTCGCAACGGAGTACACACAGACCATAAATACCAAGGGAAGATACAAGCTAATTTGACGATGTATCATGGAATCGACACAAGAGGATGTTACTCATGGAAATGCTGTTATCTGTTGCTATTGTTTTTACCCTGCTGGCGACGGTGGTGATCCTGCTGCGCTACGGGAACCTTCGTTGCAAGGGCGATATGCCTACCTCCTTGTTCACCTTTATCGCCATCCTGTTTACCTCGGGCCTGGATGTGGGCCTGATCATGTTTCCGCTGACCGAGTTTCCGGTTTATGCCAGCGAAGCCGAATACGGGTTCACCAATCCCCTGGCCATCGAGTTCGGCTTCTGGGGCTTTCTGGTATGGGGCTTCTATTTTCTGACTACCTTTTACTTTGTGCTGATCGAGCCCAGGGTCCGGCTGTTCGAGCTGCCCCTGGTCAAGTTTGTCAATAACATGGTGATCATTGGCACCTGCGCCTTCACCGGCTTCCTGTTTCTCAGCTATCTGCCCACTTATATCGAAGGCATAACGCCGGTCATGACCTATGGCCTGGTGGCGCTGGTGGTGCTGGCGGCGGTCTGGTCCAGCTCGGACGTGCGTTATGTCAAACTGCTGAGTGTGGCCTCGACCTGGCTGTTTATCGCCCTGATTGCCGCCATGTGGCTGAATACCGGAGCCGGTGTGCAGGGACTCGGCAGTACCATGGCCGGCATCGGTGGGTATTTTTCCAATATCCATCAATTTGTGGCGCCCATTACCGACTACCATGCCTTCTACCTGTTCTGGTGGTTCTCCTGGAGCATCATGATCGGCCAGTTCGTGGCCCGGTTTTCTGGTGGGCTCAAGGCCTGGCAGCTGTGTGTTTCCATGCTGGTGGTGCCGTCCATTCCCATCGCCATCTGGTTTTCCGTCCTCTATCTGCACTTCGAACAGAGCCTGGCCATCGGCGGCCTGCTGAACCTGGCGATGGTGGTGGTGGGCGTTATCTTCGTGATTAACTCTCTGGACTCGCTGATCCGCCTTTATACCACCAACCTGCGCATCGAGGCGGAAAAGCTGGGAGCGGTGCGTTATGTGGTCTTTAACTGGACGCTGATGTTCGGGCTGGTGCTGTTGTTCCAGTTCACGCCGCTGAAGATAGAGTGGATAGGGCTGGTGGTGATCGGCCTCTATGCCCTGATCACCGTGCAGCTCTGGCGCCGGCGCCGTCAGCTGGGTAATTTGGGGCAGGAGTCTTCTTCTTTGAATGCCGCCGCCGACAAGGCTTAATCACCACACTTGCCGTTATATTCCCATCTGCAACAGGCCGCCGAATGGCGGCCTTTACCCTCGCCAAGGAACGTCATCCTCTCGTCGCGGGGACGGGAACCCAGAGCAGGTGGCACTCAACGGTCAGGCTGGGCGTGGTTTGCAGAAAGCACTGGACCCCCGCCTTCGCGAGGGTGACGGCATACGCGTCGTTCCCGCCAAGGAACGTCATCCTCGCGTCGGCGGGGACGGGAACCCAGAGCAGGCGGCACTCAACGGTCAGGCCGAGCGTGGTTTGCAGAAAGCACTGGACCCCCGCCTTCGCGAGGGTGACGGTATATGCGTCGTTCCTTAGCGGAGATGACAGCCTTAACCCCTAATGCTGCCATCGCCAGACTGGCGGGCTCGACCCGCAGGCAGGAAGCCTTTACATTATCATCAGTATTTCGTCGCCGTGCCTGGCGAACCCATCGGCCGGGAGGGCCAAACATGAGATCGTCACCCAATCAATTACTGGCCCGGGTTTCCGTCGCCCATCTGATCAGTCACCTGTATATCATGACGGTACCGGCCATGCTGCCATTGCTCCCCGGCGCCATGCAGGTCAGCTTTTTAGAATTGGGGGTGGCTATCGGCGTGTTCAATATAGTATCGGCGCTGGTGCAGGCACCGCTGGGATTTCTGGTCGACCGATTGGGGGCCAAGCGGATGCTGATGGCGGCGCTGGCGCTGGGCAGTGCCAGCTTTGGACTGGTCGCCCTGCTGCCCAGCTATTTCTGGCTGCTGGTCGCCATGGGCCTGGCGGGGTTGGCCAACGGCGTTTATCACCCCGCAGACTATTCGCTGCTGTCGCGTGGCATGCCATCCGAGAGGATGGGCCGCGCCTTTTCGGTTCATACCTTCGCGGGGTTTTTAGGCGGTGCACTCGCGCCTCCTTTGATGGTGGGCGTGGCCCTGGCCTGGGATCCGCGCTGGTCTTTTGCCATTGCCGCACTGGCGGGGGGCATGGCACTGGTTTTTGTCGCTACCGGTTCCGCCTTGCAGGCGTCTGAAAAGTCGGTGGGTGTCGGCAGTATCAAGTCAGGCAGTGCACAGGCCCGGCCTCTCTCCACACCCATTGCCACCCTGGCGTTATTGACGCTGCTGTTTACCATGCTCAGCCTGAGCACAGGCGCGATAGAGAGATTTTCCGTCTCGGCGCTGGTTCAGGGCTTCGATGTTGCATTACCGGCGGCCAACCTGGCGCTGACCAGCTTTCTGTTTGCCAGTGCCTTCGGTGTGTTGGCGGGCGGTGTGCTGGCCGATAAAACGGAACGGCATGGTGATGTGGCGGCGCTGGCCTTCGCCCTGGCCGCCGTGCTGGTGGTAATGGTCATTATGGTGTCGCTGCCGCCACTGCTGCTGGCCATGGTGCTGGCCCTGGCCGGTTTTCTGACCGGCATGGTGGCGCCCTCGCGAGACATGCTGGTGCGTGCCGCCTCTCCCGAGGGGGCAGAAGGGCGCACTTTTGGCATCGTTTCGACCGGCTTCAACTTTGGTGGGGTTATCGGCCCCGTTCTGTTCGGTTTTCTGCTGGACTGGGGGCTGGCCAGTGGCGTCTTGTGGTCGGCCGTCGGGTTTATGGTGATCACGACTTTCATCGTGCTGTATCAGGAGCGGCGGCAGCGGGTACGGGCCGCCGTGTCTGCCGGATAAACAAAAAAGCCTGAGCCCACAACCCGGGCTCAGGCAAAATGAGTGGACCTGTCGTACCTCCCCTCAACCAACTAGAATGCGATTGCCACATGGCCCTGGGGCACGCTGCAGCAGCTCAGTACATACCCCTCGGCGATGTCTTCCTCCGTGATGCCGCCGTTGTGCTCCATGGTGACGTCGCCTTTCACCACCTGTACCTTGCAGGTGCCACAAATGCCCATGCCACAGGCCTTGGGAATGTGCAGGCCCACCTGGGCGGCGGCGCTGTGCAGGGTTTCGCCCGGCATGATATCTACCTGCAAATCGCTGTCCTGAAACGACACCGTCAGCCGGTCTTCGGTACGCTCCAGCTCTTCGGCCTGCTCGACGGCATCGCGGACCTGCTCCTCGACGCCTTCGGCCACCTCCACCGGGGTCTCGCCGAAGCTTTCCTCATGGTAGTGCTCCATCGGAAAACCGCTGTTTTCCAACAAGGTGCGTACCGCACGCATATAGGGGGCGGGGCCACAGCAGAATATCTCCCGCTCCATGAAGTCCGGGGCGATCAGGGCGAGCATGGAGCCATTAAGATACCCCTTGAAGCCACTCCAGGTTTCGCCAATATCGGTTCGCTCGCAGATCAGGCTCAAGTGGATGTTGTTCAGCCGCGAGTCCATGTGCTGCAGCTCCCGGTAGAACACCAGATCCTTGGGGGTGCGGGCGCTGTGTATAAAGTGAATATCCACGTCGGCATTGGTATCGAACCACCAGCGGGCCATGGACATCACAGGGGTAATGCCCACGCCGCCGGAAAGCAGCAGCACCTTCTCGCTGGGGTAGTCGATACAGTTGAAGTTGCCGACCGGGCCATGTACCGCCAGCGCATCTCCTTCATTCAGGTTGTCGTGCAGCCAGTTGGAGACCTGACCGCCGGGTACCCGCTTGACGGTAATGGAGAAACTGTAAGGCACGGAAGGCGACGAGGCGATGGTGTAGCTGCGCATCACCGTCTCTCCCTCTATTTCCAGCTCCAGGGTCACAAACTGACCGGGCTTGAAGAAGAACAGCAGGGGGCTTTCCGCCATAAAGCAGAAAGTCCTGACGTCCCAGGTTTCCTGTATGACCCGGACGCACCGTACCGGATGGCGTCCGTTGCTCCACGTTTGGGTATTGATGGGTGAGATAAAATCCTGATTCATCGCTGCTCTCCGACTGGGCTGTGCCAGATTGTCCTTAATAGCGACATTCTTGTGCACTTTGGCCGTTGGCAATTGCCCAAAAACGACATGAAGATGTCTGCCAGCCCCGCTTTTGAATATTCGCCGACGCATATTGGCAAGGGCGATGGCGGCAAGGTCGGAAACCATATACAACCGAGTCGTTTTCAGACAATCAGCTCGAGGAGACTTTGGTGATGATGGAGCCTACGGTGGGGTTCCCGCTTTGGTGGCAGGGACACACGGCTCAATTTCAACAGCAAAGGAAGCAGCATTCATGGAGCAGATCAACACCGCATTGTTAGGCACAACCCCCGGCTTGGGTGATGCAGTGCAGATGTTGCAGCAGCGTCGTCCCGGTTATTCACTCCCCCAGGCGTTTTATAACAGCCCCGACGTCTTTGCCGCCGACATGGAGCAGATCTATGGCAAGGAATGGCTCTTTGTCGGCCTGACCTGCGAGATCCCCAAAGAAGGTAATTACATCACTCTGGAAGTGGGTAACAACCCCATTACCATAGTGCGCAACAAGCAAGGCGTTCAGGCTTTCCATAATGTCTGTCGACACAGGGGCTCGCGGCTGTGCACCGAGAAGAAGGGCAAGGTGGCCAAGCTGGTCTGCCCTTATCACCAGTGGACCTACGAGCTGGATGGCAACCTGATTTATGCCGGCACCGACATGGGGGACAGCTTCAACAAGGCCGACTTCCCGCTGAAGCAGGTGCATACCCGTACCGCCGGCGGTTATATTTTCATCAGCCTGGCCGACAATCCGCCGGTCATCGATGACTTTCTGGCGTCGCTGGAGCACTACCTCGAGCCCTACGATCTGGAAAACGCCAAGGTGGCGGTGCAGTCGGAAATCGTCGAGGATGCCAACTGGAAACTGGTGCTCGAGAACAACCGCGAGTGTTACCACTGCAACGGCTCTCACCCCGAGTTGCTCAACAGCCTGCTGGAGTTCGATGACACCACGGACCCCCGTGCCACCGACAGCTTCAAGGCGCACGTGGCGCGTATGGCCGAGCAGTGGGATGCGGAGAAGATTCCCCATCAGCATGTGTCGTTCGGATTGCGTAACCGCATGGTGCGCATGCCGCTGGCCGAAGGCAAGGTGGCCATGACCATAGACGGTAGCCAGGCCTGCGAGAAAACCCTGGGCCGGATCATCAACCGGGAACTGGGCTCGCTGCGCATCCTGCATCTGCCCAACTCCTGGAACCATTGCCAGAGTGATCACATCGTCACCTTCCAGGTGGTGCCCCTGGGCCCCCAGAAGACCAAGGTGATCACCAAGTGGGTGGTACACAAGGACGCGGTGGAAGGGGTGCACTACGACGTGGAAAAACTGCGCCGGGTATGGGACGCCACCAATGCCCAGGACAGAACCCTGGCCGAAAATAACCAGCGTGGTGTCAACTCCGTCGCCTACGAACCCGGACCTTATTCGCCCACCTACGAATTCGGGGTGGTGAACTTCGTCGACTGGTATGCGGACAGCTTTATCCAGAATGCCGGCGGCCAGACCCTGGCCGTCACGTTACCCGAGTAAGGTCAACTCAAAGGGGGAGCCACTGGCTCCCCCTCGTCATTCCCGCGCAGGAACGTCATTCCCGCGCAGGAACGTCATTCCCGCGCAGGAACGTCATTCCCGCGAAGGAACGTCATCCTCGCGAAGGCGGGGACGGGAATCCAGTGACCTTTGCGATGGTTCTCTTCTCCGTCATCTTCGCGCAGGCGGGGACTCACTTCATGCAGGCGTTCAGCACGTCCTGTACCTCGGGGTGCAACAGCTTCTGCTTGACCCGCAAGGACGCCAGCCGCTCCTGCCAGACTTTCCGCTCCGGACCAGACAATAGCTCGCCCAGTCTGTGACGGCACTCCGCCAGTGACAGCTGCTTGCCCCCATCAAGCCCCCATGCCTGCAACTGGGCACGAAAATCGTCCTGATCGATCAGTTCCGTAATCATCATGGTGTTGTTCTCCTCGGTTCAGCATAACGATAGCCTAGCAGTTGCCCGGCGTGCGGCAACGGGTCATCGGCTTGGGTGTCGCTTTCGGAACAGTTGCCGACTGACAGGGCGCACAAACACAACTGGATGTCGTATTGGGAAAGCTGTATCGGGGGGATAGCTGTTGTTATAGGGGCCGGTTTTTGCCCATAACGACGGCTTTCGCCGTTATTGGCAAACTCTGCACCGGCAAGCGCAGGACCTTCAGGACTTTAGGCCCGCGCTGCCGTTAGATGTTTATTAACCCGACGGAGACCTTGTCCTATGTTAGCCAAAGATGGACTTTTGAAAGGAATGAGCCCGGCGGCGACGATCAGTTCCATGATTATCGTTACCTTGTTTGTGGTGGGCGGCGCCTGGTACCCCGATGCGGCTGCCAACCTGTTTGACAGCGTATCGGGATACCTCATCAATCACTTCAAATGGTATTACATTGCCATTCTGTCGTTGATGCTGGTGTTTTGTGTGGTACTGGCCTTCAGCCGATTTGGCAGTCTGCGCTTGGGAAGCAATGATTCCCGACCGGAATACAGCCTGTTTTCCTGGTTTGCCATGTTGTTCAGTGCCGGTATGGGCATTGGCCTGGTGTTCTGGTCGATTGCCGAGCCCATCTACCATTTTCAGAGCAACCCCTTTATTGCCGAGGGCATGACGCCGGAAGCAGCCGAAGTGGCCATGCGACTGACCTTCTTTCACTGGGGGCTGCACCCCTGGGCCATTTATGTGGTGGTGGGGCTGACTCTGGCCTATTTTTCCTACCGCAAGCAGTTACCTCTGACCATTCGCTCCGCGCTCTATCCCTTGATAGGTCAGCGCATCTACGGCTGGATGGGGCACACAGTGGATATTCTGGCGGTATTCGGCACCATCTTCGGGGTGGCAACCTCCCTCGGCCTGGGCGTGGCCCAGATCAACACCGGTCTGAACCAGCTGTTCGGCATGGAAGTCAGTACCAGCAGTCAGCTGATACTGATAGTGGTGATTTCGCTGATTGCCACCCTGTCGGTACTGTCCGGGCTGGGACGGGGCGTGAAATGGCTGTCGGTTGCCAACATGTGGTTTACCGCCGCCATTTTGCTGTTCCTGCTGTGCTACGGTCCTACCCGTTACCTGCTGCAGAGTTATGTGCAGGGCATTGGTGACTACCTGACCCATGTGGTGGCGCTCAGTACCTGGACCGATGCCAGTCAGGACAGCCAGTGGCAGTCCTGGTGGACCGTGTTCTACTGGGCCTGGTGGATGTCCTGGTCACCCTTCGTCGGCATGTTTATCGCCCGCATCTCCAAGGGCCGTACCATTCGCGAGTTTATCTGTGGCGTGCTGCTGGTGCCGACCCTGCTGGGCATGCTCTGGCTGACCATGTTCGGCAGTACCGCGCTTTATCTGGAGCTGACCCATACGGTGACCAATGCGGCCGGTGAAGTGGTAGCGGCCGTGGGGCAGGCCGGCATAGTGGCCGCGGTGGGCGAAAACGTCACTTCGGCTCTGTATGAGACTTTATCTCAGTTGGACGGTGGCATCATGGGCACCCTGGCTGCGGTATTGTCGACCCTGCTGGTGGCGCTCTATTTCATCACCTCTGCCGACTCCGGCACCCTGGTGGTGACTACCATACTGTCGCTGGGTAACGAACATCCGCCCCGCAGTCAGCGGGTATTGTGGAGCATGGCGGTGGCGGCAGTAGCGGCCATACTGATGCTGGCCGGCGGCCTCAAGGCGCTGCAGACCGCAGCCATTATTGCCGCCTTTCCCTTCTCGTTCGTCATCCTGGTAATGATGTGGGGCCTGTATCGGGCTCTGCATCAGGAAGTGCCCGAAACCCACCCGGTGACGGTCGATTCTCCGGTCGCTATAGAAGCACAGGTGAAAGTGCCACCGGCATCCTGAACCTGATAGCAGACGGTAACCAAAGGGGCGAAAGCCCCTTTTTTCATACTTTTTTGCAGTGCATCAGAGCCGGTCAGGCATAGTGTCGGCCATTTGAGCGTTCTTGATTGTGAAGGCAATAAACTCAGCGAAAGTCTTCGATAAACGTCAGTATGTAACAGGATTCATTTGTATTTCGAGGGTTTGAAAAAGTTAAAAAACGACTGCATATTCCTAAGTTGTATAATGGAAGTATCTGTATTGTATTGATTTTTTGTTCATTGCGGAGGAGGGATAATACCAAGGCAGGGTGAAAATGATGGAATTATCATGGCTTCATCACACATTGGCACCGAACAGATGAAAATACCCATGATGAGGTTTACGAAATCGCACTTATGGTATATGTTTCGCTGATGTGGGTATTTGTTTATTAAATGTTTACAATTCGTTGCATTATCGGGGCAAGAACAAGCGGAAACCCGATACATTTACAGGGAGTAAGCGCAATGACTCAAACACAACGTGTTGGTTTCCTGTTGGTGGACAATTTCACCATGATCTCCTTGGCTTCGGCCATTGAGCCCTTGCGTATGGCCAATCAACTGTCGGGCCAGCCTCTATATGAATGGGTCATGCTGACCGAAACCGGGGCACCGGTACGGGCCAGTGACCATATACTGGTCACCCCGGATCACAGCATTCAGGATTGTGGTCATCTGGACATGATGATCCTCTGCGGTGGAGTAGGGGTCGTCAATGCTCGCAGCCGTAACCTGCGAGTCTGGCTGCAGACACTGGCCAGACGCCGGATCAAGCTCGGTGCCGTTTGTACCGGCAGTTACCTGCTGGCCGATGCCGGTGTACTGGCCGGTTATCGCTGTACCCTGCACTGGGAGTACATGGCCTCGTTCAAGGAAGCCTTTCCCCAGCTGGAAACCAGCAACGCTCTCTATTGCGTCGACCGGGATCGTCTGACCTGCAGCGGCGGCACTGTGCCGATGGACATGATGCTGCACCTGATCGAGAAGGAACATTCCAGCGCCCTGAGCACCGCCATTTGCGATATGTTTCTGTGTGAGCGTATTCGCGAGGGGCAGGAAGAGCAGCGAGTACCACTGCGGCACATTGTGGGGACGGCCCAGCCCAAACTGGCCGAAGTGGTGGCACTGATGGAAGCCAATCTGGAAGAGCCGATCACCCTGGACGAACTGGCCAGTTATGTGGACCTGTCCCGGCGTCAGGTGGAGCGACTGTTTCAGCGCCATGTGCAATGCTCTCCCTCCCGCTATTACCTCAACCTGAGGCTGGGAAGAGCCCGGCAGTTGTTGCGCCAGACCTCGTTCTCGATCATCGACATCGCCACCGCCTGCGGTTTTGTGTCGACGCCTCATTTCAGCAAGTGCTACCGGGAGAATTTCGGGGTGCCGCCACGAGACGACCGCTGTAGCCGCTCTGCTCCCAAATCACTCACCCCGGAGATCTCCGACTTGCTCAAGCACATTCAGCTGGAATCCGCCAAGGGGGAACCGACCTTTGCTTCAGTGACACTGTAACTTTTCTCTTTCTTTAAAAGGCTCCTAATGGAGCCTTTTTGTGCCTGCTAAATCGCACTGTATTTGTGCCGTCATCCTCGCGCAGGAACGTCATCCTCGCGAATGCGGGGATCCAGAGCTGGTGGCACCATTCTCGATAATGGTTGCTGGTCTGCCAGGGTCACTGGGCTCCCGCCTTCGCGGGAGTGACCAAAAATCAGAAGTCAGTACTGTATTTATGCCGTCATCCTCGCGAAGGCGGGGATCCAGGGCAGGGAGCACAGTTCTCGATAATGGCTGCTGGTCTGCAAAGGTCGCTGCAACATCACGCAGCGTTAAATGATATCGGTCCACAGATCCCGCCAGCCTGGGTTTTGTTCTTCAATCAACCTTAGCTTCCAGCTACGGTTCCATTTCTTGAGTTGTTTCTCGCGGGTAATCGCCGCGTACATATCGGCATGGAATTCGAAGTACACCAATAGGTGTAACCCGTGGCGAGCGCTAAACCCAGCCACCTCTTGCTGTTTGTGTTGCCATATACGCTGTACCAGGTTGCTGGTCACGCCGATATACAGGGTGCCGTTTCTACAGTTGGTAAGCATATAGACGGCAGGCTGCTTGGACATTGTGATGACCTTGTCAGTGGTTGACCCCCAAGTTTAGGCTCAGAAGCATTAACAGGCCTCCCGCCATTGCGTCTTTCTGCTCGTTTACATCAACCCTCCATTTAGAATCTTGTCACTCCTGTGAAGGGGGCCTGGTCTCGATAATGGTTGTTGGCCTGCAAAGGTCACTGGGCTCCCGTCCCCGCCTGCGCGAGGATGACGTTCCTTCGCGGGAGCGACCAGAAATCAGAAGTCAGTACTGTATTTATGCCGTCATCCTCGCGAAGGCGGGGATCCAGGGCAGGTGGCACCATTCTCGATAATGGCATTGGGTCTGCAGAGATCACAGGCATCCAGTAACGGCGGGGCCTGGCAGTTTTCGGTATCTGTCGTCAGAAGTGACGTTTTTGGCTATGTGGTCGTCGTTTTTAGCCAGCGTGCGAACAAAGCCCCGGGCTAGACTGCCCTTGAATCCGGTGGACACCCTACCACCAGCCACATTTACTCAAGGAAGGTCTGGCTATGCAACATGCAGCTGAACTACATAAACAAGCGGTCGTCATCGACGGCCTGATTATCGCCAACTGGGGGCGGGAACTGTTTGAGGACATGCGTCGTGGCGGGCTAACGGCTGCCAACTGCACCGTGTCGGTATGGGAAGGGTTTCAGGACACGGTCGACAATATTGCCGCCTTCAACCGCTATTTCCAGGAGCACGCCGACCTGATCCGTCCGGTACGTACCACGGCCGACATCCTCAAGGCCAAGGAAGAAGGCCGCACCGGCGTGATCCTGGGGTTTCAGAATGCCCATGCCTTCGAAGACCAGCTGGGCTATGTGGAAATATTCAAGCAGCTGGGCGTGGGCATAGTGCAGATGGCCTACAACACCCAGAACCTGGTGGGCACCGGTTGTTACGAGCGCGACGGTGGTCTGTCCGGCTTTGGCCGTGAAGTCGTGGCCGAAATGAACCGGGTCGGCATCATGTGCGATTTGTCTCACGTTGGCGCCCAGACCTC
The DNA here is from genome assembly GCF_048268965.1 of Oceanisphaera sp. Classification (GTDB taxonomy): domain Bacteria; phylum Pseudomonadota; class Gammaproteobacteria; order Enterobacterales; family Aeromonadaceae; genus Oceanimonas. Next base: position 43,486 of record NZ_JBLWUK010000025.1, read on the forward strand.
CAAGGAAGTGATCCTCGAATCCGGCAAGCCGGTGTGCTATTCCCACTGCCTGCCGGCCGGGTTGAAAGATCACCCGCGCAACAAGTCCGATGAAGAGCTGCGTTTTATCGCCGATCATGGCGGTTTTGTCGGCGTGACCATGTTCGCCCCTTTCCTGAAAAACGGCATCAACTCCACCATCGACGATTATGTTGAAGCCATCGCCTATGTGATGGAGCTGGTAGGCGAAGACTCCATCGGCATAGGGACCGACTTTACCCAGGGCCATGATCAGAATTTCTTCGAGTGGCTGACCCACGACAAGGGCTATGCCCGCCGCCTGACCCGTTTTGGCGAAATCATCAACCCCGAGGGTATCCGTACCATCGGCGAATTCCCCAACCTGACCGAAGCTCTGTTGCGTCACGGCTTTTCTCCGCGCCAGGTAGAAAAAGTCATGGGCGGTAACTGGATGCGTGTGCTGAAAGACGTCTGGGGCGAATAAACCATCATAGGTAAACAAAGGAGAATCACAATGTCAGTACATGCACCCGAAATGCCCATTGAAGTGAACGCCGAATCCGGCATCTGGACCACAGACGCGCTGCCCATGCTGTATGTGCCGCGCCACTTCTTCGTCAACAACCACATGGCGATAGAAGAAGAACTGGGCCCGGAACGCTATGCCGAAATCCTGTACAAGGCCGGCTACAAGTCTGCCTGGCACTGGTGCGAGAAAGAAGCCGAGTGTCACGGCCTTAGTGGTGATGCGGTATTCGAGCATTACATGAAGCGCCTGTCGCAGCGGGGCTGGGGTCTGTTCACCATTGAAAGTCTGGATATCGCCGCCGGCACCGCCAAGGTTCGGCTGGATCATTCCGCCTTCGTTTATCAGTACGGCAAGGTGGATCGCATGGTGGACTACATGTTTACCGGCTGGTTTGCCGGCGCGGTAGACCAGATAGCAGAAAGCCAGGGGCTGGCGGTGCGCACGGTTGCTCGCCAGACCCAGAGCGGCGCCCAGACCGGCTGTGATTACGGCCTGTTCGAAGTCAGCCCGCTGTAGTTCATGCCGTCCTCCTCGCGCAGGAACGTCATTCCCGCGAATAAACGTCATCCCCGCGAAGGCGGGGATCCAGGGCAGGGAGCACACTTCTCGATAATGGTTGTTGGTCTGCCAAGGTCACTGGGCTCCCGCCTTCGCGGGAGTGACGAGGGGGGAGGCGGGAGTGACGAAGGGGAGACGGGAGTGACGAGTGAGGTTTGGGAGTGACGAATGAGGGGGCGGGAGTAGCGCCTCGCTAGTGGCACCAGGGTATTAATTTTCGGCGGGCCGGTTGCCGGCCGCCAAGCAAGTTAGCAGAGGGATCTACGATGGGACAATTTGACGCCTTATTTCAACCCATGAATATCAACAAGCTCACCATTCGTAACCGGGTGGTGAGTACGGCCCATGCCGAAGTGCATGCCACCGACGGCGGTATGACCACAGAACGTTACGTCAAATATTACGAAGAAAAGGCCAAGGGCGGTCTGGGACTGGCCATCTGCGGCGGCTCCAGTGTGGTGTCCATCGATAGTCCCCAGGAGTGGTGGAGCTCGGTCAACCTGAGTTCCGATCGCATTATCCCTTACTTTAAAGATTTGTCTGAAGCCATGCACAAGCATGGTGCCAAGATCATGATTCAGATCACCCACATGGGCCGTCGTTCCCGTTGGGATGGTTATAACTGGAGCACACTGCTCAGCCCGAGCGGCCTCCGTGAACCAATCCACCGTGCCACTAATAAAACGATTGAGCCGGAAGAAATCCAGCGCATCATCGGCGATTTTGCCCAGGCGGCTCGCCGTGCCAAGGAAGGCGGTCTGGACGGCGTGGAAATTTCCGCCGTACACCAGCACCTGATCGATCAGTTCTGGAGCCCACGGGTTAACAAGCGAACCGACGAGTGGGGCGGCAGCTTCGAAAATCGCATGCGCTTCGGCCTGGAAGTGATCAAGGCGGTGCGTGCCGAGGTTGGTCCCGACTTTGCGGTGGGGATGCGCATGTGTGGTGACGAGTTCCACGTGGACGGCCTGAACCACGAAGACATGAAACAGATCGCCAAGTATTACGACGACACCGGCCTGCTGGACTTCTTCGGTGTGATCGGCTCAGGGGCGGACACCCACGCCACGCTGGCCAACGCGATCCCCAACATGAGTTACCCGCCAGAGCCTTTCCTGCACCTGGCAGCAGGCATCAAGGAAGTGGTCTCGGTACCGGTGATCCACGCCCAGAACATCAAGGATCCCACCCAGGCCCAGCGTATCATCGAAGGCGGTTATGTCGACTTCGTAGGCATGACCCGGGCGTTCATGGCCGACCCCCACCTGATCGCCAAGGTCAAGCTGGGCCAGGTTGATCAGATTCGCCAATGCGTGGGTGCCAACTACTGTATCGACCGTCAGTATCAGGGGCTGGATGTGTTGTGTATTCAGAACGCCGCCATGGCCCGTGAAAGCACCATGCCCCATATCATTGAGCCCAGCAGCGGGCCCAAGCGTAAGGTGGTGGTGGTGGGTGGCGGCCCTGCCGGTATGGAAGCGGCCCGGGTTAGTGCCGAGCGCGGCCATGAGGTGGTGCTGTTCGAGAAAGCGCCCGAGCTGGGCGGACAAATCACCCTGGCGGCGAAGGCGCCCCAGCGGGATCAGATTGCCGGCATCACCCGCTGGTTCGCCATGGAGTTGCCGCGCCTGAAGGTGGATGTGCGCCTGAATACGGCGGCCGACGTGGCGAGCATCATGGCGGAAAATCCGGATGTGGTGATTCTGGCGGTGGGTGGAGCTCCCTTCATCGAGCAAAACCCGGAATGGGGCGCAGAAGAAGGGCTGGTGGTCAGCAGTTGGGACATCCTCTCGGGCAAGGTCGAGCCGGGCAAGAATGTGCTGATCTACGACCCCATTTGTGAATTCACCGGCATGTCCACGGCCGATTATCTGGCCGCCAAGGGCAGTCTGGTAGAGCTGGTCACCGACGACACCAAGCCGGGGGTGGCTGTGGGGGGCACCACTTTCCCCACCTATTACCGTTCGCTGTACGAGCGCGACGTGATCATGACGTCTGACCTGTCCATGAACAAGGTGTACCGGGAAGGGGACAAGCTGGTAGCGGTGCTCGAAAATGAGTACAGCCACCAGCAGGAAGAGCGGGTAGTGGATCAAATCGTGGTGGAAAACGGTATTCGCCCCGACGAGAAACTCTACTGGGAAATGAAGGCCGATTCCGTCAACAAGGGCCAGATCGATATTGAAGCCCTTTATGCGGCCAAGCCTCAACCCAGCCTGTCTCACGGCGGTCAGGGATACCTGCTGTATCGCATTGGTGACTGCGTATCCCAGCGCAACACCCATGCCGCCATCTATGACGCCCTGCGCCTGTGCAAGGACTTCTGATTTGAAAGGTGCCGGAGCCTGCTCCGGCGCCATGAGGTAAGCCGCTATGTTTGAGCCTGTGATCCCCTATCTGTTATTACTCGCCTTCGCCCTGGCCGTAGCCGGGGCGGTGCGGCGTGTTCGTCTCTGGCGTCAGGGCCAGTCCAGCCCGGTTTCGTTCTGGCGAGGGCTGGCTGCCATGCCGAGACGTTATCTGGTTGACCTGCACCATGTGGTGGCCCGCGACAGCTATATGTCCAACACCCACGTTGCCACCGGCGGCGGCTTTGTGCTGGCGCTGGTGCTGGTAGTGCTGGTGCATGGTGTGGGTTTGAAAACCGCCTGGCTGACCTGGCCGCTGCTGGCTGCCAGCCTGTTGATGATGACAGGCGCGTTTTTTGTGTGGAAGCGCCGTGCCAAGCCGGCCGCCGAGCTGCCCCATTCCCGTCTTTCCCGGGGGCCCTGGCAGCGTCTGCCCAAGAGCCTGATGGCCTTTTCTATCGGCTTCTTTGTGGCGACTCTGCCGGCCGCCGGCATCTTGCCCGACGGCACCGGCAGCACGCTGCTGGCCCTGTTGTTGCTGGCCGCCTGTATCTGGGGCCTGGGCGAGATGGTGTTCGGCATGACCTGGGGCGGCCCCATGAAGCACGCCTTCGCCGGCGCCCTGCATCTGGCGTTTCATCCTCGTCCGGCCCGTTTCGATGGTGGCCGCGACACCGGTATCAAGGCGCTGGATTTGAGTGACGCCAAGCTGGGAGTGGAAAAGGTTACCGACTTCAAGTGGAACCAGCTATTGGGCTTCGACGCCTGCGTGCAGTGTGGTCGTTGCGAAAGCAAGTGTCCCGCCTTTGCCGCCGGCCAACCCCTTAACCCGAAGAAGCTGATCCAGGACATGGTGACCAGCCTGGCCGCCCAGGAGGAAGTGAACTACCAGGGTAGCCCTCACCCGGGCCAGGAACAGGCCGCCCGCACCGGCTGCCCCGACCTGCCGCTGGTAGAAAGCATTCTCGACAGCCAGACCCTGTGGTCCTGCACCACCTGCCGGGCCTGCGTGGAAGAATGCCCCATGATGATAGAGCACGTGGATGCGGTGGTAGACATGCGCCGTTACCTGACCATGGAGCGCGGTGAAACCCCGGGCAAGGGCCAGGAAGTGCTGGAAAACCTGATCGCCACCGACAACCCGGGCGGCCTGTCTCCGGCCAGCCGCAGCCACTGGGCGGCGGACTTGTCGATTCCTCTGCTCAAGCAAACCAAAGCAACCGACATTATGTTCTGGGTCGGTGACGGTGCCTTCGACATGCGCAACCAGCGTACCCTACGGGCACTGGTCAAGCTGCTCAAGGCGGCGAATGTGAACTTCGCCTTCCTCGGTGACGAGGAGCTGGACTCCGGTGATCTGGCCCGCCGCCTGGGCGATGAAGCCACCTTTCAGCGGCTGGCCAAGACCAATATCCAAACCCTGAGCAAGTATCAGTTCAATCGCATCGTCACCGCGGATCCCCATGCCTTGCAGTGCCTGGGCACCGAATATGCGGAGCTGGGCGGGGACTACCAGGTGGTGCACCACACCGAGCTGCTGGCTGAACTGCACCAGCAGGGGCAGTTGCAATTTACGGCCAACGGCAATGCGCGCATGACTTACCACGATCCCTGTTATCTGGGTCGCTACAACGGTGTCTATGACGCCCCCCGTTACCTGATCGATCAGCTCGGTTACGAGCGTACCGAGATGGAACGCAGCGGCTTCCGCTCTCGCTGTTGCGGCGGCGGCGGCGGTGCACCGATCACGGATATTCCGGGTGAACGCCGTATTGCCGACATGCGCATGGACGACGCCAGGGCGGTGAACGCCGACTTGATGGCGGTGGCCTGCCCGCAATGTACCCACATGATGGAAGGGGTAGTAGAGCCGCGCCCCGAAGTGAAGGATATTGCCGAGCTGCTGCTGGAGGCGCTGATCGTGCCCGCATCGCCGCAAACAGCGCAGCTAAAAGTGCAGCAGCCAGAGGAGGAACTTGCTCATGTCTGAATTGAATCGTCGTGATCCGCGCCTGAGCTGGATACTGCGTAACCGGCTTCACCCTCAACATGGTGAGCAGAGTGGCGAGCCCACCCGGGGCCCGACCGGTTTGCTGCGCAAGAACCCCAGGCCCCAGTGGCAAGAGGGCCCCAGCGGCCTGCGCCGACTGGAGCGCCTGAACATGGGCGGGGCGGCCGGCATTACCCAGTTGAACTCGAAGAAACGCAACGAGCAGCCGGTGTTACCGCTGCATCAGGTGGTGGAGCCTCAGGCGTATATCGCCGTCTGGTTGCAGACCAGCGGCGGTCGCCTGACCAGCCACTGCAAGGATGTGTTGGGCCAGGCCCAACAGCTGGCGGTGGCTCGGGAGCAGCCAACGGCGGTACTGGGCGTGCTCTGTGGCGAACTGAAGGACAGCATAGAGGGGGCCGGAGTCGATCGGCTGTTGCAGGTGCAGGGGCCGGAATACGACGGCTATCAGCCGGAGGCCTGGAGCCAGTTGTGCAGTCAGGTGGACGCATCTGTGCAACCCCTGTACTGGCTGCTGGCCGACAGTGGCGAGTCTGCCGAGCTGGGCCGCCGACTGGGCGTGGCCCTGGGCGAGCGTCCGGCCACCGGGGTATGGAAGCTGGAAGCCGACAGTTTGCTGGCGAGAAACGGCGCCGGCAATCGGGATATCAGCCGCCCCTGGTCGCGCATCATGCTGTTGCTGGAAGAATGTGCTCTGCCGTGCGGCGAGTATCGCTTTGATGCCAGCCCGCTCGAACTGGAACAGAAGCTGGCACTGTCGGCGCCCACCGGCTCCCGACTGGACGATCTGGGGCGGGTGGCGGTGGATCCCGCCGAAATTCCCATGGCCGAAGCCGAGTTTATTCTGTCGGCGGGTAACGGTATTCATGACTGGGACCAGTTTCATCAGGCCGCCGCCTTGCTCGGCGCCTCGGAAGGGGCCAGCCGGGTGGCGGTAGACGACGGCTTTATGCCCCGCAGCCGTCAGGTGGGGGCGACCGGTACCTGGGTGAGTGCCCGGGTTTATATCGCGGTGGGAATTTCCGGTGCTGTGCAGCACCTGCAGGGCATCGGCAAATGTGAAAAGGTGGTCGCCATCAATAAAGATGCCGACTGTGACATGGTCAAACGGGCCAGCCTGGCCGCCATTGGCGACAGCAGTGAAATACTGTCTGCGCTGATGAAGCTGGTTGAAGCCCAATCTCTCCAGGAGGTGAGTGATGCAGCCTGATACCCTGAATATTGCCGTGCTGATCTCTCAGGGCCAGCATCCGGTATCCGGGCGCGCGCGTCGCGCCCATCAAGACGCCTGCGCCCTGGAGCTGGCGATGTCTTTGAACGAGTCGCTGCCCCAGCCGCTGAACAGCAAGGTGAGCGCCATTCACGCCGGCGATCCCAAGCAGGAAGCCCTGCGCGATTACCTCGGCATGGGCATCGACGGCCTGACGGTGTTGAACCAGACGGAAGAAGACGATGCCCTGGCGGTGCTGACCCCTTATCTGAGTGAACAGCAGCCGGATATTCTGCTGACCGGGGTGCGTGCCGAGTATGGCGAAGGCTCCGGCCTGCTGCCTTACCTGCTGGCCGAACGCTTGGGCTGGCCCCTGGTAACCGGCATCGCCGCTATAGAAAGTATCGAACATGGCGAAGCCAGCCTGCTGCAGGCCCTGCCCAGAGGCCAGCGCCGACGCATCAAGGTCAAGCTGCCCTTCGTCGCCAGCGTAGAAAGTGCCGCCGCCGAGCCCCGGCAAATCGCCTTTGCCAAGGCCAGACGCGGCAACATAATACGGCTGACCCCGACCACCGAGGTCGATCAGGAGCGGACTGAATGGACGCTATCGGCGGCCAAATCCCGGCCCAAACGCCTCAAGGTATCGACCGCCAAAACTGCCGCCGACCGCCTGAAGCAGGCCACGGCCAAGGCCCAGGGCGGCAAGGGCCAGATCATCCGCGATGATCCCCAGGCCGCCGCCAAGGCCATCTACGACCTGCTGGTAGAAGAGGGCGTATTGCGCAAGTAAAATGAATAAGGTTTGTCTTGGGGAAGACAATGCAAAACGCCGGCAAAAGCCGGCGTTTTTTTAATAGTTTGTCATTCTCGCGAAGGAACGTCATCCTCGCGAAGGCGGGGATCCAGGGCAGACAGCACCAAATCTGGCCCCGATCACCATTATTCCCAAAAAATCCGATACCCAAAACTACCACCCAAACCTCGACCTCACCCAGCCAAAGAGTCGAACTATTTGGCTGCCCTGCAAAGGTCGGACAAAGGGCCAGCTCCACCGACTCGCTCAAGCACATCCATGTGACGCTCAGCACATGACATCCCTGTCATGTGATGGTCGGTGGAGCAGATCCCTTTGTCCTCCCTGATGCTGCGGAGCCGCCAGTTGACGTCGTCCATACCCGCGGATTTCCCATCGTCATCCTCGCATAGGAACGTCATCCTCGCGAGGGCGAGGGCGAGGGCGGGGACGGGAATCCAGAGCAGACAGCACCAAGCCTGGCCCCGTGCACCGTCACCCCCCAAAAAGCCGACATCCGAAAACACCATCAAACCTCAGCTGAGCAGATTTCTTTATCCTCCCTGATAACAGGGAATGGCCAGCGGCCCGCATGGGCTTGAACGTGTTGGTGGAGAGGTATTTTGAACGAGTGGGGAAAGAGGATAACGCTGGTGGAGTCGTTTGTTATATTTTTGCCAGCCATTTATACATGACTAAAGCGTCTACGTAACCTTGCGAAGGGTGCTTGAATGCTTTTGGTAATTGGCCGACCGTTTCAAATCCGAGTTTGTTCCATAAACGAACGGCACCCTCATTGCTTGAGGCTACAAAATTAAACTGCATGGCTTTGTAGCCTAATTCAAGAGCCACTTCTTGAGAATGCTCACACATCGAAGTGGCCAGACCTTTACCTCTCGCCATAGATGAAACCATATAGCCACAGTTACAGACATGATTTCCAGGGCCAGCTTGATTGGTTTTGAGATAGTAAGTACCAAGAATGTTGCCGTCATCCTCAAAAACAAAGACCTTTCTTGGTGTCTCCAGCCAAATTTTTTCAGCCTCATTCTTAGTCGTTGCTGGATCATATGCGTATGTTTCACCAGCAGAAACTACTTCACTGAAAATAGCCCAGATGCTTTCCCAATCTGCTTTTGTTGCTTCTCGAATGTTCATAGCTCAACTTCTCTAAGAAAACATAACGCTTGGTTTAGGAGTATGGCGGGTGCTAAATGGGGCTAGATGAGTGCGCCCAGCATGGGTATGAACTAATGAGATGAAAGTCCTCTGTAGGAAGATCACTATCTCTAGCGATTTATAATCGATATTAGATGCGAACTACTAGCGAATGGCAAGGGCAGCTCCGCGAGCGTCTGTCTGAAGGAAGTCGGTCGCAAAACTGTGAGCTGATGAACAAGAACATTATATGAGGCGTAGGTTGAAGGCGAGGTTTGGGCTCGCTCACTGAATCTACGCAGAGTACGAATGGCGCTCATATAGTTGGCAGAGCGGGTCCTTTGCCCGAAGTGCCAGACCTCTGTCGTCTGCAGACATAAGCTTCATTCAGAGTCTCCTTGGTCACCTAACGCCGCATTAAGATATGAGCAATGCTACCATCAAATATAAATCATTACGCCATAAACAAGGAACCCAACCTTATTTAAAGTAAAACTTATCTGCACTGCCCTTGCCAAAATACTTTTCATATTCCTGTGCAGCATAAGAATCCATCATGCCTGAGATGTAATCAGTAACTAGACGAGTCTTGCAGTCAGTGATTGAACGCAACTCTGGTGGTAGCAAGATATTGTCTTTGTTGTATTTTTCATCAGAGTATACCCCAAATAGGCCCCGAATAATCTGCTCACCTCGGCGCTCATAAAGTTGAATATCCTTTTTGCGGAGTATTGCCTTAAACAACAGCTTTTTAAGCCCTTCAGCCAATTTAGCATGTTGTTTGTAACCTAAACAACCATTAACTAAACCAATGTCAGAGCATAGAGTATTAACTATTTTTGACGTCAGTTCTTTCTTCAGAATAATTGCATACTCTTCAGATGTTCCACTTCGACTAGCTTTCATTGCGACAGTTTGTACATCTTTCGAAATCTCGACCATCGTTGGATATGCATCTTTAAATTTTTCGCTAATACTAAATTCATGAACTATCTCACCTAAGCTAATCATGCCAAAGCTTAATGCGTCTTCTAAATCATGTGCCGCATAAGCAATTTCGTCAGCTAAATCCATTATTTCCGCATCGATACTCTTAGTGACACTAATATCGTTACGATCTAGTTCAGCTTTCAGAAAGGCATAATCGGCGTCATATAAAAATTTATTGCTGTTCTGACTCTTATTAAAGAAATATTTAGTAACAGCCATTAGAGTACGTACATTTAAGTTTAGCCCTTGATACGCATAATGCTTCATTTCTAAAGTACGTAAAATTCGGAATGCTTGAGCATTCCCCTCGTAACCACCGCAACCTAGACTTAAGCTATTCAGTACAACTTCGCCATAATGCCCAAAAGGTGGATTACCAATATCATGTGCAAGTGATGCCGTTTCGGTTACAACCGTATGTTCTAGTTTTAGGTCATAAGCGATAGAACGAGCTATTTGTGCTACCTCTAGACTATGAGTGAGACGATTTCGATTAAATTTATTAGCATCAACACCAAGAAGCTGCATCTTTCCTTGTAGACGTCTGAAAGATGATGAATATAAAACTCTTGCATAATCACGCATCAAGTCATGACGATTTTCTGAACGACCATCCTCGTGTTCATAGACTCTATACTCTAGTCTAGAAATTATCTCTTCCTGAGCTTTTGCATAATCAATTACTTCATTATCGTACATGTTTTTCTCTTGTTAGTTTTTGATCAGTTAACTTTGGCGTATAACGCTAAGCTAAGCGGGGAATTACAGTTAGGCTAAGCACGAGAAAACTGTAATTTTCCGTTTAAGCATCTTGTTGAACTAAGCCGCTTCGCGGCAGAAAAATGGCGCTCCCTATCATACTGATCTCAGAGCCCTACCAGAGTGGTA
>NZ_JBLWUK010000026.1:0-44410 GCF_048268965.1 Oceanisphaera sp.
GGGCAATCACTTCTGCTTCGTGCTCGAAGGTCAGCACCGACATGACGGGGCCGAAGATTTCTTCCCGGCAGATGGTCATGTCGTCACGGCAATCGGTGAAGATGGTGGGCGCCACAAAGTAGCCATTGGGTGCCGCCGCCGGGCGCAGCGCTTCGCCGCCGTGAGCCAGGGTGGCGCCTTCTTCCAGACCCTTGCGAATGTAGCCCAGCACTTTTTCGTGATGGTCTTTTGAAATCAGGGCGCCGAAGTTGGTGGCCGGATCCATGGGGTCGCCGACGATGATGTTGTTGCGGGTCCGCTCCAGCAGTCGCTCCATGAAGGCCGAATAAAGCTGTTTGTGAACAAACACCCGGGTGCCGTTGGTACAAATTTCGCCTTGGGTATAGAAGTTGCCGAGCATGGCGGCGGAGACGGCGTCGTCCACATCGGCATCGTCGAAGATGATCAGCGGTGACTTGCCGCCCAGCTCCATGGTGACCTCTTTCAGCGAGCTGGCGGCGGCGGCCATCACCTTCTTGCCAGTACCCACTTCGCCGGTGAAGGACACCTTGGCGATATCCGGATGATGGGTGAGCCAGGCGCCCACGGCGCCGTCACCCTGCACCACGTTGAATACCCCGGCGGGTACCCCGGCTTCGATGAAAATTTCGGCGAGCTTGAGCGCCCCCAGCGGGGTTTCTTCCGAGGGCTTGAAGATCATGGCGTTGCCACAGGCCAGAGCCGGAGCGGCTTTCCAGCAGGCGATTTGCAGCGGGTAGTTCCAGGCACCAATGCCGGCACAGATGCCGAGGGGCTCGCGGCGGCTATAGTAGAAATCGCCGCCGAGATCCTGCTGGTTACCCTCGATAGAGGGGGCCAGGCCGGCGAAAAATTCGATGCTGTCGGCGCCGGTCACCACATCGACCACCGAGGCTTCCTGCCAGGGTTTGCCGGTGTCCTGCACTTCGATACGGGCCAGCTCGTCGTTGCGCTCGCGCAGTAGCGCCACCGCCCGCAACAGGATGCGACTGCGTTCCATGCCACTCATTGCCGACCACTGCTCGAATCCCCGACGAGCCGAGGCGATGGCGGCCTCCTGTATGTAGGGGTCGGCCACTTCCATCTGATAGGCGACCTCGCCGGTGGCCGGATTGACGACATCGAAGCTGTCGCCGCTTTCGTTGGCCAGGTAGCGTCCGTCGACAAAGTTCTGGTAGCGTATCAATGACATGCTTTTACTCCATGTTGCTGTAACAGCTGTTCGATAAAGGATTTGCACAAGGCTTCGGCCTGGGCGAAGTCGGCTGAGGGATCGGCACTCAGGGCGCTGCGCAGCCAGAAACCGTCGATCATGGCGGCGGTCTGCAAAGCGGCATGGGTCGCCGCCTCGTCGTTCAGCAGCTGGCGGAAGGAATAACGCAGGTTGCTGTACAGGCGGCGGCTGTTGACGTGTTGCAGCCGGGACAGGGCCGGATCGTGCATGGCCTGGGCCCAGAAGCTGAGCCAGGACTTGGTGGTAGACCGTGAACGCTGAAAATCGGTAAAGTTGGCTTCCACTATCATCATCAGTCGTTGCCGGGGCGAGTGAGCGGCAATACCGGCCCCGCCGGTTTTGTCCAGCAGCGCCAGTTTCAGCTCTTCGAGCAATTGCTTGACGGTGGCTTCAATCAACCCCTGTTTGCCGCCAAAGTAGTGGCTGATGATACCCGACGACATCCCTGCCAGCCGGCTGATGCTGTTGATGGTGGTGTTATGCAGACCATACTCGGCCACCGATGCCAGGGTGGCGTCGATGAGCTGTTTCCTGCGAATTTCCTGTACTCCGACGATAGGCATGCGGCCTCCATTGATTAATCGTTCAATTAAAATAAATCCTAGAGGCAGTCAGGGGAATGGTCAACCTGACTTTTCTGCCTTGAGTTGACACACTGCATGATGGTTGGCTAAGGTATTGTTTTTAAATAAATAATTATTTTTTATTGTGGTGATGTAAGGGGCGGATCGCCAAGAGGGCAAGCGCCCTCTTGTAGTGCAGAAAGAAAGGGGAGGGTCGTTTAACCGCGATTCAGGCGTGCCTGACTGGGCGAGACACCAAAAAAGTCCTTGAAGCAGTGGCTGAAGTGCGTGGAGCTGACGAAACCGCAGGCGACGGCAATGCTGGAGATACTGGCACTGCTTTGCAGCAGCAGGCGACGGGCGTGGGTAATGCGCAGCTCCAGATAATAGCGGGACGGTGTGGTCTCGAGGTGGCTCTGAAACAGCCGCTCGATGCGCCGGCGCGACAGGCCCACGTAGTCGGCCAGCTCCTCGATGCCGAGCGGCTCTTCAATGTTGCTGCTCATCAGCCGCAGCAGGGTACGCAATGAATCGGGCAGGGTGGGGTCGTCTTCGGCCTGGAAGGGCGAAGGGTGACCGTCATCGGTGGTGCGATCACTGCTGAGAATTTCGCGAATGGCGCGCACAATAACCGGGCCGTGTAGCCGCTCTATTAACGCCAGCATCATTTCCAGCGCACTGTTGGGCCCGGCACAGGTGAGAATACGCGCTTCTACTACCATGGTTTGTGGCGATACCTGCACCTGAGGGAAGCCTTCCCGCACAAAGGCATGGTTATCCGGGTGCAGGGCACAGTGCAGCCCGTCAAGCACACCGGCGTAGGCCAGAGGCACGGCCCCGTTCCACAGGCCACCCAGCACCTTCTGTCGTCTGGCTGCCGTCTTGAGGGTTCGGCTCAGGGGCGTGTATTCACTCAGGTTGCAGCGAAAACCGCCGCACACAATCAACACATCCAATGCGTTGTCACCTTCCAGCACCAGCTCGTCCAGAATGTGGTTGGCCGAAATGTCGATGCCCAGGTCGCTGCGCACCGTGGTGGTGTTAAGGCCGAAGGTTGTAAACACGAACAGTGGCGCGGCTTGTACCAGATTGGCGGTCACCAGCGAATCCACCGCGGCGGTAAAGGCCATCATCGAAAAGTGGGGTTGCAACACAAAGCCGACGCTTATCGGCTTGGCATCGTTTTGGCGCGCGGGCAGAAAGGCGCTGTTGGTATCGCGCAGCCGATGGCTGAAATGACGTTTTTCACTGATTTGAGACATGATGTTTTTATAATGAATCCGGAGTGAAGGAAGCGTTTCCAGAATGTTACCGCTTAGGGCCGAATAATACCCCGCTACGACGCGCTTTGCACCCGAACCTGTGAACAGGGGACGATTTGACACAGGTTTGTAACGGACTTTGATCACAATGTTGTACTAATGTAACGTTTTGTCGCAATTACGCAGCTTTAGGCCGCATGCAGTCACCCCTACTGTATGACCCCCCAGTAGTATCCCCATAACGCAAGGCTGGAGGGGTATCCCTCGCCACGCCGAGAAAGGTAGTAATACATCAGTATCCATTACCCTTCGAGGCTTCCAGTAGCATCATTGCCGCCAGTGGGCGGGTTGGATCTGCGACATTTAAGAGCACATGGATGATTCGGAAGTAATGATTGCGGTGAAAGATCAGGTAGCCAGCCTATGCAGCAACTTCCCGGTATATCGCCAATTTCTTGAGTACAGGCTGGTTGCGTGAAACGCGCCAGCGATAGAATTAACACGGACAGGTGATTATTATGCAGAAATACTCCGGTTTCGGGCTTATCAAACATGCCCTGACGCACCACGAAAACTGGCAGCGGGTGTGGCAAAACCCCAAGCCAAAGCCAACTGGCTACGACGTCATCATTGTAGGTGGCGGCGGCCATGGTCTGGCTACGGCCTACTACCTGGCTAAAGAACACGGCATTACCAACGTTGCCGTGATTGAAAAAGGCTACCTGGGTGGTGGTAACACGGCCCGTAACACCACTATCGTACGTTCCAACTACTTGTGGGACGAGTCATCCCAGCTGTATGAACACTCCATGAAGCTGTGGGAAGGCCTGGCGCAGGAACTAAACTACAACCTGATGTTCAGCCAGCGCGGCGTACTCAACCTGGGTCACACCCTGCAGGACATGCGTGACATCGAGCGCCGGGTAAACGCCAACCGCCTGAACGGCATAGATGGCGAAGTACTGACTCCTCAGCAGATTCAGGAAATCGTACCGATTCTGGATTGCTCCAAGAATTCCCGTTACCCGGTGCTGGGTGCCTCCTGGCAGCCGCGCGGTGGTACCGCCCGTCACGACGCCGTGGCCTGGGGCTTTGCCCGCGCCGCCGACGCCATGGGTGTACACCTGATTCAGCAGACCGAAGTGACCGGCATCCGCCGCGAAAACGGTGCCGTGACCGGTGTGGAAACCACCCAGGGCTTTATTTCCGCGCCCAAGGTGGCCTGTGTCACCGCCGGTAACTCTGGCGTAATGGCCAAAATGGTCGGTATGGAACTGCCGCTGGAGTCGCATCCGCTGCAGGCCATGGTATCCGAGCCGGTCAAGCCGGTGCTCGACACCGTGGTAATGTCCAACCACGTACACGGTTATGTTTCCCAGTCCGACAAGGGTGACCTGGTTATCGGCGCCGGTATCGACAGCTACCTGGGTTACGGCCAGCGCGGCTCCTTCCCGACCGTGGAAGAAACCATGGCGGCGATTGTAGAGCTGTTCCCGATTTTCAGCCGAGTACGTCTCAACCGTACCTGGGGCGGCATTGTTGACACTTGTCCGGATGCCTGTCCGATTATTTCCAAGACTCACATCAAGGGTCTGTATTTCAACTGCGGCTGGGGCACCGGTGGCTTTAAGGCCACTCCGGGATCGGGCAACGTATTTGCTCACACCATCGCCAAGGATGATCCGCATCCCCTGGCCAAGGCGTTTAATGTCGACCGCTTTGTTAGCGGCCACTTGATTGACGAGCACGGCGCAGCCGGCGTAGCCCACTGAGGAGATAGAGATGTTAAATATTTATTGTCCGCATTGCGGCGAACACCGGGAAGAAGAAGAATTCAGCTATGGCGGTCAGGCACACATTGCCCGTCCGGCGGACCCGAATGCGGTCAGCGACGAAGAATGGGGACAGTACCTGTTCCTGCGTAAAAACCCGCGCGGTCTGCACCATGAGATGTGGTATCACGCTACCGGTTGTCGCAAGTTCTTCAATGCCACGCGCCATACCGTGACATACGAAATTAAGGAAACTTACAAAATGGGCGAACAGCCCCAGCAAGGAGGCCAGTCATGAGTCAGCCAAATCGTCTTCAGGGCAAAGGTCGAGTAGACCACGGCAAGCCGCTCAGCTTTATCTTTAACGGCAAGCGTTATCAGGGCCTGGCAGGCGACACTATCGCCTCGGCCCTGCTGGCCAACGGCGTCGACGTAGTCGGACGCTCGTTCAAATATTCACGCCCCCGCGGCATTATGGCCGCCGGTGCCGAAGAGCCAAACTGCATCCTGCAGGTGGGCAGCTCGGAAGCGACCACGATCCCTAACATTCGTGGTACCCAGGCTGAACTGTACGACGGCCTGACGGCCGCCAGCACCAACGGCTGGCCGAATGTCGAAAAAGACATCATGGGCGTGCTGGGCAAGCTGGGTGGCAGCATGATGCCGCCGGGCTTTTACTACAAAACCTTTATGTACCCTCAGTCCATGTGGCCGAAGTACGAGCACCTGATCCGCAAGGCAGCCGGCCTGGGCCGCGTGTCCAAAGAGAAGGATCCGGATACCTACGACAAGCTGAACAGCCACTGCGATCTGTTGATAGCAGGCGGCGGTGCCGCAGGTTTGGCTGCTGCCCTGGCAGCGGGCCGCCGAGGCGCACGGGTTATCCTGGTTGATGAGCAAAACGAGTTTGGCGGCCACTTGCTGCACAGCACTCAGCCCATCAACGGCAAGGCACCACAGTTCTGGGTACAGGCGGCAGTGAAAGAGCTGCAGGCGCTGCCCGATGTGACCCTGCTGCCCCGCAGCACGGTATCGGGCTATTACGATCACAACTTCCTAACGGTGTTGGAGCGTCGTACCGATCACCTGGGCGAAGGCATTTCCGGCAAGACCCGTCAGCGTCTGCACCGCATTCGTGCCAAGCGAGTATTGCTGGCCACCGGTGCACACGAACGTCCCTTGGTCTACGGCAACAACGACCTGCCCGGTAACTTTGTAGCCAGTGCCCTGTCTACCTACGTCAATCGCTATGGCGTGACGCCAGGTAAAAAGCTGGTGCTGATGACCTGTAACGATTACGGCTATCAGGCCGCCATCGACTGGTTGGATGCGGGCCGTGAAGTGGTCGCTGTGGTTGATAGCCGTCAGCAGCCGAGCGGCATGCGCTATCAGGCACTGAAAGCACGCGGCGTTAAGGTCTATACCGGCCACGGTCTGATTGAAGCCGTTGGCAAAAAGCGGGTGACCGGTGCCAAGGTAGCGGCACTGTCGAGCGATGCCAGCCAGGTAACAGGCAAAGCCGAGCTCCTGGCCTGTGACACCATTGCCAGCTCCGGTGGTTGGAGCCCTGTGGTTCACCTGTCTGCTCACACTGGTGCGCGTCCGGTCTGGAACGATGACATTATTGGCTTTGTGCCCGGCGAAACCGTACAAAAGCAATTGCTGGCCGGTGGTGTACAGGGTACGTACAACTTGTCTGCCGTACTGGCCGAAGGCCTGAAAGCCGGTAAGGCTGCCGCCGAAGAAACGGGTTATGCCGATATTTCTGCCGGCGTTGTCGATGCCGAGATTGTGACCGAAGATCCGGTAGAAGATGCCGCCCAGGCGCTGTTCCTGGTGCCGCACAGCTCACCGATCAGCCGTGCGCCCAAGCAGTTTGTCGATTACCAGAACGACGTGACCGCAGCGAGCATCGGCGTGGCCGTGCGCGAGGGCTTCGAGTCCATCGAGCACATCAAGCGCTATACCGCCATGGGCTTTGGTACCGATCAGGGCAAGCTGGGTAACATCAACGGCATGGCTATTGCAGCCCGCGCCATGGACAAGAGCATTGCCGAAACCGGTACCACAGTGTTTCGTCCCAACTACACGCCGGTTACCTTTGCCGCCTTTGCCGGACGCAACGCGCACCACCTGTTCGACCCGGCACGCTTTACAGCCATGCACGACTGGCATGTGAAGAATGGCGCCGAGTTTGAAGACGTGGGCCAGTGGAAACGCCCCTGGTACTTCCCCAAGGCGGGCGAAGACATGCACCAGGCGGTTAACCGCGAGTGTGTAGCCGTGCGCAAGAGCGTGGGTATCCTGGATGCATCTACGCTGGGTAAAATTGATATTCAAGGCGCAGATGCCCGTGAGTTCCTGGCACGCATCTACACCAACGCCTGGGCCAAACTGACCCCCGGCAACTGCCGCTACGGCCTGATGTGTAAAGAAGACGGCATGGTATTCGACGATGGGGTAACCGCCTGCATCAACGATAACCACTTTGTGATGACCACCACCACAGGCGGCGCCGCCGGCGTACTGCAGTGGCTGGAATTGTGGCACCAGACCGAGTGGCCAGAGCTGGAAGTGTACTTCTCGTCGGTCACCGATCACTGGTCCACCATGACGGTAAGCGGTCCTAACAGCCGCAAGGTGCTGGAAAAGATCTGCACCGATGTCGACCTGTCGGCCGAGAGCTTCCCCTTCATGGGCTGGCGCGATGCCACCATTGCCGGGGTACGCGGACGTATCTTCCGTATCTCGTTTACCGGTGAGCTGAGCTTCGAGATCAACGTACAGGCCAACTACGGCTTGAGCGTGTGGGAAGCCGTCATGGAGGCGGGTGCCGAGTTCAACATTACGCCTTACGGCACCGAAACCATGCACGTATTGCGGGCAGAAAAGGGCTTCATTATCGTCGGTCAAGACACCGATGGCTCTGTGACCCCCTTCGATTTGGGCATGGACTGGGCAGTGGGTAAAACCAAGCCGTTCCCCTACATCGGCCAGCGTTCCTGGACCCGTGAAGACACGGCGCGCACCGACCGCAAACAGCTGGTAGGGCTCAAGTGCAAGGAAGCACAGACCGTGATTCCGGAAGGCGCACAAATAGTACAGGATCCAAACCATCCGGTACCGGTTCCCATGGTGGGCCATGTGTCATCCAGTTATTACAGCGCCAACCTGGGCCACAACATTGCCATGGGTGTGGTTAAAGGCGGGTTAAGCCGCATGGGTGAAACCGTTTACTGCCCGCTGGCCGATGGTCGCGTGCTGGAAGTCGAAATCACCAGCCCCATTTTTTATGATCCAAAAGGAGAGCGTCAGCATGTCTAATATCACCGCAATTGTGGCTGAAGCCGACACGACAGTACGGGTGGAGTCTCCGCTGTACCACGCGAACTTGCCTGAACTTGCCAAGAAAAACCTGCAGGGCGAAGTGGTACTGCGCGAGAAGGCACTGCTGGGGCACCTGGTATTACGTGGCAACGTCGCCAACGAACTGTTTGCCAAAACCGTGGCCAAAATACTGGGAGTGGAATTGCCCACCGCCGCCTGCAGCTCGGTCGAAAACAATCAGGTGTTGGTGCAATGGCTGGCACCGGACGAGTGGCTGATTATTACCGAAAGCGGTAAGGAAGAGGCATTGCAGGCTCAGCTTCGCGAGCAGTTAACCGGGCATTACTCTCTGGTTGATGTGAGCGGCGGTCAGACGGTACTGGCTCTGTCCGGCCCTAAAGCCGAGATGGTGCTGCGCAAGTCGTGCCATTACGACTTGCACCCCTCCAGCTTGCCTACCGGCAAGTGTGTGGGCACCAACCTGGCCAAGACCACAGTGTTGTTGCGCCGCACCGGTGCCGACAGTTTCGAACTGGTGGTTCGCCGCAGCTTCGCAGACTATGTCTGGATGTGGTTGCAGGACGCCAGTCGCGAATACGGCCTGGTCATTGAAAAGTAACTAAGCCTTGCTCACCTGCGCTGTGGCGCAGGTGAGCACATCGTCATCACGCGCCGGGCGTGGTAAGTCAACGCCCGGTACACATCAGCAGGAGGCTGACCCATGGCACAACACGATACCTTGATTCTGACCGCCAGTTGCGCCAGTCGGCTGGGGACGGTAGACGCCGTTACCGGTTATCTGCGTGAGCAAGGCTGCTATATTGCCGACATGCAAACCTTTGACGATGCCCGTGCTGGTCACTTTTTTATTCGGGCAGAATTTCGAAAGCCCGAACAGGGCGAGTTTGACGAAACCAGCTTTCGTGACGGCTTTGCACTGCGTGCGGCCGACTTTTCCATGGAATGGGAGCTGACCGATCGTAATCGCAAGCCGAATGTCGTGATCATGGTTTCCAAGTTTGATCATTGCCTTAACGATTTGCTGTATCGCTATCGTACCGGCCAGCTGGCGATAGAAATACCGGCCATTATTTCCAACCACCCTGATTTGCAGCGGTTGGCAGACTGGCACCATATTCCTTTTTATCACCTGCCCATAACGGCCGACACCAAGGCGGAGCAAGAGGCCAAGGTCTGGCAGATAGTCCAGGAGTCTCAAGCGGACTTGGTGGTACTGGCGCGTTACATGCAGGTGCTAAGCCCCGAACTGTGTAACCACCTGGCGGGATGGGCCATTAATATCCATCACTCGCTGTTGCCGGGGTTCAAGGGGGCTCAGCCCTATCACCAGGCGTATGCCAAGGGCGTAAAACTGGTGGGCGCCACGGCGCATTACATTAATAACGAGCTGGATGAAGGCCCCATTATTACCCAGGGCATTCAGACGGTGGATCACAGTCATTATCCAGAAGATTTGGTTGCCAAGGGCAAAGACATCGAGTGTTTGACCCTGGCCAAAGCCATTCAGTATCACATCGAAAAACGGGTGTTCATGTACCAGGGCAAGACGGTAGTACTGGGCAGCTGAATACGCGTTCGATGTATTCCCGGCAGGGGGTGGGCCGTCAGCGGCGTGCCCCCTGCCTATTAAACAAACCTGCAAGACAGGTTTGTGAATGTAATAAAGAGTCATGACAAGGAGATATCATGTCTAACAAAATCAAATTACTACGCGAAGCCCAGCCAGAGGTGTTATTGGATGCCACTAAATGGGAAAAATTGTCCGGCGACCCGCACACGGTTAACCTGAACGCATATAAGTCGGACGATGGTAGTAAGCTGATGGGTACCTGGATGTGTACTCCAGGCAAGTGGGCAGTAAACTACGACAAGTGGGAATACTGTGACTTCCGCGAAGGCTACTGCATTCTGACGCCAGAAGGCGGCGAGCCCATTCACCTGAAAGCCGGTGATATCTTCGTAGTTGAAGCTGGTTTTAAAGGTACGTGGGAAGTAGTAGAAACAGTACGCAAGTACTTTGTTTTTGCCTAAGTAGAGTATTAACTTGAGTCGGGCGACGTTCATACCCGCCTGACTTAAGATTGATTTACGGCCTGCGCACTGCGCAGGCCGTTTTTGTTTCTGAGACTGACGTTATGTGTTGGCCGTCACCCTCGAGAAGGAACGTCATCCTCGCGAAGGAACGTCATCCCCGCGAAGGCGGGGACGGGGACGGGGACGGGGATCCAGAGGCAGGGAGCACCACTCTCGATAATGGTTGATGGCCTGCCAAGGTCACTGGGCTCCCGCCTTCGCGGGAGTGACGAGGAGGGTGCGGGAGTGACTTGGAATGAGAAGGCAGCACTGTGTTTGTGCCGTCATCCTCGCGAAGGAACGTCATCCCCGCGAAGGCGGGGACGGGGACGGGGATCCAGGGTAGGGAGCACCTTTTTCGATAATGGCTGCTGGTCTGCCAAGGTCACTGGGCTCCCGCCTTCGCGGGAGTGACGAGGAGAGTACGGGAGTGACTCGGAATGAGAAGGCAGCACTGTGTTTGTGCCGTCATCCTCGCGAATGCGGGGATCCAGGGCAGGGAGCACCCTTCTCGATAATGGCTGCTGGCCTGCCAAGGTCACTGGGCTCCCGCCTTCGCGGGAGTGACGAGGAGAGTGCGGGAGTGACGAGGAGGGTGCGGGAGTGACGAGGAGAGTGCGGGAGTGACTCGGAATGAGAAGGCAGTACTGTGTTTGTGCCATCATCCGGCCAGCTGTTGAGATAGCTATACTAAAAGCTGCGGTATGGTCCCGGCAGGAGGATGCATGAATCGCCGATGGATAAAGATACTGGCTCTGTTGATGAGTCTGGCACCGGTAGTGGGGCAGGCGGTGTCTGTTCGGGCCCAGCTTGACGAGAATGGCCTGCAGCGGGTGAAAATCAAGGCTGGCAGCTATTTTTTTCAGCCCGAGCATATCATCGTCAAGGTCGGTGTTCCGGTGGTGCTGGAGGTAGATAAAGAGGCGGGAATCATACCTCATAGCCTGGTGATCTGGTCTCCACGCATGGGGATAGACGTAAACGAAAGGCTGGGTACCACCAGCATTATCCGCTTTACTCCCCAGGCTACGGGTCAGATTCCCTTCTACTGCCAGGAAAAGCTCATGTTCTTTCGCAGCCATCAGGATCGTGGCATGGCAGGCGTGTTGGAAGTTGTGGAATGATTGATATGGGCAGACTCCACGACACGAAAGATTGCATCAAATAATCGAAACACCTTCGATTTCTATTACCGAGCTGGCACCGGCTCGATCGATAATTTTAATCAAGGCAGATTGAATCACTTCGTTTTCCCTGACATCGGTTTCACTGGCAAAGCGTTCCTCTTGAACTTCTGCCCCTTCTTCCAGGGTGAACCGAATAGCGACTTCCGTTGCACAATCAGCACTTTTCCCAAAGTACTCCAGTGTGATCTGCGGATACCCCTTAAAGCCTTTCTTGACCTGTTTTGCGATCCGTTTCTTAGCTTTGTCTATGTGCATGTAAATCCCTTATCTGACGAAAACAGTATGACTGAAACGCTATGACTGACACTGAAATAAGTCGAGCAGACCGAATAAGATAAATCGTGTTTAGCCATTGAACGTCAACCACAGCCCGAAGGCAAGGTGTCTCTCACGTACACACGAAGGGCAGAGACGGCTAGCCCGTCACTGTGAACTACGGGCTGGCGCAAGCTATGCTGAAAACAGGTTTGTAGCAGGGAGTGGCTTGATGAGTGGTTTGTATTTATTACTGGCGCTGACACTGACTTCACCCTCGCCGCTGCAAGAAGCACTGGCGCACTTCGAGCGACTGGATGGTTATCGGCTGCAGCTGCGCAGCGAAGGGCCCGATGGCAATCAGCACCTGCTCTATGCCTATCGCAAGCCCGGTTGGGTGCGCATGGATGTCTTGTCCCCCTATGCCGGTGCCGTGCTGGTGTACAGCCCTTACAACAAACAGGTTCGGCTCTGGCCTTTCGGGCTGGGTTGGCCGTCCGTTGGCCTGAGCCCGGAACATCCGCTGGTGACCAGCCCTCGCGGCCACCGAGTAGACGGCTCCGACGTAGGAGTGCTCTTGCGCAAGTTGTTGCAGATGCAGCAAGTGGGCGAGACGCTGGTACAGAACGAGACGCAGCTCTCGGGGCGGGCGGTCTGGCATCTGGTGGTGCGAGGGCCGGCGGGCTCGAATGGTGTGGCGCGCTACGAGCTGTGGCTCGATCAGGAATGGCAGTTTCCGCTCAAGGTCGTCAGCAGCGATAACCGGGGCAACCGGCTGGAAACCGTGTGGCTGAAGCGGATCGAGCTTAACCCCGTTTTTCCCGTCAACTTCTTTGCTCCTTGAGTAACCTCATGGCGAATTATGACTTTATTACTCGTTGGCAGCTGGCGGCCCCGATCGACGAGGTATATGGCGCCCTCGGTCAGCCTGCGAGCTGGCCGCTCTGGTGGAAAGGGCTGCAACGGGTGCAAGAGCTGGGCTTATGTAATGAACAGACTAACGAGCGGGCCAAGGGGCAGGATATTGGTCGGGTGTATCGTTACCACTGGCAGAGCCCCCTGGGCTACCCGCTGTGTTTCGATATTCGGGTGATCCGTTTGTATGCGCCCTGGTTGATCGTGGGGGAGGCCAGCGGTGACGTGGAAGGCTGGGGCTGCTGGCAACTGAGCGAGGCGGCGGGGATCACCCGGGTGCGTTACCAATGGCGGGTTCACACCACCCAAGCCTGGATGAACCTGACCGCGCCACTGGTGCGGCCGCTGTTTGTGTGGAGCCATAATGCCATGATGCAAAATGGCGCCATTGGTTTGTCCCGCCTGCTGCAGGCACGGCTGCTGGAGGGCGGCGGTGTGCCTGAGGGCGGCCGGCGCTGAGCGGCGTGACCTTACTTCTTGTGCTTGCCGATGCCGTATTCTTTCAGCTTGTTGGCGATGGCGGTGTGCGACATGCCGAGCCGCTTGGCCAGCTGTCGGGTAGAGGGAAACTCCGGGTATAACCGCTCGAGCAAGATGCGCTCGAAGCCTTTTACTGCGTCGTCCAGCGAGCCCTCGCATAAGGCATCCAGCCCTTGCAGGCTGTTTTGCTCGGGCAGCGCCAGTTGGTTCAGGCTCAGCTCGTCGCCTTCCAGCAGGCTGATGGCGCGATACAGACAGTGCCGTAGCTGGCGCACATTACCCGGCCAGGGGTAGTGCTGCAAATAGTCGCTCAAGTTGTCGGCCAGTCGTGGGCGAGGGCGTTCCAGTTCGGCGGCAAAACGGGTACAAAAATGTTGGGCCAGTGCCACTATGTCTTTCTGGCGCTCGCGCAGCGGTGGAATGTGCAGGTTGAGCACATTGAGGCGATAGAAGAGATCCTGGCGAAACTGCCCACCCTGTACCAGGCTGGCCAGGTCTTGCTGAGTGGTACAAATTACCCGAATATCGACTTTCACTTCCTGCTCGTCGCCCAGGCGGCGAAACACGCCGTCTTGCAGCACGCGCAGCAGTTTCATCTGCATGAGGGGGGACATCTCCCCAATTTCATCCAGCAGCAGGGTGCCGCCGTTGGCCTGATCCAGTACGCCGCGCTTGCCTTGCGTATTATGGCCGAATGCCCCTACCGCATAGCCAAACAGTTCGTTTTCGGCGGCCTCGTCGGGAATGGCGGCGCAGTTGAGCAGGATGAAGGGGCCTTCGCCGCGCAGGCTGGCGTGATGGCAGGCGCGGGCCAGCAGCTCCTTACCGGTACCGGTTTCACCCTGGATCAACAGCGGGGCGTCCAGGGTGGCCAGCCGTTTGGCTTCGTTAAGCAGCTTTTCCATGGCGGGGCTGTGGGCAACAAAGCCGTCAAAGTAGCCGCTGTCACGGCTGCGCATGGCTTTAAAGTGCTGGCCGATGCGATAGGCCGACTTCAAGACCACCACGGCGCCCGACAGGTTCTGCTCGCCGGACTCTTCCGTGAACCAGATGGGCAAAAAATCGGCCAGGTAGGGTTCGCCATCCAGGGTGACTTTTTCATTAAGCGGCTGGGGGGAGGGCTGCTCCAGCCAGCGGCTGACATGCACGCCTTTCAGCAAAGGACCCAAGTGTTGCTGTAGTAGCTGCTGGGTGGTTTGTTGCAGCAAGCTGCAGGCGGCGTCGTTGGCCAGGGTGATTTTGCCAAGCATGTCGATGGCCACCACGGCGTCGGGCAGCACTTTAAGCAGGGCGCGAGTGGCATTGTGCTCTTGCTCCGAGGGCATGCAGGCAATGGTTTTAACATCAAATACCCCGGGAATACGCCGAATGGCAGGCATGAGGCGCTGCAGTGTGGTAAAATCGAGGGTCGGAAAATTAAGATAAATGATGCCGCTGATATCGATCTCGATACCGCGTAAATCAATCTGATGCTCTACCAGAATATCGAGTAATTCTCGGGTCAGGCCCAGCCGGTCTTCACAGGTTACTTTTAAGCGCATATGGTCTCTTCCTCAGCAAGGTGTAAACAATACCTTACACTTGCCAGCGATGCGAGGGGATGCTGATGATCTGCGCCACAAATTGCAAAAAAACAGCACATTCTGCTGTAAAATGCTTTACGACGACAAGAGGCTCAGACACTCTTGCGCCTTTGTCGGGCCAGGTGCTCGACTGATAAATAAAACTTATCAAACTCAAGCTAATGATTAGGTGAAGTAATGAGCGAAGCGGTATTTAGAACGGTTAAATCGTCACAGGTTATCCTCAAAGAATTGATGGTGCCCTCTTATGCCAACTTTGGTGGCAAGGTACACGGCGGCGTTATTCTGGGACTGATGGATAAAATTGCCTATACCTGTGCCGCTACCCATGCCAAGGGGTATTGCGTGACCGCCTCGGTAGACTCGGTGGACTTCGTCAACCCGGTTGAAGTGGGCGAGCTGCTCACTTTATATGCGTCCATCAACTATGTGGGCAACAGCTCGATGGAAGTGGGTATCAAGGTGGTGTCGGAAGACTTCAGAGAGGGGATTGTCAAACACACCAACACCTCTTACTTCACCATGGTGGCGTTGAACGAAAAAACCCGCCAGCCCACCAGAGTGGCGGGTTTGCTGCTGGAAGACGAAGAAGAAATTCGCCGCTTTGTAATGGGCAAGTTGCGCAAGAAGCTGCGCCGGGCACACCAGCAGGAAGTGAACGATATTCGCCAGGCGCTGGAGCAGGATTTGGGCCAGGCCATGACCGAGCTGGAAGGCGAAAACTGCCAGTTACCCAAGGGCTAAGCGTTTGCCGCTATGACCCGTTATGAGCAGCTGGCACAGCAGCTGCGTGAACAGATCCGCACCGGGGTCTGGCAAGAGGGCGACAAGTTGCCCTCGTTACGGGAAACGGTGCGGCGTTCGGGACTGAGTCTGATGACGGTGCTCAGTGCCTATCAGTTGCTCGACAGCCAGGGCTGGATCCGCTCACGGCCCCAGTCCGGCTATTTTGTGGCTCCCGCTCGAGAAACAACCCGTTATGCCTCACCACCGCAGCCGCTGCAGCCGGCCGAAACGGTGGATATCAACGCCTTTATTTTTAGCGTCTTGCAGGCCGGCAATAATCCCGACTGCGTTGCGCTGGGCTCTGCCTTTCCCGATTCGTCGCTGTTTCCTCAACATCAGTTGTCCCGGTCTTTAAGCAGGGTGGCCCGCCAGCTGTTGCCCGAAAGTGCGGGCGCAACGCTGCCTCCTGGCTGTGCCGATTTACGCCGCTGCATTGCCCAGCGTTACGCCGCTCGCGGCATGGAGGTTTCGCCCGACGAAATCGTGATCACTTCGGGTGCGCTGGAGGCGCTTAATCTTAGCCTGCAATCGCTGACTCGGCCCGGAGACTGGGTGGCCATCGAATCGCCTGCGTTTTACGGCGCGTTGCAGGCAATAGAGCGCCATCACCTTAAAGCCGTCGCGGTGGCAACGGATCCGCAACAGGGCATGGATCTTGATGCCCTGGCTCAGGCCTTGCGGCAATATCCCATCAAGGCCTGCTGGCTGATGAGTCATTGCCAGAACCCGCTGGGAGGCAGCATGCCGACCGACCACAAGCAGCGATTGCTGACGCTGTTGGCAGAACACGGGGTGAGCCTGATTGAAGATGATGTGTACGGCGAGCTTTACGCCGGTCTGGATCCGCCGTTGCCGGTCAAGGCCTGGGACGAAACAGGTCGGGTGCTGCACTGTGGCTCTTTTTCCAAGACTTTGGCGGCCGGTTTTCGCATCGGTTGGGTGGCGGCAGGGCAACAAGCCGAGGCGATTCAACGCCTGCAATTGATGAGTACTCTGTCTACCAGCGCCCCCATGCAGCTGGCCCTGGCCGATTATCTTGCCTCGCATCGCTACGACAAGCATCTGCATACCCTGCGGCGCACCCTGGAACAGCGCAAACACATTTTTTACCGGGCCATCAAACGGGAATTTTCCGACTCGGTACGGGTGCATTATGCCGAAGGCAGTTATTTTTTGTGGTTGGAAATGCCGGAGTACTGCTGTGCCACCCAACTGTACTGGCGAGCGCTCAAGGCGGGTATCACCATAGCACCCGGTCGGATGTTTGCCGCCGGGGAGCAGTACCGGCATTGTTTTCGTCTCAATGCCTCGTTGCCCTGGAATGAGCGCAGTGAAGCCGCCATCAGGCAGCTTGCCGCACTGATTGATGAACACATCCTCCGGAATTGACCAACCGCAGATATCAGCACTGTTATAGGTGATGGCTCACTGAATGACACTGTTATAGCCTATTTTATCTCAACTGTTTATGTTGCCGTCGGGCCCACCATGTTCTACTGCGCGGGTTGTCGCAGGTCGTGCTTCCGCTACCGACCTGTCTTTCTCATAACCCGCAGTGTGAGCCTAATGGAAAACCTTTCTTCCCGAATTGACGTTAATGTTTGTACCCACCCCCGACCCATTGATCAGGGTCATGTTTATGTGCGCGCCCAGCAGGGGCGCTGGCAGCGGATACGCCGGTTTACGGGGTGGGTGCTGATGCTGTTTTTTATGGTGGGGCCCTGGTTGCGCTGGCAAGGGCAGCAGGCCTTGCTGCTGGATCTGGAACAGCAACGCTTTCATTTATTCGGCATAACCATCTGGCCTCAGGATCTGACCTTGCTGGCTTTGTTTTTGATGGTGGCCGCCTTTGGCCTGTTTTTGCTCACCGTCATTTTGGGGCGGGTTTGGTGTGGTTATCTTTGCCCACAAACGGTCTGGACTTTCTGGTTTATCTGGGTAGAAGAGAAGCTGGAAGGCAGCGCGAACAAGCGCCGCCAGTTAAGCAAAGCACCCTGGAGCCTGAACAAGCTGGCCCGCAAGGGAGGAAAGCATCTGATCTGGGTGCTCATCTCTCTCTGGAGCGGCTTTACTTTTATTGCCTATTTTGTACCGGCCGCCGAGTTGGGTGCCGGGATGCTGCAGTTTTCTGCCGGTCTGTTACCGACCTTTTGGGTGGCATTCTTCGCCCTGTGCACCTATCTCAATGCCGGCTGGATGCGGGCCATAATGTGTACCCACATGTGTCCTTATTCCCGATTTCAATCGGCGATGTTCGATAAAGATACCTATAGTGTCGGCTACGACGCGATTCGGGGCGAACGACGCGGACCTCGTTCGCGCAAGGCTGATGTCGCTACGTTGCAGCTGGGGGATTGTATCGATTGCAATCTGTGTGTGCAGGTGTGCCCCACCGGCATCGATATTAGGGATGGCCTTCAGTATGAATGTATTAACTGCGGGGCTTGCGCCGACGCCTGCGATCAGACGATGCGCCAGATGGGTTATAGCACCGGGCTGATCCGTTATGCCAGCGAACGCCAGTTGGCTGGCGGTAAAACCCGGCTTTGGCGACCCAGGCTGATCGGCTATGGCATCATGTTGTTGTTGATGCTGGCGACGCTGGTGTATGCCGCCGCCAGCCGAGTCCCCATGGCGCTGGACGTGCAGCGGGATCGCAATCAGCTGTTTCGGGAAACTCCGCAAGGCTGGGTAGAAAATACTTACATTCTCAAACTGTCGAACCGGACCCAGCAGCCGCAGCGCTATCGGGTACGGGTAGAGGGAATGGATGCAGTGCATTGGGCAGGAGCAGATACCGTCACCGTGCAGGCAGGGGAAATTGTCAACCTGCCCGTCAGCCTGGCGGCAGACCCTTATTTGTTATCCAATTCCAGGTATTCGATTCACTTTGTGGCCGGTAATGACGAGCTGCAAGTGCAGGCGGACAGCCAGTTTTTCAGCTCGGGACGCTAACTGGACCCTAACTGAGTGTTACACTGACTTTCCGATTTCATTGCCTAAGTTGGCTAAAGGGAGCACAGATGATTCACTGGCCGGTGATTATCGAGTTTGCCCAGGGGCATGATTATGCCTGGGCGGCAGGGCCCGAAGAAGTGGCTGAACATCGACTGGAGGCAGGAGATCGCCTGCTGGACAGCCAGGGGCAGGCCCATATTCTGTCGCACGAAAGCGGTGCAGGCCTGTACTGGCAGCAGGACGAGGGGTTAGTATCCGTGCCCGAGCTTAATATCAAGCTGCAAGGCCATGCTGCCAGCCTGGGAGTGTGTTGCACCAGCAAGTTGGTAGTGCGCACCCCGGCCGATGCCATAGCACTGGTTGCCTGGTTAGAGCAGCAATAGAAGGCAATAAGCTTCAAGCCGTGAAGGGGAAGGCGTGAAGAGTGAAGGTATTACCAATCTAAGTAAAAATATGATCTATTTTAAAGCTGAGTACCAGAGGAAACAGAGTCAGCTCCCACGACACGCCATAAACCCATCCCTGGGGGCTCGGGAAATGACATCCCTGTCATTTCACGGTCGTGGGAGCCGATCTCTGTTGCCTCTCCACAAGCACCGAGTTGTCTGTAGATAGCACCTACAGGCAACTCCGCAGCTGGGGGCGGATGAAGGGATCTACTCCACCGACCATCACATGACAAGGATGTCATGTGTTTGAGCGCCACAGGGAGGTGCTTGCAGCGTGTCGGTGGAGTAGACCCTTCGTTCGACCTTTACAGAGCAGCTAAATAGACCAGTTACTTACTCAGTTTGGTATAAAGCCTCACTCTAACGTGTTACTGCTCACGGCTTTTGCTTTACCTCTCACGAATTCAAGAGATGAACTATGTTGTTTAATTTACGCTGGTTTGGCTGGCTGCCATTGCTGTTACTGTTGCAATCCTGTGGTAGTGCTCCTTCTTTTCTGCCAACGGCACCGGATAGCCCAACTGTGGTGAGTGTGCAGCAGGGCAAGGCCTCTTATTACGGTGCCCGGCACCATGGCCGTAAAACCGCCAGTGGTGAACCCTTCAACAAAAACGCCCTGACCGCCGCCCATAAAACCTTGCCCTTCGGGAGTCGGGTGCGGGTTACCAACCTGAACAATCATAAGTCGGTCATCGTGCGGATCAACGATCGGGGTCCCTATACCCGGGGGCGTATTATCGACTTGTCGGAACAGGCAGCGCGCGAAATCAACATGATCCGCGCCGGGGTGGCCAGGGTAAAGGTAGAGCGGCTGCAATAACCAGCTTGCTGCGCTGGCGATAAGCCACGGGGCGTGGCCAGTCGGCGGCAGTGGCAGGGACAGTCCGACCTGCACTCAGCATGTTGGCGGCGGCGATCCAGCCCGCATGGCCTACCGCCAGTTGCGGGGTGGGCGGCAGACTGTTTAACCAGCTTGCGACCCGATCAAACAATTGCCGCAGGTTTTCCCCTCCACCGGGCGCATAATTGGCAAAGTCATCACACCAGGCGTCTATCTCTGGCTTGGCAATCTGCTGCCAGTCTTGGCCGTCCCAGTCACCAAAATCCAGCTCCGTCAGTGCCGGTGCAACTTCACAACGAAAGCCGCGTGTTGCCAGAATTTGTCCCACTTCCAGAGAGCGCTGCAAGGGGCTGACCCAGATGACCTTGGGCAATTGATGGCGCCGGGCAAAGCGCTGGATCTGATTGGCCAACCGGCTCAACTTGCGCTTGTCCACGGCCATGTCGGTGTGCCCCAGGCAAACCCCCACCGCATTCAGTGGCTTGGGGTGCCGCCAGATATACAACTCCATCACAGCTTCAAGCCTCCACTCTTCACCCTTTACGCCTCACACCTCACCCCTCACAACTGTAAAGCCAGGCCGGCGTAGATGGCCAGCTCACTCAGCTGTTGGGTCGCGCCCAGGCCATCGCCGGTATAGCCATTCAGGCGACGGTGCAGCAGGCGGCGCATGTGATCCGTGGCAAACACTGCCAGCATCAGGGTGAGGGCCCACTGCCAGGCAGGAATGGCGGCCATGGCCGCAGGCCACAGCACATCGGCAATCAGCAACGCCAGCCCCAGCCACAGGGCGCCGATAATGCCCTGAACTAGCGTCAACTGCTGGGCCATGGGTTTGGCCTTGGCATGTTCAAGGTCGCCACCGTAGGGCAGGAGCGCAATCAGGCTGATGCTGAGCAGGCGAGAGCCGCAGTGGCCGACCACCAGTGCGATAAGGGCCAATACGACAGGCATGCTGGCCAACAGGCTGACCTTTAGCAGCACTGCCATCAGCACCCCCAGGGTGCCAAAGGTGCCCAGGCGGGAGTCTTTCATTATGGTCAGGGTGTGTTCGCGGGTCAGGCCGCCCCCCAGGCCGTCGCAGGTGTCGGCCAGGCCGTCTTCATGAAAGGCGCCGGTGAGCTTGATACCAAAGGCGGTGCTGGCCACGGCCGCCACCAGGGGGCCGAACAACACAGTGCCCAGCCAGAATACCCCGGCACACAGCAAGCCTATCAGGAGACCCACGGCAGGAAAGTACCGGCTGCTCTGGTGTAGCCACTGAGGCTGAAAATCACGCAGCTCGGGCACCGGCAGGCGGGTTAAAAACTGGGTGGCCACCAGCAACAGGCGGCCTTCGTGTGTTAACTGCTGGAGCAGTGTCTGGCGTGACATTAGCTGCTCTGCCCGCTGATGCCGGCATCCTCAAAGCTGGCCATCTCACTTAAAAAAGCACAGGCCGATTGCAATAACGGATAGGCCAACGCCGCCCCACTGCCTTCGCCCAGGCGCATCTGCATGTTCAGCAAGGGGTCGGCGTGCAGCAGGCGCAGCACATGCGCGTGACCTGGCTCGACGGAGTGGTGGGCAAATACCGCGAACTGGCGCACGCCCGGCGCCAACTGTTCGGCGACCAGCAGGGCAACCCCGGCAATAAAGCCGTCCATTAACAGTATGCGTCGCTGGCTGGCGGCTTTGATCAGGGCACCGGCCATCATGGCAATTTCCAACCCGCCTAACGCCGCCAGGGCCGCAAAGGGAGTGGTGGCAGAGGGGTGACGCGCCAGTACTCTGCTTAAAATCCTCTGCTTGTGTTGCAGACCGGCATCGTCCAGCCCGGTGCCGCGGCCCATGCACTCGCTGATGGGCAACTTGCCCAGTCGCGCCAACAACAGGCTGGCGGCAGAGGTATTGCCTATGCCCATTTCACCCACAATGAGCAGGTTGCCTGGCAATTCGGCCACCACTTCCATACCCTTGTTGAGGGCAGCCAGACATTCGGCCTCGCTCATGGCGGGCTCGGTGAGAGCATCTCGGCTGCCGTGGCGGATTTTATGGTCAATGAGCAGTGGATGAGGGGCAAAGTCGGATGCCACGCCCGCATCCACTACCTTGAGGGCAAGTTCATGCTGGCGCGCAAACACGTTAATGGCCGCCCCGCCATGTAAGAAATTGTGTACCATTTGCGCGGTCACCGCACTGGGATAGGCAGAGGTACCGTGGCGCGCCAGCCCGTGATCGGCGGCAAATACCCGAATTTGCGGCTGATGAATGGTCGGCTGAGTGCTGGCCTGGATCAATCCCAGCTGCAATGCCAGGGTTTCCAACCGGCCCAGGGCACTCAGCGGCTTGGTTTTGCCGTCGATAATCTGTTGCAGGCGCTGGCGCAAGGCAGCATGGGTCAGAGACGGAATAACGGGCACGATAAAATCTGCGGGCATAACGGATTGATAGGGCATGACAATCGCCGACGGCAAAAAAACAAGACTCATATGATATCAAATAATGGCGGCAATCGGGATCCCGACCGTTTACCTTTTTAACCAGGATACCAATATAGATGGACTCACTTTCTCAGCTGGCGCTGGGCGCCGCCATTGGGGTTGCCGTTATGGGCAAGCGCGCCGGGGTAGGGCGTTCGGCACTGGTAGGGGCCTTTTTTGGCACCTTGCCGGATCTGGATGTGCTGATCGATTATGGCGACCCGATCAGCAATATGACCTTTCACCGCGGATTCAGTCACGGGGTGTTTTATCTTAGTTTGCTGTCGCCGCTGCTGGCCTGGCTGTTGAGTCGCCTGCCCGGTCAGCAGGGTTCCTGGCGGCGCTGGACGCTGGCCATCTGGCTGGTGCTGGTGACCCATGTGCTGCTGGATAACATGACGGTGTATGGCACCCAGCTGGCGCAGCCCTTTACCGATTACCCCTTTGCCCTTGGCAGTATCTTCATCATAGACCCGCTTTATACCCTACCCTTGCTGATCGGCTTGTTCGCGGCCCTGCTCCGGTCGCAACACCGGGGCCTGGGCAGCAACCGATGGGGACTGTACCTCAGTACCCTGTATTTGGGCTGGAGTCTGTTCGCCCAGTGGCAGGTAACGCAAACCGCCGATCGCTGGCTGGCGGAGCAGGGCGTTAAGGTGGAGCAACGGCTGGTTACCCCCACCGCCTTTAATACCTTGTTGTGGCGGGTATTGGTGATCACGCCACAGGGATACAGCGAGGGCTTTATTTCGTTGCTGGATAAAAAGCCCCCTGTCTTTACCGAACACGACCGGGGCGTAAGCCACTACCAGGCCTGGCAGCAACATCCATCCGTGGCGCGGCTGGCCTGGTTCAGCAAAGGCTTCTTCAAGATGAGCGAGCAACAAGGCATGCTCAGCATCACCGATTTACGCATGGGTCAGGAGCCCGGTTATGTGTTCAGTTTTGTGGTGGCCGAGCGAGGGCCGGGCCAGGAGTGGCAGCCCCTGGCTCAGCCGCAACAGGTCAGTGAACGGTTGCCGATGAAGCCGGCGCTGCACTGGTTGTGGCGTCGGGCCCTGGGGGAGCCGTTGCCGTCATTGCCACGCTGGCTTGCCGACACCCGCTTTGGCTGCCCGGCTGCAGATAAGGGCGCAATATCGGCTCCATGCCCTTGAGCACCTGCACCGGCAGGGCCGAGGTAAAGTTGAACTTGTCCGACTGCTGGCCCGGCACATAGGCAGTCAGGGTGCCAAAGTGGTGTTCACCCAGATAAAACACGAAGGTGGCGGTGCGGTTGCGGGCCTGGGAGGTGAGCACCTGCCCATGGCGGGAGACGGTTTGAATGCGGTTGTCACCGGTGCCGGTTTTGCCGCCCAGCGTCAGCGGGCTGCCATCGGCCAGGGTAAAGCTGCCCTGCAAGCGGCGAGCGGTGCCGCCTTCTACCACTTGCGATAATGCCAGGCGCAGCACCTGAGCCACCTCTTTGGTCATCACCCGTTGCGCCTGATGAGTCTGTTGCAGCAGCCGGGTTTCATAGGGGGTGTCGGCGGCAAAGTGCAGCTGGTTCAGGCGCACCGTGGGCAAGCGCACGCCGTCGTTTAGAATAATGCCCACCAATTCGGCCAGCGCGACCGGCTTGTCGCCCGAGCTGCCAATGGCGGTGGCCAGCGAGGGAACCAGGCTGGCAAACGGAAAGCCCAGCTGTTGCCAGCGTTGGTGAATATCGCTAAAGGCTTCTACTTCCAGCATGGTACGAATGCGACTGTCGCGCGCACTGCGGTGGCGGGTTTTAAACAGCCAGCCGTAGACTTCCTGGCGCTCTTCTTTGCCGGCGTCGGCGGCATCATTGAAGCTGGCATCGGGATGATGCTGCAGGTAATTCAGCAGCCACAAGTCCAGCGGGTGCACCCGGGCAATATAGCCCTGATCCGGCAGGCTGTAGGCGCCGGGCCCATAACTGTGATAAAGCTGCTCCAGGCGCCGCTCGGTCAGCGGGGAGTGGGGCAGTCGTTGCTGCAAGAAGGCGCTGAATTCCTCGAGGCTGGCCTGGGGCAGCAGATAACGATGCACCGCCGCCAGTCGAGTCGGGGTGGGGCGCAAGCCATTAAAAAAGTCGGCCAGGCGCTGCTCTGGCGTTTTGCCTTGATGCTTGCGCCAAAAGCGTAACAGAAACACCCGGCCTTCCCGGTCGGCAAAACGGCTTAAGTATTCCTGTCGCCGGGGGTCTTTATCGTCGGCCAGCAACTGGGCCCGGTTTTCATTCTGATAAATGCTATAGCGCACTATGTCACGCATCACCCGAATAAACGGCAGGTTAATGGACTCGCGCAAGGCCTCTATCAGGGTCGGATTGCGGTGATCGTCCTGGCGACGAAAGTTGTTGAAGGTATGCAGGCCGCCGCCGGTAAAAAAGCGCTCGCCGGTGCTGGCGGAGTAACGACGCTCCAGCGCCGCGTTGAGCATGGCGGGCAAGGCGTGATCCGTATTGCCTTGCAAGTAGGCGATGGCCCAGCGGCTGAGCAGATCGTTGGGGGCGGGGGTTAGCTCCCTTAAGGCCTGGGGTGACTTGCCGGCGTACTTTTTATGCAGTTCGGCAATTATCTCCAGATAAGTGGCCATCACCCGCAACTTGGCGGTCGAGCCCAGCTCCAGCTTGCTGCCTTCGTTAATGTCGAACGGTTGAAGCGTGTTATCGGTTTGCACCCGCACATAAAAACCCTGTTCGCCACGCTCGAACAGGGTAAAGCTGTATCTGACCTCGGCGGTTTTTTCCGGTGACAGCAAACGTTCGCCATACAGGCCGATGCCGCGCGCTACATCGGGGTCGGCCAGTTGTTGCAAATACTCGGTGACCTGCTGTTGCAGAGCGGCATTCAGGGTGGTGCCGGCCGACAAGTCCAGCCGGTCCAGCTCATAAAGCGACAGCCCCAGCAAGCTGGCCAGGCGGCCGCGGGTGACCATCAGCGTTTTGCTGTTTTTTACATACTGGGTGACCGGCGCCGCGCTAAAATCACGGAACACCAGTCGCTGGGCCAGGGCCGCGTCACGCAGGGCGGGGCTGATCATGCCCGCCTGGGCCTGCAGCCGCAGATAGCTGTTGGTCAGGGTGTGCAGATCGTCACGGCCGCGATACAGGTAATAAGAGGGGCGGCGCTGGGCAATCATCAAACCTATGATCTGGCGCAGCGCCAGCCCTTGCTCGGCCAGGCTGGCGGAGGACCCCGGATCCAGTTGCTGATTCACCTGATGCAGCTCGGCACCAAACCAGATCCAGAGACCGTCTCCCAGGCCGTGAATTTCACCGTGGCCCGGGGCGGCGGCCAGCGGCACCGAGTTAAGATAAGCCAGCGCTATGTTTTGCCGGGCGTTCAAGGTATCCGGGCCTTGTTGATAGGCACGTACGCTGGCCGAAATCATCTGCCGCAGTTTTTCGCCGGCCGATTGGGTCTGGCCGCCCGGGGAGTGACGGTATTTTTCTATTTGCGTGGCCAGGGTACTGCCGCCGGCCGAGTCATCCTGAATGGCCAGCGCCCGGCCCACTTGCGACAGCGCCGCCTTGGTAAAGCGTGGCCAGTCTACCGCCGGGTTGGCGGCCGGATGCGCCTGACTCAACATATCCCGGTTTTCAATAAACAGCAGGGTATTGACGACAAGCGGCGCTATGCTGGCAAAGTCGGGGTAGTGACGCTGCGGATAGGAAAAATCGTAAATGGGCTCGCGTCGACAGTCGCCAATCAACAGCCCGGCCCGGGTTTTTTCTTCATAGGGCACAAACAGGCCGTGTTTGCTGTATTGCAGCAGGGCGTTGGAAAACTGCGCTTGTTCCGAGATCACAAACTGCTGCTTTTGCAAACGGGCAAACAACTCTGGCAGTCGGGAATACCCCAGCCGGTGGTCGAACGGCCCCTGAACGGGAAAGTGGATACTGGCGCTGGGGCCGGGTTCGATGGAGTAACGCAAGGTATCGGCATAGCGGGGGATCTCGCGCCCCTGTAGCCAGGAGGTGCGCATTTCAAACGCCAGCAACAGCCCGCAGGCCGTTAATATTAACAGCAGCAATCCCCAGAGCAGCCAGCGCCAGCGACGTCGCCGGTTCAGGCTGGGTTTAGGTTGTGCACGCCGCAGCGTGGCGTGTTCTATGTTTGGTACCCACCCCATCAATGACCCCTTAGCGCCATCAAATATCGAGACTTCCTATGATAAAAGCCTAGCTGGAAAGCGAGCCTTACGTGCTGATTACGCAGAATTTTTTGTATTTTTACAAGACATATCGGTGCCTGACTCGGCAGCCGGCATCCTTGTACTGTTAAAGCTGGTCCAGCTCGGTTAAAAAGGCGCGCACGCGCTCGGCATTGGCACCTAAATCACTTTTACCCACGCGGGATGCCGAGCGCATATCGACACGGGTCGCCACCGTGCTCGGTTGTTGATTCGGGGTCAAGCGATCGGAGGTTGTCGGCTCGGCCGACCCGGTATCGGAAAGCGCGACTGGGGTCAGTCGAATGGCGATATCATCGCTGAATCCGAATAGGGTGCTGCGGGCAACCGCTTCCAACTGAGTATCACTATTGGCGGTGATGGTCCAGCCGCGTCGGGCGATGAGCACCTTCACCTGAGTATGCACCTGCTTGATGGGGGCGTGCACAATCAAGGGTTTGATCTCCGGCCAGGTGGCTTGCTGCTGTTGTGCCAGGGCCTCGCCTGCATAATCGGTGTCGTGATCGCTGGCGGAGCGCAAGGTGAGTGCGGCGGTCAGGGCCGGAGGGCGGCGGGTATCCGTGCTGATGTCGTGTATGGCCGGCAGGGTAAAGGCCCGTATTACAAACGGCAGCACCAGCAACAGCAGTAGCGCGGGGGGCACCATGGCCAGCCACTGTCGCTGCCACAAGGCGAGCGGTAACAGCAACAAGGCGCAGCCCAGGCCGGCAAGCAGCAGCAACAGGCCCAGGGTATAGGGCCACCAGTGCAGGCGTGTGCCCACTATGCCCAGCAGCGGGAGCAGCAGGCAGAACAGGGAAGCGAGTGACCAGCGATAAATAAAAAGTGTTTCCATCTTATTTCAATCGGTTAGCATACACATCTATCAACTATGGGTAAGCGCAACGGGCTTGTAAAGGAGCAAATGAGTGCTTGGAAAAACCATCACCGTGTGGCTGCTGAGCCTGGCGGCCGTCTTGCCGATGCCAACTCGAGCGACCGAGGCGATCTTTTCCGGTGGCAGCTTTTGGGTCATGGAGGCGCTGTTTGCCGAGCGTCCGGGAGTGACGCAGATAACAGCGGGCTGGGTACAGGGCGGCCGCTCCACGCTGCGCCGGCAAGCGGTACGGCTTGAATATGATCCGGTACAAATCAGCTACGGCCAACTGCTGACCCTGTATTGGGCGGCGATAGATGTGCTGGATGGCGAAGGGCAGTTTTGTGATCGCGGGCGTGAATACAGCCCGGCCCTGTATGTGCAAACGCCCCTGCAGCAGCGCTATGCCCAGCAAAGCCGCGCCAAGCTGCAGCTGGAACTGGGCAAGCGGGTGCGGGTGCGCATTTTGCCCGCCGGCAGCTTTACGCCGGCAGCGGCCCGCCACCAGCAGTATTATCGCCAGCACCCCTGGTTGTATGGGGGGTACCGGCGTATGTGTGGCTATCCGGCGGGAGAGCGCTTTACACTGTCGACACTTGCAGGCGGTCCGATTGCCACCAGTGCACAATAACATCGGCAATGGCGTTGGCATCGTTCAAGTCCAGCAGTGGCACAGGCGCAGCCAACGCCGGATCATCGGTGGCCACCGCCAGAATGTGGGGGTCGTGCAAACACAACAAGGGTTTGTGATGCAGGGGCCTGTGCACCTCTATTTTGTTGATAGGGGCCTCTCTGAACCCCTCTACCAGCACCAGATCGAGCTGGTGTAAACTGAGGCGAGAAAGAGATTCATGTAAATCGGGTTCTTGTCGCTTGGTGTTTTCGTAAGTGAGAATGCTACGATGGGGCCCCGCCAGCAAACACTGGCTGGCACCGGCATGACGCAGCTCGAAGCTGTCCTTACCCGGCAGATCCTGCTCTACATCGTGATGGGTATGTTTGATAATGCCCACCCGCAGTTGACGCTGGGTGAGCAAACTGACTAACTGGCGTAATAATGTGGTTTTACCGCTGCCGCTAAAACCGGCAAAACCGAGTAAAGAACAAGTACGGGAAGACGCAGACATAACAAGCCCTGAACAGTAATAGCGTGAAGGCAGTGTGCCACGACATCTTGCGCGGGTGGGTAAAAAAACAAAAAATCATCGCGCCAATCACAGATTGGGCACGGCGAAGGCAGTCAGGATAGTTGAAACGGTTTGCAAATACATAACTTACAAAAATTAGGGTGCGCTATGAAGAAAGGAGCATGGGGCCTGCTGGCCTTGTTGTTGCTCAGCCTGGGGGCCAGAGCAGACGAGATCAGCTTTCGTTTAAAGGGCCTGAAAGGCGCTTTAGAAGACAATACCCGTATTTACCTGAATCAGCTGCCGCCCATTGAAGCCGAGCAATTACCTCGTTTTCGTAAAGACATTCAAACCGCAGTCATCACCAGCCTGCAGGCGCTGGGCTACTACAGCCCCGATATTGAAATTACCGCCGATAAAGACAAGCCCGAACGGGTATTGGTGCAAGTGACGGCCGGAGAGCCGGTACGCATTCGCGAGCTGAATATCAATCTGCAGGGCGAGTCGCAAAGCGACCCTCAGTTTACCTTGCTGCTCAGCCAGCTTGCCCTGCGTAAAAATGATGTGTTTCAACACAACACCTATGAAAAAACCAAGGCCAGCCTGCTGAGTCTGGCGCTTTCTCGTGGCTACTTTGATGCCCAGTATCAACATAATCAGGTACTGGTGCACCCCCAGGAAAATGCCGCCGATGTGATTCTGGTGTTTGACTCCGGGCCTAGATACAAGTTTGGTGAGCTGCAGGTCGACAGCGATCGTCCCGTGGCCCGGCTGCTGGATCCCCTGGTCGAGATAAAGCCGGGTGCTCCCTACCAGGCCGGCGAGATTTCGAAACTGAGTCGTGCACTGTCGAGCACCCAGTACTTTCGCACCGTGGAAGTCTTGCCCATGATCAGCGAAGCCGATGAAAACCACCGGATCCCCCTGTCGGTCGTGTTGCGTGCCAAGGCCAATAACGAAGTGGAAGTGGGGGTCGGCTTTTCAACCGACGAAGGCCCCAGACTCTCAAGCAGCTGGGACAAACCCTGGATCAACAGCCTGGGCCACAGTCTGCAAACCAACCTTAAAATATCCGAACCCAAACAGGATATTACCGTCGTGTATAAAATCCCCCGTGGCAACCCGCTGAATAACTACTACACGGTGCAGGGGGGCTATCAGATGCTGGACCAGGACGATACCAAGAGTGATCGCATTGTGGCCTCGATACACCGCTGGGACAAAGACGCCGAAGACTGGACGCGGGATGTGTTTATTCGTAGCGAATTTGAATCCTATACCCAGGGTCAGCAGTCCGACGAGAGCTTTTTGCTGATCCCCGGGGTGAGCTATAACCGTACTCGGGTCCGCGGCGGGCTGGATCCCGACTGGGGCGACTCCCAGCAGGCGACTCTGGAGCTGTCGGAACCCTGGTGGGGATCCAACACCCGCTTTATCCGTTTGTTTGGCCGCACCAAGTGGCTGCGCACCGTGGGTGAAGGGCAGCGGGTGATTGCCCGGGCCGAGCAGGGCGCGGTCTGGGTCGATGAAGTAGACGAACTGCCGCCGTCACTGCGCTTTTTTACCGGTGGTGACATGACGGTGCGTGGCTTTAGCTATCAGTCGATTACCCCGATAGATGAAAACGGCGACCGCCTGGGCGCCAAATATGCCACCGCGCTCAGCCTGGAATACGACTATAAGGTGGCCGAAAAGTGGCGCCTGGCCACCTTTGTGGATACGGGTACCGCCACCAACGACTATACCGAAGACTGGAAGGTAGGCACCGGGGTGGGGGTGCGTTGGCAAACCCCGGTGGGACCGGTGCGTCTCGACCTGGCATTTGGGGTGTCGGAAGACCAAGTCCCCATGCGCATTCATTTTACTCTGGGGCCTGATTTATGATGTTGACCCGAATACTGTCCGGCCTGGTGGTCGGCCTGTGTCTGTTGCTGATGCTGGTGTTCAGCCTGCTGTTTACTCAGGTAGGCAACCAGTGGCTGTGGGGCATTGCCAAACAGCAGGTGGCTGGTCTGGATGGCACCATGGAGTCGGGCCAGCTGGGCCGGGGTTGGCACTTTACCGAGTTGAGCTACGAGCAAGACTCGCTGGCCTTTTCGGCACGGGACATCACCCTGGAATGGCAACTGGGCAAGCTGCTTGATCGTCGCCTGTGGTTGCAGCAGCTGGTGGCAGAAGACATAGAAGTGACCATCAAGGACTTTGCCGAAGCCAAGGAAGAGCAACCGGCCGACCCCCTTGGCGACTTCACGCCGCCGCTGCGTATCGACCTGGACGATATTCGTGCCAATAATGTAAAAATTTCGTTGCCCGGACAAACCATTGCCTGGCAAAGCCTGCAGGTCGCCATGCACTGGGATGCCGACGGCATGGTGGTCACCGGGCCCGAGATGAGTGGCCTGACGCTGACGCTGCAAGCCAACGATGAGGCACCGGCTGCGGATAAACAACCGACGAGCAAAGCCTCATCCCCCCTGGCATTACCCGAAGTGGTGCTGCCATTTCCCATCAAGTTGCAAGGCTTTAACCTGACCGACAGCAAGCTGGTGCAAAACGGCCAGACCCGGGCGTTGCATGCCCTGGTGCTGGAGCTGGAAGGCAAGGGCAGCACCATCAAGATTGTGCAGGCCGAGCTGGATCATGAGCTGGCGGCATTACAACTGGGCGGCGACGTGACCCTGACCGGGGATTATCCGCTTAATCTGGCGCTGAGCGGCACGGTGCGCAAGCCATTGATGGATGGCCAGCTCAACGGCCAGACAGTGGCGCTGACGCTGACGGACAGCCTGGCCAAACTCAAAGGCAAGCTGGCCCTGGGCGGCGTTCTTAACGCCAATGGTTCATTAAGCGCCGAGCCCCTCAACCCCACATTACCCTTTGATGTCTCGCTTGACTGGCAGCAGCTGGGCTGGCCGTTCAAGGAGCCCCAATGGCGACTGGAGCAGGGCAAGCTGCGGCTGAAAGGCCGGTTGGAAGATTACCAGCTGACCCTGAGCAGTGAAGCACAGGGGCCAGACTTGCCACCGCTAGG
The DNA here is from genome assembly GCF_048268965.1 of Oceanisphaera sp. Lineage (GTDB taxonomy): Bacteria > Pseudomonadota > Gammaproteobacteria > Enterobacterales > Aeromonadaceae > Oceanimonas. Next base: position 31,401 of record NZ_JBLWUK010000026.1, read on the forward strand.
CATAAAGCTGGCGGCCAAGGGGGATTTACAGGGCGCCAGTATTGCGCCATTGACCCTGACGCTGCCCAAGGGCGAAGCCAACATAGACGGCAAGCTCAACTGGGCCGATGGGGTGGACTGGCAAGGGGTGCTGGCGCTGAAAGAGGTGGACCCCGGTGCCTTTGTGGCGGGCATGGATGGCAAGCTGAACGGCAAGCTGGATACCCGCTTTGCGCTGCAGGGCGAACAATGGCAGCTGAATGCCGATCCGGATATTCGTGGCGTGCTGCGTGATTATCCCTTGTCCCTAAAAGGCCAGGTTACCCTGGATCAGGCCCTGCAAGGCAGCGTTAACGAGCTGAAGTTGACCAATGGTGATAACACCCTCACGGTCAATGGCCGGATCACCGAGCGCTGGCAGCTGGACGGTGTGCTGTCGGCCCCCAACCTGACGGTGTACGCCCCCGGTTTATACGGGGATTTGGCCGGGAACATACAGGTGCGCGGCGAGCTGAAATCCCCCGAGCTCAAGGCGAACCTCAACGGCAAAAAAGCCGGCTTTAACGATAACGAAGCCCGGGACATTCGCCTGCAGGCCAACGCCACCCTGGGCGAAAACATGAAGGGCGATCTGCGCTTCACCATAGATCGCATTCGCTCGGGCGAAATGACCTTTAACAAGCTGCAACTGACCGGCCTGGGTAATGAAGCGGCACACCGGCTCGACCTGAGCTTTAGCGGCGATCCCCTGGCCGCCGAACTCGCCTTGACCGGCAGCCTGAGTAAAGATGGTTGGCGTGGCCGCCTGAGCAAAGGCGTGCTGGATACGCCGCTGGAACGCTGGACGCAGCAGCAAGATCTGGTGATGACGATGCAGGATGCGCGTTTTCGCGCCCAGCCCCATTGCTGGAGTTCACGAAGGGCGTCGTTGTGCTTCGATGCCATTAATGCCGGTGCCGAAAAGGGAGAGGCGGGACTCAATATTCGCGACCTGAACATGGCTCGCCTCAAACCCTTCTTCCCCAACGACTTTTCGTGGGAAGCCATGCTGAATGGGCGAGTCAAGGTAGAGTGGAACGGCGGCACGCCTCGACTTAATGCCGACATCAGTACCACGCCGGGCACTTTTGTCAGCGGCGGTACCCGATTGGACTACCAAAGCTTGTCTCTGACCAGTGATATGGCCGATAACCGACTGCAGTCGGCATTGAGCTTTCGCTCTACCCAGCTGGGGCAGCTGACCGTGAATGCCAATGTGGACGATCTGAACGGCCAGCGGGGGCTAAGCGGCAATCTGAACATTAACCAGCTCAAGCTGGACTGGCTGGCCCCGCTGCTGCCGGAAGTGGCGCGACTGCAAGGCACGCTGGCAGGGCAGGCACGGCTGGAAGGCACCCTGGCTGCTCCCTTGCTGTTTGGCAATCTCACCCTGAGTGGCGGCGAAATAGATACCTATTCCGACATGGTCAAGGTGCGCGACTTTACCACTCGCCTCGACATCAGAGGCACCAATGCCACCATTAACGGCCAGCTTAAAGTAGGCGGCGGGCCGCTGAACATCAGCGGCGAACTGGACTGGCGCGAATTGCCGGTAAGTGGCGAAATTCGCCTCAAGGGCCATGATCTGGAAGCCGGTTATCCGGGCATGGGCCGGGTGCGAGTCAGCCCGGATATGCAGATTACGCTGGGTGAAGCCGCCAAGATCCGGGGGGATATCGTTATTCCCTGGGCGCGCATAGAAGTCAAAGAGCTGCCGGAAAGTGCCGTTGGCCTGTCGCCGGATGTGGTCATAGTGCAGCCCTCGGGGATTATTCCCGAAACCGTCGCCCCCAAGCTGCCGATCGATATACGCATTAATGTGCGCATTACCGAGGACGTACGCCTGGAAGCCTTTGGTCTGGATACCCGGCTGGAAGGCCAGTTGCGCCTGGTGCAGCGGCCCAATCGCAGCATGCGGGCCAATGGCGAAATTCGACTGGTTGACGGCAAGTTCAAGGCCTATGGCCAGAACCTGCTGATCGACGAAGGCAGTATTTTATTCAGTGGCCCGCTGGATGTGCCTAACCTGAAGGTAGAGGCCATTCGTAACCCGTCCAGCATGTCCGATAGCAGTATTCGGGTCGGGGTGCGGGTAACGGGCACCGCCAATCAGCCCGAGCTCAAGGTATTCTCGGAGCCAGACATGACTCAGGCGGAGCAGTTGTCTTACCTGTTGCGCGGTCGAGGCCTGGACGGCGGCAGTGATACCGATGGCAACGCCCTGGTACAGTCCATGTTACTGGGCGCAGGCGTGAGCAGCGTGGGCGGCCTGGTGACCAACGTGGGTGAAGCCCTGGGCTTGCAGGATGTGTCGCTGGACACAGGTGGCAGTGGCGAAAACACGGAAGTGAACATCAGTGCTTATGTGTTGCCCGGATTGCAAATCGGTTATGGCGTTGGGGTGTTTTCGGCCATCGGTGAGTTGCGACTGCGCTACGAGCTGCTGCCCAGGTTGTACTTGCAGGCCGCCAGTGGCCTGAACCAGGCGATAGACCTGTTTTATCGATTTGAGTTTTAACCCAAAGGCGGTGAGACGTGAGGAGTGAGGTGTTAGACGTTACCCCTCACGCCTCACTCCTTATGTCTCACGCTTGTTTGCATGTGGCAGAATCTGCCGGTCACACACCTGATGGCTCATGCTTTTTCCATCGACCTTGGGTAAAGTAGCTGCTCGTTAATTGATTCGGCAGCCGAGTACAGACCCCATTATGATGCCTTCGTCTTTACAACAACAGGAACGGCTGGCCCACATCATGTTGGCTGGCATGGGGGTTTATGCCCTGTTGGCGATGCACCTGTACCTGCCGCATTTATTTGGCATTGGTCTGCAACTGCCCTTTAACCTGGTGGGGTGGTTTTTTGTGGGCCTGATGACGGCGCTGGGCTTGTGGAACTGGCAGCGCCGCCGCCTGTTGACCAGTCGATTGTGGTTGGGGCTGGTGGCGGCCAGCACCTTGTTGTGGTTGCCCTTTTTCTATCTGCACAACAACACCGTGGCCGGCCACGCCTTGCCGCGCATGCTGGGGCTGTGCGGTGGCCTGCTGTTTTACCTGGCATTGCAACAGTGTCGCTTCAACGCCCGTGGCCGCCGTTATCTGCTGTATTGCCTGCTGGGGGCGGTCAGCGTCGAAATTATGCTGGGCATGGCGCAGTTTTTTGTGTTGCAGCCGGACAACTGGTTTGGCTACAACACCCAGGTACGCTCGCCCTACGGTATTTTTCAGCATCGTAATGTCATGGCCAGTTTTGTGGCCACCGGCATGGTGCTGGCCATTTACCTGTGGCTGCACGAAGCCAAAACCCCCAAACGCTGGTTTTTGCTGAAATCGGCGTGGTTCTCGGCGGTGTTGGGCGCCGGTGCCATTCTGGTGGTGTTGCTGCAGTCGCGGGCGGGTCAGCTTGGGCTCCTGCTCGGCCTGCTGTTGTTGCAGCCGCTGCTGTGGCAAACCCTGATTAAAACCCGTTCCAAACGCTTGCTGGCCAGCCTGTTGCTGATCCCGATAGGCATTATATTGGGTGTCTTCGGGCTGGAAGTCTTCGACATGAGCAAGCGCAGCCTCAGCATTTATACCGAAGCCGATGGCCGGTTCGATATCTATGCCCATGGCCTGCGCATGTGGCTGGACAAGCCCTGGTTCGGCTTTGGTTATGGCAGTTTTGAGTCGGCGTTTTATCGCACCTATGCCACCTGGCGCGAGCTAACGCCGGGTGCCAAGCCGCTGTTCACCGAAATGGGACACCCGCACAACGAGTTTTTGCTGTGGGCCATAGAGGGCGGTGTGGTGCCATTGCTGGGGCTGATTATAATGACGGGCCTGGTGTTGCGGCTGTTTTATCGGTTGCCGATAGTACAAAGCCTGGCCTGGATTGGGGTGTTAACCCCCATTTTCATTCACAGCCAAACCGAATTTCCCTTTTATCATTCGCTGCCGCACTGGTTTATGGTGCTGGTGCTGATTTTTGTGATCGATGCGCAATACGGCCAGCGCCGGCTGCTGGCGCCACCGCCAGGCTGGAGTCGCTGGCCGGTCAGGGCCTGGGGAGTGGGGCTCATGTTGTTTATGGCCACGGGCCTGTATGCCGGCCAGCAGCTGACTCGCTATGCGCACAACGATGACCATACCGAGGCCCAGCTCGCCGCGGTGATCAACCCCCTGATCTGGTACGACAGAGTCGCCTTTTATCGCCATCACTGGCAGTTGACCAAGGCGCTGCTCAGCCAGGATCAGGCCGAGTTGCTGGACTATGCCGCCTGGGCGCGGCGCTTTGTGCTCCATACCCCCAGGGCCGGGGTGTATTACAACGCCTATCTGGCACTGGGCAGTGCCGGACGGGAAGACGAAGCCCAGCAACTACTGGGTGAAGCCCGGCGCTTGTATCCTAATGTGCGCTTGTTGCGCAGCACCAGCATTCAGCATGCCAGAAATCACCTTGCCGAGATCAGACCCGATATGTCTGTCGCCGAGCTGAATAACGCCATCCCGCTATACGATAACTTGCGCCCGGCCATCGGCGGCGCTTACTAGGTGGTTTTATTGTGTCACCCTCGAGCTGGCAGGGCCCATAAGTAATCTCTTATAACTGATGTGGATTTTGGCGCTGGTTTTCCTTTCTCGTCACCCCCGCGAAGGAACGTCATCCCCGCATAGGTACGTCATCCTCGCGAAGGCGGGGACGGGGACGGGGGTCCAGTGTCTTTGCCGGTGCCAGCAGACTGACAGTTCTGCGCCACAAGCCCTGGATTCCCGCCTTCGCGGGAATGACGGCAGGGGTGTGCGGGAATGACGGCAGGGGTGTGCGGGAATGACGGCAGGGGTGTGCGGGAATGACGGCAGGGGTTTGCGGGAGTGATGGCAGGGAGTGACGGCGGGAAGTGCGCGGCTGTGGCTCCCTAATCAATAAGCCACCAGTAGTCGTTGTTGTGCCTGGTCAATCGAGGCTAGGGTTTCAACCTGCACTGCATCATGCTGCCAGTTGATCTGGTGGCCCGTGCTGGCGTAAAGCTGCTGGTTCAGACTGTCGGGGGTGGCATTGGGGCCCAGCTCGGCACGGCGACCGCCGGGCAGATAAATGGCACCAGTGGCAAAATCCACGGCAAAGGCCACCACGCCCGGCACAATAAAGAATAACAGGCCCACGCCATTGGCAATGGCCACCACAGGGTCTATGCGGCCGCTAATCTGGCCCTTGCGTTCGGGATAAAACACGGTACCACAGGCCGCCAATTGGGTGGTCAGGGTACTGGCCAACAACAGCGCCACTATTTTCTTCCTGGATCCTGTCATGTCATTGAGTCCTTATTGTGAGTTTGCATGACAGTGTACTCGATGATGGTATTGTTTGAATCTGCTTTTACGCTGTTATGACATTAGCTGGCGTGAGAGGATAGGCGGTAAATGGCAAAAAATGAGCCCTAGCCTGCCGGTGGCTTTTAAATCAATAGCTTATTGGTATGACAGCATTTTTTTGGCGACGAACAAGGCTATAATGGCCAGGGTTGCGGAAGTTGGACGCGGTTTAACTATGTATATTCAAGGAGATTAGCAATGGCAGAAGAAACCATTTTCAGCAAGATAATCCGTAGGGAGATTCCTACCGAAATCCTGTATCAGGATGATCTGGTGACGGCGTTTCGCGATATTGCACCCCATGCCCCCACTCATATTCTGATTATTCCCAATGTCTTGATCCCCACCGTGAATGATGTGGAAGCCGAGCACGAACAGGCGTTGGGTCGCTTGTTTACCGTGGCCCGCAAGCTGGCGGCCGACGCCGGCATCAGCGAAAGCGGTTATCGTTTGATCATGAACTGTAATCGCGACAGCGGCCAGGAGGTGTACCACATTCACATGCATTTGCTGGGCGGCCGCCCCCTGGGGCCCTTGTTGGCAAAATAAGTGGGCTAAATAAGCAATATCTCAAACCGATGTGGATACTGGGTTCCCGCCTTCGCGGGAATGACGACAGAACCACACCTGTTATGCGGGATTACTTAAATTGGCCAAGCAAGTCGACTTGACACAGTGAGCAAACAAGGAAGCTTATGAACGCATTTCGCTTAACATTCGTGCTGGCCGCCTCGGTCGCTCTGGCTGCCTGTAGCATGCCAAACCCGTACTCTTCGCAGCCGGCACCGGTGCGCTCGACCGGGCCCAGCACACCCAGCCAGCCGCAACAGCCGTTGCCACCCCCGGTAGTGCAACCGCCGGTGATCGAGATGCCAGCCGCACCTCCGGCTCCGATCCCCGAGGTGCGTAACGCCAGCCTGGAGCGTCTGGTTGACGGGCTGGCAGCCAAGCTGAAAAACAGCGCCGCCCTCAACGAAGTGGCCGGGCCGGTACTGCTGGACAACATTCGCAACCAGGCTGGCAGCCCGGTGGACACCAGCGGCCTGACCGCACGCCTTCGCGCCAGTCTGAGTGGCCAGTTGCGCTTTGCCGACGGTGCCAAAGTGAGCAGCCTGCGCCAGCAGCTGGCTTATCAGGGTGGCCGTGCCGACATGGCGGCCCTGGTACGCCTGGGCAAGCAAAGCGGGGCCGATTATTTATTGTCGACCGAGCTGACCCGCAGTGGCAGCAACCTGAAGTTGCAGGGGCAGTTAATGGAGCTGGCGAGCGGCGAGCTGCTCTGGTCTGATAGCGTGAGTGGACGATAATACACTGCTTGAGTTGCTGCCCTCGCACTTTCGAGGGCAGTTAACGCCGTTGGCGGGGGGCTACACCAACCGTTGCTGGCGGCTGACCACGGCCAATGGCGTTTACTGGTTACGGCTGGGCAGCCCGCATGCCCGGGCGTTAGGTATTAATCGAGAGCATGAACTGCTTGCCCATCAGGCCGCCGCCAGGGCGGGCCTGGCCCCCAGGGTGCATTTTGCCGAGCCGGAACGTGGGCTACTGCTGCTGGACTGGCTGAGTGAACGCGACTGGCAACAGGCCCCAGGCGATATGAATGCGCTCATGGGCCGGGTGGCGCGGTTGCACCAGCTGGATAGCACACTGCCACTGTTAGACTTGTCCGCCCAGGCGGCGCATTATTGCCAACAATTACAGCCGCTGGCGCCCGAGCTTGCCCTTTATCTGCCTGTTTTTGCCCAACCTGCCTTGAACCTGCCTTTTCAGCCGGTGTTGTGTCACCACGACATTAACGCCGCCAATGTGCTGGGCACTCGCCCCTGGCTGCTGGACTGGGAATACGCCGCGTTGGGTGACGCCGCCTTCGAGCTGGCCGTGATTGCCGACAGCTTCAGCCTGAATGGGGCACAACAGCAGGCGTTGCTGGCGGCCTATAACCGGTCGGGTGGCAAGGTAAGCGAGGTGCGTTTTCAGGCGCGGCTGCCTTGGGTACAATGGCTGACGGCCTTGTGGGCGGCGCTGCAGTTTCAGAAAACGGCCAAGCCGGAATATCTCGCCATGCAGCAACAAGCACTGGCAAAGCTGAAGAGCTTGGTGACTTGGTGAAGAGTGAAAGGTAAAGCGTGAGGAGTGAAGGGATCACTCCAGGTTTACCCTTTCACTCTTTACGCTTCACACTTTACCTCGCTCTTCACACCTCACGGATTTTAAATAATACATCGCCATGTGGCGGCAACGGGAGTGGCAATGGGCCCCTTTATTCTTGATGTAAACAGCTATGAACTGGACGGCGAAGAGCGGGAGTTGCTGGCGCACCCCGCGGTGGGCGGCGTGATTTTCTTTAGTCGCAACTACCACGACCGCGACCAGCTCAGTGCCCTGGTCAAGGCGATTCGCGCCGTTAAACCGGGCCTGTTGATTACCGTGGATCACGAAGGCGGGCGGGTGCAGCGCTTTCGCGATGGTTTTTTTCCGCTGCCGGCCCCTGGCCGGTTGGCGCAGCAGGGCGGCTCGGATAAACTAGCCCTGCTGGCCGATGCCGGCTGGCTGATGGCGGCAGAGTTACTGGCCCATGACATCGATTTGAGCTTTGCTCCTGTGCTGGATTTGGAGCGGGGCAGTGAAGTGATTGGTGATCGCAGCTTTGGCAGCGAGCCGGAAGAGGTGATCACCCATGCCCGCGCTTATATTCAGGGCATGCACAGTGCCGGTATGGCGGCGGTGGCCAAGCATTTTCCCGGCCATGGCAGCGTGCGTGCCGACTCGCATAAAGAGAGTCCGGTCGACCTGCGAGACTTCAACGACATCGACCAGGCAGACATGGTGCCGTTCAAGACCTTGATCGCCGAAGGCCTGGTGCAGGGCATGATGCCGGCCCACGTTATTTATTCGGCGGTAGATGATCAGCCCGCCGGCTTTTCAAGCTTCTGGCTCAGGCAAGTATTGCGCCAACAGTTGGGCTTTAACGGCCTGATTTTTAGTGACGATCTCACCATGGAAGGGGCCGCCGTGGCAGGCAGCTATGCCGATCGGGCGCACTGTGCCTTGCAGGCCGGTTGCGACTTGCTGCTGGCCTGTAATAACAGGGCGGGCGCCGTACAGATTATTGATGCACTGCCCCACGACTTGCAGCGTGATCTGTCGAGCTTGCAACCGCGCAACCGTGCTGCAGACAGCAGTCTGTATCGCAGTCGCCGCTGGCAAGAGGCCAGTGAGCGGATGCGCCGATTAGCGGATGCATAATCCCTTATAAAAACAGTGATTAAGAGTTGATTTTGCTTGCGGATAAAGTTGTAACCCGGGTTGCAACTTTATCGGTGATCTTATTGTTGAGGGTGGAATACAGAACCTTCGGTTATGGCCATTGCGCTCGCAGATGAGCAACGAACCGCATTGCGTGACGGGAAAGCGCCATAACCGCAGGTTTTTTATTTTGTTTAAGGATGAATGTAATGACAAAAATTATTGTAGTAGGCGGTGGTGCCGGCGGTTTGGAGCTGGTTACCAAGTTGGGTCGCAAACTGGGCCGCAAGGGCAAGGCAGAAGTGACGCTGGTGGACAGAAACCGCACCCATTTATGGAAACCCCTGCTACACGAAGTGGCTGCCGGCGCCATGGACTCGGGCATAGACAGCTTGAGCTATCGCTCTCATGCCCATAACCACGGCTTCCATTTTCAGCTGGGCTCGTTAAGTAACATCGACCGGGACAGCAAAACCATTACCCTGGCGCCCATGCTGGACGAGGCCGGTAAACCCATGCTGGGCGAGCGTACCTTGTCGTACGATATTCTGGTGCTGGCCATTGGTTCTGTCTCCAACGATTTTGGCACCAAGGGCGTGAGTGAGCACTGTATTTTTCTGGACCGTCCGCAACAGGCCGAGCATTTTCACGACGAGCTGATGAACCGTTTCATGCAGTACGGCGAGGGCGAGCTGTTGCAGGAAAAAGTGGATATCGCCATCGTGGGGGCAGGAGCCACCGGCGTTGAGCTGTCGGCCGAATTGTATAATGCGGTCGAGCACCTGGGCGCCTACGGATTTAAAAATCTGAGCCCCGACTGCTTGCGCCTGACGCTGATAGAAGCAGGCCCGCGCATTTTGCCTGCCTTGCCGGAGCGCATCGCCGGCATGGCGCACAAGGAATTGCACCAGCTGGGCGTTGACGTGCGCACCAAGACCATGGTGGTGGAAGCCACAGATAAAGGACTGATAACCAAAGACGGCGAGCTGATCCCGGCCACGCTCATGGTGTGGGCAGCGGGGATTAAAGCGCCCGATTTCCTGAAAGACATCAGCGGCCTGGAAACCAACCGCATTAACCAGTTAACGGTAAAACCGACGCTGCAAACCAGCCGCGACGACAGCATCTTCGTGATTGGCGACTGCGCCCATTGCCTGCAGGAAAATGGCAAGCCGGTGCCACCGCGCGCCCAGTCAGCCCACCAGATGGCCAGCCTGGTCTATCGCAACATTCGGGCCCGGCTGAACAGCAAGCCCCTGAAAAACTATGAGTATAAGGATCATGGCTCCTTGGTTAACCTGAGCCGCTACACCACAGTCGGCTCGTTAATGGGTAACCTGATGCGCGGCAGCATGATGGTAGAAGGCATGTTTGCCCGCACCGTGTATGTGTCGTTATACCGGATGCATCAGGTGGCCTTGCACGGTTATATTCGCACTGGTCTGATGATGCTGGTGGGCCGCATCAACCGCTTGCTGCGCCCCAGACTGAAGCTGCATTAATACGGCGGGCACAGGTTAACGCCCGGCAGTTACACCGTTGAAAACGGGAAGGGAAACCTTCCCGTTTTTTGTTGGGCGCCTGCGGGTAGAACTGGTGATAGAGCTAAAATAATAGCTGTTTGTCGAGGTTGCTGAGCCGAGTAACAGCGAGTGGTGCTATACGAGGATGGTTTTTTATTATCAGTTTTTTATGTATTTAAAATAAAGGTATCTTAGAAGAAAAATCGGGATGGAATTTATCGTAAGCACCCTCTACCTTATAATTGACGTCTGCTTTTCCGAGTGTTGAAATATTTTAAAAAACATCATGAAAAAACTATCGGTACAGTAACATTTTTGTGAGAAATAAATTTACATTCATATGAGTCTCTGGTTAGTGTTGGTCGTTCGTTTCAGTGGGGTTTATAAAACTACCCTGCTACGCATAACCTGTAAGCAATACGGCGTAACTCATGTGGGTTTTGGTGGTGGTTTGCCTTTATCGTCACCCTCGCGAAGGCGGGGGCCAGTGTCTTTTCAGGAGAAGCACAGGCTGACAGAACTGCGCCACAAGCCCTGGATTCCCGCCTTCGCGGGAATGACAAGAGGGGGCGGAATGACGGGAGAACCGCACCTGTTATACGGGATTACTTAAGTAATACGGCGTAACTCATGTGGATTCTGTAGCCGGTTTGCTTTAAAGGTTAAAAGCATCTTCGCCACGGAGTCCACGGAATCCACGGAAGAACACGGAAAAATTAAGATAAAGAGCCAAGAGCGAACTTTGACTTGGTAAGACCTTACAAGAGATATGCTCTTGGTTTGTCGCTATTCGTCCGTGGTTTCTGTGGATTCCGTGGCAAAAATAGGTTTAAGTGTTAGTTTTTTCTTTGCCAAATTGGGCTGTAACATACAACCACATCTGTTATGCCAGACTGCTTAGCTAAAGCGCAGAGCTGAAAAGGGTGGAGAGCATTTAGCTAGATGCTTGGGGCCTGACGCTATTTATTAATTTATTCGAGGCGAGGTAGCCTTAGATATTTAAAGTAAAATAACTAAAAAATACACATGAGTTATGCGGTTGTCGCATTATCTATTTCGGCTGCTTCTTGACTGTATTCGTACCTGCTTTTACTTGATCTTGTCGCGAATCAGGTTTTTGTCAGAAGCTTGTATGAGTCATCGCATAAATGGAAATTATCATGAAAAATCTTATTTTGATTGAAACGCGTGATGGCAAGCATGTGATAGAGCATACGCTGACACAGCTACAAGTCCTGACTGCCCAGCCGGGAGCCGTTTATACCCTGGTTGATAAAGGTAGTCAGACTCCGCCGCAAGGGCTCGTGCTCAAGCGTAAGGGTAATCATCTTGAAGCGGAAGTCGAACAACAGCTGGTGGCGCGTATTGAGGGATTTTATGATGAAGATATGGCGGCAATATATAGCCTTGATGGCTCCTTAACCCCCGCAGATGGCATGCTGCTCGGTAGTGCGGATGCCAGTCTGGCGGCGTCCGGTGCCGAAGGAGAGGTGGTGTGGCAGGCAGCCGGGGACGAATCGAGTGGCTTGACGGCATTTAACATTGGATTGGGTGCGATTAGCATCATTGGCGGAGGTGTGGCACTTGCTGGCGGTGGGGGATCAAGTGATAGTACGAGTGCTACGAGTGCTACTGCTGCTAGTGCATCGACGAATTATGATCTGACGGTTGCGGCCGCGGCCGGCCCATTTCAGTCGGCCATGGCTGTTGAGGTCTATGACAAGGCCGGTAAGCTGCTGGCCACCGGAGAGTACAACGCCGGCACAGGTCAGTTCAAGGTGTCGATCAGCAGCGGTTATCGGGGGCCTTTACTGGTCGTGTTAATCGATATCAATGGTGATGCAGGTGACTACCTGGACGAAGCCAGTAATGAGCTGCTCAGCCTGGGCGGGTCGTTGCGAGCCATGGCCTATGCCGATGGAAAGAATGATGTTCATGTTAGTGTGACGCCGTTAACGGAGCTGGCCGTGCGCATCGCCGGTATCAGTGGTCATCAGGTGACAGAAGACAATCTGGTTGTTAACGACCTGATAGCCAAATTGTTTGGTGTGAGCAACATCCTGGCACCGGTGGTCACTGTGGTTGAAGACAGTTACAACCCTGAAGATGGGATCAGCGAGGCGGAGAATTACGGTAACGTCCTGGCGCTGTTGTCGGGAGTCGCTCAGCACAGCGGTGGCTTGTCCAGCTCTCTTGCTCAGCTACGGACCGGGATCATGACACAGGAAAATGGCAACCTGGCCATGACCCAGGCAACTGTCGAGCGGCTTGCCAGCGGTGTAGATGCATTTCTGTCTGGTGCCAACGCCGACAAAGCAGCACTGACTCAAGAGCTTATCGAACTGCCAGTGATCGCAGCTTCGAGCGGAGGTATTAACGCCACCGAAAAAATGACCGGTGTCGAGGTGGGAATAAAAGGAGTACAGGCCGGAGACACGGTAACTCTGCAATGGGGGAGCCAAGTCTACATAAGTAAAATAGTGGCGGAAGACATCAACAGCGCAGGAGGGGCGTTGCTTACTGTGCCAGGTAGTGTGGTTGAAAAGGCAGGTGATGGCACGGTGGCCGTGAGCTATCACATTAATGATAGGGCTGAAAGTCCGGCAGTATTGATTGCAGTGGACACCATTGGGCCAGCGGCTCCCACCATGTCCTTGGCCGTCGATAGCGGCAGTTCTGCCAACGATGGTATCAGTCAGCAAGGTTCAATCAATGTCGGTCTGGCATCTGATGTATCCAGCTGGCAATACAGCCTGGACGGCGGCGCTAGCTGGAACACCGGCACAGACAGCAGCTTCGAGTTGGCGGATAACACCACTTATGCCATCGGAGATGTGCAGGTGCGCCAGACCGATAAAGCGGGCAATACTTCGCC
>NZ_JBLWUK010000027.1:0-42855 GCF_048268965.1 Oceanisphaera sp.
CGTGTCGTGGGAGGTGACTGTGGTGCCTCTGGTATTCAGGTTCAAAGGTGATCAAATCTTTACTGTAATTGGTATTAATCCACTACTACCGGTAAATGTGCCGATCCCCCCCATTCGGTCCAGGAACCATCGTAAACGGCTATCTTGTCATGGCCGGTGATATCCGCAGCCAACGCCAAAATTGCGGCGGTCACGCCGGATCCGCAACTGAAAATCAAGTTTTGCTCGCGGGTGACCAGGGCATCAAACGTTTGTGTCAGCTGCTCTCGAGGGAGAAAGTGCCCTTGATCCAGTAGCTCGGTAAAGGGCAGGCAGACAGCACCGGGCATATGGCCGGCTCTGACGCCGGGACGAGGGTCGGCCGCCTGGCCGCTGAACCGCTCGCGGCTTCTCGCATCCAGTATCCGGTGTTGCGGCTGTGAGAGTGCCGCTTGCACCTGTTCGGCATTGGCTATCCAGGCGGCCTGTGGTTGGGCGACAAACCGGCCCTGTGTCACCGGTGCCGGTGCACTGCTCTCCAGCGGCAAGTGTTGTGCTATCCAGCCGGGCAGGCCGCCATCCAGTACCGCAACCTGCTCATGTCCCATGGCCTTGAACATCCACCAGGCTCTGGGGGCGGCAAAAATGCCATCACCATCGTAGATCACGATGCGATGATGGTTGTTGATCCCTAGCGCCGACACTTGCCGTGAAAATTGGGCTGCTGGCGGCAGCATGTGAGGCAGCGGACTATTCTGATCCTTTATCTGGCTGTCGAAGTCGAAGAAGCGGGCGCCGGGAATACGCTGCTGGCCCCACTCCTGTTCGCCGGAACGTTTGGCCGCAGGCATGTACCAGCTGGCGTCCAGCACAACCAGATCCGGGTGACCCAGATGGGTAGCCAGCCACTGGCTGTCTACCAGCGAGGCTGGCAGGGTTAATGGATTCATCTTGATCTCTCCTTGGGTATACCGTTGTTTTATCCTAAGCGGCCGGGTCTGTTCGGGCTACTTTTTTATCCCTGATTCTGATTTGTAAGAGATCCGCCCGGCCGGGCGTAAGCAATGACTTAACTCACTGGCGGATAACACGCTTTAAGTTGCAGTTTTGTCAGATTGATAATAGAATAAATCAATAAAAACAATAGCTTATGTTTGGGTTGGTTTTTGGGGACTCATTTTGCCATCATTTTTTATGTTGTGGGGTCGCTTAAATCCTCTATAGTTAATCAGGCAAGGAGCGAGGAAGTCCGTCAGGAAGACAGACTTGCCAAGCAAGGCGAAAGGAACACCCGCAGGAAGCGGTAAAGGACACCTCCAGGACGGAGACAGCAAGGCGACTCAGGATGAAGCGCAGTCAGGATGACAAGGACACGCCTAAGGACAGGTAAGAGGAAACACCTTAAGGATTAAGGTAATACGTCAGGGAATGCAGGGAGCAATTTGGTTTAGGGATTAGAGCCATACGACAACTCAAAAGGGGGTGACATGATGTCACCCCCTTTTTCTATTGTTTTTTGATAACTATGTTGGGTGCCAGGAAACGATGAGCGAGTGGAGTTCGATTTATCAGGCGGCGAACAGCCTGGAAGCACACACGCTGAAAGGCGCGCTGGAAGTGGCTGGCATTGAGGTGCAGCTAAAGGGCGAGGCCTTGGCGGGTGCGCTGGGCGAGTTACCCGCTAATGCCATGGAAGTAGCGTTACTGGTCCGGCCCCGGGACAGCGAGTCGGCCCGGCTGATATTGGCGCGTTATCAGCAAGCCGAGCAGCCTGCCTGGTACTGCTCACGGTGCGGTGAACAGAATGCGGCTAGTTTTGAAATATGCTGGCAATGCGGCCAGGATGCTCAGGCCGCCAACCAGTAACCCGGTGGGTGATTATTTTTGTTCCTGCCCCTGTTCCTGTTTTTGCTGCTGCTTTTCTGCGATGATTTCTTTTAGGCGAGCCCTGTGATGCTGCATGGCAAACGAGCCGAACACCAGCACAGACAGGTAATCTCCGGTCGTAGGGTGTAGGAGTTTGGCGACCTGTTTCAGCATCAGCATTTGCAACAAATGCATCAAGAGCACCACGGCCCCTAAAATAAGCGGTATCGAGCCCACTTCCTGAAAGTCCGGGCCGATCAGGGCATAAATAATACCGGCCCAAAATATCAGCATGATCAGTCGCATAGCTAAATTTATTATTTTCATTGCTCTGGTTCTCTTTGATAAAGTTGATAGTTAACCTGACCCGCCTGCTTGTCTTTCAGCAGCCGCCAATTTGGTGGCAACAGCAATGATTCTGATGCCTGCTCGCGTTCGATATAAACTTTGGCGTTGTCGTTCAGCCAGCCGTTTTGTTCTAACAACTGGCAGACGGTGGGCAGTAATTCGCGGTGAAACGGGGGATCGAGAAACACCAGATCAAAGGGGGAAGCCGGCGACTGCAAAAAGCCGATAGCATCGGTGTTGATGACCTTGCCTCGGGCAAGGGGCAAGCTGGCAAGGTTGTGTTGTAACTGCTGAGCGACCCTGGCATCTTTTTCTACCATCATTACTTCGCTGGCCCCGCGGGACAAGGCTTCAAATCCCAGGCTGCCGCTACCGGCAAACAGATCCAGGCAACGGCAATGGTGAATATCGAACATTAACCAGTTAAATAATGTCTCTTTAATACGGTCGGCAGTGGGCCTTAGCCCTTCGCTGTTTAACACGGGGAGTTTGCGTCCGCGCCATTGGCCGCCAATCAAACGGATTTGTCCGTTACCCGCGGAGGTCTTTTTTACCGGTTTTGCTTTTGCCATCTCGTTTCGCCGTGTTTCAATAAAGTGCTAGTATAAGGCGGTTTTGCACCCATAAGGGGTGAGTATTCTAAAGAAGGGGCCGAGTGACGGCCAGCCCTAATCACCCCCGACATCAGTGAGTAATGACAGAATGGCAAAAAAAGGTTTTTTTTCCTGGCTGGGCTTTGGCAAAAACAAAGGTCAGCAAGAAGAAGTTAAAGAGCAGGAACAGCAGCAGTCGGCTCTGGAATCGGAAATTGAGGCGGGCAGCGCAGAAGTAGAAAGAACGCTGGCGGAGCCGGATACCGAAGCGGCAGAACAGGCCCGATTGGCGGCGGAAGCCGAGGCGGCAGAGCAGGCGCGACTGGCGGCGGAAGCCGAAGCGGCAGAACAGGCCCGCTTGGCGGCGGAAGCCGAGGCGGCGGAGCAGGCCCGCTTGGCGGCGGAAGCCGAGGCGGCAGAGCAGGCCCGCTTGGCGGCGGAAGCCGAAGCGGCGGAGCAGGCCCGTTTGGCGGCGGAAGCCGAAGCGGCGGAGCAGGCCCGTTTGGCGGCGGAAGCCGAAGCGGCAGAGCAGGCCCGGTTGGCGGCGGAAGCCGAAGCGGCAGAGCAGGCACGGTTGGCGGCGGAAGCCGAAGCGGCAGAGCAGGCCCGGTTGGCGGCCGAAGCCGAGGCGGCAGAGCAGGCCCGGTTGGCGGCGGAAGCCGAGGCGGCAGAACAGGCCCGATTGGCGGCGGAAGCCGAGGCGGCAGAGCAGGCGCGTTTGGTGGCCGAAGCCGAGGCGGCAGAACAGGCCCGCTTGGCGGCGGAAGCCGAAGCGGCAGAGCAGGCGCGACTGGCAGAGGAAGAAGCAGAACGCCTTGCGGCCGAAGAAGCGGCTGCTGCGCAGGAACAGGCCGAACAGGCTCCCAAGAAAGGTTTTTTTGCTCGACTTAAAAGTGGTCTGTTTAAAACCAGACAAAACCTGGGATCCGGCTTCTTTGGCTTGTTCAGGGGCAAAAAGATTGACGATGAGCTGTTTGAGGAGCTGGAAACCCAGCTGCTCACGGCAGATTTGGGTGTAGAAACCACGGTGTCCATCATCGACAACCTCACACGCCAGGCCAGTCGTCGTCAGCTCAAGGACGGTGAAGCCCTGTATGAGCTGTTAAAAGAAGATATGAGCGACATCCTGAGCAAGGTTGAACAGCCTCTGGTCATAGATAGCGAGCACAAGCCCTACGTTATTCTGATGGTCGGCGTTAACGGCGTGGGCAAAACCACCACCATCGGCAAGCTGGCCCGCCAGTTTCAGGCCGAGGGCAAATCGGTGATGCTGGCGGCAGGTGATACCTTCCGTGCCGCCGCGGTAGAGCAGCTGCAGGTATGGGGTGAGCGTAATCATATTCCGGTGATTGCCCAGCATACCGGCGCCGATGCCGCTTCGGTCATCTTTGATGCGGTTGAGGCCGCCAAGGCGCGCAAGGTCGATGTACTGATTGCCGATACCGCCGGTCGCCTGCAGAACAAGGCGCACCTGATGGATGAGCTGAAGAAAATAGTGCGCGTCATGCAAAAAATCGACGGGGCTGCGCCGCACGAGATCATGCTGACCCTGGATGCCGGTACCGGCCAGAATGCGCTTAGCCAGGCCAAGGTCTTCAACGAGGCGGTGCCCATTACGGGGATTACGCTGAGCAAGCTGGATGGCACGGCGAAAGGCGGGGTTATCTTTGCCGTGGCCGACAAATTCGGTATTCCTATTCGCTACATTGGCGTGGGTGAACAAATTGACGACTTGCGTCCCTTTGTTGCCCGGGAATTTATAGACGCCCTATTCACTCAGGACGAATAAATGATCCGCTTCGAGCAGGTTAGCAAGGTATACAGCGGTGGCTTTCAGGCGCTGCAAAAGGTCAGCTTCCATCTAGGGAAAGGGGAAATGGCGTACCTTACCGGCCACTCGGGGGCGGGCAAGAGTACGCTGCTTAAACTGATCAGCGTGATGGAAAGACCCACCGACGGCCAGGTACTGTTTAATGGCCAGGACGTCAGCCGCATTCGCCGCAGTCATATTCCGTATGTGCGTCGGCGTATCGGCATGATTTTTCAGGACCATCATCTGATTAATGGGCGCACCGTGTTTGATAACGTGGCGCTGCCGCTGGTGATCGAAGGCTACAGCCATCAGGATATTCGGCGTCGGGTGTCGGCGGCGCTCGATAAGGTCGGCCTGCTTGGCAAGGATCGCTACTTCCCCCTGATGCTGTCGGGAGGGGAGCAGCAGCGCGTGGGTATTGCGCGCGCCATTGTTAACAAGCCGTCACTGCTGTTGGCGGATGAGCCCACGGGTAACCTGGATCCCGAGCTGTCGATGGAGATATTGCGCTTGTTTGAAGCCTTTAACAGCGTGGGGGTCAGCGTGTTGATCGCCACCCACGATACGGGACTGATCAACTCGCAGCGGCACAGAACCCTGACGCTGAACGCGGGTCGACTGCAGGCGGAGGAGACGTCATGAGCCGGCACAAGTTATCCTGGCTGCAGCGCCTGGCCATGTATGGCCTTGACCACCTGCGACAGTTGTTTGCCAGTCTGGGCGAGCTGTGGCGTACGCCGTTAAGCTCGTTAATGACCATAGCCGTGCTGGGCGTGAGCCTGGCGCTGCCCGCCAGTTTTTTCGTGCTGTTGAAAAATGCCGAGTCGGTGAGTGCCTTCTGGCAGAGCAAGGCACAAATCAGCCTGTATTTGCAGCAAGACACCACAGAACAGCAGGTGACCGAGCTGCAGCAGCGCCTGTCCGCCATGCCGGAAATAGACACTGTGACCTACATCAGTGCCGAGCAGGGGCTCAATGACTTCAAGGGCGCGGCGGGCTTTGCCGAGGCGCTGGATTTGCTGACCGATAATCCGCTGCCGGCGGTGTTTATTCTGGGCTTGTCTGAAGCCGGACGTTCACCGGATGCCGCCGAGTTGCTGCTGGCCGACATGCATGCCGAACCCACGGTGGCGACGGCGCGGCTGGACATGGCCTGGCTGGCTCGCTTGTCGGGAATTGTCGACTTGCTGCGACAGGTGGTAGTCGGCATGGCAGGTTTACTGCTGGCCGGGGTGCTGCTGGTGGTCAGTAATACCTTACGGCTGAATATTCTGAACAGCCGTTACGAGATTGAAGTCATGAAGCTGGTGGGGGCCACGGATCGCTTTATTCAGCGTCCCTTTTTATATGTGGGGCTATGGTATGGCATTATTGGTGGCTTGCTGGCGTGGTGGCTCACCCTGGTTATGGTATTCTGGCTGAGTCACAAGGTCAGTGCACTGGCTGCCCTGTATCAAAGTGACTTTGACCTGCTGGGGCTGAGCCTGGAGGAAAGCCTGCTGCTGATCCTGACCGGGACCCTGCTTAGCCTGTTGGCGTCCGGGTTTTCGGTACGCCGCCATATTAGAGCCATAGAGCCGAATTAAGACGGTTGTGGCAACAAAAAGTACAAAACCCGGTTGAACTTAATTAGTTGAATGTGGTCTTATGTGGGCAGAGAAAGCAGCCCTCTTGACATTTAGTCCTGAATAAATACATTTTCCGCTGTACAGCATGCGACTTAGAGTCACAAGCACCATTTTAAGCGTGCACCGCGGCTGTTTGATACGGAGTCATGTAATAATGAATACAAGTGTGATGACGACAGATTTTCAGCGCCATTTCTCCTTGGTTCCCCAAGGCAGCCTGGAGGCTTATATCCAGGCAGTTAACACTATTCCCGTGCTGAGCGCGGAGGAAGAAAAGTCACTGGCCGAACGGCTGTATAATGAGGGTGACCTGTCTTCTGCCCGACAGATGATTATGTCTCATCTGCGTTTTGTGGTGCACATTGCCCGCAGTTATTCTGGTTATGGTCTGCCCCAGGCAGACTTGATTCAAGAAGGTAATATCGGCCTGATGAAGGCGGTGAAGCGCTTCGACCCCAAGGTCGGCGTGCGCCTGGTGTCCTTTGCGGTGCACTGGATCAAGGCCGAAATTCACGAATATGTCTTGCGCAACTGGCGCGTCGTCAAGGTGGCCACCACCAAGGCGCAACGTAAATTATTCTTTAACCTGCGCAAATCCAAGAAGCGTCTGGGCTGGTTCAACCAGGCAGAAGTTGAAATGGTGGCGGAAAACCTGGGCGTGCTGCCGGCCGAAGTGCTGGAGATGGAATCGCGGATGAGTGCCCAGGATCAGGCCTTTGATCTGGCGTCCGACGACGATGACAAGGACACCAGTTTCTCTCCGGTGCACTACCTGCAGGATCACAGCTCCGATGTGGCCAACCAGGTAGAAGAGGACAACTGGGAACAAACATCCAATCGCCGGTTGCGTTCCGCCCTGGCCACGCTGGATGAACGCAGTCAGCATATCATTCAGGCCCGTTGGCTGGATGAAGACGAAAAGACCACCTTGCAAACCCTGGCAGATGAATATGGAGTGTCGGCTGAGCGTATACGTCAGCTGGAAAAAAGCGCGCTTAAAAAGCTGAAAACGGCCATGGATGCCTGAGTGTCAAAAAGGTCGAAAAAAGGCCCCGCTGGGGCCTTTTTTCTGCCGGTAATCTATTCTAAACAGAGCCAAACCAGCAGGAACATCCCATGAGAAAACTAAAGCAGCTCTTTGAGAATAACCAGGAATGGTCAGAACGGATCAAAGCGGAAGATCCGACCTTTTTCGAGAAGTTGGCGTTACAACAAGCGCCCGAGTATTTGTGGATAGGCTGCTCCGACAGCCGGGTCCCCGCCAACCAGCTGAC
Organism: Oceanisphaera sp.; assembly: GCF_048268965.1. Lineage (GTDB taxonomy): Bacteria > Pseudomonadota > Gammaproteobacteria > Enterobacterales > Aeromonadaceae > Oceanimonas. The sequence goes on from NZ_JBLWUK010000027.1 coordinate 7,502, forward strand.
CGGACTGTTGCCCGGTGATGTATTTGTACATCGCAACGTGGCCAACCTGGTGATGCACACCGATTTTAATTGTTTGTCGGTGGTACAATACGCGGTTGAAGTGCTGAAAGTAAAACACATCATCGTTTGCGGCCACTATGGCTGTGGTGGGGTCAAGGCCTCCATGACCGATGAAGAGCACGGGCTGATCGATCACTGGCTCTGCAGCCTGAAAGACTTGTACCAGCGCTACCGCAAAGACCTGCTGACCATAGAGTCACTGCAGTCGAGAGAAGACGCTTTGTGCGAACTCAATGTGGTTGAGCAGGTGGCCAACCTGTGTCGCACCACGATAGTGCAGCATGCCTGGAAACGAGGGCAGGAGCTGTCTGTACACGGCTGGATATTTGGCATCAAGGATGGCCGGTTACAGGATCTGAATGTATGCGCCACGGAAAAATCAGAAACACCCGATGTTTATCGTATTTTGCAACAACGGATATTGGGCAAGTAATACCAATAATATTAAACATCTGAACAACTATTGAGCCGGGGCACCTGAGGCAACACAGTCGCCTCCCTCGACACGCTACAGATAAATGATACTCACGGTTTCAACCTGCTGCGTGCATTCACACCGGATGCTCGGTCAGGCTGAAACCCTTTGTCACGGCGAGACAAGCTCGGCCCATCTTAGCTTGGACATGTCATCTCTGGCATGTCACGGTCGAGGGAGGCCACCTCTGTTGCCTCTTTCTGAACACCGAGTTGCCCCCTGGCGGCGTCAACAGGCGACTCCGCAGCATCAGGAGGACAAAGGGCTCTGCTCCGCCGACCATCACATGACAGGGACGTCATGTGCTGAGCGTCACATGGATGTGCTCGAAGCGGGTCGGTGGAGCGGGCCCTTTGTCCGACGTTTACTCGGAAATGAAATAGAACATATGTTTAATGGAATTAGTATAACTAGGCAGGTAGCGATAACTTGAACAGATAGGAAATCTAATGAGACGTGAATTAGCCATTGAGTTCTCCCGCGTAACCGAAGCCGCCGCTCTGGCTGGCTACAAGTGGTTGGGCAGAGGCGATAAGAATATTGCCGACGGTGCTGCAGTTGCGGCTATGCGTCATGTACTGAATGAAATCGAAATCAACGGTGAAGTGGTTATCGGTGAAGGCGAGATAGATGAAGCGCCCATGCTGTATATCGGCGAAAAAGTCGGTTTGGGTGGCGAAGACGTTGATATTGCCATCGATCCTATCGAAGGCACTCGCATGACGGCCATGGGCCAGTCCAATGCCTTGTCCGTGATTGCCGTGGGTGAAAAAGGCGCCTTTTTGCGTGCACCCGACATGTATATGGAAAAACTGATCGTGGGTGCCAACGCCAAGGGCGCCATCGATCTCACCAAGTCGATAGAGCAGAATATTAAAGCGGTGGCCAAGGCGCTGAACAAGCCGCTCTCACGCTTTACCGTGATTACCCTGGCCAAGCCGCGGCACGACAAGGCCATTAAAACCATCCAGGCACTGGGCGTGCGTGTGTTTGCCGTGCCCGATGGCGATGTTGCCGCTTCCATATTGGCGTGTATTCCCGAAAGTGAAGTCGACATGCTGTATGGCATTGGTGGCTCCCCGGAAGGCGTGATATCCGCCGCCGCCGTGCGCTCGCTCGACGGTGACATGCAAGCCCGGCTGATACCGCGTTATAAGGTAAAAGAGCCTACCGAAGAAAATATCGCCCTGGGCGAGCAGGAAATTGCACGCTGCGAAGAAATGGGTATTGAAGTGGGCAAGGTATTAAAGCTGGAAGACATGGCACGTACCGACAACGTCATGTTTGCCGCCACCGGTATTACCAAGGGTGACTTACTGGAAGGGATCAGCAGCGATGGCTATTATGCCCACACCGAAACCCTGATGATCCGTGGCAAGTCGCGCACCGTACGTCGCATTCGCTCCACTCATATTCTGTCTCGAAAGAGCCAGGAACTGCAGGATATTATTCTGTAGTTTTCCGTGAGGGGTGAAACGTGAGGAGTACAATCCACACCTGCTGATCCGGTATTTAACCTTACCTTTCACGGCTTTCGATTCAGCGATAACTAAAAAGGGATGCTTCGGCATCCCTTTTTGTCGTTTATACCAAACTGAGTAAGTAACTGGTCTATTTATCTGCTCAGTAAAGGCCGAACGAAGGGTCTACTCCACCGACACGCTGCAAGCACATCCCTGTGGCGCTCAAACACATGACATCCTTGTCATGTGATGGTCGGTGGAGTAGATCTCTTCATCCTCCCCCAGCTGCGGAGTTGCCTGTAGGTGCTATCTACAGACAACTCGGTGCTTGTGGAGAGGCAACAGAGATCGGCTCCCACGACCGTGAAATGACAGGGATGTCATTTCCCGAGCCCCCAGGGATGGGTTTATGGCGTGTCGTGGGAGCTGACTCTGTTTCCTCTGGTACTCAGCTTTAAAATAGATCATATTTTTACTTAGATTGGTATTGTACCTTGTCGGTCATGGGGTGTGTCTCCAGGACTGGGTGAGGCGCAGCAGGCCGTGGCTGGCTGCCAGGTGCAGCAGTCGGGCGGTGAGCGCGGTGATGAATATCAACATGGCCATGGCAGCGGCCGGGGCTATGTTGCCGCTATCATCCAGGTTAAGCACGGCAATGGAAGCCAGCATGGTATCCGAGCCGTACAAAAACACGACCGCCGAGACAGTGGTCATGGCGTTGACGAACAGGTAGATGGCCACATCCAGTACCGCCGGCAGACACATGGGCAGGCTGACCCGGCGCATGGCCTTGAAACGGCTGATCTTGAGTGAGGCAGCAATGGCTTCAATTTCGGCTGGCAGCTGCTTGAGCGCGGTGATTGCGGTCAGGTGCCCCACCGTATAGAAATGCATCACGGTCGACACCACCAGCAACGTCATGCCGCCATAGAGGACGTTGAGAGGATTGTCGGGGCGGTTGAAGAAGAAGATATAGGCCAGGCCCAGTACCAGGCCGGGGACGGCCAGGGGTATCATGGCCATGGCATGTAGCAGCTTGCGCCAGCCGTGCTGACCCTGGCCCTTTTCCACCAGATAGGCGATGAGAAAAATACACAAGGTGCCAAACAGGGCGGTCATTCCGGCCAGACGAAGGGAGTTGCCGTATGCCTGCCAGCCGTCGATTAAATCGAAGCGGTAATGGCTGAGGGTCAGGCCCAGGTTGTAGGGCCAGAACTGCACCACAGAAGCATAGGCGGCCATGCCGATGACGGCCAGCAGTGCCAGGGCGATCAGGCTGCAATAACCGAGCAGCAGGCCGTCACGCCAGCGGTTGGGAGCCGGGTGGTAGGGCTGTGAGCGGCTGTCGATCAGTGGTTTGTTACGTCGTTGCAACCAGCTGTCGGCAATAAATGCCAGCAGGGCCGGTAGCAGCAACAGGGTACTGATCAGCGCGCCCATGGCGAAGTTTTGCTGACCCACCACCTGCTTGTAGATGTCGGTGGCCAGTACCGGATACTGGCCACCGATCACCTTGGGTACGCCGAAATCGGTGATGACCATGGTAAACACCACCATCAAGGTACTCAGCAGAGCATACTTGATACCCGGCAGCGTGACCTGAAAGAAGGCGCGTACCGGCCCGCCGCGCAGCACCCGGCAGGCTTCGAACAGGCGGCCGTCGGTGGCACCCATGGCGGTACTGAGCAGCATCACCGCGTGGGGAAAGGCCCAGAACGACAGCCCCAGTACAATACCGATGGGGCCGTAAATGCTTTCACCCAGCAACCAGTGACGCAGTACCCCCTGGTTGCCAAACAAGTAGACCAGACTGATGGCCGGCAACAGCGAAGGCGCCAAGACCGGCATCATCGCCAGTACCTTGAACAGGCCACGGCAGGGCATACGGGTTCGGGTAATGGCATAGGCATAGATAAAGGCCAGCCCGGTGACGATGAGAGTGACCAGCAGCCCCATGGTCAGGGTGTTGGTCAGCGAATAGAGCAGGCTGGGGGTCAGCAGGTAGCGGCGCAGATTATCGAGCCCTGCAAAGTTGCCCTGCTCGTCGAACAGCGCGGTGTGCAGTATCTGTCCCAGCGGGAGTACCAGAGCCAGCAGAAACAGCAGGCAGGCCAGGGCCAGCAACATACGCTGCAAGCCATCATCTCGACTAAAGCGGCGGCTCAAGGTCAGGATGCTCATGCGGACGCTCCGCAAAACAGGTGGGTATGCTCCAGCGGCAGCTCCAGCGCCACTTCCTGGCCGGGATACAATTGCTGCAAATCGCAGTCCCGGGCCGACAGATCGGCCAGTATCGGCTCGGAGTGATGGTCCAGAGCAACTTCGGCCCGAATAAAGGCACCCAGAAAAGACAGCCCCAGAATATGCCCGCGCAGGCTGTTGTGATCCTGCGGGCAGGCCAGGCGCATCAACTCCGGGCGCCAGGCCAGCAGATGGCGGCTGCCCGGCGCGACCTGGCGTGGCAGTGTCTGCCGACCAAGGCTCAACCGGCCCTGTTGATCGGCCACCGCGGGGTAGAAGTTCATGGCGCCGATAAAGCGAGCGACAAAGGGGCTGGCCGGTTGATAGTAAATCTGTTCCGGGGTACCAATCTGCTCGATAACGCCATGATTCATCACCACGATGCGATCGGCCATGGCCAGCGCTTCTTCCTGATCATGGGTCACCATTATGGTGGTGATATTCAGTTCGCGCTGCAGTCGCTTGATTTCGGCACGCAGCTGAATGCGTACCCGGGCATCCAGTGCCGATAAGGGCTCGTCCAGCAGCAGTAGCCCGGGAGACAGAGCGATGGCTCTGGCCAGTGCCACACGCTGCTGCTGGCCACCGGATAGCTGGTTTGGGTACTTGGAGCCGCTATCGGGCAGGCCTATGGTGTCTAGCAGCTGGCTGACCCGGGAGTGAATCTCTGCCTTGGGGTGCTTCATGTTTTCCAGCCCGAAGGCGATATTCTGAAATACCGTCAGGTTGGGAAACAGTGCATAGGACTGGAATACGATACCGAAGTCGCGCTGTTCGGGGGGCGCCAATGTAATGTCACGTCCGGCCTGATGAATACGTCCGGCGGTGGGTAAATCCAGGCCGGCCACGGCGCGCAGCAGCGTCGTCTTGCCACAGCCGCTGGGGCCAAGAAAGCAGACAAACTCGCCTTCCTCTACCGTCAGGCTGACCCCCTTGAGGGCTTGAAAGTCACCGAAACTTTTCACCACATTGTCGATTGCTAGATATGTCATCAGATTGATCTCCCTAATCTGGTTTAGACCAGTTGGGGCAATGTACAAATTCAATGTGACGTTGGTGTGACAGGGGGGGATAAAAGCAGGCGGAATTACACCGCCATCTGAATATTCAGCGCATCGTGGCGCCAGTATTCCCAGTCCAGCTCTATGATGCGCCCGTGCTGATCCCGGGACAAGCGGCTGATAAAGAGTGCGGCTCCGCCGGAAGCCATGCCGAGGGCCTTGGCCCGCTCGGAGTCTAGCGCTATCGGATACATGTTGAGCGCCATGGTGGCGATGCGTATCTGGTACTGTTGCTCGAACAGCCGGGTCAGTGACTGGCTCATATCCTGATTTTCCAACCCCGGAAAGAGGAGTGGATTCATGTGGTTTTCCTCCAGCAACACCGGGTGGCCGTCTACCGAGCGCAGCCGGCGCACTCTGTGTATCGGGGTGAGGGGGGCCAGGCCAAGCGCCTGGTGAACCTCTGGCTCGGCCGGCGCCAGCTGTTGTGCCAGTACCTGAGTATGAGGCTGGCGTCCCTGGCCGGTGATGACCTCGTTAAAAGGCAGGCGTTGGGTCGGATCGTAGTGGATGCGGCCCTGGGTAATATACCAGCCTCGGCGATTGGCGCGATAAATCAGCCCCTTGCCTTCGAGCCGTGACAGCGCCTCACGCAGGGTGACCCGAGTGGTGGAAAAAGCTTCGCTGAGCTGGCGCTCGGAGGGCAGCTTGCTGTTGACGCTCAGGGCGCCGCTACGGATCTGGGCTTCGATACTGTCGCTGATCTGTTGGTAATGGGGTCTGTTCATCATGATTTCCGTTATGGACTACATCATCAATATAGCGGTGGGTGCCGCCATTAAAGTGTCGTTGTGGTGGCGGCGGCCAGTATGACTTGGGGTGATATAGCGTGTCGCGTTACTGTATGCAGACCCGAGTGACACTTACAACCCGCTGAAATACCAAACTATTATTACTCTTGCCTCGCCATTTTCCCAGCCAGGGCAATATGAATCTTTTGTGTCAGTGCCCCTTGCCACCTTGCTCGCGGGATGAGGAGCCTCTATCGTACCCGTGAATTTGGTATATACCAGGAGAGATAGTGAATAATCCTTACTTACTGCTGACCCCCGGGCCGCTATCCACTTCCGCGACCGTGCGTGAGGCGATGATGAAAGACTGGTGCACCTGGGATGACGACTATAACCAGGGTGTAGTGCAGCCCATCCGTCATCGGCTGGTGGCCATGAGCACCCGCAAGCCAGGTTATACCAGTGTACTGATGCAGGGCAGCGGCACGGCCGGGGTGGAAGCGGTGCTTGGCTCGGCCCTGCCGCAGGACGGCAAGTTGCTGGTGCTGGTAAACGGTGCCTATGGTCGCCGCATGGCAGATATCGCCCGCTGCCTGCGCATTCAGGTCGTGATGGCGGAGGTGGCGGAGACCGAGCCGCTGTCGGCCGAGCTGCTGACTCGCGCACTAACGGCAGATCCCGCCATCAGCCATGTGGCCTTTGTGCACTGTGAAACCACCACCGGCATTCTTAACCCTCTGCCGGAGTTGTGTGCCGCAGCCAAGGCGGCGGGCAGGATCCTTATGGTGGACGCCATGAGTTCCTTTGGCGGTGTCCCCATGGATGTGGGGGAGCTGGGCATCGATTTTTTGATCTCCAGCGCCAATAAATGTATTCAGGGCGTGCCCGGCTTCAGCTTCATTATCGCTCGGGAAGACGCCATACAAGGCTGCAAGGGGCAGGCCCGGTCGGTCAGCCTGGACTTGTTCGATCAGTGGCACTGTATGGAGCAACAGGGTGGAAAGTGGCGCTTTACCTCCCCCACCCATGTGGTGCGGGCGTTCGACCAGGCGTTGGCCGAGCTGGAGCAGGAAGGAGGCATACCGGCTCGTCATCGGCGTTATCAGGACAATCAGCGCACTCTGGTAGCAGGCATGGAGCGACTCGGTTTCAGCCCGCTGGTGGCACGTGACTGGCAGTCGCCAATCATTACCGTGTTTGCTGCTCCGGACAGCCCGGATTATGACTTCAAACGGTTCTATCTGGGGTTGAAAGAGCGGGGGTACGTGATTTACCCGGGCAAGGTGTCGGCGGTGGATTGTTTTCGCATCGGCACCATAGGTGAAGTATATCAACAAGATGTGGTCGGATTACTGGCTGCTGTCGAAGATGTCATATTCTGGTCAGGGAGAAAATAATTGATGAATTATCGTTTTGAGCGTCGTTACTCCGGGTCGATACAGGCGGTGATCATGGACTGGGCCGGCACCACTGTGGATTTTGGCTCTATGGCACCGGTTCGCGCCTTTCAACGCTTGTTTCGTGGGGAAGGAATCGAGGTCACCCTGGCCGAGTGCCGGGCCCCTATGGGCAGCGATAAGCGCGAACACATCTGTCAGATGCTGGCCATGGCCCGTATCCGCGATGCCTGGACCCAGAGTAAAGGCAGCATGCCGAGCGAGGGGGACATCGATCGCTTGTATCAGGCATTTGTGCAAATCCAGATCGAGTGTATTCGCGACAGTGCCGTGCTGATCCCCGGTATGGCCGAAGTCGCCACAACGCTGACCGAGCGTGGTATTCGCCTGGGCGCGAATACCGGCTATAGCCGCGATATGATAGTGGAGCTGGTACAGCGGGCCGCCGAACAGGGTTACTCCCCCGAGGTGGTGATCACCGCCAGCGATGTCCGCCGTGGCCGACCCTGGCCAGAGATGAGCCTGCAGGCAGCTATCGCGCTGGAAGCGACTGCGATGCACGCCTGCGTCAAGGTGGACGACACCGGGGTCGGCATTGAAGAGGGCCTGAACGCCGGCATGTGGACGGTAGCGGTGGCGGTGTCCGGCAACGAAGTCGGGCTGTCACTGGAAGACTGGCAGGCATTGGCGACCGACGAGCAGCGGCGCTTGCGAGACCGGGCTCATGCCCGACTGGCAGCGACCGGAGCTCACTATGTCGTTGATAGCATTGCCGAATTGCCGGTGGTGATTAGCGATATCGAAGCTCGCCTGGCTCGCGGCGAGCGCCCCTGATATCGACGCTGGCTCTGTTGCTGGTTTTGGGTTCTGCCGGCCTGCATGCGCTGTGGAACCTGCCTGGCAAGAGAGCCAGCCTCATCCTGCCGGTATTGATTCCTGCCACCGGTTAATCTTGTTATACCAATTACAGTAAAGATCTGTTCACCTTTGATCCTGAATACCAGAGGCACCACAGCCACCTCCCACGACACGCCATAAACTCATCCCTGAGGGCTCGGGAAATGCCATCCATGCATTTCACGGTCGTGGGAGGTGATCTCTGCTGCCTCTTCTTAGGCTCCGAGTTGCCTGTAGGCAGCACGAACAGGCAACTCCGTAGCATCAGGGAGGATGAAGGGATCTCCTCCACCGACCATCACATGACAAGGATGTCATGTGCTGAGCGTCACAGGGACGTGCTTGCAGCGTGTCGGTGGAGGAGGCCCTTTATCCGACCTTTATAGAGCAAGAAAATAGATCTGCAATTTAATCTGTTTGGTATTATTCATCTTATCAGTCACCTTACTGTCATCTGCGGCTTGTAGGCTAATCTGAATTTCTGGTCTATACCAATTGGAGTTGAGAGCATGCTGAACAAGACCCCTCTGGCCTTGCTGCTAGCCCTGGCCGCAGCCGGCGCCCAGGCCAAAACCGAACTGACCGTGTATTCCGCGCTGGAGTTGGAGCAGCTCCAGCGCTATCAGGCTGCCTTCGAGCGCGAAAACCCGGATATCGCCATTCGCTGGGTACGCGACTCTACGGGTATCATTACCGCCCGTTTGCTGGCGGAAAAGGAAAATCCCCAGGCGGATGTCGTCTGGGGAGTGGCCGCCACCAGTCTGATGATGATGGATCAGCAACAGATGCTGGCACCCTATGCGCCGGTTGGTCTGGAGCAGCTGTCTGCTCAGTTTCGTGATCAACGAGAGGTTCCGCACTGGGTCGGCATGAATGCCTGGCTGGGCGTGATTTGCTACAACACCATCGAGGCCGAAAAGCATGGCCTGCCCCAGCCCACTAGCTGGCAGGACTTGACCAGGCCCGAGTACCGGGGCCACATAGTGATGCCTAACCCGGCGTCCAGCGGTACCGGTTTTCTGGATGTGTCCGCCTGGCTGCAGCAGTTTGGCGACGAGCAAGGTTGGGCACTGATGGACGGCCTGCACCAGAACATCGCCAACTACACCCATTCCGGTTCCAAGCCATGTGTGCAGGCGGCGACAGGGGAAACGGTGATCGGAATATCCATGGCCTATCGGGGGGCCAGGCTTAAACAGCAGGGAGCGCCGCTAGAGCTGGTGTTCCCGAGCGAGGGCGTGGGCTGGGAGATGGAAGCCGCCGCCATCGTCAAGGGGACCGAACAGCAGGCCGCCGCGCAGAAACTGCTGGATTTTACCATCAGCCGGCAGGCCAATGAGCTCTACAATCAGAGTTTTGCGGTAGTGGGCATGCCGGGAGTGGCGCAGCCGATGCCGTACTTCCCGGAAAATCCAGCCGAGGTGATGATCGAGAATGACTTTGTGTGGGCGGCCAGTCAGCGCGAGGCCATTCTTGCCGAATGGCAGCGTCGCTACGATGGCAAAAGCGAAGCCAACTGATTTTCTCTCTACAGGCCGTGACAGCCCCCGGTGTTTACACCGGGGGCTGCTTGCCGGAAAGATATGGCTGCCGGCTGCTCAGCGAGTGAGAGCAGCCGGGTCGAGCAGGGTTCGCAGTTCGTCTTCCGTGAGATCTGTGTGCTCTAGCGCTACCTCCAATATCGGTCTTTGCTCTTTATATGCCTGCTTGGCAATTTTGGCGGCCTTGTCATAGCCAATTACCGGGTTCAGCGCGGTCACCAGAATGGGGTTTCTGGCCAGGTTCTCGTCGATATGGGCCTGATTGACGGTAAAACCACTGATGGCGTCGGCCAGCAAGGGCGCGGAATTGGCCAGCAGCTGGATCATGGTCAGCAGGTTGTTGGCAACCAGCGGCAGCATGACATTCAGCTGAAAGTTACCAGACTGACCGGCCACGGTATTGGCGGTATCCAGCCCCATAACCTGTGCCGCCACCATGGCCACGGCCTCCGGGATCACCGGGTTGACCTTGCCCGGCATAATGGAAGAGCCGGGTTGCAGTGCCGGCAGCTGAATTTCTGCCAAACCGGTTAGCGGGCCCGAGTTCATCCAGCGCAAGTCGTTGGCAATTTTCATTAAGGCCACCGCCAGGGTCTTGAGTTGCCCCGACAGTTCTACCGCCGTGTCCTGGCTGCTGAGGCTGTAAAAATAATCGTCTGCCGGGCAGAAGTTAAGACCGGTGATCCGGTTAAGATAATGGCAGGCCAGCTGCGCCTGGCGAGCATCGGCATTAATGCCGGTACCAATGGCGGTGCCACCCAGTGCGAGTTGCTGCAACCGGCTTTGCAGTCCGTCCAGTCGCTGGCTGGCATAGCGTATTTGCGTGGCCCAGCCCCCCAGCTCTTGATCAAAGCGCAGCGGCATGGCATCCATTAAATGGGTGCGCCCGGTTTTTACCTGCTCTTGCAGCTGCTCGCCCTTGGTCAGCATGGCCTGCTCGAGTTGCAGCAGGGCGGGCATAAGGTGACGATTGAGGCCGAGTGCGGCGCTAACATGAATGGCGGAAGGAATGACGTCGTTGGAGCTTTGCCCCATGTTGACGTCGTCATTGGCGCCCACAGCCTTGCCAAGCTCGGCGCTCGCCAGGTGTGCCAGCACCTCATTTACGTTCATGTTGGTGCTGGTACCCGAGCCGGTTTGATAAACATCGATAGGAAACGCATGGATATGCTGGCCGGCAATCACGGCTTCTGCCGCCTTGATGATGGCGTCCGCCTTGCCTTGGTCCAGTCGTTCAAGCTGGCCGTTGGCATGGGCACAGGCGGCTTTTATCTTGGCAATGGCACTAATAAAGGCCGGAGGCAGCGGCTGACCCGAGATGGGAAAGTTGTTAATGGCTCTTTGGGTCTGAGCGCCATACAGTGCCCTGGCCGGCACCTCTATTTCGCCCATGGAATCCTGCTCGGTTCTCATCTTCATGCCATACCCCTTTGTGGTTAATGCTCTAGGCAACAGCTTAGCATTCCAGCCTGGGTGTTGAAGCCCTGGCTGGTTAAAAAAGCCGCCAGCTCGGCTTGCTGTGCCGAAGGGGCCTGGGCCGGATTACAGGTAAGGCGGGTCAAGCCTGCGGCCAGGGCATCGGACTTGATTTGCTGCAACAGCTCCTGGCCTATGCCTCGGCGGCGAGTAATATCGCGCACCGCAATAAAGTCGAGTCGTTCCTGCTCGCGCCAGGCGAGCGCCACTGCCTTGTCATTAAAAGTCGCCAGGTAAAAGACCGCCTGCCCGGGCAAGCCCCGGCCCTGCAGAATAATGTCGACATGATGGCGGTGCACGGCGGGGATCTGCTCAAGGCGATGTATGGTCAGACGCATGAAAACGCTCCTTGTAATAAAACCGGCAGCTTATCATGAAGCAGGCCCGCGACTTTAAAGGCGGAAGGCATCTTTGCCACGGAGTCCACAGAACTACAGAAAACTTAACACCAATAAGATAAGGCAATTACTGGTAAAATATTATAAATGATGGGCAATTTTCGTCTTTATCTTAGCGTTTTTCTTTTCGTCCGCACTCTGCCGTGACAAAAAGTAACGCTTCGCTTTTAGGTTTTGATATTCTCTGTAGCCGGTCGTTTACAGCTTCAAGGTTCCAGCTTTTTTTAGAGGTTCGCCATGACATTTGATACCACAACACATAACAGCCGCATGACGCACTTTGATCAGCATGAGTCCTTTTGGCTGTTTGGTTACGGCTCCTTGATCTGGAAGGCAGACTTTCCCTTTTTAGAGCGAAAACCCGCCTGGATTGAGCACTGGAGCCGTCGTTTTTGGCAGGGGTCTCATGATCATAGAGGAACGCCAGAGACGCCGGGCCGCGTAGTGACGCTGATCCGGGATCAGGGTGCACATTGCTACGGCATGGCGTATCGCATTCAGCCCACCGTGCTGCGTCAGCTGGATATTCGAGAGAAAAACGGTTACTTGCGTGAGCGGGTGCCGATACATTTTACCTCCACCGGCTCGGCCGAGGGGCTGATTTATCTGGCCACACCGGACAACGATGCTTTTCTGGGGGAGGCTCCGCTTACGGCCATGGCGGGGCAGATTGCCCAGGCAGAGGGGCCCAGCGGCAGCAACCGGGAATACTTGCTCAATCTCGAGCGGGCACTGGATGATCTGGGAGTCAGTGACGGCCATGTGTCGGCGCTGGCCGCCGCCTTGCCAGCCATCCGATAACAGCTTGCTCGCCATCTGCGGGTGACAAAAGAGGTAGTGAAATGGAGTGTCGAAATGGGTGCGGTGCCTGCTGCATCGCCCCCAGTATTAGCGGGCCTTTGCCAGGCATGCCCAATGGCAAGCCCGCGGGCGAGCCGTGCTTTCATTTGTTGGACGATATGCGCTGCGCCTTGTTCGGCAAGCCAGAGCGACCCGCTGTGTGTGGCAGCTTTAAAGCCATGGCGGATGTATGCGGCGAGAGCAAGGCAGACGCCTTGTGGCTGATCAATACGCTGGAAATGGAGACGAGCTAGACCGTAAGGCGTAAATCGTAAGGCGTGAGACGTAGGAACCAAGCGCCAAACCAGCAGCTTGTGCGCTTATATCTTACACTTCACCCTTCACCCCTCACGACTTTAGCCAGGGCAGGGGATCGACGGCCGCGCCCCGGTAACGAATCTCGAAATAGAGCCCCGACTTGTCCTGGCCGCCACTTTCGCCGCTTAAGGCGATGGGCTGGCCGGCCTTGACCTTGTCGCCCGGGTTGCGCAGCAGCGATTGGTTATGGCCATAGAGGCTCATATAGCCTTTGCCATGATCGATCACCATCACCATGCCAAAACCGCTGAGCCAGTCGGCATACACCACCTGGCCGTTGGCAATGGCGCTCACTTCCTTACCTACCGGGGCACTGATCAGCAAGCCTTTCCAGCTTAACTGGCTGGTGCGGGCGGCGCCAAAGCGGTGGATCAGCGGGCCTTTCAGTGGCCAGGGCAGGGTGCCTTTGGCCAAACCGGCGAAGTTGCCGCTCAGCTTGGCGACCACAGGGGTTCTGCCCGAGCCGCCAGACTGGGCGGCCCGTTCTCGCGCGGCGTTTTCCCGGGCGATGCGTTCTCGTTCGGCTTTTTCCCGAGCTGCCTGCTCGCGAGCCGCCTTTTCCTGGGCGAGCTTGATCTGACGCTCCAGGTTGCCTGCTGCCTGCTGCAGGCTGGTCAGGCGTTGATTGCTCTTGCTGAGCATGGCATTGAGTTGCCTGGCAGTGCCGCTGCGTTTGCTCTGCTGTACTTCCAGCTTGTCTCGCTCGCTTTGTTGGCGGGCCAGTAGCTGATTGAGTTGATTGCGGCTCTGTTCTGCCTGGCGACGGTTATCGGCCAGCAGTTCGCGAGTGCGGGCCAGCTGATGCAAGGCGTCGGCACGTGCCTGATTCAAATGGGCGTAATAGTGCAGCAGTCTGTCTATTTCGGTGCTGTCCTGGCCATTGAGCAGCAGCTTGAGGTAATCGTGACGCCCATTTTGATAGGCTGCGCGCAGCTGTTCCGCCAGCAAGGCTTGCTGTTGCTCTGCCTGCCGGTTTAACTGTTGATGTTGTTTATCGAGCTGGGCGAGGCTGGCCTGGTTTTCTTGCAGTTTATGCTGGGTCTGATTGAGCTCTCGTGCCATGGCCGAAATGGCTTTTTCGTCTTTGGCCAGTTGTTGCTGCAGCTGCTGCAGCTGCTTTTTTTGCTGCTGCACATCCTGCTTCTGGCTGGCAATCTGGCTCTGTACGTTTTTAAGCTCTTGACTGTCGTCCGCCCATGCGAAAGTACCGGCCAGCAGGCCGGTACTTAACAAGAGTAATGAAACAATCAGCTGTTTTGTGCCCATAGGCTTGATTATTTCAGAACCATCAGAGGCTTACCAGTCATTTGCGCAGGTGTTTCCATGCCCATCAAGTTCAGCATGGTCGGTGCGAGATCCGACAGCCGGCCTGCGGCGGCGGGAGTGGCGTCGCGGCCAACATAAATCAGCGGTACCGGCAAATTGGTATGGGCGGTTTGAACTTCGCCGGTAACCGGATTGATCATCTGCTCGGCATTACCGTGATCGGCGGTGATCAAGGCTTCGCCACCGACTTCCTTGAGGGCTGCCACTACACGACCAATGGCGGTATCCACGGCTTCACAGGCTTTTACTGCCGCCTCGAATACCCCGGTATGACCCACCATATCGCCATTCGGGTAATTACAGATAATGACGTCGAAGGCCTGGCTCTTGATGGCGGACACCAGCTTGTCGGTGAGCAGCTCCGAGTTCATCTCTGGCTGCAAGTCGTAGGTTGCGACCTGGGGGCTGGGGATCAGTTCGCGCTGCTCACCCTTGAAGCAGTCTTCCCGACCACCGTTGAAGAAGAAGGTCACGTGGGCGTACTTTTCGGTTTCCGAAATACGCAACTGGGTCTTATCGTGTTTAGCCAGCCATTCGCCCAGGGTGTTGGGCAGTGCTTCGGGCGGATAGGCGCAAGCCGCCTGAATATCGGCGGCATATTCCGTGAGCATCACGAAGTGGCTGAGTGCGGGGCGTGCGCTGCGAACAAAGCCGTCAAAGTCTTCTTGCACAAAGCTGCGGGTAAGCTCGCGGGCCCGGTCGGCACGATAGTTCATGAAGATAACCGCATCGCCATCCTGCATGCTGACCGGCTCGCCCAGGGTGGTGGCCGCCAAAAACTCATCGTTTTCGCCGCGATCGTAGGCGGCCTGCAAGCCGCTGGCGCCGTTGACGGCAGTGTGCTCGGCCTTGCCCTGGGTCAGCAGGTCGTAGGCGGTTTGCACCCGATCCCAGCGGTTGTCGCGGTCCATGGCGAAGTAACGTCCGACGATGGAAGCCAGACGGCCTTTGCCCAGTTGCGCAAACAGGGCGTCAACGCGCTCGATAGAGGCCAGGGCCGAGCGGGGAGCCACATCGCGGCCATCGAGAAAACCGTGTAGATAAATATGCTCGGCTCCGCGGTCGGCGGCCATTTGTATCATGGCGACAATGTGATCTTCGTGGCTGTGCACGCCACCCGGCGACAGCAAGCCCATAATATGCACGGCCTTGCCCTGGCCAACCGCGCCATCGATGGCATTGATCAGAGTCGGGTTGTTAACAAAGTCACCGCTTTCAATGGCTTTGTCGATGCGGGTTAAATCCTGATACACAATGCGGCCGGCACCAATATTAACGTGACCCACCTCCGAGTTGCCCATCTGGCCATCGGGCAGGCCCACGTCATGGCCGGAGGTAGAAATCAGCATGGAGGGACAGTCTTGCATCAAGCCATCAAGAACCGGGGTGCGCGCGGCATGAATCGCATTATGTTCTGTTTGTTCACTATAGCCCCAGCCATCCATAATGATGAGCACCAGCGGCTTTTTGGTCGAGTTCATAGTGTAACCCTGTATTGTGTTTGAAAGTGCAGGTAAAGAAGAGAGCTGGCGCCATGTTACTACAATTGCCGTTTTGGTCTCTAGCCAAACGCCCATCAGGTCTTGTGAAGTGAGTGGTAAGTGGCAATTGCCGAACGAGATTGAAAGCAGGCTGCTGTTATTTGCCGATACCCCATGTATACTCGCTTTTTTGTGTATTTTGACCCTGAAGAAGTAATCTCATGCAAGAGTATCTCGATTTTTTTACTGCCAACCCCATGCTGATCCTGGTCTGGTGTGGTTTGGTCATTGCCATTATCGCCATGACCCTGATGTCTAAACTGAGCAAAGTACAGATAGTGGTCACCCAGGAAGCGGTCGCGCTGATCAACAAGCAGGATGCCGTGGTGATCGACGTGCGTAGTGCCGACGAGTTTCGCAAGGGACACATAGCCGGTGCCATTAACGTACCCGCCGCTCAGCTTAAAGCGAACAATTTGAATCTGATTCAAAAGTATCAGCACAAGCCGGTGATACTGGTATGTGAAACCGGCGTCACCACCAACGGCATAGGCCGGTTGTTGACCAAAGCTGACTTCAAACAGGTTCACGCCTTGCGTGGTGGTATGGCTGACTGGCGTACCCAGAATCTACCCGTAACCAAACGTTAATTTTTCAACGCATATTATAAGGATATCCTCATGGCTGAAGCAGCAAATGGTGCCAACACCGAAGCACAACCGCAGGTTGAATTTCAAATACAGCGCATTTATCTAAAGGATGTTTCTTTTGAAGCGCCGGCAACCCCTTTGGTCTTCCAGAAAGAATGGAAGCCCGAGGTCAAGCTGGATTTAGACACCAAGAGTGCGCGCCTGGGTGACAATATCTTTGAAGTGGTATTAACGCTGACCGTTACCTGCCAGCTGGGTGAAAACGAAACCGCTTATTTGTGTGAAATTCAGCAGGCGGGTATTTTCACCATCGGTAACATGGCCGAACCGCAACTGGCTCATTGCCTGGGTGCCTTCTGCCCCAATATTCTGTTCCCCTATGCCCGTGAAACCGTGGGCAGCCTGGTCGGACGGGGTTCTTTCCCGCAGCTGAACCTGGCACCGGTTAACTTTGATGCGCTGTTTGCCGCACACGTACAGCGTGCCCAAGAGCAGCAACAGCAGGCCGATGCCTAATGCATAGCGATGCCGCCATCTCGGTTCTGGGTGCCGGCTCTTATGGTACCGCCCTGGCCATTGCCATCGCGCGCAATGGCCATAACACCTTGCTGTGGAGCCATAGGGCCGAGCAAGTGGCCACCCTGGCTGCCGACCGTTGCAACAAGGTGTTTCTGCCCGATGCCGCTTTTCCCGACAGTCTGACGCCTGCCGCAGATTTAAAGCAGGTGGTCGCGGCCAGCCGCAATCTGCTGATTGTGGTGCCCAGCCACGTATTTTCCGATGTGCTGAAGCAGATTAAACCCTTCTTGCGCAAAGACAGCCGCGTAGCCTGGGCGACCAAGGGGCTGGATCCCAACACCGGCAATCTGCTGCAAGACGTTGCCCGGGATATTCTGGGCGAGCAGATACCATTGGCCGTATTGTCGGGGCCGACCTTCGCCAAAGAGTTGGCCATGGGGCTGCCCACGGCGATTTCGCTGGCATCCACGGATGCCCCCTTTGGCCAGGATCTGGCCGACTTGCTGCACTGCGGCCGTTCGTTTCGGGTGTATTTAAACGATGACATGGTGGGGCTGCAACTGGGGGGTGCCATCAAGAACGTGATTGCCATTGGTGCCGGTCTGGCCGACGGTTTGGGCTTTGGTGCCAATGCGCGCACCGCGCTCATTACCCGCGGCCTGGCCGAGTTGCAGCGGCTGGGGGTCGTCCTGGGTGCCGAGCAGGAAACCTTCATGGGCATGGCCGGCCTGGGAGATCTGGTGCTGACCTGTACCGATAACCAGTCGCGTAACCGCCGTTTTGGCCTGGCCCTGGGCCAGGGCAAAGATGTGCAAACTGCCATGGCAGAAATCGGCCAGGTGGTGGAAGGTTACCGCAATGCCGCCGAGGTGCAGCAGCTGGCCAGTCGTTATGGGGTAGAAATGCCCATTTGCGATCAGGTCTATCAGGTGCTGTATCAAGGCAAGAACGCCAAAGAAGCCGCAATGACCCTGTTAAGCCGGGATCGTAAAGCGGAATGACAAAGCGGTCAGCGATAAGCTTGTCTCTTAGTTACAACTATTTTTTGATACTAGTGGTTTAGTCGGGCAAAGGGCACTACTCCTCCGACTCGCCGTGAACCCATCCATGGGGGCTCCGCCGCGCCATCCTTGGCGCGGAGGGTCGGCGGAGCAGACACCCTTTTCCCTCCCATTGACTCTGGAGTTGCCTGTCAGTGGTGCTAACCGACGACTCGGAGCCTAAACGGAGGTAGCTGGGATAGCCTCAGTCGACCATCACATGACAGGACGTCATGTGCTGAGCGTCGCAGGGATGCAGTTTAGCGTGTCGGAAGAGGCTACCCAGTTGCCTCTGGACACTATGATAAACTGACAGAATTGTGACTAAGAGACAGGCGGTCAGCTGTCAGAATAAGCCGATAAAAAAGGGAGCCAATATGGCTCCCTTTTTACTATCTAACCCATTATGAAAATAATGAACTCAATAGTAGGAGTGATCGCCGCGCTCATGCTCGGTGGCGTCTTTCACGCCGGTAATTTCGCCGGCAAACAGTTCAAGCAGCTGTTTTTCGATGCCATCTTTCAGTGTGACATCTATCATGGAGCAACCGTTACAACCGCCACCAAACTGCAGTATGGCCACACCCTCTGGGGTAATCTCGGTCAGCACGACCTGGCCGCCATGGCTGGCCAGACTGGGGTTGACCTGCGACTGCAGTACATACTCGACTCTGTCAGCCAGGGGCGCATCATCCGGTACCTTGGACATCTTGGCGTTGGGGGCCTTCAGGGTTAGCTGGGAACCCATCTGGTCGCTCACAAAGTCGATCTCGGCGGCTTCCAGGAAAGTGACGCTTTGCTGGTCGACGACCGCCTCGAATCCATTGTATGGCAGGTGTAGATCGTCCTGCTCGACGGCATCAGGTGGACAATAAGACACGCCACATTCAGCATTGGGGGTGCCGGGGTTAACCACAAACACCCGAATATTGGTGCCTTCCGGCTGTTGCGACAGCAATTTGCGGAAGTGTTCTTGTGCGGTTTCGGAAATCGTAATCATTGCTATCCTCACAAACCTGACTAAAAAGCTCAACTTTTATCATACTCCTGTTGCCTGCGCTTGAATAGCCGTCAGCGTTCAAGAGTGCGGCAAATAGCCCAAACTTCGACCCGAGTCGCCCCGCAGTTCTGTAACAAGCGGGTTAACTCCGTCATGGTGCTGCCGGTGGTGATCACGTCGTCCAGTAACGCAACATGGCGGTACTTCAGGGGGCGACAATGAAAGGCGTGACGCAGGTTTTGCTGACGCTGGCGACGGCTCAGGTGGGTTTGCGATGGCGTATGGCGCCGGCGTGTCAGGGGGCTGGTATCTATCGCTATGGGCAGTACATCCTGCAGACCCCGCGCAATTTCGGTGGCCTGATTATAGCCACGGCGCACTTGTCGCCACCAGTGCAGGGGCACCGGTAGAACAACCTCCGGGTAGGGCGGCGTGAGCTGACGTGCCAATAGCTGGCCAAGCAGGCGACCGTTTAAGGCCCGCTGCCGGTATTTCAAGTCGTGGATCAAGCGTGAAAAGGGCGGCTCAAAGTCGGCCAGCACCCGCATTCGTTGCCAGGGGGCAGGGTGACGCTGGCATTGTCCGCAATGGGCGTCTGCCACCGCCAGGGGAAAGGCACATTGCGGGCAGGGGTGAGACAACTGAGGCAGCTCGTTCTGGCAGGGCAGGCAAATCAGCGCTTGCTGCTGGCAGTCGTGGCGACACAGCAGGCATTGCCCCCACCAGAGCGGGCCGGATTGTAAGCGAGTGAGCAAGCGTTTTATCATGGCGGCATCTTAAAGGTAGGGTATCTGTTATGAGTGTATATGTAGAACGATGTGGCCGAGGACCCGAGCTGGTGCTGTTGCACGGCTGGGGAATGAATGGTGCCGTGTGGCAGGGGTTGGCCTCTCGGCTGGAAGCCGACTTCCGTTTACATCTGGTCGACTTGCCGGGCTTCGGGCATAGCCCGGCCTTGCCCGAGTCGAGCACGCTGCATGACTGGGTAAATGCGGTGCTGGACGCCGTGCCGAACCAGGCGGCCTGGCTGGGGTGGTCGCTGGGCGGTTTGCTGGCGACTCAGGCCGCCTTGCAGGCCCCAAACCGGGTCAGTCAGCTTATCACCCTGGCCAGTTCTCCTCGCTTTGTCGCCGATGCCGCCTGGCCAGGTATCAAGCCTGAAGTACTGGCCGCGTTCGAGCAGCAGTTGGTGGAAGATCACCAAGGGGTGATCAACCGCTTTTTGGCGCTGCAAGCCATGGGTAGCGAGCATGCGCGGGAAGATATTCGACAGCTCAGGGCGAGTCTGGCCGCCAAGCCCGGCCCGGATCCGGTGGCATTGGCGGCGGGGCTGGCCCTGCTGGGTGCCGTGGACCTGCGTGCCCGGCTGGCTGAATTACAACTGCCGGTGTTGCGCTTGTACGGGCGGCTTGACGGCCTGGTACCCAAGAAGGTGATTCCGCAGGTAGAAGCACTGTTGCCGGAAAACCTGGCACAGCGTCATAGCCACATTGAGGCTAAAGCCTCTCATGCCGCCTTTATCTCCCACCCCGAGGCCACCGCCGAACGGATTAAAGCCTTCCTGAAGCACAACCAGCCCTAGTCGCCGCTTTGTGGCGGATTGGCTTATAGTTAGTAAAGGAATCCGCTCGATGAGTCCGGTTATACAATAACCGGCTTGGCGGCTACGTGAAGTAAGCAGACACAGGGAGGTCAGGTCGATGGCAATACCGGTGATGTTACCCACCATGGCGCCCAATGCGGCGGCACCCTCTACCGAGGCGGCCGCGGCCGACAAGGCGCGCCGGCCCAGCATTCCGAACATTACGGCAGTGCAGCCTTATGTGGCTATTCGGCCTCGGCATAAAGACCGGGAGCGGGATCGCCGCCAGGCCGCCTTTGAAGCCTGGCTGGGCTTGCATAAGGGACAGGTATGCTGGATTGGCACCAATGCCACCATGAGTCGCCGACTCAATGTCATCAGCCAGCGTTATCAAAGCTCGGACGACCACGCCAGCCTGGCGCTGGATATTGAAGTGTGAGCAAAGGAGAGGTATGCCATGGCCAGTTATCAGCTAACACTGACACGCAAACAGGTTGTTGCCGAGGGAACCCTGGCTTTTTATTTTGAAAAGCCCCGGGACTTCAGCTTTAAGGCGGGTCAGTGCGCGCGTCTGGTATTGAACGATCCGCCAGAAACCGATGGCGAGGGTAACGGCCGTTACTTGTCGCTGGCATCTGCGCCGGACGAGCCGGAGCTCATGATGGCAACGCGCATCAGGAGCAGCGCCTTCAAGCGGGTGCTGAGCAGTCTGGAGCCCGGTGCCACCCTGACGTTGAAAGGGCCTTATGGCGACTTTACGCTACCCGACAAGGCCGAACGCAGTGTGGTGTTTCTTACCGGTGGCATAGGTATCACCCCCGTGAGAAGCATGCTGCTGCAGGCCATCGCCGAGCATCAACAGCGGGCCATGACGTTGTTTTATGCCAACCGTAGGCCCGAAGATGCCGCGTTTCTCGATGAGCTGACCCAAGCCTGCGCCAGTAGCAGCAACTGCACCCTGGTGGCGACCATGACGCAGGCGCAACAGTCGTCTGTGCCCTGGCAGGGTGAACAGGGTTATGTCGATCAGGCGATGCTGGCCCGCCACCTCGATGATCTCAAGGCATCGCTGTATTACCTGGACGGCCCCCCCGAATTGGTGGCGGCAATGAAGCAGATGCTGAGCCAGGCAGGGGTGGCGGACGATCAGGTGCGCACCGAGGAATTTGCCGGTTATTGAGGGCAGGCGGCAGAAAAATACAGTTTGCGTGCCGGGGAAATAGATCTGGCGCTGTGCTGTGTGTAAAATTCAGCCTCTTCCGATGAACTATCGATGAACAATGAGAGCATCCCATGGGCAGAGCCTATCAAAACCGCAAAGAATCCATCGCTAAAACGGCGAATGCCAAGAGCAAGATATACAGTAAATACGGTCGCGAAATTTACGTGGTCGCCAAATCCGGTGGTGCCGACCCGGACGGCAACCTGACGCTGCGTGGTTTGATTGAACGCGCCAAAAAAGACCAGGTACCTGCCCATGTCATTGAAAAGGCATTGCAAAAAGCCACCAGCGGTGCCGGTGAAGATTTCTCCCCCGCTCGCTACGAAGGCTTTGGCCCCGGCAATTGCCAGGTGATTGTCGACTGCCTGACCGATAACCCCAACCGTACCATAGGCGATGTGCGCCAGTGCTTTAACAAGGTAAAAGCCAAGCTGGGTACCTCGGGCACCGTCAGCCACATGTTTGACCATTGCGCCATTCTGGCCTTTGCCGGCGACGACGAAGATGCGGTACTGGAAGCGCTGATGTCGGCCGACGTGGATGTGACCGATGTCGAGCTGGAAGACGGAAAAATTACCGTCTTTGCCCCGCACACCGAATACTTCAAGACCAAGCAGGCGCTGACCGAAGCCTTTGGCGATATCGACTTTGAGGTCGATACCATCCAGTTTGTACCCCAAACCACGGTGGCAGTGACCGGTGACGACCTGGCCCAGCTGGAGCGTTTCCTCGACATGCTGGACGACGTAGACGACGTGCAAAACGTTTACCACAACGCCGAATACTGAGTTCGATAACGTGAAACCCTCCGCCAGGAGGGTTTTTTTATGTGTGCGACACTTTGCGCCAGATCACATTTCTGATAACAAAAACACCACATATCGCCAGGGGGTATCTGGACTCCTGTATGGATTGTTAACAATCTACCGGGTTGATCGTCACCTTGCTCCTTGTAAAACAAGCAGTTAATCTTCTTTTTCGTCGTTTTCCCTTGCTAAATGTTCAATACATTCTCGTTTTACCGTGAGTGCCGAGCACAGTTTTTGTTTTACAAACCGTTAACTAATGATTTATTGTTACATCGTTAACAATAAATAAACGGATTCGTAAACGAGGAGCTCGCTGTGAGAATCAAGATCATCAACCCCAATACCACCCAGGCATTTACCGATGCCCTGCAAACACTGGCCGACAAGGTCGCCCGCCCCGATACCGACATTCTGGCCGTCAGTCCGGCCACTGGCCCGGCATCCATCGAAAGCTTCTACGACGAGGCGCTGTCGGTGCCCGGCGTGCTGGAAGAAATTGCCAAGGGCGATCGCGAAGAAAATATCGACGCCTATGTGCTGGCCTGCTTCGGTGACCCCGGGCTCTATGCCGCTCGCGAGCTGACCGACAAGCCGGTACTGGGCATTGCCGAGGCGGCCTTTCACCTGGCGGTGTTGAGCGGTGCCTGTTTCAGCGTGGTGACCACGGCCCCGCGGGTGCGCTTCATGACCGAGCACCTGATCAACCGTTACGGCTTCAGCGAGCAGTGCAAGAAAATTCGTACCACCCCGATGAAGGTGCTGGATCTGGCCAATTCGCCGGACGAGGCCATCGGCAAGGTGATTGCCGAGTGCCTGCGCGCCCGGGAAGAAGATCACGCCGAAGCCATAGTGCTGGGCTGTGCCGGAATGTCCCAGTATCGGGAATTTATCGAGCAGGAAATCGGCATTCCGGTGATTGATGGCACAGTGGCAGCCGTCAAGCTGTGCGAAGCCATGGTGGATATGAAGCTGGGCACCAGCAAGGTACTGACCTTCAACTGGCCTCGCCCGGACATGGCGCTCACGGGGCGCTAAATCGATATTGTCGACATACCGCGGCAGCGAGCGAAGTGGTTTGGCTGCCGCAACACAAGTACGGCTCAGAGCAGGCAGCTGAGGAAGGGGCAAGGTTCGCCCCGAGTAATGGAATACCGAGGATGAAATTATGGCTACTCACAATGTAAATGGCGGCGCCGCCATTCCCATGCAAACAGGCAAGGTGGCGTCGGCCAAACAGGTTGGCGGAGAAGGCAAGAAGGCGGGTGAAGAGTCACTTGCACCACAAAAACATCGAATAATGGGGCGGTTTTCGTACCTCCTGGCCTGGTTTGGTGGGTGTGTCTCTATCGGTACCTTTACCATGGGTTCCAGCATCGTTGGCACGCTCAACCTGCTGCAAACCTGTGTGGCCATTGCCATCGGGTGCTTTGTTATCGGCATCGCCCTGGCGTTGAACGGGGCCGCCGGTTACAAATATGGCATCCCCTTCATGGTACAGGCGCGAGCCGCCTTCGGCTTTTCCGGTACCCGCTTTCCGGGACTGGTGCGCGCAATACCGGCCATCGTCTGGTACGGCTTTCAGAGCTGGATTGGCGCCGGCGCGCTGAACGCCGTGTCTGCCACCCTGTTCGGCTTCGACAACCTGGTGCTCTACTTCGTGTTGTTCCAGTTTCTGCAGATTGGTTTGTCTATCTTCGGTTTTCAGGGCATCAAGTGGCTGGAAAACATCGGCAGCGGCTTTATTCTGCTGGCGCTGGTCTACATGTTCTGGAGCGTGATTGATCGTTACGGTCAGGAAATCACCACCAACCTGGTTAATGTCGAGGGCACCTGGGGTCTGCCGTTCTGGGGCGCCACCATGTTGTTCCTGGGCATTTACAGCACCATGATGCTGAACGTCAGTGACTATTCCCGCGAGCTGAAAGAGGGCACCAAGCCGGGCCTGCTAACGGTGATTTATGCCATGTCCATCCTGCCTTGCACCCTGTTCATGGGACTGATTGGCCTGATGGTGTCTGGTGCCACCGGAGTAACCGATCCGATTCAGGTCTTCTCCAGCGCCGTCGACAATACCCCGCTGCTGGTGATTACCCTGCTGTTTATCGCCTTCGCCCAGGTGACCACCAACGTGCTGAACAACGTGGTGCCACCCACCTATATCCTGATGGATGTGTTCAAGCTGAAGTTTCGCACCTCGACCATACTGGTCGGCTTGCTGGCCTTCTGCACCTTTCCCTGGGAACTGGTCAAGGAAGAGTCGTCCGCCGGCCTGCAGGTGTTCGTGCAGACCTACTCGGCTTTCCTCGGTCCTATCTTTGCGGTCATGGTGGTGGATTACTTCATCCTGCGCCGTCGCAAGCTGGATCTGGACAAGCTCTATGACGAGCAAGGGCCCTACAAGGGCGTGAACTATGGCGCAGTCATTGCGGCCCTGGTTGGTGCAGCTGTGGCGCTGACCTTTTCCGCAGTGTCCTGGTACGCCAGTCTGCTCCCTGCCGGCATCATCTATTATGTATTGATGCAGTACTGGAAGCCCTGCCAGCGCTTCCGTTATTAACCCAGGTGGGGTCCGGTCAACGGGCCCCTCTTTGTTTCAGAATCTGTTTACCTTTCGAGATTATTTCTGCAGCAATTGGTCGGGGTTTTATACTAAGACAGAGTTGATGCCGGAAGTCACTCCGCATACAGACGCGATGGCGCAGTCACAACGCGCTTATCCCGAATGCCATTTAACCGCGAAAGGTCAGCAGACCCTAAATAAGGAATACCGATATGGATGATCGCCTACTCGAGGTAAAAAGCAGGGACCCTCTGCTGTATAACGAAGATTTGGCCCCCATCAAGCATAAGGATCGTAGCTGGGGCTGGTTTGAAATTTTTAACGTCTGGTCCAACGATATTCAGAGTCTGTTTGGCTACAGCCTGGCCGCGTCGCTGTTTTTGACTTACGGCCTGAATGGCTGGGCGGTGATGGGGGCCATTATTCTTGCGGGTTTTATCGTGATGGTGCTGGTCAACCTGACCGGTAAACCCAGCGTAAAATATGGTATTCCCTTTCCGGTACTCATCCGCTCCAGCATGGGCATCCGGGGGGCAAACCTGCCGGCGATGCTGCGCGCCATCGTCGGTATTTTCTGGTACGGGGTGCAGACCTATTTCGCCTCGACGGCCGTTACCTTGTTGCTGACCGCCTTGTGGGGGCCGAGTGAAGGCGCCGGATTTCTGGGGTTGTCGGCGACCGCCTGGTTGTCGTTCGTTATCGTCTGGCTGTTTCAGATCCTGTTGTTCTGGCAGGGTATCGACAAGATAAAAACATTCCTCAACCTGGCCGGGCCCCTGGTCTATCTGGTGATGGTTATATTAATGATCATTGTCTGGGTAAAGGCCGGTGATCAGTTGATACCCGCAGTCAGTACTATTTTTAGTAGTGCGGGTACCAGAGAAGGTGGCGACCTGGCGGCGTTCAGTGCCATTGTCGGCACCATGGTGGCTTACTTTGCTGCCGTGGTCATCAACTTCGGAGACTTTACGCGTTTCGTGCGTAGCGAAAGAGAGATGAAGGTAGGCAATCTGGTGGGCCTGCCACTGAACGTGGCCTTCTTCTCGTTTATTGCCTTGATAATTACCGCTGGCACCCTGGTGCTGTTTGGTGAGGCGCTGACGAATCCGGCCGATATTATCGAACGAGTCGATTCGCTACCCCTGACCATAGTGGCTGCGCTCACCTTTTTTGCCGCCACCGTCGGCATTAACCTGGTCGCCAACTTCATACCACCCGCCTACGATCTGGCCAATCTGTTTCCGAAAATGATCAGCTTCAGAATCGGGGGTCTGATCACGGCCATTATTGCCTTTTTCGTGGGAGCCTTCTGGGTATCCTTTATCAGCCAGATTGGCATCCCCGGCTTTGTTAACGCATTAGGGGCAATTGTGGCGCCTTTCTACGGCATCATAGTGGTGGATTACTACCTGGTAAAACGACAGCAGCTGGATATGGAGCAGCTATTTTCGTCTGCTCCCACAGGGGCCTACTACTATCGGGGTGGTTGGAACGTCAAGGCACTGCTGGCCTTTGCCATGGCGGCGACTTTCTCTATTTCCACCGTGTTGCTCCCCAGCCTGGCCGACCTTAACGGCTATGGATGGTTGATAGGCGCAGCCCTGGGAGGCTTCTTCTACAAAATGCTGGTGATGCTGGTTCGGGATCCGGCTCATCAGAGAGCGAAATAAATGTTGACCTGGCTCATGCATAAACAAAAAAGGGCTGCGGCCCTTTTTTATTGACGAAAACAGCCGTTATAGTTCACAACTTGTCTTGTGATAACGTTGAGTCTTTGTATCGCAGTACAGTGCCGGGCGTCGGCTCTGCCTGCGAGCACGACAGGCTTATTGAGCAGATATTTGCCATGCATATCAAGGTAACGTGATGAGTAAGAAAACCAGGGATCTGGATAGTGTGTACCAACGTATCTGGGAAGCCATAGTGGCCCACAAGCTGTTGCCGGGTACCCGCCTGAAGGAAGAAGAATTAAGCGAAACCTTTGGCCTGAGCCGGGGCTTTGTGCGCAAGCTGTTGTTGCAGTTGTCTTATCATAAGCTGGTCAACCTGGTTCCCAACAGTGGTGCCTTTGTTGCCGAGCCTTCACCGGAAGAGGCCAGAGATATTTTTCAGGCTCGTCGCCTGATTGAAGCCGAGCTGGTACGGGAGCTGGCAAACAAATGTACCATGCGCGAAAAAAAGCTGTTGCAGGAGCATCTGGAGCAGGAGCACAAGGCGATAGAACAAGGTGAACAGAGCCTGAGCATTCGCTTGTCCGGTGAATTTCACCTATTGATCGGCAAGCTGGCCAACAAGCCGGTGTTGACGTCTTTTTTACATGAAATCATCCCGCGATCCTCCCTGATACTCGCGCTCTACCAGCGTTCGGGACACCACCGGCATGGTCACTCCGGCTTGTCATGCCGTGATCACAATGCCTTGCTGGACGCCATTGCCAGCCATCAGGTCGAGCTGGCGGTACAGTTGATGATTGACCACCTCAACGAAATTGAAGCCCAGCTGCAGTTAGAGCCGGTTGCCGATGAAGGCGTCAATCTCAAGCATATTTTCGCCGATGTGTGAGGCAGGGTTAACACTGAAGGCTCCTTTCACATTCCCGTTTACTGTCGGCAGATGTGGTTGCAGGCACTGATCAACTGCTTGGCGAGCATTTTGCAATGTGCCGAAAGCTTGTCTTGCGCGTGCAGGGTGAGTTCCAAGTCCGGTACCGGTGGCAGGCCGTCCTGCTCGTTCAAAATTCGGTGCTCGGTCGTCACCAGGCGCCGCGGTAGCAAGGAGATGCCAAAGCCGGCTTCGACCGCACAACACACGCCAGACAAGCTGGTGCTCACATAGGCCAGCCGCCAGCTGCGGCCCAGACGATCGAAGGTGTGGGCCATTTCGCTGCGATACAGGCCGCCAATCGGAAAGGTGACCAGGGGAACAGGATGATTCTCCAGGTTATTGCTGTGCAGGCTGTCAATCCAGCACAGTGGCTCGGGCCAGCTGGCCAGACCGGGTGCGCTGCCCTGACGCTGTTTAACCAGTGCCAGATCCAGGTCGCCTCGTTGAAATTCGCGCCAGATATCGCTGCACAGGCCGCTTTTTACTTCCAGGCGAATTCCCGGGTATTCGCTGGAAAAGGCGGACAGGGTGGGCATGATGGCGTGGGTCGCAAAGTCTTCCGGTACCCCCAGGCGAATTTTTTGCTGCTCGGCACTCACGCTGGTTTGCGCCACGGCTTCGTTCATCATCTGCAAAATACGCCGCGCATAGCTGAGCACCCGCTCTCCCTCCAGAGTAGGCGTGATGTAGCGGCCTTTGCGGTGCAGCAGCTCGCAGCCGAACTGGGCTTCCAGCTTTCGCACTTGCTGGCTAACGGTAGACTGGGTGAGATGCGTGCTGTCGGCGGCGCGGGTAAAACTGCCGGTATCGGCCACCGCAATAAAGCTGCGTAGCAATACCGGATCCAGCGTAACGTTTAAATTCATGTGATCCCTCAATGTACTGTAATGAGTGAAGCGTGAAGGGAAAAGAGGACGAGATAACACCTAGGCTACTGAAATAGCACCACATCAGGATACGGGGTATTCCTTGGCAAAACCGGTTATGCCTGCGGCATAATGCGAGAACAAGTGTTCGCCTACCAGACGCCACTATTCACCTCTGTCGCCTCGCTCACCATTCAGTGGAAAACCCACTAGTCACCATTAAATTATTTAATTTATAAATCAAACTGCTTTGCTCTACAATAGTGAATGTTCACCATTTATATAGCTATGCCCATGGGCGTGGCTTTTGCCGGCCAGTGACCGGCCCTCTCGTATTAAAGGACAGAAATCATGGCCCGTAATACCTATTATGCTCCCAAGGGCGGTTTGCCGCCTCAGTCTCAGCTGATCCACGATCGCGCCGTGTTTACCGAGGCTTACGCCGTTATTCCCAAGGGTGTCATGAGTGACATCGTGACCAGCTTCCTGCCATTCTGGGACGAGACTCGCCTGTGGGTTATCGCACGCCCAATGAGCGGTTTCTCCGAGACCTTCTCCCATTACATCATGGAAGTGTCGCCAAAGGGCGGCAGTGACAAGCCTGAGCTGGACAGTGGTGCCGAAGCGGTACTGTTCGTCGTTGAAGGGGAAATGACCCTGACCCTGGAAGGCCAAGAGCACCACATGGACCTGGGCGGCTACGCTTACCTGCCACCGGGTGCTAACTGGAGCCTGCGCAACAACAGCGACGCTCCGGTACGCTTCCACTGGTTACGCAAGGCTTACGAATTTGTAGAAGGTATCGACGTACCAGAAGCCTTCGTCACCAACGAAAACGACATCGAACCGACCGCCATGCCGGACACCAACGATGCCTGGGCTACCACGCGTTTCACCGATCCGACCGATCTGCGTCACGACATGCACGTGAACATAGTGACTTTCCAGTCTGGCGGCGTAATCCCGTTCGACGAAACTCACGTCATGGAACACGGCCTGTATGTGCTGGAAGGTAAAGCGGTTTATCACCTGAACCAGGACTGGGTTGAAGTTGAAGCCGGCGACTACATGTGGTTGCGCGCCTTCTGCCCACAGGCGTGTTACGCCGGTGGCCCAACTCGCTTCCGCTACCTGCTGTACAAAGACGTTAACCGTCACATGGTGTTGAACTCTTCACCTGCTTATCGCGGTAACCGCAAGTAAGCAGCACGAGTTAATGATTGCAAAAGGGCAGCCCAGGGGCTGCCCTTTTTAGTGTCAGGCCAATCGGCCATGGCGAAAATCTTGCACCGCCTGATAAATCTCTTCTTTGGTGTTCATGACAAAGGGGCCGTATTGCTCGATCGGTTCATGCAGTGGCTGACCGGCAATCAACAAAAAGCGGCTGTCTTGCAACGCCTGAACACGGACCCCGTCGCAGTCGTTACCCGTGTTCAATATCGCCATGCCGGGCGCTTGCATGGTTTGCTGCGCCACGCCTATTTCACCCTGATACAACTGGATAAATGCGTTATGCGCAGGGGGGAGCTGTTGTACCAAATGGCTGCCTGCCGGCAGGTGCACATCCAGATACACGGGCTCGGTCATCGGGCGTTGCACCGCCCCCTGCACGCCATGGCTGTTACCGGCAATCACACTAATGTGTGCGCCCGAGTCAGTTACTAAACGTGGCAGGGTGTCGGCGTCAAGATCCCGATACCAGGGGGTGCTCATCTTTTCATGGCTGGGCAAATTCAACCACAGCTGAAAACCGGCCATGCGGCCTGCAATTTGCTGCGGCATTTCAGAATGAATCACCCCGCGCCCGGCGTTCATCCATTGCACACCACCGGACTCCAGCAAGCCTTCATTGCCTTCGCTGTCGCGGTGCAGCATGCGGCCTTGCAGCATATAGGTAATGGTTTCAAAGCCGCGATGGGGATGGTCCGGAAACCCCGCGCTATAGTGGTCGGGATCATCACTGCCAAATGCATCCAGCATTAAAAAAGGGTCGAGGCGTTGCTGCAACGAGGCATCCAGATAGCGCGTTAATGTGACCCCTGCGCCATCAGAGGTGGCGCGTCCGGTAATCACTTGCTCAATAGTACGTGAGTGCGAAATAACGTCTGATGGCAACAGAGTAGACATAATAAGGCTCCTGAAGGTTATGCGTTTAAGGCCTGCGCCAGGTCGTGTTCGGCTTGCGTAAAGCCGGTTTGCGCGGCTTGCTCTCCCATGTTTAACCCTTCGGCATAAATAAAGTGTTGGTCGGTAATACCAATAAACTTTAACAGCGTCTTTAAATAAGGCGTTTGGCTGTCAGCCTCGGTGCCGCGATAAATGCCGCCACGTGCAAAACCAATATAGGCTTGCTTGTCTTTCAGCAGGCCTTGTGGACCCTGGTCGGTATAGCGGAACGTCACGCCGTTCAGCACGACATTATCAATCCAGTTTTTCAGCTGGCCGGAAATGCCAAAGTTATACATGGGCACACCCAGCACCAGGACATCGGCGTCTTGTAGCGTCTGCACCAGGGCCATGCTTTGCTCGACTCTGGCTGCTTGCTGTGCGTTACGCTGCTCGGTGGGCGTAAACAAGGCGGTAATGGCCTCGTTATCCAGTGCTGGCGCAGGATGAGTCGCCAAATCAAGCACCTGCACTGTGGCATCGGGATGGTTTTCCAGCAACCGCTCTACAATGCGATTGGCAACGCGAGTCGAGTTGGCATCTGTGGCGCGAGCACTGGCATTAACTTGTAATATTTTCATTTTGAATGGCCTCCTGGATAAGATGTGATTACTCTATATCATCGACCAATCAATGATTAGGTGGGGTAAATGAGTAACATTGTTCCATCAACAGAACAATTATCGGCGGATGACTTGCTGATCTTCGCGCAAGTGGCACAGTTGCACAGCTTTACTCAGGCGGCCAACCGGCTGGGCCGTCCCAAGTCGACGGTATCCAGGCGCATTACCCTACTGGAAGAACAACTGGGTGAACGGCTGTTTGTGCGGACGACCCGGCGCATGACGTTAACCGAGTTTGGCGAACAGTTGCTGGATCATGCCCAGCACATAACGGCAGAAGTGCAGGCGGCCTGGGCGCTGAGCGAGCAGCGCAAGGTGCAACCGAGCGGACGATTGCGGGTGTCTATTCCCAGTGACTTCGCCAACCTGTTTTTGGTCGACATGCTGGCGGCGTTTGTTGCCCTGCATCCCGAGGTGTCTTTGGAGCTGGATCTTTCTGCCCGACGGGTAGACTTGCTGGGTGAAGGGTTTGACCTGGCCGTACGCATGGGCGTCTTGCCCGACGATGCCCTGCTAACCGCCCGTCGCCTCACGGTATTTTCCAGCGGTCTGTATGCCGCGCCCGAGTATTTATTACGACAGGGCGAGCCCCGGCAGCCGGAGGACTTGCAGCAACACCAGGCCGTGCGTTTACTCACTCGTACCGGCGAGCCTGCCACATGGCATTTGCGCAACGGTGCCAAACAGTGGCAAGGCGTGCCATTGGGGCGATTAACGGCCAACTCGCCAGAGCTGCTAATGCGTCTGGCCTGCACCGGCGCCGGTATTGTTGAAATTCCGCATCAGTTTGCGCTAACCAGCGTGCAGGCCGGCCAATTGCGGCCAGTGCTATCGGCCTGGAGTGCGCCTGAGCACATTGCCTGGGCGGTGTTTCCCGGCCGGCGTTTAATGCCCGCCAAAACCCGTGCTTTTATCGACATGTTGGTGGTGGCTCTTAATAGCTAGGACGGGTTAGTGAGTAAGTATGCTACGCCTTTTCGTCCGTCATCAAAATTTGCTGCTTTGAGTAGGTAAGCCATCAGCATTATCGTTAACGGTTAAATGGCCTACGATAAAGGCCAGACACTAGCTTATTTTTTGGTAGCTAATGAATAATGGATTGTGAATGTGAGTATTTAAGTATGCGCATACAAGTGTGCTTTTAATGAGCGTTGACACTTATGAGTCCATAAGCCAGAATAGCCATACTCTTGCTATAGAGCAAGTGGCCGTTTGGTTACACCTTTGTCAAGTATTATGTTAGCCAACCATGCGATCGCATGGTGCTTCACGATATACCAGACTGTAGCTATTACAGTATTGTTCGGCGTATCTTGGCCAATGTGATTAGCGTATTGCTTCATAGGATACCTCCAAGCATATTATATAAACAGGTAATGTTGCGGCATGAGCGTTTAGCCCTAAGCTGAATTGTTCGTGAAGATCTCAGTAGTGACGATTGTCATTGCCGGTCAGGTGTATCGAGAGGTGCATCAAGACGGTGACACATAGCAAGTGGCCGCAGAATACTTGCTGTCACCGGACCCAAGGGAATTATATTTATGTGCCAAGATTTGGATTGGTATCGCAGGCGTGGTTATGCACATTTTGATCGACCTCTCCACAAGGATCAAGCTCGTCGGTTAGTTGAATGTCCAGATAATGTCGCTAGTCATGCATTTTGGCCGGTTATCATTAATCCCCAGTGTGTTATTTCCCGCAAGAAAGAAAAAAATACTAGTAGGCGAATTTATACTACTAAGTATCGTCCAATAGCTTATGCTGCGCATAGCGACTCTCATATATATGCGTATTATGCTAAAAAGTTGAACTTAGCTCTGGAGGATAGTTATAAAAAATATGGAGGCGAGCATGTACTTGCCTACCGGCGTTTCGATTCTCCCAAGAATAATATTCACTTTGCTTTAGATGCATTTAATGAAATTAAAAGTAGAAAAGAGTGTGATGTAATTGCAATTGATGTCGAAGGTTTTTTTGATACCCTCGACCACCACTTGTTGAAACAGGCTTGGGAAAAATTGCTTGGCCATGAACAATTACCTGCCGATCATTACGCCGTCTATAAAGCTTGCACTCGCGATAGTGCAGTTACTGTACCTGTTTTGCGAGACTTATTTAGTGGTGAAATTAGGCGGAGAGCCGGCAAGGATGGTGCTGCTATTTGTACTCCAGTCCAATTCCGTTCAAAGGTTAAACACAAACTGCGTCCTCGACATGAGCTAGCTTGGGAGGTAAAACGTAAACAACCGCCTGCTCATTTAAAAAGAAGCCCTGCTGGAATTCCACAAGGGCTTCCAATCAGTGCTGTGCTAGCTAATCTATACATGTTGAAAGTAGATAGTCTTATCCAGCTACATATAAAAGAGCTAGGAGGCAGCTATCGACGCTATAGCGATGATATTCTGTTAGTTGTACCTAAGGGAAGTGGACAAAAAGCTGAAAGGATTGTGACGCAGGCGTTACAAACAGTCTGCTTAACCGTAGAACCAACCAAAACCATGCGGTGTAGGTATTTAGAAGTTGCCAAGGCCTTAAAGTGCTTTAATCTTGATCAAAATTACAATCTAACTGTGCTAAGGCCGATGGCATATCTGGGCTTTACTTTTGATGGTGTAAATATTCGGGTCAGAGAGTCTACTATTGCTCACTTTATGATCAAGGCTAAAAGAGCTATTAAACGAGCTAAAATCGCTGCAATTAAAAATGAAACTATATTTATAAAAAAACGCCAACTATACGCTCGGCTGACACGACTAGGGTATGGCGACGCTTATGGCTCTAATATTTACCAAAAGCTTGGCGCAGGTATTCTTCCTCAGGGCGCTCCTAGGTTGGGATTTTTTAAATATTTGCAACGAGCTGAAGAGCTTACAAAGAGTGAATCTATAGGTAAGCAGATTCGTCAGGTTGAGAGTCAGGTTTTCAGAGAAATAAATCGCATGAAAATTAAGTTAACTCCTTAATCAGCTATAAGAATTTAGATGTTAATTTAACTGTTTTAATCATGTTTTTGTCTAAGCAGTCAGGTATAACAGGTATGGATGCATAACGACTTGGAGGCCGCACTGCTTGATCTTGTATCGAAGACTTCCGCATCAGTTACGTAAGGTTACTTACACCAGAAAATTCTTGAGTATGTAGTCGCATCTTAGTCATCCCCGTTATCTTAGCAATCCCCTCATACAAGCCGAATCACATCTAGTTTCGCTCACAATAGAAGTAAGAAGTTATACCAATCATATTACTGACCTCATTCTCGAGAATCAATGCAGCAAACAGAGTTTTGTTAATAAAATCAGATTGTTACGACTTATAAAATGTTAATTAAGGGCAATTAGGTCAGTAAGTCTGTGGTCAGGTATTGGGCCGGAGTGCCAGAGGCACAACAGCCGCCTCCCACGACACGCCATGAACTCATCTCTGAGGGCTCGGGAAATACCGACCATGGTATTTGGGAGGCGATCTCTGTTGCCTCTCCCAGAGCACTGAGTTGCCCGAAGGCAGTGCCAACAGGAGACTCTGCAGCATGAAGGAGGACAAAGGGTTCTGCTCCACCGACCATCACATGACAGGGATGTCATGTGCTGAGCGCCACATGGATGTGCTTGTAGCGAGTCGGTGGAGTAGGCCCTTTGTTCGGGGCTGATATGACAATCGAATAGAACGATTGTTTAATGTGATTGGTATAAGGGGTTAACAATACCTCATCACGAATGTGGATTCAGGGCTGGTTCGCCTTTAAAGGCAAAGACTTCTTCGCCACGATTCTTTGCTACGATAAGCACAGAACCCACGGAAGTTAATAAATAACTTCTGGCGCTCGGCGAAATATAGGGCGCTTTTGTAGGGTGCCGCTTTGAGCGCGCACTCCCGTCTCAGCGGGATTTTATTAAAACCATCCTGCTCCGCAGGACCTGCAGCTAAAGCGCAGGACTACAAAAGACGGTGTGTATTTTTAACAGGCGTTTGGTGCTGGAAGCTCGGCGCTGTTTTTATCTTTAATTTATA
>NZ_JBLWUK010000028.1:0-40279 GCF_048268965.1 Oceanisphaera sp.
CTGTATGTTTTGTAGTGTGCCGCTTTAGCTGGCACTCCCGTCTCAGCGGGATTTTAAAAACCATCCTGCTAACGCAGGACCGGCAGCTAAAGCGCCGGACTACAGGGTGTGGTGTTGTTCGTAGGTTTTGACCTTGTGTCGTTCTCTTCACTCTTACCGCTTCACCCTTCACGGGGCTTTATGCAAACGTCGCCCAGATGGGGGCGTGATCCGAGGGCTTTTCGATGCCCCGTAGTTCGTAGTCGATACCGGTGTCTATCAGCCGTTCAACCAGGGGCTGGGTGGCCAGTACCAGATCGATGCGCAGGCCGCGATTATCATCGAAACCCCGGCTGCGATAATCGAACCAGGAATACTGCTCGGTTCGCTCCGGGTTCTGTAAACGCCAGGTGTCCGTCAGGCCCCAGCCGAGCAGACGATCCATCCACTCGCGCTCTTCCGGCAAAAACGAGCACTTGCCATCGCGCAGCCAGCGCTTGCGGTTGGGCTCGCCAATGCCAATATCGAGATCGGTATGCGAGATATTCACGTCTCCCATCACAATCACCGCTTCGTCGGGGCTGTGGTATTCGGTCAGGTAAGCCTGCAAATCTTCATAAAAACGCGCCTTGGCCGGAAACTTGGTTTCGTGCTTGCGGTTTTCACCCTGGGGAAAGTAGCCGTTGAGTACCATGACTTCGCTGCCGTCGGGGCGGGCAAAGCGGCCCATGATCATGCGTCGCTGGGCGTCCTCTTCATCGCCGGGGAAGCCTTTGCGAATCTCCAATGGCGTTTGTTTGCTGAGTAATGCCACGCCATAGTGGGCTTTTTGGCCATGAAAGTGCACCTGATAGCCCATGGCTTCTACCGCTTCTACCGGAAATACCTCGTCGTGCACCTTGATTTCCTGCAGCCCGATAATGTCGGGCTGGTGCTTGTCGATCAGCGCCTGCAATTGATGTAAACGCGCTCTGAGTCCATTGATATTAAAGGAGATAACTTTCATGAGTGTAAAAGCCTGATACAAAAAAGATGGCGCTATGCTAGCAGAAAGCAGCCCGTCCAGCGAAATATTGGCGGTGAAGGGGGGAAGTGATTTTGTAGGCTCTGCTTCAGCTGTGCAATGCCGCGCAGCGGTATTTTTGCTCCGATATTTCATACCTCGCCGTATTACCTAAAGTCTGTACATCCATTCGGTGGCAAAGGGTGGAACAGGTGCATCAGATCCTGCTGCGCAGGATTTAGCAGCTAAAGCAGCTACTACAGGCGGCTTTTCTTTTGGTTGGGCGCCGGGCACGGGTTTTTAGCCACACTTTGTTACATTTTAGCGGCTTGCTGACATAGTCTGGCGGGGGGAAACAGGTAAACTAGGGCAAGCTTGGTATAAGGAATAAAAAAGACATGCTTGATAACACATTCTCTGGATGGCTGGGGGCGGGACTATTGGCGCTGGTAGCACTTGCACCGGCCACCGCACTGGCGCAGCGCAGCTCTGTGGTAACCACGGTACGGGTGACCGAACAACCGATTTCCGAAAACATTGAACTGATAGGTACCTTGAAGGCGAACCAGCAGGTGGCCATAGCTCCGCAGGTGAGTGCGCGAGTGACAGAGGTGCACTTTGTGCCGGGCCAGGTGGTCAAGAAAGGCCAGCTGTTATTAAGCCTGGACGACCGGGCGGCGCAGGCGGCGGTGCGTGAAGCCCGCGCGGTGCTCATGGATGCACAACGTATTTTCAAGAATTATCAAACCCTGTTCAAGCGCAAGGCGGTCACCCAAACCGAGCTGGACGGCCAACAGGCCGCCGTTGCCATGGCCGAAGCCAAGCTGGCCGCCGCCCGAGTGGCAGCGGATTATTTAACGCTGCGGGCCCCCTTTGCCGGCGTAATGGGATTAACCGATGTGGCACCCGGTATGTTGCTGGCGGCCAATACCCCCGTGGCCGAGCTGCTGGATATCAGCAGCCTGAAGCTCGATCTGGCGGTGCCCGAAAAATACTTTGGCAAGCTGAGCGTAGGCGAACAACTGAGTGCTTACACCCAAGCCTATGGCGAGCAGGCATTTATCGGTGAGCTGGCGGTGATAGCCCCCGGCGTAAACAGCGATACCCTGAATGCCGAGGTGCGACTGGTGTTTGATAACGGCGACGGCCTCTTGGTACCGGGCATGTTGATGCGGGTGCAATTGATTATTGCCAACAGCACCCAGATGGCGATACCTGCCCAGAGCCTGCTGTATGCCGGCCAGCAGCGTTATGTGTACGTGGTGGATGAACAAGGTAAGGTCAGCCGCCGTAACGTGAGCACCGGCCTTAATTTAGGGGACATGGTCACCATTGCCAACGGGCTGGAAGTGGGCGAGCAGGTGATCCGCGAAGGCACGGTCAAGGTGCGCGAAGGCAGCCAGGTAGAGGTGGTTAATGAAGCTCTCTGATCTGTCTATTGCGCGGCCGGTGCTGGCCACCGTATTCAGCTTGATGCTGTGCGTGTTTGGCATTATTTCTTTTTTCGAACTGCCGCTGCGAGAAATGCCCGACACCACCTCGCCGGTGGTGACGGTACGTACCAACTATACCGGTGCCAGCGCCAGCGTGCTGGAAACCCAGGTGACCAAACGGCTGGAAGACGAGCTGTCGGGCATCAGCGATGTTAAATATATCAGCTCCAGTACCAGCGATGGTCGCTCCAGCATCACCATTGAATTTGATCCGTCCCGCAACCTGGACAATGCCGCCAGCGACGTGCGTGAAGCGGTCGCCCGGGCCTCCCGTAGCCTGCCCGACGAGGCCGACGCCCCCATAGTGACCAAAGACACGGGCCGCAACGACGTTATCTTGTGGGTGACGCTGCGCTCGACCGGCATGTCGCCGCTGGCGCTGGGGGATTATGCCCAAAACGTGCTGGCCGATCGGTTCAGTTTGCTCGACGGCGTCAGCTCGGTGTGGGTGGGCGGGCGTAAAGAGCGGGTGATGAACGTGCGGCTGGATCCCATCGCCATGGCGGCCCGTGGCGTTACCGTGGCGGATATTCGTGCCGCGTTGCGTTCGCAAAACGTCGAGCTACCCGCCGGCACCCTGGAGAACAGCCAGCAGAATTTTGCTGCCCGCATTCAGCGTGGCTATGATCTGGCCGCCGATTTTAACAGCCTGAGTATTCGTCGTATCGACTCGGGCAGCCGGGTGTATTTAAGTGATGTGGCCGAGGTGTGGGAGGGCGAAAAACCCGAAGACACCCTGTTTCGCTCCAATGGTCAAAATGTGGTGGGGCTGGGCATCGTCAAGCAAACCCAGGCCAATACTCTGGAAGTGGTGGAAAAGGTCAAGCAGGCCATAGTGGCGCAACAGCCCTTTTTGCCGGAGGGTGCCGAGCTGACCTGGACCTACGACAGCTCGGTGTTTATCGACAGCGCCATTAGCGAGGTGTATCAAACCCTGCTGATCACAGTGGGGCTGGTGGTATTGGTGATTTACATCTTTCTGGGGCAGGTGCGCGCCACCCTGATCCCGGCGGTGACCGTCCCCGTCTCGCTGATCAGCGCCTTTATACTGGCCTATGCGCTGGGTTATTCGGTGAACCTGATCACCCTGATGGCGCTGATCATGGCCATTGGCCTGGTGGTGGATGACGCCATAGTGGTGCTTGAAAATATTTACCATCATCTGGAGCGAGGCCGGTCCCCGTTGGCGGCGGCCTATCATGGTGCCCGTGAAGTGGGCTTTGCGGTGATTGCCACCACCCTGACGCTGGTGGCGGTCTTCTTGCCCATCGTCTTTATGGGCGGCATTATTGGCCGGATATTTACCGAGTTTGCGGTGTTGTTGGCCGGCGCCGTTATTTTTTCCTCTCTGGTGGCACTCACGCTCACCCCGGTGATGAGCAGCAAGATATTAACGGCCCACCAAACGCCCGGCTGGCTGGCCACCCGTTTTAATGCGGGTTTTTCCCGGTTGGAGCAAGGCTATCGCCGTCTGTTGGGCGCCAATCTGAAGCACCCCTGGTGGGCACCACTAATCATGGTGCTGGCGCTGGGGGGGATGACGCTGCTGTTCAAGGAAGTGCCGCAAAGTCTGACCCCCAAAGAAGACAGGGGCGTGGTGTTTGTGATGGTGAAGGGCGCCGAAGGCGCCAGCTTCGAGCGCATGAGTCGTGCCATGAGTGAAGTGGAGCAAAGATTCAGCCCCTTGCAGGAAGAAGGCCTGATTACCAGCCTTACGGTGCGCACTCCCGGCTTTGGTGGTGGCGTGAACAGCGGCATAGTCATTGCCAGCCTGGAAACCTGGGATGAACGCGCCCAGTCGGCCGAGGCCATAGTAGGGCGCATTCGTGGCCTGACCAAAGACGTGGCCGATGTGTTGGTGATCCCCATTTTACCTTCGTCCATTAGAGGCGGATCCAGCTCGCCGGTGGAGTTTGTGCTGGGCGGTGCCGATTTTGATGAGCTGTACGACTGGGCCGAACAATTACGGGTGATTGCCCGCGACAACCCGGGCCTGAGCGATCTGGACCTGGATTATGCGCAAACCAAACCCGAGCTGTTGGTGGAAGTGGATCAGCAGCGTGCCGCCTTGCTGGGCATTTCGGTGACCGATGTGGCCGATAGCCTGAATGTGATGCTGGGCGGGCAGGCCATTACCACCTACGAGCGGCAGGGGGAAGAATACGATGTGTACCTGAAAGGGCAACAGGATGCCTTTCGCCAGCTGAGTGACATCAGCAGCATTTATCTGCGCGGTGGCAATGGTGATCTGATCTCGCTGGATAACTTGGTGACCTTGAACGAGCAGGGGGCATCGCCTTCCCTGAACCATTACAACCGTAAAAAAGCCATTACCCTGAGCGCCAACCTGGTCGGCAGTTACAGCCTGGGCGAGGCGCTGGATTATCTGGATCAGCAGGTGCGCGATAACCTGCCCGACTATGCCATTGTCGACTACAAGGGCGAGTCACTGGAATACAAGAGCAACCAAAGCGATGTGGCCTTCGTGTTTGGGCTGGCGCTGGTGGTGGTATTCCTGATTTTGGCGGCGCAGTTTGAAAGCTTTATTCACCCCTTTATCGTGTTACTGACCGTGCCCCTGGGGCTGGTGGGTGGCTTGCTGGGGCTGTATTTTACGGGCATGACGCTGAATGCCTACAGCCAGATTGCCATGGTGATGTTGATAGGCCTGGTGACCAAAAACGGCATCCTGATCGTGGAGTTTGCCAACCAGCTGCGCGATCGCGGCCATGCCTTTAACGCCGCCATCGTCGAAGCGGCGGTACGTCGCTTGCGGCCGATTTTAATGACCGCCTTCACCACCATCATTGGCTCCCTGCCGCTGATTCTGGCCAGCGGCGCCGGTGCCGAAAGCCGTCAGGCGGTGGGTATAGTGGTTTTTGCCGGAGTCTCGCTGGCTACCTTGCTCACGCTGTTTATCGTGCCCGCCATGTACCGCCTGCTCGCCAAAGGCACCCAGTCGCCAGAGCACCAGCAACGACTACTGCAAGCGGCGCTTGAGGAGACGGGGGAGGGGTAAAGAGTGAAGGGTAAGGGGTGAAGAGCGAAGGGCAAGCTAACCCCGAACCAAACACAGGGCCAAGAATTTTTTGCCACGGAATCCACGGAAACCACGGACGAAGGGCAGTAAGATAATAGGGACTGGGGGGTATGCCGTCATCCTGACGGACGTCAGGATCTTGGTTTTGTTTTGTAGGCACTGCTTCAGCTGTGCAATGTGGCGAAGCCACATCTCGCCGAACACCGAAATGTCATATTTCACCGTATTGTTTCAAACCTGTGCATCGGATCCTGCTGCGCAGGATTTAGCAGCTGAAGCAGCTACTACAGGGTTCGGTGTGGTTTTGTAGGCGCATACTTGTTCGCGGGTTTTGGTGTTATGTCGTTCCCTTCACTCTTTACCCTTCACTCATCACAATTTTTCAATAGACATGAAAAAAGCCAGTGCTGTGCACTGGCTTTTAAATGATGGTGGAGGAGGCTGGATTCGAACCAGCGAAGGCTGAGCCGTCAGATTTACAGTCTGATCCCTTTGGCCGCTCGGGAACTCCTCCACAGTTAACTTTTATAAGGTTGGGCTGCACTGTGGAGCATGCCAACCTTTTACTGCTTGCTCTGTGCTGTAGCTGGATGACCATCCAACAGCTGACCGCTAGCACAGAGTAACAAATAGATGGTGGAGGAGGCTGGATTCGAACCAGCGAAGGCTGAGCCGTCAGATTTACAGTCTGATCCCTTTGGCCGCTCGGGAACTCCTCCACAGTTAACTTTTATAAGGTTGGGCTGCACTGTGGAGCATGCCAACCTTTTACTGCTTGCTCTGTGCTGTAGCTGGATGACCATCCAACAGCTGACCGCTAGCACAGAGTAACAAATAGATGGTGGAGGAGGCTGGATTCGAACCAGCGAAGGCTGAGCCGTCAGATTTACAGTCTGATCCCTTTGGCCGCTCGGGAACTCCTCCACACTTTGTGGAGCGCATACTACCAAAAAGATCCGGCTTGTGAACCCCTAAAGTGTAAGTATTTGCTAATAAAATCGGGTTTGCTGCCGATAACTAATCAAACGTCTAATTTTTGCACTTATTATGCTGCCAGAACTCAATAACACTCTGCTCGTCAACGACAGCCAACTTGGAGACCATCTTAATCAGGCGGTCCGGGAAGGTCGTCGTAGCGATTTTGGTTTGTTGTTGGCGTTACTGTCCGAAGATGCCCGGGACCTGCCGCGCATTGAAGCGACAAAAAATGAACCGGGGCAGCCAGACTGGCGTGAGTATTTTGCATTGCCCGGCCAGAACCCGTTGTATGCCGAAGAGCAGGACGCAATACGCGCGCCTCAGTTGTCGGCCCTGGCCGGCAATTTACAGCAAGACAGTTTACGGCTGATGCTGGCGATGCGCGCCGAGCCGTTGCGGGTGAGCAATGATGTATTGCCAACCGACGTCAGCAGCAACCTTAACCCCCGCACCCAGGCAAGACTGGCCGGCAAGTACCTGACCAGCACGCTGCCACAGGATCCCGGCCGCATACTGTCGGTGCTGGATGCGTTGCAAGTTTAAACCAAGCGCCCAGCGACAAGCGAAACAAGAACTAAAGATTTTTTGCCACGGAATCCACGGACCCCACGGAAAAATAGAGATCAAATCTGAAAAGACATCTCATTACTAAAAGCTAAAGAATCGGCTAAGGGTAGAGTCATCTGCCTAGAGTGATTGGTCTTACCAATAAAATATCTTGGTACTTTTCGATCTTATCTCATCTTGATTTTTCCGTGGGTTCGGTGGATTCCGTGGCGAAGAGGGTTTTTAGTGGTTTTGGAGCTGCTGCTGTTTGCGGATAGATGCCGGATAAAGCTTGGTTTGATGGCCAAAGAAAAACACCGAGCTCCAGGCTCGGTGTTGTGTCGTTCACTTCACTCTTCACTGGATTTCAGCTTCCAGCTTTCCTGGCAGCCTTTTATGGCGGGGGCCAGCAGTTCCAGTGCGCTCTGCTCGCAGGGGGGCAGGGCGGCGTTGGACTGCTGCAGGGGGGTGACGCGATCGCCCCAGCGAATCACGCCAGCACCCCAGGTGAGGCCGGCGCCAAAGGCGGCGGTAAGCAGCAAGGCGCCGGGTTTAATGCGCCCTTGCTCCAGAGCATCACACAGGGCGATGGGCACGGTGGCCGCCGAGGTATTACCGTATTGTTCAATGTTGACCATGACCTTGTCGCTGGGCAACTCCATCTTTTTGGCCAGGGTGTCAATGATACGAATGTTGGCCTGATGGGGCAGCAGCAAGTCGATGTCCTGGCCGGATAATCCGGTTTGCGCCAGCACATTGGCCGCGGCGTCGCCCATGCCCTTGACCGCGCGCTTGAAAATCTCCTTTCCGTCGAAGCTGACATCAAACAGACCGTCGGTATGGGCAAAGCGTTCGCGGTTGGTGCCGGAGTTGGGTACTGCCAGAATATCGTTGGCGTCGGCGTCGCAACCCAGCTTGTCGGCAATCAACCCCAGGGGCTGCTCGCTGGCTTCCAGTACCACGGCGCCGGCACCGTCGCCGAACAGCACGGCGGTGTCACGTAGGGTCCAGTCCAGGTAATGGGTTAACCGCTCGGCACCTATCACCAACACTCGGCCCATGGTGCCGGTTTTAATCAGGGCACTGCCGACGCTCAGGCCATAAATAAAGCCGGTGCAGGCGGCATTGATATCAAATACCGCCGCCTTGCCGGCCCCCAGGTTACGCTGCACCGCCGAAGCGGCGCTGGGCACCAGGGTATCGGGGCTGGCGGTGGCCAGAATGATGCAATCGAGATCGCCCGGCTCCAGACCGGCGGCGGCCAGTGCATGACGAGCCGCTACCGTGGCCAGCTCGGAGGTGTTTACATGGGCGATACGACGAGAGCGAATGCCGGTGCGGCTGTAAATCCAGTCGTCAGAGGTATCCAGAAAGGTGCTGAGATCGTCATTACTCAAGGCGGCCGGGGGCAAGCATTTTCCCCAACCCGTAATATTGGCATGGCGCATAATAACCCCTGTTGGTGTTATAAAGTCTGCTATCGGTTATGCCCCAGCGATGTTTGGCTGTCAACTTTAAGTCATGCAGTGATGAGTGAAGCGTAAAGAGTGAAGAGTGAAGAGTGAAGAGTGAAGGGAACGACATGACAGCCGACAGCAAAACCTGCAAAAAGCACCACACCCTGTAGTCCTGCGCTTTAGCTGCAGGCCCTGCGTTAGGAGGGTGGTTTTTAAAATCCCGCCGAGACGGGAGTGCCAGCTAAAGCGGCACCCTACAAAAACCTAACGCAAGATCCTGATGTTCATCAGGATGACGGCCAAGTACACCGACTCTGCAAGTTCGGGGTTGGCTTGTTCGCTTCACCCTTTTCCCTTCACCCTTCACTTTTGTGCCTTAAATCCGACCTTGTCGTTGCAGGCGGCGCTCTACCCAGGTGCGGTACAGCCAGGACAGACACGGGCGTATGATGGGCAGGCCAATCAACCAGGCCAGCGGCTTGAGCCTTGGCACGCGGCGCATTAACAGTATGTAGGCGTCGAGTTCCGACACTACCCGGCCATCCGCCGTTTGCACGTGCAGCTCGCGCAATACCTTTTGTGGCGTCAGCCCCAGGCTTAACAGCACGTCTTCTCGGCCGGTAATATCAAACCAGTAGATGTCGTTGCCTCCGGCACCGGCCCAGCGTTCGTAGTTGGCGCGGTCCTTGACGCAACCTTCGCAGCTGCCGTCATAAAACACCACCAGCTGATGGTAAGGCTTTTTTCCATCCATAGTCAGACTCTCCATGCACTACTGGTCCACTTGAAACATAAAAGACATTTTTTAAGCATAGACGGCATTAACCCCTGAATTGACATGAGTTTTGTCATATCACCCATGTGGAAACCATACTCACCCCTCACCCCTCACCCCTCAAGGTACCGCTGTTGCAGGTGCAGCTTGAAGGCAGTGGC
This sequence comes from Oceanisphaera sp., assembly GCF_048268965.1. Classification (GTDB taxonomy): domain Bacteria; phylum Pseudomonadota; class Gammaproteobacteria; order Enterobacterales; family Aeromonadaceae; genus Oceanimonas. Next base: position 9,433 of record NZ_JBLWUK010000028.1, read on the forward strand.
ATCCAGCGACTGACCGCAGGCTTGCTCAATGAGCGAGTCGGTATCCAGCAGGCTGGCGTGTTGCCAGATATTGTGTTGCAGCCAGTCGAAGATACCGGGCAAGTCCTGCTGGATCAGCTGGTCTAGTGGCGCTTGCTGTTGTTGCATGGCCGAGGCTTGCTGCGCGGCGTACATGGCGCCCAGGGTGTAACTGGGAAAGTAGCCAAAGCTGCCGTCGGTCCAGTGAATATCCTGCATGCACCCGTCTTTATAGTTGCCCTGGGTGCTCAAACCCAAATAGCGCTGCATCAGTTGATCCCAACGTTCGGGCAGATCTCTGGCCTGCAGCTTGCCTTCTATCAGGTCCCGTTCAATTTCGTAGCGCAGCATGATGTGGGCGGGGTAGGTGACTTCATCGGCATCGACCCGAATAAAGCCCGGGTTCACTCGGGTGTACAGTTTGGCCAGGTTGTCCGGCGCAAACGCAGGCTGTGGGCCAAAGTGGCGCTCCAGCAGGGGGGCTAGCCGGGCAATAAAGGCGGGGTGACGGGCCAGCTGCATTTCAAAAAACAGGCTCTGTGATTCATGCACGCCCATGGATCTGGCCTGGCCCACCGGCAGCTTGCGCCATTGGGCCGGCAGCCCCTGTTCGTAACGGGCATGTCCGGTTTCGTGGATCACGCCCATTAATGCCTGTGTCACATCGTGTTCGTCGTAGCGGGTGGTGAGGCGCACGTCTTCGCTGACGCCGCCACAAAACGGATGCACACTGACATCCAGCCGGCCGTGGTTGAAATCAAATCCCAGCAGCGCCATGACGTCCAGCCCCAGCGCACGCTGTTGCTCGGTGGCAAAGGGCCCCTGGGGTTGCAAGACGGTCTCGTTGCTTTGCTTATCTTGTACTTCACTAATCAGGTCGGGTAACCACTGCTTGAGGCCGCTAAATACGGTGTCGAGGGTAGCGCTGCGCATGCCGGGCTCAAACTGTTCCAGCAAGCTGTCGTAACGGGATAACCCCAGCGCATCGGCACGGGCCGCCGCAACCTGGCGCGATAAATTCAATACTTCTTCAAACAGCGGCAAAAAGCCGGGCCAATCGTTGGCCGGACGCAAGCTGCGCCAGGCGTGCTCACAGCGCGAGCCAGCCAGTGAAAAAGCCCCCACCAAATCGCTGGGCAGCATGGTGGCATCACGCCATTGGCGGTGCATTTCGCTGAGGCTGACGGTTTGTGCCGGCGTTAATGATTCTTGCCGGGCCGCGGCAAACCAGTCGGCCAGCCTGGGATCCTGCAACTGTTGATGGCTCAGCACGGCCAGCGCACTCATGGCTTCGGCGCGCGCCTGATTACCACCGGGCGGCATCATGGTGGCTTGATCCCAACCACAAATGGCACCTAAATGTTGCAGGTGATGGCGTTGTTCAAAATGGTGGCTTAAGGCTGAATAAGACATGAGCGGCTCCATAAAGTGAGGGAGCCGCAGTATAAGCAAGTTATCGAACAAGAGGAAACGACAAGCCCCTGGGGAGGAGGAGGTGGGGGCCTGCCGTTTAAAAACTGGGGTTATTCGCCCGGCTGGGAAGTACGAACCTTGTAAACAAAGTAGCAGCCCAAAAAGCTGATGATAATAGTCGTAAAAATAATCGTCAGCATGGACAGTAAACCTACGTCGCTACCAAACATTAAATCGAGCCAGAATGCCATAGTCGTCTCTCCCTGGGTGTGCGCTATGGAGGTATCTTATCGACCGGGCCCAACGCCATGCTGATCTTGATCAATAAAGCGACGCTAAGCACCAAGCTAAACCAGGGGCTAAAGATTTTTTTGCCACGGAATCCACAGAACCCAGCCGCGCGAACAAGTATGCGCCTACAGAACACACCGCTCTATGTATTGCCAGGCGCTCGGCGCTATGTTTTACCCTTGACTCCTCACTCCTCACTCCTCACTCTTCACTTGCTCAAGCTGGTATCCGGCTTGTTGCAGTAGCTGCAATAATCCATATTCACCGTATAGGTGCAGCGCGCCCACGACCAACAAGGCCTGTTGTGGTGCTTGTTGCTCCAGCCGATGCAGCCAGTGCTGGTTACGCGCCAGTAGCAACTCCTGTTCTATAAAGGCGTGAAGCTCGGGCGATTGCTCGTCATGCAATAACGCCAGCAAGGCTTGCTCATCCCCACTTTGCCAGGTAGTGAACAGCTGCTCGAGGTGGCGGGGCAGATCATCCAGCTCGGCCAGGGTGTGACGCACGAAGTCCTGCTCCAGCTGGCGCCGGGGTAACGAGGCCATCAATTCAAATACCAAGGTGGGGGGCTCCAGCCCCAGCACGGGCACTGCTTGCTGTTTGGCCAGGTGCAGCAGCTGCATATCGACGCCCTGACTGCTGGAGAAGCCGAGGCGTTGTGCCTTGACCTGGCTCAGCTGCATGACCGCAAACCAGGGTGGGAAGCGCTTTAACCGAGTCAAACCCAGCCCATCCAGATGCAGTTCCAGCTGGCTGGCCAGTGGCTCACCCAACCTGTCTTGCCAGGTTTCGTTGGCCGGCAGCGCTAAATAAGGCGCCAGCATGGCGGGGGAGATGGTATCGGGATCCACTTCCAGATAAAGCTGCTCACTTTGTGCCAAACGCTGCAATAACGGTTCGGGCAAGGTGCCCAGTCGTGCATCTGCCAGGTGAATAGAGCCAAACAGCCATAATTGCTGCTCGCCTTTGGTGGCCGACCATAAGGCGGGGGCGGCCAGGCTGTAGCTGCTGTAGCCCCACAACAATAAGAAAGAGAAGAGTTTGAACACAGGGGGTTAGCCTCCGGCTTTCAGTAACAGTTTGTCTAATGCCCGCGCACTGAGCAGACGACGCAGCCAGCTCATCATTACGGTGGGCCGGGTAACGGGGTAGCGTATTTTGGGTCTGGAGCTGGTCAGAGCATGCAGCAGCGGCGCCATGCAGGCTTGTGGCTCCAGGCTATAGCGCGAGCTGGGTCCGGGCTGCTGCAGTCTGTTCAGGGTTTGCTGATAACCCGCCTGATGGCGGCTGGCTGCAACATCAATATAACGTAGGAAGGCGGTTTTTGAGTGTTCTCTAAAACGCGTTTCAATGGGACCCGGCTCGATGAGGCTGACCGCAACGCCGGTACCATTCAGCTCTAGGCGAAGCGTATCAGTGTAGCCTTCCAGAGCAAATTTGGAGGCATTATAGGCCCCGCGAAAGGGCAGGGCCACCAGGCCGAGAATGGAGCTATTTTGCACGATACGGCCTTCTTTGGCGGCCAGCATGGTCGGCAAAATCAGGCGCGTGAGGTGGTGCAGGCCAAAGAGGTTGCTTTCAAACTGTTCACGCAACGCCTGGGTGGGCAAATCTTCCAGCGCGCCGGGCTGGCCATAAGCGCCGTTGTTGAACAGACCATAAAGCCGGCCGCCGGTCAGTTGCAGGGTCTGGGCCACCGCCGCCTCCATGCTGGCCTCATCGGCCAGATCCAGTAATACCGCCGTTAGGCCCGCTTGCTGCAAGGCATCTACGTCTTCCTGACGCCGGGCCGAAGCTATCACCTGAAAGCCTTGTTGCTGCAAAAAATGGGCGGCACACAGGCCTATGCCCGACGAACAACCGGTAATCAACACGCTTTTTGTAGCCGGGTTCAACGCCTGGTTAGACGGACCCAAAGAGTTAGCCATAGTGATAAACACGCCCTAATCAATCGAAAGCAAACCCTTACTCTGCCTGTGGTTGAGCACCATCGCAAGCGGGGGAGTTGTGAAGGGTGAGGAGTGATGGGAGAGGAGTGAGGGATGGAGTGAGGGGAAGACCTTGTTTGGAGTTCACCTTACCCTTTTCCCCTCACTGGCACTCACGGGCTTAACTGGTTATTGCCTCGATGAAGCGGAGCGATCAGAGTGCCGCCGTTATTGCATGACGGGGCAGTGGTTATTTTTGCTTCGGTATCAGGACGTTAGTTTCTTTAAATTCCAGGTTGCTGTTCGTGGTTTTCAATCACCATCAGCGCTAAACTGAAAGCCACTTCACCAATAAGGAACGTTAACATGATACAGCAAGGCCAACCCCTACCTTCTGCCACCCTGGGTCAGCTCACCGCAGACGGTATGGTGAATCACCAGACGGACGAGTTGTTTGCCAATAAGAAAGTCGTCCTGTTTGCTGTACCCGGCGCTTTTACACCGACCTGCTCGGCATCTCATTTGCCCGGTTTTATCGTGCTTGCAGATCAAATCAAGGCAAAAGGCGTAGATATGATTGCCTGCGTCTCGGTGAACGATGCATTTGTGATGAAGGCATGGGGTGAGGCACAAAATGCTTCCGAGATCATGATGTTGGCCGATGGAGACGCCAGTTTCACAAAAGCACTGGGACTGGAGATGGATACCGCGGCCTTTGGCGGCGTACGCTCGAAAAGATACGCCATGGTGATTGAAAACGGCGTCGTTACACAATTGAACGTAGAAGCCCCCAAACAATTTGAAGTCAGCTCTGCCGAAGCCGTTCTGGCCAGCTTGTAATCAGGGTGCAGAGATAAAGATAACGCCCAGCTAAAACAGAGAGCGGTGTATTTTGTAGACGCGTACAGGTCCGTGCGGTTGCTGCTCTCTGTTTACCCTGTTGCTCAGGGGCCGCCGAAGTCCTCTTTACTCAAGATACGGGCGGGCTACAGCTAGGCGCGGGATGCTGCTGTGGTTTTGTAGGTGCAGACGGGTTCGCGCTGTGTGGTGCGATTGGTTGCACCCGCCACGCTGGCTTCATCGGTAAGTTATTGATTCTATATGAAATGGCGCTCCCACCAGGACTCGAACCTGGATCGGCCGCTTAGGAGGCAGCTGTTCTATCCTGTTGAACTATGGGAGCACAGGGCGAGTATATATAACTCGGTGTCTGTTGAGAACCCGCCACCCACACAAGTGAATATAAAATCGGCAATTTCAGTCTCTTTGCAGACGCCTCCAGGCTAACAGCTCTGCGCCACAGATACCTGTGTTCCCGCCTTTGCTCCTACTCCTACTCCTACTCCTACTCTCCGCTTTGTCCTCTTCTGAGGGACCCGTACTCTCGCCTTGCTCACGGCATCGTGATGAGTCGATTTTGCTTGTTTTGACTTTGATATGAGTTGATTTAGATTCAGTTTAACAAAAAATACGATTTCATTAACCATAATATTTACATAACTCGCTGTAATTGAATTGTTTTTTATTTTTGGCAAGGTTGTTGCATTCATATGTCTCGCTGTCGTATTTTTACAACAAAAAGGATGGATATGGATACTGCTCCACTTATTGATTCCGATAGGCTTTGGAAGTCGCTGATGACAATGGCCACCATAGGCCCAACCCCAAATGGGGGGAGCCGACGCCTGGCCTTAACCGCGGAAGATTTCGCCGGAAGAGCGCAACTGATCGAGTGGTGTCAGGCTATTGGTTGCACAACCAGGGTCGATGAGATAGGAAATTTGTTTATCCGGCGGCCGGGTTTGAATAATGAGCTCGCGCCTATTGGTACCGGCAGTCACCTGGATACCCAGCCTCTAGGCGGGCGCTTTGACGGTATTCTCGGCGTGTTAGCAGGTTTGGAGGTTTTTAGAACCCTGGATGCGCACCGCATAACAACGCAGCGGCCGCTGGAACTCGTCGTCTGGACTAACGAAGAAGGGAGTCGTTTCGCGCCGGCCATGATGGGGAGTGCCGTGTATGCAGGGCTACTGCCATTATCTGAGGCCCTTTCTTCGACCGATAGGGAAGGAATTAGTGTGAGCGAAGCGCTGTCGGTGGCGCAGATAGCGGAAATGGAATGTGGTGAGTCCAAGCCTTTTCATGCGTTCTTCGAGTTGCACATCGAGCAAGGGCCGGTATTAGAGAAGGAGATGATTGACATTGGCATTGTGACAGGTGCTCAGGGTATTCGCTGGTATGACATTCGCTTGCAAGGTCAGGCAGCACATGCTGGGCCGACGCCTATGGCCTATCGCCGTGATGCACTCTTTGCGGTGTCTGCGTTCATCGAGCAACTGAAGGCTGTTGTTAAATCGGATGAAACTGGTCGTGCAAAGTTCACTATTGGAGAGCTGGTCATTGCAGAACCATCCCGCAACGTGGTGCCCGGCGATATAACAATGTCGATTGACCTGCGGCACGAATGTGAAGCCGGCCTGGATGCGCTGGAGCAAGCGATGCTGAACGCTTTGCAGCTCGGGGCAGAGCGGGAGGGAGTGACGGTAGACTGGACGCGTCGTTGGAAGTCTCCTGTACGAACATTCAACAGCCATTGCATCGAGCTGGTAGCGCAGGCTACCGAGGTGCTGGGATACAGCGCGAAGCCGATGATGAGTGGTGCGGGTCATGACACGGTTAACCTTTCAGACGTGACTCCTTGTGCGATGATTTTTATCCCGTGCCGTGATGGGATAAGCCATAACGAGTCGGAGTTTGCGACACCAGAACAATGCGCTAAAGGCACGCAGGTATTGCTGCACACCATGCTGGAAGCAGCCAACAGTGTTGAGTCGAATTGAACTCATATAAATGTGAATGTAACGAGACGAGAATAAAACATGAATATACAAAGCAAAGTAAAAGAGTCCATTGCCCAGAACCGGGATCATTACACCAGAATTTTGCAAGACTGGGTGCGTGATGTAACCCTTTCGGGACAAGAGTATGAACACCAGCAAAAAGTCTGTGAGCTCTACAAGTCCATTGACCTGACAACCGACTTCTGGGAAGTCGATTATCAGAGTATTTGCGAGCATAGGTTGTTCAATTCCCCGCGGCAGGACTTTCATGGTAGCCCAAACGTTGTGGGTACCTGGAAAGGGGAAGGAGGTGGTCGCTCTTTGATCCTGAATGGCCATGTTGATGTAGTACCAGAAGGTGATCATGACCAGTGGGACGATCACCCTTATTCCGGAAATATTATCGATGGCTGTCTTTTCGGGCGAGGCGTGACCGATATGAAAGGGGGCAACCTGGCGTCCTTTATCGCTGTCAAAACCTTGAAAGATCTGGGTATTCGCCTCAAGGGTGACGTGATACTGCAGAGTGTGATTGAGGAAGAGGCGGGTGGGGCTGGTACCCTGGCGGCGCTAGAGAGAGGCTATCTTGCAGACGCGGCGATTATTCCGGAACCCACTGAGCAGATTATCTTTCCCCGTCAGCAAGGTTCGCGCTGGTTCCGACTCAAGGTTGCAGGAATCCAGGCCCATGGTGGTACGCGCTATGAAGGTGTCAGTGCGTTGGAAAAATCCGTGACTGTGATCGAGGCGGTTCAGCGCCTGGAAAAGGAACGCAACGAACGTCTGAATGATCCACTGTATAAAAATGTACCGATACCTTTGCCTATTAACCTCGGGCGGATAGAGGGCGGTGATTGGCCTTCTAGCGTGCCAGATGAGGTCGTGCTGGAAGGGCGGCTGGGGGTGGGTCCTGCGGAGACGGTGGAAAATGCGGAGCAGGAATTTGAAGCTGCCATGGCGGCACTGGGGGAGGTTGATAGCTGGTTCAAGGATCATCCGGTGATCGTCGAGTGGTTTGGTGCCTGCTGGCAGCCCGGAGGGATAGACCTCGAAAACCCGTTATTTCAGATGCTCACTAATAGCTTTGAGGCTGTTCACAAGCAAATGCCCAAAGTAAAAGCCTCACCTTGGGGAACCGATGGCGGTCTGATGACACAATACGGTATTCCCTCTCTGGTGTTTGGCCCGGGTATCACGCGGCTGGCCCACCACCCGAATGAGCATATTCGCCTGGATGATGTTTTCTCTGTAGCTGAAATTATGGCACTAACAATCGTTGATTGGTGCGAGTTGTCGGTTGAATAATAGAGTTGTTAAAGTGAGGTAATGATATGGACTTCAATACAGATGTACTTTTTCTTTTCGTGAATGCAACGCTAACAACGATTATATCAGCTGGAGTGGTGATCAGAATATTGATTAAGGAATATAGACCGACAGTCAAGGCGCTAGAGGCGGAAAGGCAGATAGAAGCCGAAAATTCAGAAAGAACAAAAGTTTCCTCATAATGGAATGACAGGAGTTGATGGAATGACCACAACGATCTTAGTGTTTGTATTAATGCTGCTCGGTTATGTTGGAGTAGCTGCATTTTTAGCGCGTTATATCAAAAATAAAGATGATTTTTATGTTATGGGCGAGAGTGCGTCGACAATGCTGACTGTCGGCACATTGGCTGCCACATATCTCAGTGCTGTTACCTTGCTCGGAATTGCCGGAGTATCCTACTCGGAAGGGCCTCTGGTCATTGCTACTCTAGGTTCATTTGGTGCCTGGATTGGGACTTTAATTGCTATTGTTTATATCGGTAGAAAAATGAAAGCCATGCATTGTAGAACAATGATGGACTTTTTTGATAAGCGATTTAACAATAAGTGGGTAAGTGTCGTTGCACTCATATTGATGATTGTTGGATTGTTGGGATACGGCATAATTCAGCTTATTGGTGCTGGACATGTGCTTGCTGAAATTACCAGCATTCCATTTCCAATGATTATTATAATGTTCACAGTAGCATTAATGTTGTTTTGTAGCCTTAGCGGAATGTATGGTGTTGTATATACCGACACCATGATGTTCTTTACGATGCTGGCAATTTCATTTTTTATCGCGCCAACCCTGATTGACAAGGCCGGGTTCGATAACATGCGTAATCTGAGCGAGACACTTCCCGGCTTTTGGTCATTAGGAGGTGTCAATGATCGTCCGTTAGGCTGGTCGATATCCCAATTCCTGGTTTGGATCCTCTTTTTTGCCTGTACGCCAGCACTGGTTTCCCGGGTCTTTCCTGCCAAGAACGATTTTGTTTTACTGAAAACAGCAGTGATAGGTATTTTCTTTGCGCCAGCCATGCAAGTGCTGGTGTTTCTGGCGGCCGGCGCAATGCAGGTACTTCAACCGGGTATCGAACCGGTAGATCGTGCGATGATTGTTGGCTTTATGGAGTTTACCTCGCCAGGTGTTGCGGGAGTCGGACTGGCAGGCCTGATGGCGTCCATCATGTCAACTGCATCAACTCTTTTTGTACTGACGGGGTTTGCCTTGGCCCGCGACCTTTACGAAAAACTGTTCGACCGCGAAGTGTCTGAGCGAAAAGGTGTGGTGCTGGGCCGAGTGTCTCAAGCCATAGTGGCGCTTATTGTATGTCTGTTTGCCATCGCACAGCCTGCGGGGGTCTATTGGATTTCAATATATGCGGGCGCCATCTTCGCCGTTGCCTGGCTGCCGACCATAGTGGCATCCATGGAGTGGCAACGCATGAATGCCAAAGCTGCGTTGGCTTGTATGCTGGTAGGGTCAGGTACCTTTGTGATCGTGGGCGAGTTGGCCCGTCAGAATGTGATTACTCTGCCGCAGCACATTGACAGTCTGATGATTTCTGTTGTTGCGGGTACGGTTGCCTTGATTGTGGCTGGTCTGAAGTACTCGCCGTCCGCCTACGAGTTGGAGCGATTCCGCGAACTCAAGTCGTTAAGTCTCTCCAAGGCAACTATTGCCGAGTTTATGAAAACGTCCAGCGGTCGTCAGTTGCTGGTCAAGGAATACCGTAGAGTTTGGGCTATTGCTATTGGCTTTATTGTAATTGCAGTCGTTATGTGGGGCTTCTTTTTTCTTAAGCTTGGTGTGAATTGAAGTAAAATGCGAGGGACTCGGGTCCCTCGCATGTTCACAGGATTAGAAATATGCAGTTAAATTTGTTGAATAGCCCTTCTTCCATGTTGTCGATTTTGAATTCCCTCAATATTGGCATCTTCATTACCAATTTGGATGGCCAGCCCCTGTGGGTAAATCGGGCCAGCTTGGCGATGATTGACTGTACCAAAAAGCATCTTTTTGCCAGTGATATTTATACACTGGAAAAAGAAGGGAAGTTTACGCCTTCCGTTTCTCGCTGTGTGATTGAAAATCGAAAACAGGTTAGTGCTGTACACCACTACCGGGGAAAAGACTACCTGATGACAGGGAAGCTTTTCTCATTACAGGGAAAAGAACCCGATGCTGTGTTGGTTCAGGCTTACAATATAGGGGAAAGTATTACCTCCTCATTGGAGCTTAGAGAAACAGAAGAGTTGCTTAGCTATGCAATGCTGGAATTGAGGCGAGCTTATCAAGCTCAGCAAGGAGATAAATCAAAAAATATATTTATCAGTCAAAGCCCTGCCTATCAAAAGTGTCTTGAGCTGGCTGAGCGTGTGTCTTTGGTAGATATGACAGTTCTATTAATGGGGGAAACCGGGGTTGGAAAAGGGTGGCTGGCAAACCGTATTCATAGGCTGAGTCCACGTCATGAAAAGCCGATGATTAGTATAAATTGTGCGGCAATTCCGAGCACCTTGTTAGAATCAGAACTGTTCGGCTATGTTAAGGGGGCATTTACTGATGCTAGCCGCGATGGTCGTGTTGGATATGTTTCGCTTGCCGAAGGAGGCACTCTTTTTCTTGATGAAGTCGGTGAGCTACCACTAGAACTTCAATCTAAACTGCTTCACTTGTTGCAGGAACGTACCTACCGGCCTATCGGGGGAAAAGAGAAAAAAGCGGATATACGCGTTATAGCTGCTACCAATGCTGATCTGGAAAAAATGGTGAAAGATGGCAGTTTTCGTTCAGATCTTTTTTATCGATTAAATATACTTCCAATAACTATCCCATCCTTGCGAGAGCGACATGAAGACATACTTCCGCTGGCGCAGTTTATCCTCGGTCGGCAAAACGAACGCTACAATAGAAAACTCACTATTTCTTCTGCTGCACTTAAGGCTTTATATCAGTACTCTTGGCCAGGAAATATACGAGAGCTAGAGAATATAATCGAAAGAATGATGATTGTATGCTCGGAGGATGAGATTACTGTTGCCGACTTGCAGTTAAATATAGATAGTAATGAAGATGAATGTGACTTTATGAAGTTGAAGTCGATAGACAGCGAACAACGCCCGTTACCTGATGTTGTCGCTGAGTTTGAATGGCAGGCTATACAGAAAGCTCTTGATAATACCGGCTCTACACGCAAGGCCGCTAAAAAACTAGGCGTAACACAATCATGGTTGATGCGGCGTATCAAAAAGTATTCGGTAGAGAAAGGGTGACGGTATAATCTTGGCCACCCTCTCAACAGATCCTAGAGTTCATGTTGATTGTTCAGGTTACCCGCTCGGGTGTTTTGTCCATAAAGCGTTCCCATCCGTTTTTGAGCAGTATGACGGCAAGCACAATGGTGCCACCTGTCAGAGCTTGCTGGCTGGGGTGTTCGCTTAAAAACAGCCAGACCAGAAGGGTGCCGAACACGGTTTCCAGCAACAGCAGCAGGCTGACCTCTGCCGAGGGCAGATACTGCGGCCCCTGCTGAATGAAGGTAAAACCGATGGGCAGTAACACCAGGCACAATAACAGCAGCCATCCCAGGTTTACCGCGTCGGGCAGGACTATGGTGCCGCTCCAGCCGAAGGCCAGAGCCGCCGTGATGATGCCACTCAGGGCGAGCATGGGGCTCATGTCGATGTGGGGCTGGCTGCGCGCCAGGGTAAAGTTGCCGGCCAACCCCAGGGCGGCTATCAAGGCAAAGGCGCTGCCCAACCAGGAGCCTGATCCCAGATCGTCCAGTACAATCAGGCTGATGCCGACCATGCAGCCGCCAATGGCAAGCCAGGTGCGCAGGGGGAGGCGCTCCTGCAAAAAGAAGCGACTCAGCAGGGCGGCGATGAGGGGGGCGGTGGCCAAGATAACCAGCACGTTACCGGCTTTGGTAAAGTGGTTACCCAGTATAAAACCTATGGTGCTCAGGCTGAACAGCAGGGCGCAGCCGATGCCGGCGCGACCACAGGCCAGATAGGCACGCCACCACTGGCCTCGATAACGCAGCACCACGATCAGCAAGAAGCCAGCTATGTTGAGCAGGCCGCGCCACAGCACCACTTGTTCGGCCGGCAGGCTGATCAGGCGCAATAGCAAGGCATCGGGCGCAATCACCAGCACGCCCAGCGCGGTGAGCAAAAGTCCTTTTTGGTAGTTATCCATGACCGTTAACACAATGAAGGGTAGGCATCATGCTAGCACACAGGGGCCAGGAGCCAAGTGGTGAAGGGCGGGGTGAGGAGTGAGGAGTGAGGAGTTTAAAGATTGGAGCGCCGAGCGCCCGGCTAAACAAGGGACCTCAAGATTTTTTGCCACGGAATCCACGGAAACCACGGACGAAGAGCGATAAAGGCTATAAAGGGTTAAAGGTAGCGCCGAGCGAAACAAGGCGCGGTGTTTTTGTGGGGCTGCTTTGAGCACGCATTCCCGTCTGGCTGGATTTAAAAATACCCCCTGCTAACGCAGGGCCGGCAGCTAAAGCGCCGGGCTACAGGGGATCTGTGTGTTGTGTCGTCCTCTTCACTCTTTCCCCTTCACGCCTCACTATATATACGCCTGGCAGCTGTTTCTGATCACCAGCTCGGGGGTGAGGGTGAGTACGCGCCTTGGGCTGTCCGGGTTTTTAATACGAGCGAGCAGGGTGTCGACGGCCAGGGCACCTCTGCCGGCTTTGGGGTGCTCGACGCTGGTGAGCGCCGGTACCAGGTAATGCGTCAGCTCGATATTGTCGTAACCGACAATCGACATTTGCTCCGGTACTGCTACCTTGGCATCGGCCAGGGCGCGGAGGGCGCCCATGGCCATCATGTCGTTGGCAATAAATACCGCCGTGGGGCGCTCGGGCAAGGTTAGCAGGGCATTCATGGCACTGTTGCCGCCGGCCAGCTCAAAATCCCCTTCAAGTATCCAGTCGTTACGCACCGTCAAACCGGCACGGGTCATGGCGGCTTTAAAGCCCGCCAATCGCTCGTCTGCCGCTCGTTTGCCCAGGGGGCCGGTAATGCAGCCAATATGGCGATGGCCCAGGGCAATCAAATGCTCGGTGGCCAGTTGACCGCCCAGCTGACCGCCGTCCTGAATGATATCGGCGGCCATGTCCTGAGGGCCCCAGTCGGCCAGGACCAGGGGGACATTGGGGTAGCGGTCAAACAGGCCGGCGCCCAACTCAAGCTGGGTACACATTAAAATGATGCCGTCGACACGCTTTTGCAGCAGCACTTCCATGTTGCTGTTCAAGCGCGCCTTGTCGTCCTGGGTATTGCACAGTGCCAGGCTGTAGCCCAGCTCGAAACAGCGTTGCTCTACCCCTTGCACCACTTCGGCAAAAAAGGGGTTGGCGCTGCTGGTGACCAGCATTCCCAGGGTCCGGGTTTCATTGACCTTTAAGCTGCGGGCCAGCGCCGAGGGGGCGTAGTGCAGATCCTTGATGGCCTGCTCAACCCGCAGGGTGATCTCCGGGCTGACAAAACGGGTTTTGTTCAGCACATGGCTGACCGTTGAGGTAGAAACCCGAGCCTCACGGGCGACATCTTTAATGGTGGCCATTAATGGGGCACGCTCATCAGTTTGCTTCCAACAGGGCCTGGATCTCGGCGCGATAGGGAATGGAGGTTTGAGCGCCGGGTCGGGTGACCGACAAGGCCGCCGCCGCCTGGGCAAACCGCACCGCCGTTCTTAACGGCTGACCCTGTTGCAGGGCCGCCAGCAGGGCACCGTTGAAGGTGTCACCTGCCGCCGTGGTATCAACGGCATTCACCTTGAAGCCCGGTATCAGCTGGCCGGGCTGATCGCGTTCGCTCAGCCAGACCCCTCTTGCCCCCAGGGTAATGATCACGGTCGCGATACCCTTGGCGTGCAGTGCCGCTGCCGCCTGTGCCGCGCCAGCGTCATCATGCACCGCCAGACCTGTCAGCCGCTCGGCTTCGGTTTCGTTCGGGGTAATCATGTCCACCAACGACAGCAAGGCATCGGGCAGGGGTTGTGCCGGTGCCGGGTTGAGCACCACTTTGGCCCCATTGGCCTTGGCCTGAGTGGCGGCGGCGATATTGGTGTCGAGGGGGATTTCCAGCTGCAGCAGCAGCCGTTCGCAGGCCAGCCCGGCCTGGTGGCGTTGCAGCTGCTCGGGGGTTAGCCGGCCGTTGGCGCCGGCGGCCAGCGAGATGGTATTTTCCCCCTCGGCATTCACCTGAATAAGCGCCACGCCGGTATTCACCTGGCTGATCGACTCGATGGCCTCGGTGTTCATGCCGTCGGCGGCAAAGCCCTCGACCAGCGTCTTGGCCAGGGGATCGTCACCCACGCAGGCAATAAAGCGGGTGTCGGCACCGGCACGCACCGCGGCGACCGCCTGATTGGCCCCCTTGCCGCCGGGCACAATACGATAATCACTGCCGGTCAGGGTTTCGCCCGGGCGCGGAAACTGCGCCAGGCGAATAACGTGATCGATATTGATACTGCCAACTACGGTTAATGTCATGGTATCGACCTTACTCGCTGATCACTTGCAGGGGCACGGGAATGTGCTGTTCGACCGTGTCGCCCTTGAGGATCTGGTCGGCGGTGATAACCGCGATGGCACCAATCTGGTCGGGCTGCTGGGCGATGGTGGCCGACAGACGTCCGCCCTGTACTGCCTTGATACCGTCTTCTGTACCGTCAAAGCCAACAATCAGCACGTCTTTTCTATTGGCGGCCTGCAGGGCACGCAGGGCACCCAGTGCCATTTCGTCGTTCTGGGCAAATACCGCCTGCACGCCCGGGTTACCGGCCAGCAGGTTTTCCATGACATTCAGGCCTTTGGTACGGTCAAAATCCGCCGGCTGGCTGGCCAGCAGCTCAAAGCCGTGCTTGGCAATCGCCTGCTTAAAGCCTTCGCCGCGCTCGCGGGCCGCACTGGTGCCGGCAATGCCTTCCAGCTGGATCACCTTGGCATTTTCACCCACTTGCTCGGCAATAAAATCACCGGCCATCAGGCCACCGGCCACGTTGTCGGAAGCGATGTGCGACGTTACATCTCCCCGGCTGGCGGCACGGTCCAGGGTAAGGACGGGCAGCTTGGCGCGGTTGGCCAGGCGAATGGCATTGGTCACGGCATCGGAGTCGGTGGGGTTGATCAGCAAGACCTTGGCCCCGCGCACGCTCAGGTCTTCGACGTTCGACAGCTCCTTGGAAGGATCATTTTGTGAGTCCAGCACGATCAGGTTGTAACCCAGCTCGGCCGCTTTTTTCTCGGCTCCTTCTTTCATGGTGACGAAGAAGGGGTTGTTCAGGGTAGAGATAACCAGCGCCAGGGTATCCTTGGCGTAAGCGCCGCTACTCAGGGTGGCACCGAGCAGAGCAACAGAAAGCAGAGTGGTCAGTTTTTTCATGATACGCATTCCTTAATGATAACGGCCAGAACTCAGCCTGGGTGTTACTTGTGTTTGTTGTCGACCAGCACGGCCAGCAAAATAACGGTCGCCTTGGCAATCATCTGGTAATAAGACGATACGTCCAGCAGGTTAAGAGCATTATTCAAAAAACCGATAATCAGGGCGCCAATCAAGGTGCCCATAATGGCGCCTTTACCACCGGCCAGACTGGTGCCGCCCAATACCACGGCGGCAATGGCGTCCAGTTCATAGGTGGTGCCCGCGGTGGGCTGGGCCGAAGACAGGCGGCTGGTCACGATAATGGCGGCCAGTGCCGAGAGCATGCCACAAATGGCATACACGCCCATTTTTACCCGGGCAACGTTAATGCCCGACAAACGGGCGGCGGCTTCGTTGCCCCCAACCGCATAAATATAGCGGCCAAACCGGGTATGGTTAAGCAGATACCAGGCACCGAGAAAGGTCATGGCCATCAACCACACCGGCACCGGTATGCCAAACACGTAGCCGGTACCAAACCAGGCGAAAATATCACCGGCATCGGTAAAGCCGGTAGAGATGGGCCGGCCTTCGGTATACACCATGGTGACACCGCGCAGCAGCGTCATGGTCACCAGGGTAGCAATAAACGCCTGTACCCGGCCCTTGGCCACTATCAGGCCACTGAAGCCCCCCAGGGCAAAGCCCGCCAGCAAGACCACCGGCAGGGTGATGAAAATAGACAGCTCCATCGACACCATGCTGGCGGCAAAGGCACCGCATAGCGCCAGCACGGATCCCACACTCAGGTCGATACCGGCGGTCAGGATCACCAGGGTCATGCCCACGGCAATAATGGCGTTAACCGAGGTCTGGCGCAAAATATTGAGCAGGTTGTCCACGGTAAAGAAGTTCGGGTTCAGGGCCGACACCACGGCAATGAGCACCAGCAGGGCAATCAGCGATTTTTGGGCAATCAGCCACTCCTTGCTGAACCAGCGGCGGTTAGTGGTGGTAGTCATCATGCTTGTTCCTTTTGGTGGGTTTTACCGACGGCCGCGGCCAGCAGTTGTTCTTGGGTGGCGGTGATGGCGTTGAATTCACCATTAATACGCCCTTCATGCATCACCATAATGCGATCACTCATGCCCAGTACTTCGGGCATATCGGATGACACTAGAATAATGGCCATGCCTTCTTCTTTAAAACGGTTGATCAGCTGATAGATTTCTTTTTTGGCGCCCACATCCACGCCCCGGGTGGGTTCGTCCAGGATCAATACCTTGGGGCGGGTCATCAACCCCTTGGCGATGGCCACTTTTTGCTGGTTGCCACCGGACAGGTTACCGATTAACTGCTCGCGACCCGGGGTGCGGATCTTGAACAGCTTGATAAATTCGTCCACCGCGCTGCGTTCGGCATCGTGATCCAGCTGGGGGCCACGGCTGAGTTCGGCCAGAGACGACAGGCTCATGTTGATTTTGACCGATAGGTCCAGGATCAGGCCGTCGCCCTTGCGGTCTTCCGAAATGTAGGCAATGCCCGCGGCCAGACCTTGCTGCGGGTGGGTGACCGCATAAGGCTTGCCCGACAACCACACCTGGCCTTTGGTACGTGGCTCGGCGCCGTACAGGGCTTTCATCAGCTCGGTACGCCCCGCACCCATCAGCCCGGAAAACCCGAGGATCTCCCCCTGATGCAAGCTGAAGCTCACATCGCTAATGCCAGGGGCAGCCAGTTGTTCTACCTTGAGCACTTCCAGGCCCTGGGGGACCTTAAGGCGCGGATATTGCTCGTCCAGCTTGCGCCCGACCATCATTTCGATCAGCCGCTCTTCATCGATATCGCTCACCGCCGCTTCGGCAATCCACTTGCCATCGCGCAACACGGTCACGCGATCGCAAATATCAAAAATTTCCTGCAGCCGGTGCGAGATATACACCATGGCGCATCCGTCGGCCCGCAACTCTTCGATGACGCGGAACAGGGCCTGGGTTTCGGTGTCGGTCAGGGCATCGGTGGGCTCATCCATCACGATGACATCGGCCTTGAACGACAGCGCCTTGGCGATTTCCACCATCTGCTGGGCACCAATGCTCAAATCGCCCAAACGGGTGTTGGGAGACTGGCGGATCTGCAAGCGGTCGAGCAGTACCTGGGCATCGGCATACAGCCTGGTCCAGTCGATTTTGCCAAACGCATTCACCGGCTCGCGGCCGAGAAAAATATTTTCGGCTATGGTCAGCTCATCCAGCAGGTTCAGCTCCTGGTGAATGATGCCAATGCCGGCCTGCTGCGAGTCTCGGGGGCCTTTAAAACGGCAAGGCTGGCCACGATAGACAATTTCGCCGGCATCCGGCTGATAAATACCGGTCAGCACCTTCATCATGGTGGACTTGCCGGCCCCGTTTTCGCCCATCAGCGCCATCACCTGGCCCGGATAAACGTTAAGCCCGGCCTGCTCCAGCGCCTTTACGCCAGGAAATGCCTTATCGATGCCCGTTAGGGACAGTATAGGTTCCATGTTCACCTCAAAAAGGCACGCCGCAGCGCAATATCAGGTTGGCGTAGGGCGTGCATTCGCCGGTGCGCACCACGGCCTTGGCCCGAGTGGTATCCTGTTTGAATTGCTCATGGCTAATGTAGCTCACTGCTATCTCTTTGCCCTGAGCAATGGCGGCCTCGGCAATGCGAGCCAGCAGCTGCTGATGCAACTCGGGGCTGGCGGTGATGATTTCCTGCGCCAGAATGACGCTTTCGAGCTGCAGCTCGGTTAACAGGGCGCCAAAGACCGGCAGCAGGTTCGGCAAGCCCGGGCTCACGGCCAGGTCGATACGCTGAGGACCTGCCGGAATGGGCAAGCCTGCATCGGCCAGCACGATGTCATCAGTATGGCCGACACTGGCGACCAGTGCAGATAAATGGCTGTTAAGTAAGGTGGCTTTTTTCACAAGATTCGCCTTGTTCTGGGGCGCACAGGCCCGAGGTTTAACCAGACACGACAAGCGAAACGGTTACGCAATCGATTCGATGGGCGATTGTAGACAACTAATCCGTATATTGTGCGCTTGGAATGATAAAAATGAGATCTGGATCAACAAACTGATTGGCGACATTAGAGTATGAGAAGCCAGTGACACTTAATGATAAAATAGTGCATCACCTCGATTTTGCCCACTGGATTCAAACAGGTATTTATGTCGCACTTACACACTCTGCCGCCGGAATTTGGCGATTTACTGGCGCCCATTCATGCATTTTTGCGTTGTGACACCCCCGACGCCTGGCTGGAAGAAGCCCGTCAGCCAGCAAATTTGCCGGTGGTGCTGCGTGACCACATGCTATGTGAATTAAAGGCGGCGCAAAGCGCCATGTTTTTGATCCGCAAATATGCCATCGATCAGGACTCCAGGCAGGCGCTGCAGGACTGGCTGAAGCCTTATGAAGATTTTGCCTACAAGAAGCAGGGCACCCTGGAGAGCCTGAAGGGCAGAAGCTCGATTTCGAAGAAGATAAGGGCGCGGACCGACTTGCCCTATAGTCAGGCATTAATCGACAAGATGGTGCTGCTGATCAAAGAAGAGCTGCATCATTATTATCAGGTGCTGGAGCTGATGCAGAACAAGGGCATCGCTTATGAGAACGTCACCGCCAGCCGCTATGCCAAGGGGCTGTTTACCCACGTTAAAACCTTTGAGCCCGATGCCCTGGTCGACAAGCTGATCATAGGTGCCTTTATCGAGGCCCGCTCTTGCGAGCGCTTTGCCCGGCTGGCGCCGTATCTGGCCGACGACATTCAGAAGTTTTATATCTCTTTGTTACGTTCAGAGGCGCGGCATTATCAGGATTATCTGACCCTGGCAGAAGACATAGCCGGCAAGGATATCTCGGAGCGCATCGCTTATTTTGCCGAGATAGAAGCCGAGCTCATCCGCTCGCCCGACAGCGAGTTCCGGTTTCATAGCGGCAAGCCCGAAGCAACCCCCAACTCCCTGTAGTCCGGCGCTTTAGCTGCCGGTACTGCGTTAGCAGTATGGTATTTAAAATCATCCAGCGATGCTGGCTTGCCTAAGTCCTCTTTACCAAAGAGACGGGCGGACTACAGCAACACGCTGGAGGGTGATGATGGCGTGGTTTTGTAGGCGCATACTTGTTCGCGCGGTGTGATGTTGTGCCAGCTACGCTGGCCGCCGAATAAATGGGCGGGCTACAAAGGGCGGTTTGGTGTTGTGCCAGCGATGCTGGCCGCCGAAGTCCTCTTTACCAAAGAGACTGGGAGCTACAAAGTTACCGCTGACCGCTGACCGCTGACCGCTGACCGCTGACCGCTGTGGTTACCCTTTTTTGCGGTGCCAGCGGTATTCGTTGTGGTAGCTTTGCAGCAGGCGCAGGCCTTGTTCGCTCTGGGGGGTGGTCAGTACCTTGTGCGTGGGGCCGGCTTCCACTACATGGCCTTCGTGCATCAGTATCACCTGATCGCTGATGTGGCGCACCACCCCCAGATCGTTGGCCACCAGTACATAGGATAATCCCAGTCGCGTCTGCAGGCTGAGCAGCAAGTTGATGATTTGCGAGCGCACCGAAATATCCAGGTTGGAGATGGCCTCGTCGGCGACGATGATGTTGGGGGAGAGGATCAGGGCGCGGGCCAGCGCCACCCGCTGCTTTTGTCCGGTGGAAATCATTTGCGGGTAAAAGTGATAATGATCCGGCAGCAGGCCCACCATCCGCAAGGTATCCAGCACCAGCTCGTGGCGCTGGGTGGCATCCAGGCTGGTGTTCAGGCTGAGGGGCATTTCCAGGATTTGGCCAATATGACTGCGCGGATTAAGCGAGGTGTTGGGATCCTGAAAAATCATCCGTACCAGCTGGCAGCGCTTTTTATCATCCCCGGGTTCGATTTTATCGCCGTTGATATAAATATTGCCCTGGGTGGGCGGCATGACCCCGGCCAGCACCTTGGCCAGGGTGCTTTTTCCCGAGCCGGAGTCACCCATGATGGCCAGGGTCTGGCCACGTTCCAGAGTAAAGGACAGCGGGTAAAAAGCCGTTTTACTGACCTTGCGAAACAGCCCGCGGTGATTCACGAACACCTTGCTGAGACCATCAACCTTGAGCAGGGGAACCTGGCTCATTTGGACTTACCTTTTGGCATATTGAGCGGAAAGTGGCAGTAGTAGCTTTGCCCCTTGTATTTGGCCAGGGGCGGGGTGATCACGCATTGCTTTTGGGCGTTGGGGCAGCGGGGGCCCAGCCGACAACCTATGGGCAGGCTTTGCAGCGCCGGTATGGCACCGGGCAGTATGTTCAGGCGCGACTTGTGCGGCAGGCTGCCATCCAGATCCGGCATCATCTGCAACAAGGCGGCGGTATAGGGATGATGAGGCTGGGTCAGTAACTGCTCCCGGGTGCCGGACTCTACCGCCTGGCCGCAGTACATCACGGTGATGTTGTCGGTGAGTCGGGCAAAGGTCGTCAGATCGTTGCTGATCAGCAATATGGTGGTGCCGGAGAGTTTGTTTACCCGCTCCAGTAGCCGTAAAATCTGTGCCTGGTTAGAGGCCTCCAGGGCATTGGTGGGCTCGTCGGCCACCAGCAGCTTGGGCTGATTGGCAATGGCCATGGCGATCATCACCTTTTGGCACTCCCCCTCCGACAGCTCGAAGGGATAGCTGTTCATCACGGCCTTGGCGTTGCGAATGCCCACCCGGTGCAAGAGCGAGAGCGCTTGTGTCTGGCGCCAGTTCCAGTGTTGCCACCATCTGCCTTTTACCTCCCGATCCGGGATGGCTTCCTTAATCTGGGCGCCGACTCTTTCCGAGGGATCCAGGCTGCTGGAGGGCTCCTGAAACACCATGGCGATGTCCCGGCCCATAATGCGCCGGCGTTCCTTATGAGACAGGCTGAGCAGGTCAATATTGTTGAAGTACATGCGATCCGCCGTGACGCGCCAGGTATTCTTGGCGATCCCCACTATGGTTTCGGCGACCAGGCTTTTTCCCGAGCCCGACTCGCCCACCAGGCCGCGTACTTCGCCGTCGGCCAGGGTCAGGCTGAACTTGTCTACCGCCTTTACCAACCCCTGGGGGGTTTCTATTTCTATGGTCAGGTTGCGAATATCCAGAAGTGGCATCAGTCCATTACCTCATTGATTGCCTGGCGTAAGCCTTCGCCTACCATGTTGATCACCAGCACCGAGAGCAGTATCGCCAGACCGGGCAGGGCGACCGTCCAGGGCGCCAGAAACACCAGCTCCATGGCATCCGCCAGCATGGTCCCCCATTCGGGCTTGGGGGGTTGGGCACCCAGGCCTAAAAACCCCACGGCAGAAATGTCCAGAATGGCGGCCGACAAGCCTCGGGTAGTCTGACTAACGAGAGTATCACTCAGGTTGGGCAAGACGCCATAACGCAGCATGTGCCAGCGAGTGCCCCCATCCAGGCGCAGGGCGGTCAGGTATTCTTTTTGCATTTCATCGGCCACCGCATTATAGGTGGCGCGGGTAAACTGCGGCGTGAGCGCCAGCGTAATGGCGAGCAGGGTGTTGAACAGCCCGGGGCCCAGTATGGCGACAAAAATAATGGCCAGCAACAAAGAGGGGATCGACAGCAGGGTATCCAGAAGGTGATTAAGAATGCTGGCCTGAAACCCTTTGCTCATGCCGCCGATAATGCCGAGGGTGCCCCCTACCAGCAGCGCCACCAGCACCACCAGCACGGCATTGCCAAAGGTCAGGCGAGCGCCAAAGACCAGCCGCGACAACATGTCGCGACCCAGGTCGTCGGTTCCCAAAAAGAAGTCGATATTGGCCTTGTCGTCCCAGGCGGGAGGCATCAGCAAGGCCTGGGTGAATTGCTCATGGGGCGCGTAGGGGGCAATCCAGGGCGCCAGCAGGGTGAGTAGCGACAATACCACCAGCCCCCACAGGCCGAGCATGGCCAGGGTATTGCGCCGAAATACCTTCCAGGTCTGCTGGTGAGGAGAAAGCACCTGCACTTCCGGATAAATATTACCCCTGTTTGGCATAAATGGCCTTCCTTCTGGCTGGGTAAATCAAGGTGGACACTACCTCGACGGCGGCACTGGCGACTATGGTGAAGGTGGCAATGGCCAGAGTACCGCCCTTGATGGCGGCGTAATCCTGCAAGGCAATGCTGGTGATCAGCCAGCGGCCCAGGCCGGGCCAGTCGAAGACAATCTCGGTCATGATCGCCGAGGTAAGCACGGTGCCAAACTGCAACCCCAGGGTGGGAATGGCCATGGGAAAGGCGTTACGCAACCCGTGGCGTAAAATCACATTGCTGTCGCTCAGTCCCTTGGTGAGGGCGGCGCGAATATAGTCGTGTTTCAACACTTCCAGCAAGGCGCTGCGAATTTGGCGAATGACTTCGGTGGTCGGCACTATGGCCAGCACCAGGGCCGGCAGTATCAGATGACGCAGTGCATCCAGAAAGGCCGGCCAGCGATACGGGTTATCGGTGAGCAGGGTGTCTATGGTCATGATGCCGGTTACCGGCTTGATGTCATACAGCAGGCTGAGCTGACCCGACACCGGCAACCAGCCGAGGTTGAGGGAGAAAAACATCACCAGCAACATGCCAAGCCAGAACACCGGCACCGAGTAGCCGATCAGGGTGCCGGTCAGGATGACGGTGTCTTGCCAGCGCCCCAGGCGCAGCGCCGCCAGGGTACCCGCAGGAATGCCCACCAACAGCGACACAATAAAGGCCGCCAGGCACAGCTCCAGGGTGGCAGGGAAATACTGACTGATGGCCCCCAGCACCGGCAGGCCGGAGGCGCTGGAAATGCCAAAGTCACCGGCCAGCAACTGATTCAAAAAAACCATATAGCCCATAAAAAAGTCGGGAGAGTCGTCACTTATCAGCTGAAATTCCAGCGCATAGGCGATGAGGGTCAGCATGATCAGCGTACTCAACAACAAGGTCAGACGGCGCAACAGATAAAGCAGCATGGTTACTCCTTGAAGGCCCGATGAAAGGCCACTCCGCCATAAGGCAGCAACTGCAGCCCCTTAACCTCTGAACGGTAAGACAATGATCGCTGGCTGTGCACCAGGGGGATCACGGCCATCTCCTGAAACACCAGGGCTTGTGCCCGCTGGTAATGGGCAAACCGCTCCTCCGGTGAAGAGGGGATCAGCGCCAGTGCCAGCAGCTGCTCGAACCGGGGATGACACCAGCGGCTGGCATTGCTGCCGTCGGCAATGGCCCGGCAGCTGAGCAAGTTGCGTAACACATTGTCCGGGCTGGGGGTGTCGGCAGACCAGCCGGACAGCACGGCATCGTGCTCGCCGGTCAGCAGCTCGCGACGTAACAACTGTTCATCCATGGCTTTCAGCGTCACCTTGATGCCCAGCTCGGCCAGCCGCCGTTGAATCAACTGACCGGTTTTCAGGCCGTCCGGGTTGTAGGTGCGCGCTCCCGCCGGCATCAGCAGCGTCATGCTGATGCCATCATTCAAACCTGCCAGTTTCAGCAGCCAGCGGGCGCGAGCCTGATTGGCCGCGGGCATGAACCGCTGGGGATCATGTCCCCAGGAGCTTTCGGGCAGCAAAGATTCGGCCAGCTCGCCGGCATTGAAATAGACGGCGTGCAATATGTCGTCACGCTGCAGTGCCAGACTGAAGGCTCTGCGCACCCGAATATCATCGAAGGGCGCTTTCTGGGTATTGAGTGCCAGCACGGACACATTGATACCGGTGGCTTCGCTCAGCATCAAGTCGGGGTGGCGTTCTATGACGGTCAGCTGACTGGCCGACGGATTGGCCATGGCATCACACTCACCCGATAGCAGTTTGGCCAGGCGCTTGGAGGATTTGGGGGTAATATCGAATATCAGCTGCCTCAAGGGCGCACTGCCGCGCCAGTAATTTGGGTGGCGATAATAACGAATAAACTCGTCGGGCCGATAAGAGTCGAGCAGAAAGGGCCCTGTGCCTACCGGCTGTCTGTCCAGTTGCCCGGGCGTCCCGGTCGCCAGCAGCTGTTCGCCATATTCTGCCGACAGGATCACCGCATAGTCCGTCGCCAGGTAGCCAGCAAAGTCCGCATTGGGCCGGGTTAATACAAATTCGACCTGATGCGAGTCAAGGGCGCGTACTTCGCTCACCAGCCCTTGCCAGTCAACGCCGTCAAAAAACGGATAACGGCCGCCGCCCACCTCATGATAAGGGTGCTGCTTGTCGATAATACGGCGGAAGGTGAACACCACATCCTCTGCCGTCAGCGGGCGGCTGGGGCTAAACCAGGGAGTATCATGAAAAGAGATCGCCTCGCGCAGGGTAAAGCGATAGCGCAGGCCGTCGTCACTGCGCTGCCAGTGGCTGGCCAGCCCGGGTGCCAGCTGCTGGGTGGCGGGATCGATATCCAGCAAGCGGTCGTATAACTGATGCGCGGTGGCATCCAAGGTTTCGATAGACATCACCAGTTGCGGATTAAAACTCAGCGGCCCCCCTGCCATGCAATACAGCAGGCTTTCTTGAGCCAGTTGTCGGTTGCCGTTGTCGCATCCTGTCAGTAACAGGCTGCTCAGCAGTCCCCAAAGCCATAAACGCATGGTTAATCCTTGTGATCTTCTTGGCCGCCGAGGGGCAGCTCTGCGGCATATTTACGCAGCAGGCCACGCAGCTGATGGTAACTCAGCCCCAGCTGCTCGGCGGCGTGACGCTGGTGGTAATGAGTCTGCTCCAATGCTGTTTTCAGCAGGCGTATTTCTTCTTGCGCCAAATGCGCTTTTATATCCAGTGGCAGCGTCACCCTGTTATCGACCCTGGCAGGGCTGTGGTCCCCCGGCCGCCAGGGTGAGGCGAAGGGATCCAAGTATAACGCCTTGAGCGCAACTCCTGGCTGGCCATGGCGATACAGGCTGCGTTCAATGACGTTTTTCAGCTCTCGCACATTGCCAGGCCAGGGGTGGGCGAGTAACTGTTGTTGTACCGCCTGGCTAAAGCCGGCAAACAGCGGCCAGCCCAGCTCCATGCACAAATTAACGGCAAAATGTTCGGCCAGACGCAGGATATCGCCATCCCTGGCGCGCAGGGGCGGCAATGTAATCACATCAAAGGCCAGTCTATCAAGCAGATCGGCCCGAAAGTCTCCCTTTTGCGCCAGAGTGGGCAGATCCTGATTGGTGGCACACACCAGCCGCACGTCCGCCTGCACGGCCTGGCTGCCACCCACTCGCTCGAATTCACCGTATTCAATCACCCGCAGCAGCTTTTCCTGCACCCTGGGGCTGGTGCTGGCGAGTTCATCCAGAAACAGGGTGCCGCCATTGGCGCGCTCAAAGCGGCCTGAATGACGTTTTTGTGCCCCGGTAAAGGCGCCTGCCTCATGGCCGAACAATTCACTTTCCAGCAGGGTTTCGGCCAGGGTGGCGCAGTTAAGGGAAATAAAGGGCTGTTGCCAGCGGGGGGACAGGTAATGCAGCCGATGGGCCACCAGCTCTTTTCCGGTACCGCGCTCGCCCACCACCAGCACCGGCTTGTGCAGCGGCGCCAACAGTGAGGTTTGTTCCAGTATCGACAGCAGCGCATTGGATTGACCGATCAAGTCATGGTGCATAAACGGCCCTTTGATGTCACAGAGGTGGTTAAATTTACCAAGTTATAGCATTAATCGCCAAGTGTCGCTTTTTTAGAGCTTGGCGATATTGCTAATTTAACGAAGTTTCAATCACTTAGATATAGATTTTCAGTTGGCATGTAAATTGTATATTTAGGAGAGGGATAGAGTCTGTTGACTCGACAACCAATCACCAGGGCAGCCGATATTGTACTTTAGTCGTCGTCTGTCACTTTATACCGAGGAGAACCAAGATGAGCATATTTTCTCGACTGGCGGACATCATCAACGCCAATTTGAATTCGCTGCTGGATAAGGCCGAAGATCCGGCCAAAATGGTGCGGCTGATCATTCAGGAAATGGAAGACGAACTGGTGCGTGAACGCTCCAATCTGGCGCGTTTTCTGGCCGAACAAAAAGACCTGTTGCGCCAGATTGATCGCCATCAGGAGCGGGTGAGCGAATGGCAGGGCAAGGCCGAGCTGGCGCTCAGCCGTGAACGTGAAGACCTGGCGCGCGCCGCCTTGCTGGAAAAAAGCAAGCAGGCCGATCTGCTGAAGGCGCTGGAGCACGAGCAGCAGGTGGTGGGCGAAGGTATCGACAAGCTGTCGCAGGCCATAGGCGCACTGGAAGACAAGTTGGTGGATGCCAGAGCACGTCAGCAGGCCATGCAGTTGCGCGAGCGCAGTGCCCAAAGCCGAATCAAGGTGCAAGAGCGCGTGCGTTATACTGAAACCGCCTCGTCGGTGGACAAGTTCGATCGCATGGAGCGAAAAATAGACGAGCTGGAAGCCAAAGCCGACATCTACAGTCAAAGCAAGGGGCTGGAGCAGTCGTTTTCCGAGCTGGAAGTGGACGACGCCATCAGCCGTGAGTTGACGAAGCTAAAGGCCAAGATGAATAAAAACGAGGAGGGCTAATGTCGGAGCTAGCCTGGGCCCTGGTGGCCCCATTGAATATCTTTTTGTTTCTGGTGGTGCCTATCTGGCTGGTACTGCATTATCGCAGCAAGCGCCGGCTGGATGAAGGGCTGGGCGAAAGCGCCCGCGTGCGACTGGAGCAAAGTCTGACTCAAACCGAGCAGCTGGCCGAGCGAGTGAGTACCCTGGAGCGGCTGCTGGATCAGGAGGTTCCCGGATGGCGTCAACCTTGATTAATGTGTATCGCGACAAACGCAACGGCAAGCTGGGCGGCGTGTGTGCCGGCATAGCGCACAAGGTGGGGGTAGAACCCTGGCTGGTGCGGGTGCTGGCGATGACCGGCCTGGTGTTTACCAGTTTTTTGACCCTGGTGCTCTACATTGCCGCCTGGCTGTTGCTGGACGACCGTCCCCAGGCGGAAGAAGCCGAACCGGCGCATGTGAAAAGCACCGGCTGGCAGTCGGGGCTGTCACCCAACGATGCGCTGACGAAGCTCGAAACCCGCTTGCAGGGCTTGAATGGCCGCGTGGCCAAAATGGAGCGACTGCTCACCTCGCAAGAGTTTCGTCTGCGCCGAGAGTTCAAGGATCTGGATAAACAGTAACGAGCACCCCCTCTCAAGCAGTGGCGCGCAATAAAACCCAGGCAGGGTTCAACACACGCCGGGCGAGGGGGGACTGCTTTTAAAGATTAAAGATTTTCTCGCCACGGAATCCACAGAACCCACGGAAAAATTAAGATAAAGACCCAAAAACGAGCTTTGACTTGGTAAGAGCTTACTGAGCACAATGTAAATCGTGAAGAGTGAAGGAAAATACCAAACGAAGCTCTTACCCTTTACCGCAGCCTCTTCACTCTTAGCTGCCTTGGTTGCTCTTCGTCCGTGGTTTCCGTGGTTTCCGTGGTTTCCGTGGATTCCGTGGCAAAAATAGGGTTAAGGTTTTGTCGTCCTGTGCTTTGGCTGGATGCTGTCGGCGGTGGACACAGAGCAGGCAGCAGAGCAGTATCTGGCATCGCGACGGATAATAAGGTTCTGAGCTGGCGCTAGAGTAGGCGTATCTTGAGGTATTGGCGCACAGGCCGAATTTGCCAACGGAATGGCACATTTTTAATAGCAGGGAATACAGGGGGAGAACAATAAATGGGGTGACCGACGGGGCTCGAACCCGCGACAACCGGAATCACAATCCGGGACTCTACCAACTGAGCTACGGTCACCAAAGATGGCGCGCCCTGCAGGATTCGAACCTGCGACCACCCGCTTAGAAGGCGGGTGCTCTATCCAACTGAGCTAAGGGCGCTTTTTGTACACTTCTCGTAACACAAGCTAACCTTTTGATAGGTAATACTTTGCGCTAACGGGGCGGCATAATACCTATTTGCCCGACAGGGGTCAACGGCTTTATCGTACCGAGTGTGCCAAGAGGTCTTGATGACCCAAAGCGGATGACCATTGAGCACTCGCAAGTGCGAAAGCCATGGGTGCTCGCTTACCAAAGCCGCGAAAAAGTGCGACAATTACATCAGGTTTATAAAGGTGAGAATCAACACAGATGTCAGCTCAAATAATCGATGGGAAAGCGATAGCACAGGCAGTACGTAACCAGGTGGCCGAAGGTGTGGCCGAACGAATCCGGGCAGGAAAGCGCGCACCGGGACTGGCGGTTATTCTGGTGGGGGCGAATCCGGCTTCTCAGGTATATGTGGGCAGCAAGCGACGGGCCTGTGAAGAGGTGGGGTTTGTTTCCAAGTCTTACGATTTACCCAAAGAGACCACAGAGCAGCAATTACTGGAACTGATCGACGAGCTGAACGCAGACAGCACCATAGACGGTATTCTGGTGCAATTACCCCTGCCCAATCATATTGATAGTACGCCGGTGATTGAGCGTATTCATCCGCACAAAGACGTAGACGGTTTTCACCCCTACAACATAGGTCGTCTGGCCCAGCGTATTCCAGCGCTGCGCCCCTGCACGCCCAAGGGCATCATTACCCTGCTTGAGCGCAGCCACATCAAAACCCACGGCCTTAATGCGGTGGTAGTAGGTGCGTCCAACATAGTGGGCCGTCCCATGACGCTGGAGCTGTTGCTGGCGGGCTGTACCACTACTACCTGTCATCGCTTTACCGAAGAGCTCAAGACCAAGGTTGGCAACGCCGATCTGTTGGTGGTGGCGGTGGGCAAGCCCGGTTTTATTCCCGGCGACTGGATCAAGCCCGGCGCGGTTGTAATTGATGTGGGCATTAACCGGCTGGACGATGGCCGCCTGGTGGGCGATGTGGAGTATGCAGTCGCTGCCGAGCGAGCCTCTTACATTACTCCGGTCCCCGGTGGCGTGGGCCCGATGACGGTCGCTTCGTTAATCGAAAACACCCTGATCGCCTGTGAGCGATATCACGACCTGTAATTTGGCACTCAGCCGATAAGGACAGAGGATGCAGTGGCCGAGCAAGGATGTGCTTTACACGGTAATCTTCGGTACGGAAACACCGGCGGGCCGCCGTTTCGATCTGGCGCTTATCGTCGTTATCTTGTTGTCGATAGTGGTGCTGCTGCTGGACTCCATGAGTTCGGTGCGCACCCATATTGGCGGTACCCTCTATATTCTGGAATGGACCTTTACCCTGTTATTTACCGTGGAATACGGGGTTCGGGTTTATTGTGCCCATAATCGACTGGCCTACATGCGCAGTTTCTACGGCCTTATCGACGTACTGGCCATTATGCCCACCTACCTGGCGATGTTTATTCCCGGGGCCAACTTGTTGTTGATGGTGCGATTACTTCGCGTATTGCGGGTTTTTCGTATTCTGAAGCTGTTTCGTTATGCCCATGAAGCCAATGTATTGTTGCGCTCGCTGAATCAAAGCCGACGCAAGATCATGGTTTTTTTCAGCAGCCTGTTTATATTGGTGACGCTGTTCGGCTCTTTATTGTATGTGGTGGAAGGGCCGGAAAACGGCTTTACCAGTATTCCCATCAGCATTTACTGGGCGATAGTGACCATTACCACGGTAGGCTTTGGTGACATTACACCACAAACGCCGCTGGGGCGGGGCATTGCGGCCATTACCATGTTGATGGGTTATGCGATTATTGCGGTGCCAACCGGTATTCTCAGTGCCGAGCTGGGGCGGGAAATGCGCCGGGAGTACGATATGCGCCACTGTCCACAATGTGACAAGACAGGGCATGATAAAGATGCCAAATACTGCAAATATTGTGGTGGGGGCATGGAGCCAAAACCAGAGCCGGCAGCGGAACAAACGTCAGAATAAAAACAAGGGAGCCCTGGCTCCCTTGAATGATGTTTACTGGTTGTCTTCTGCCATGAGTTCGTCAATTTTGCGGTCGGCTGCTTCGGCAGCCTCATCCATTGCCTGGCTGGCCTTGTCTACCTGATCGCTGGCGGCATTTTTAATATCCTCCGCGGTTTCATCCAGCGACTCCCCCATCTTTTCCATGGTGCCTTTTTCCTTCAGGCCCAGGGCTTCCTGGGTGTCGTCAGCCATTTCCTGACTCTGTTCCTGCATCTGCTCCATAGACTCGTCCAGGTTCTCACCAGCTTGTTCTGCAGGGCCTTTATTATCGCAGGCGGCAAGACCAAAAGCGGTAACAGTGCTCAATAGCAATACATTGATCCATGTCTTTTTCATTTTCTGCTCCTCGCTGATTATCTATGGCGACCCGGGGCCGCGTATGTTTTTTACCCTGTTAGTAATAGCGCATAAGCGAGCAGAACAACAAGTGTAGTAATGAGTGTCAATACAGTGACTTTCTATAAATAACGATATTAATCAATGAGTAAGATAAAGTTGCGAAGTCGACTGTCGTGATTGGCATTAAAAAACAGCCCCCAGACATGACGAACCCTGTCATTTGCCGGCCCGAAAAAGCGGTAAAGAGTGAGGGGGGAGGCGTAAAGAGTGAAGCGTGAAGCGTGAAGCGTGAGGCGTAAAGAGTGATGAGTGGAGTAAAAAGTAAGGAGTAAGGGTAAAGATAGGGGGTAAAATACTGCCTGACGCCTGACGCCTGACGCCTGACGCCTGACGCCTGACGCCTGACGCCTGACGCCTGACGCCTGACGCCTGACGCCCGACGCCTGACGCCTGACGCCTGACGCCTGACGCCTGACGCCTGACGCC
>NZ_JBLWUK010000029.1:0-39427 GCF_048268965.1 Oceanisphaera sp.
TGTCGGTGGAGGAGGCCCTTTATCCGACCTTTATAGAGCAAGAAAATAGATCTGCTATTTAATCTGTTTGGTATAAGACAAGTCCAATAAAAAAGCACCGCATCCTCAGATGCGGTGCTTTAACTTCCAGCTTATGGCTTGCCGCTGCCCGGAGGGTTATTGTCCGCCGATCTTCATCTCGTCGATTAACACCGAGCCGGTGTGCAGGCTGGAGCGGGTTTCGATGTCGGTGCCTACCGCCTGAATGCCGGCAAACATGTCTTTCAGGTTACCCGCTATGGTGATTTCTTCCACCGGATAGGCAATCTCTCCGTTTTCTACCCAAAAGCCGGCCGCGCCTCGTGAATAGTCACCGGTCACGATATTGACGCCCTGGCCCATCATTTCGGTTACCAGCAGACCCGTGCCCATCATTTTCAGCAACTGCTCCTGGCTTTGCCCCGTGTTGGCGATCGTCCAGTTATGGATACCCCCCGCATGGCCGGTGAGCTCCATATTCATCTTGCGCGCCGCATAGCTGGTCAGCAAGTAGGTTTGCAGTCGGCCCTGCTCGATAATGTGCCGCTCTGTGGTACGTACCCCTTCGTTATCGAAGGGCGAGCTGGCCAGCCCCTTATGCAGGTGCGGCTGCTCGTGAATATCGAACCAGTCGGGGAAAATTCGTTCGCCAAGGGCATCGAGCAGGAAGGATGACTGTCGATACAGGTTGCCACCACTGATGGCCATCACCAGATGGCCGAACAGGCTGGCGGCCACATCCGGGTGAAACAGCACCGGCGCTCGCGTGGTACCTATCTTGCGCCCACCCAGTCGGCCCAGGGTGCGGCTAACCGCCTCATCGGCGACTTGCTCGGGCGTCCAGAGATCGTCGAAGCTGCGTGCCGAGGTGTAGCCATACTCACGCTGCATGTCACCGTCTTGCTCGCCAATCAGGACACAGCTCAGACCAAAGCGGCTGCCCGCATAACCCTTGATAAAGCCATGGCTGTTGCCGTAGACCTTGATACCCAGATTGGTGGAAAAACTGGCGCCGTCCGACTGTTTGATGCGCGGATCGCGCCCCAGCGCCTGCTGCTCGCAGCGCAGGGCCAGCTCGAGGCCATCGGCCGGTTCAAGGGGATGAGGGAAGCACAACTCCAGTTCGGGCGCCTCCCAGGCCAACGCCTCGGACGGTGCCAGTCCGGCGAAGGGATCCGCCGTGGTATAACGCGAAATGTCCATCGCCGCCGCAACCGTTCGGGCAATGGCTTCGGGCCGCAAGTCGGAGGTAGACGCCGAGCCTTTACGGCCATCCCGGTACACGGCAATGCCCAGGGCACCGTCTTTGTTGAACTCGATATTTTCCAGTTCACCGTTGCGGGTATTGACCGACAAGCCGGTTTGTTTACTGATCGACACCTCGGCGGTGTCGGCGCCCAGGCGCTTGGCACTGGCAAGGGCCTGTTCGACTGCCAGCTCTAGCTGGCGCTGTTCATTTTGAATATCTGCTGGGTTCATGATTCATATCGCTGGCTCAGTTTGCAGTTAGCATAACAGACCCCTGCGCGCCTTGGGAGAAGCTGTTAATATATATGTAATTCTTAATAAAGACGGAAAAGCTATGCGCCACCATGACGATGCTCCAGAGAAAGATGATGAAATCGAGTGGGTCAGTAAAAGTGAAATGAAGCGCGAGAGTCGCGCCCTGCAGAAACTGGGCGAGACGCTGGTCAAGCTTAAACCCCATGAACTGGCCAAGGTTCCCCTGGATGAAGACTTGCAGGAAGCCATAGAGCTGGCACACCGGCTGCACAATAAACGTGAAGGTCTGCGCCGCCACATGTCATATATCGGCAAGCTGATGCGCACCCGGGACGTGACCGACATTCAGAAGGCTCTGGCGGGCTTCGAGCATAAAAACGCCGTGGCCAACGCCAAATTCCACAAGCTGGAGCTATGGCGTGACCGCTTGATCAAGGAAGGCGATAAAGGCGTGAACGCGCTGATGTTCGAGCACCGCCACCTGGACCGGCAGAAACTGCGCCAACTGGCTCGCACCGGCCGCAAAGAGCTGGCCGCCGGCCTGCCCCCCGCCGCCTACCGCGAATTGTTTCAGTACCTGAAAGCAAATATTGCAGAAGAATAAAGAACAGCGGTCAGCCGTAAGCTATAAGCTGTCAGTTAAAGAAAAGGCACCGCATCTGTAGATGCGGTGCCTTTTTTGATAGCTTATCGCTTACAGCTTACGGCTGTGTTTTATTGCGTGCCACCTACCGTCAGTTGATCCAGCTTCAGGGTTGGCTGACCCACGCCGACCGGTACGCTTTGGCCGTCTTTACCGCACACACCCACGCCGGCATCCAGTGCCAGATCGTTACCCACCATGGACACCTGACTCATGGCCTCGGGGCCGTTACCAATCAGGGTCGCGCCCTTGATGGGTGCCGTGATCTTGCCATCTTCGATCAGATAGGCTTCGGAGGCGGAAAACACGAACCGGCCAGACGTAATATCGACCTGACCACCGCCGAAGTTGGGCGCATAAATGCCCTTTTTCACGCTCTTGATGATCTCTTCCGGCGGGGTTTCTCCCGGCAGCATATAAGTGTTGGTCATCCGCGGCATGGGCAAATGGGCGTAAGACTCGCGGCGGCCATTACCGGTGGGCGCCATGCCCATCAGCCGCGCATTCAGCTTGTCCTGCATGTAGCCTTTGAGGATGCCGTTTTCGATCAGCACATTGTAACCGGTGGCGGTCCCTTCATCGTCTATGGTCAAGGAGCCGCGACGATTGGCCAGGGTGCCGTCATCCACTATGGTACACAGGCTGGAGGCCACCTGCTCACCGATGCGTCCCGCATAGGCTGACGAGCCCTTGCGGTTGAAGTCCCCTTCCAGACCATGGCCTACCGCTTCATGCAGCAAGACGCCCGGCCAGCCCGCACCTAGCACCACCGGCATGGTGCCCGCAGGCGCGTCAATGGCTTCCAGGTTGACCAGAGCCTGGCGTAGCGCTTCCTTTACATAGCTCATGGCTCTGGGCTGGCCGTCGAGCTCTTCTAAAAAGTATTCATAGCCCACTCGACCGCCGCCGCCACTGCTGCCGCGCTCACGACGTCCCTTGCGCTCAACCAGGACCGAACAGTTCAACCGTACCAGTGGCCGCAAATCGGTGGCCAGCGTGCCATCGGTGGCCAACACCAGAATTTCTTCGTACACCCCTGAAATCGACGCGATCACCTGAGTGACCGAGGGATCCAGGCTGCGGGCGAAGGCGTCCATCTGCTGTAGCAGCTCAATCTTTTGCTCGCGAGTCAGGCTATCCAGTGGATTGACCGCCATATACCGGCTGGTAACGGGGCGCTCCTGGCCGATCTTGAAGCGGCCATCGCCGCCCTTTTCTGCAATACCGCGAGCGGCACTGACCGCCTGATCCAGCGAGCTGGCCGTCAGTTCATCGGAATAGGCAAACCCGGTTTTTTCCCCACTGACGGCACGCACGCCCACGCCTTGCTCTATGTTATAGCTGCCGTCTTTTACGATGCCGTCTTCCAGTACCCAGGACTCGTGTACGCTGTTTTGAAAATAAAGATCGGCAAAGTCAATCTGATGCCGGCTCAGTCGAGCCAGCTGGGCATCCAGCAGTGCCATATCCAGTTCGTTGGGTACCAAAATGCTGCGGTTAATTTGTTCAATACTCATTCACTTCTCCAAACCGCGCTTAAGCGGGCATGTTGGGCCACTGGCATTTGCCGACGAATAAGGGCCAGTCGCTCTGTGTCTATGGGTGCCACTATCAGCCCTTCCCCTTTGGGTAAACAGCTCTCGATCTCCCCCCACGGGTTGATAATCACCGAGTGCCCCCAGGTTTGCCGTGCACCCTGCTCACCATACAGGCCTGCCGCCAGCACATAGCACTGGTTTTCAATGGCGCGGGCCTGCAGCAAGGGCATCCAGTGTGCCTGTCCCGTCACACGGGTAAAGGCTGCCGGTATCAGTAAAATGTCGGCGCCCCTGGCGCGCAACGCCCGATATAATTCAGGAAAACGCAAATCATAACAGATAGACAAGCCCAAACGCCCGAAGGGACTGTCGATCACGCAAAGTTCATCGCCGGGCGCATAGCTGTCGGATTCACGGTAACGGCCCTGATTGTCGGCCACGTCCACATCAAACAGATGCAACTTGTGATAATGCCCGACTCGCTCGCCCTGCTCGTTATACACCAGGCTGGTCGCATGCAGTCGCTCGCTGCCCTCGATGCGGGTCGGCATGGAGCCGACCACCAGCCAAATGCCATGCTCGCGCGCCCACTGACTGAACTGAGCCTGAATCGGGCCCTCGCCCAGTGGCTCTGCTTGCTGCTGTATCGCTTTTTTATTGCCGAACGTCGCCGCATTCTCGGGCAACAGCACCAATAACGGCCGCTGAGCGGGTAATTGCTGCAACTGGGAGGCCAGTCGCGCTCGATTAGCTTCCCAGTCGGGTCCGGCATTTATCTGTATCGCTACCAATTCCATTATTTATCTGCTCCTTATGCATGGTGAGGTGTGAGGCGCAAACACCTAACGCGCAAATTCGGGGATGGGCTGTAACTGACAACTGCAAGCTGACGGTTTTCCTTTCACTTTCACCTTCCCCCTCACCTTTTACACCTCACTCTTTACTCCTTGCCTTTTACGGCGCATCCGGCACCGCTACTCGCTGTCTGTCTCGTCCCAGCTCGGTCACCTCGGGGTGCGCCAGCGGCCCGGTCACCCGATAACGAATGCGGGTAAACACATCGACGACCGGTCCCAGCACCTTGGACAGTGCCAGCACATACAGCCCGGTGACCGGGGTCACGGCAAACGCCGCCAGCACCGGAAGATTACCGGTTAAATTGGGGGTCAGCTCAAACTCATAGTCAATCCGCTCTGCGGCAAAGTCGACAGCTCCCCTGCCTTTCAAGTCACCTGCCGCCCCTTTCAGCAACAGGTCGTCGTTTTGCAATCGTCCATTGCTTAGCTCGCCACGGGCGCTGATGCGATCAAAGTAAAAGCCTTCGGCATACACATCCCGAAAGTCCAGGCGCAGCCGGCGCAATACCGACTCCAGGCTGAACACCGAGAGCAGGCCGGCTCCCCGGTCGTTGATTTCCCGTAAGACGCCCGCCCCGGTATCAAGCGCCAGGGTGCCATTCATGCTGGCAAGCTCGGGTTGCCAGGGCACGTCCAGCCAGCGCAGTTCACCATCGAGCCGGGCCGAGGTATCACTAAAGGGCGACTCCTTATCAAGTGCCTGCCACAACCGCTGCAAAGACGCACTGCTGCTTTGCCATTCCAGGCGGCTCAAGTTGACACTTTGCTGCTGCAGCCACTGGCCACGAGCCTGCACCTGCAGCAAGGGGCCATCCAGAACCAGATCGGTTAACTGTATACCATTTTCCCCGGGCTGAGGTTGCAGTTCAAATGCCAGCTTGCCCAACGCCAGCCGCTGCCAGCGGCAATCGTCACACTGAAACTGCAGTGCCGGTATCTGTTTGGGCTGTATCTTTATTACCGACTCGGCCCCTCGGCTGGACGCCTCTGCCGCCTTTGTTTCCTGGCCCAGCCACAAACGCCTGAAGTTGGCCTGCAGGGGTTGCTGGCCGCCAAAACTGACGCGGCCCTCGGCCTGTTCGGCCTGAATATGCAGTTGTTGCCGTGCCGTGCCCTGAGGGCTGATGGATAACCTGAGCTGATTCAGCGGCTGCTGCCACAGCTGGCCACGGCTGGCCTGCACCGCGACACGATAAGGGCTGGGCCAGCTGATGCCGCCAGTGCTCGCCACAGCCCCCTCGCCGTTGCCCGACAAGGGCTCCTGCAGCTCGGTCAATAACGCCAGCCAGTCATCCAGCGGCAGGTCGGGAACCCGTACCGCTATATCCAGTGGGGCTCTGGGCAAGGCCGCATTCACCCCGGCTCCGGCCGACAGCCAAAGCTGCTGTACTCGTGGTCCCGTCTCGGCGAACGCCAGCCTGGCCTGGCCGTTGATATGCTCGCCCAGATTAAGTTCAAGTTGTGCCCGCTCCAGGTTACCACTGAGCGTCACCTGGCTGGGCTGATTGCGTCCGGCTGGCTTATCGAGTGGCGGGGGCAACCGACTGCCGAGCCCGGTCAACGCCGAATCGGCGCTAAAACGATAGTGCAGCGCCCCTTGATCGGGCAGGGTCAGATCCAGCTGACCGCGCCAGTCGGTGCTGCCTGCCAACTGCTTCAGCGACGGAGACAGGCCATGCCATTTTTCAGCCTGCAACTGCCCCCGGATCGCCAGCTTGACCTCATAGGCCTCCCCCGTATCCTGGCCGTTATAGTCCAGCCGCAACGGCTGCCCGTGCCACCGGGCCTGCAGATCCTGGAACCGGGTTTGCCGTTCATCAAACAACAAACGGCCACTCACTTCATCCAGCGGCAAATCAAGCGGCTTGACCCGCACCTTGTTACGCGCAAAATCCACCTGGCCATCTACCGCCACCGCGCCCCCCTGCAGGGGTATGGTCAACGCCAGTCGGGCGTCCAGTGGGCCGCTAACCTGCACCTGCTCCAGCGTAATACCCACAGAGGTGGCCAGCGGAGAGTCTTGTAAATAGGCGGTGACCGCCTCACCATCGCCGTTGATCTCGGCACTCAGCTCCAGCTTGGCGGTCTGGTTCAACGGGGCAATGCGGGCATCGATGGCGCTGGCATTAACGGCACCGAGCCGCCCCTGACTCCCCTTCATGTAAAGACCATCGTTTTCAAACAGCAGATCCAGGTTTAAATCCGATAAGGGCTGCCAGTGGGGATCAAAGCGAAATTGTGCCTGACGCAGCGGCACTCGCGCCTGGAAGATACCGCTTTCGTCATGGTAGGGAAACTGGTTCAACCGGCCGTACCAGAGTACTTCGGCTCCTTCGGCCTGGCCGCCGGCAATGGCCCCCTGCAAATAGTCCACCAGGGCCGAGCCCATCAGCGGCTCGGGAAAATAGCTGAAGGCTTGCTCGGCGCGCAATACATCGACCCGCGCCGAGGCACTCAGCAAGGGAGAGGCTTGTTCGGGTAGCAGCAAGCTGAACCAGCCCTGCAGGGTCAGATCCCGGGTGTCGACTTCGAGCTGGCGGCTCCACAACCGCCACCCTTCGTCTTGTTTGTGCCACTGCAACTCTGCAGAGAGTCGCTGCATGGGCCAAGGAACCCGAAAAGCCTCGTCAAACCTCCAGTCGGCGGCGGCTTGCTGCTGTACATTCAGCTCGCCCCCGTCGGCCGCCACCACGAAACTACCACTCAGCCCCCGGGTTTGTGGCGCCCATTCAAAGGCTTGCGTACTAATGTCCCGTAGCTCGCCCTGCCAGCGCCAATGTTCCATATTGGCATCGGCAGAAAAATACACCTCGGTTAGCTGGCCACGCGGTGCTATGCCCTCCAGCTGACGTGCGGGGGTGGGCCAGAAGCTTTCCCCCCATTGCGCCAGTAACGCCAGGTCGGTAAAGGTCAGGCGGTTCAGATAGCCCTGCAGGCGATCCTGATGCCGATCCAGCTGCAAATGCCAGCTCGGCCAGGCTTCATCATCCACGCTAATGTCGATATCGCTGCTGGCCAGCTGCCAGCCCGCCGCCGTGGGTTGCCACTGCAGTCGCCCTCCCTGGATGGCGATATGGTGCTGCTCGCCCCAGCCGAAGCGATTTTCACCCAGTTCGAGCAAGCCGGCACTCAGTTGCCCCTGCTGCCACTCCAGCCAGAACTCGAAGTTCACCTCCGCACTCACCGCCGGATCCTCGGGCCGAATACGGCTGAGGACCTTGGTCGCATCCACGGCATCGGCCTGCAGGTAAATGCTGCCGTCCAGCCGATCGGCGGATCCGGTAAAATGGCTGCTGAGCTGAAATTGCTGACTGGCATCCGGGCCAAAGCCCAGCCGCCCCTGGCCCTGATGCAGACCCGGAGCATTTTGCCAGTGTAAATCGGGAAGGTGCAGCTCGAACAAGTCTTGATCCGGGCCGCTGACGATGAGCTGGGCATCCTGCAGAGAAAACTGCTCGACCCCCTCCAGTATCAGATGCCGCACCCCACTCCAGTCGATGGTTCCGGGGCCGGCATCGGGCTCGCTGCCCAGGGTGAGCGGCAGCCGCAGCCCCTCCAGCGTCAGCTCGTTCAGTACCGGTCGCCACTGGCGAATACTGTGCCACAACTGCACATCCACCAGGGCGCGGCGCAAGGTGAGGGCCGGGGCATCCTCCTGATGCAGGCTCACCTGGTTCACCACCAGCACAGGCCCGTAATCCTGCCAGCCGAGACCGAGCTGACCGATTTCAAGCGTCAGCTGCTGATCCTCCAGCAGTTGATCCAGCCACTGCTGTTGCCAGCCAGCAAGCCAGGGCGAACCAAAGCGCAACAAGGTCACCAGCACCGCCAGCAACACCGCCACCGCCGCCAGACTGAGCCAGGCCCAGTTCAAACTTCGCCGGAACACCACTGACACTACATCATCACCACATCAAACTGCTCTTGGTTATACAGCGGCTCACTGCTCACTTTTACCTGCTTGCCGATAAAGACTTCCAGTTCGGCCAGCATGTGAGACTGATCTTCCTGCAGTGCCGATGCCACTGCCAGTGAGGCATACACCACAAACTTGTCGGCGTCGTAGGCCTTGTTGACCCGGGTGATCTCGCGCAGGATTTCATAGCAGACGGTTTCGACGGTTTTGACCCGTGCTCGGCCATTGCACTCGGGGCAGGTCCCGCACAGCACATGCTCCAGGCTTTCCCGGGTGCGCTTGCGCGTCATTTCTACCAGTCCCAACTGCGAAAAGCCGTTCACGTTGGTTTTGGCTCTGTCTTTTGCCAGTGCCATCTCCAGGCTGTGCAGCACCCGCCGCTTGTGATCCGAGTCATACATATCGATAAAGTCGATAATGATAATACCGCCCAGATTACGCAGTCGCAGCTGTCGGGCAATGGCCTGGGTGGCTTCGGTGTTGGTATTGAAGATGGTTTCTTCCAGGTTGCGATGGCCGACAAAGGCGCCGGTATTGATATCGACCGTGGTCATGGCTTCGGTTTGATCGATAATCAGGTAGCCGCCGGACTTGAGCTCGACTTTGCGATCCAGCGCCCGCTGAATTTCGTTTTCTACATCATAAAGATCGAAGATCGGCGCTTCACCCTGGTAATACTCGATTTTTCCCGCCAACTCGGGGACAAATTCCTCGACAAAGCCCCCCAGGGTCTCGCAGGTGCCACGGGAGTCGATACGAACCCTGTCCAGCTCGGTTCCCACAAAATCCCGCACGATACGACAACTTAGCCCTAGGTCTTCATACAACATGGAACAGGCGGAATACTTGCTGCGCCGCTCCTGAATTTTACGCCACAGGCGATTGAGAAAGGCCGCGTCCTGCGCCAGCTCGTCTTCCCCCACGCCTTCGGCGGCGGTACGTATGATGTAACCGCCCTGCTCGTCCACATAGCTGCCCACGATTTGCTTGAGCCGGTCCCGCTCCTGCTCGGAGTCGATGCGCTGCGACACACCCACATAGGCACTGCCGGGCATAAACACCAGATAACGGGAAGGCAGGGTAATGTCGGTGGTCAGTCGGGCGCCTTTGGTGCCCAACGGATCCTTGACCACCTGCACCACTATGTCCTGCCCCTGGCGCACCAGCTCGGCAATGTTACCGGCCTGAAAGTGCGCCTGTTCTTTGGTATCGACACATTCGGTATGGGGGACTATATCGGAGGCGTGTAAAAAGGCGGCTCGTTCGCCGCCAATATCGACAAAGGCGGCCTGCATGCCGGGCAGTACCCGACTGACTTTGCCTTTGTAGATATTGCCGACTATGCCGCGCCGCGACTGACGCTCGACATGCACTTCTTGCAGAATTCCATTTTCCACTAGCGCGACTCGGGTTTCTGCGGGAGTCACATTGATGATCAGTTCTGCCGACATGCTTGCACCGTACATAGAAGAAGTTAATGTTCTCTAAACTATCATAGAATGGCGACGGGATAAGCAATCAGCCCAACAAAACCCCTGCCCGGCGCAATAAGGCTTCGGTTTCTACCAGGGGCAAGCCCACCACGGCACTGTAACTGCCATTGATTCGTTCTACGAAACGCCCACCCAGTCCTTGAATACCATATCCACCGGCCTTGTCGGTGGGCTCGCCGCTGGCCCAATATCGGGTAATATCCGCGTCGGTCAGCTCACGAAACGTCACCTCGGTACACACCGTCACCCCTTCAAGCTGCCGGTGGCTGGCCAAGGCCATCGCCGTCATCACCTGATGGGTTCGGCCGGACAGACGCCGCAGCATGGCGTAGCCCTCGGCCTGGTCTGCAGGCTTTTCCAGTACCTCACCGTCCAACACCACTATGGTGTCGCCAGCCAGTACCGGCAACGGCAAAGGGGCCATGGCCACGCCGGCATTCGCCTTGTCACGGGCCAGACGCTGTACATAGGTTGCCGCCGTTTCACCGACCTGCTGCCGTTCTTCCACCTGAGGCAGCAGCAACTCGAATGGCAACTCCAGCTGAGCAAGCAGCTCGCGGCGACGCGGAGAGCCGGAGGCAAGATAAATCAGGGGGGACATAGGCAACCTCAAGACAGGGCGAACTGGCGGCGACATTTGCGCAGCAGCAAAAATATCCAGGGCCAGAACACCATGCTACTGACGATAGACCAAAAATAGTGGTAATCGAGCTGTATGTCTCGATTCATGTAGGCGGCCCAGAAGATCAGCAGCTTGTTGATAATGGCCAGCGCGCCCACCACGAACGCCTGCTGCCAGACCGAGTAGTTGCGCATGCGCTGAAACTGGGAGGCGGCCAGATAGACAGGGATCACCAGGGCCAGGGCATGAATGCCCAGCACGGAGCCGAGCAGCATATCCAGCACCAGTCCGGAAAAGAATGCCGTGCCCACATTGGCTCTGTGTGGCAGGGCTATGGTCCAGTAGATGAGGGTGACCAGCAGCCAGTCGGGTCGAAAGGGGGCGATCAGATCGGGCAGCGGCAGGATGGATAACATGAGTGCCAACAACAGACTGGTGGCAATCACCAGGCGCCCTTTCAAAGAAAAGCTTCTCATTGTGCTACTTGCTCACGGGTATCGGGTCGCTGTGCGACCGCTTCATCCACATCAATCACTTTCGGCTCCGGCCACAGCAGCAATAAATAGCGCACCCGGTCCAGCGCGGCAAAGGGCTGCACCCGAATATCGGCAAAGGGCTGGCCCTCTTCGTAGCCGACCCGGCTGACTCGCCCTACCGGATAGCCTTCCGGGAAGCGCCCTGCCAGGC
Organism: Oceanisphaera sp.; assembly: GCF_048268965.1. Classification (GTDB taxonomy): domain Bacteria; phylum Pseudomonadota; class Gammaproteobacteria; order Enterobacterales; family Aeromonadaceae; genus Oceanimonas. The sequence continues at coordinate 11,278 of NZ_JBLWUK010000029.1, forward strand.
CGGAGCTCAACAGGACATCTCCTTCCCGGATATCGGTATTACGCGTAATATTATGCAGCAACAGGCGGTCGAGCTGGCCACTGCCACTGGCAATGGCCCGGATGTCGTTGCGCGCCACCCGCACCGGGATACCATGGCTGGTATCGGTGATCAGCAACACCCGGCTGGTGGTCTTGCCCACCGAAATAACCTGACCCACCACCCCTTGTTCGTTGAGTACCGGCTGGCCTTCAAACACCCCGGCTAAGCTGCCTTTGTCGATCACCACCTGATGGGAAAACGGGTCCGTGTCTACCGCCATGATCTCCGCCACCATACGGCGAGTATCAAAACGCACCGGCGATCCCAGCAAGTCCCGCAGTCGTTTGTTTTCCTGCTCCAGGTGACGCAGGCGCAGCAGGTCGTCACGCAGCAAAAACAGCTGCTTTTCCAGTCGTTGTGACTGGGCCAGCAGTGCCTGATTGGACAGCAACTGGCTCGACGCAGAGTCGAGCAGGATCCGGGGGCTGTTCGCCATGTACTGCAAGGGGCTGACCAGAGAGTTAAGGTAAACCTTGATCCCGTTAAAGCTCTGGTAGCGGCTGTCGGCAATAATCAGTACCAACGACAACACCACCGCCAGCGCCAGGCGGATTGGGAGAGAAGGACCTCGACCGAAAATCGGTTTCATGGAGCAATAGGCAGGCCGATGTGCTCGGCCCCGTCATTAATCGTAATGGAACAAGTCTCCGCCATGCATGTCGATCATTTCCAATGCCTTGCCGCCGCCTCGGGCCACGCAGGTCATGGGATCATCAGCCACGACGACCGGAATACCCGTTTCTTCCATCAATAAACGATCAAGATCGCGCAACAGGGCGCCACCGCCGGTCAGCACCATGCCGCGCTCGGAAATGTCCGACGCCAGCTCGGGAGGTGACTGCTCCAGCGCCACCATCACGGCACTCACGATGCCCGACAACGGCTCTTGCAGCGCTTCCAGGATCTCGTTGGAATTAAGGGTAAAACTGCGGGGTACCCCTTCGGCCAGGTTACGGCCGCGCACTTCAATTTCCAGTACTTCGTCACCGGGGTACGCCGAACCGACTTCGTGCTTGATGCGCTCTGCCGTGGCCTCACCGATTAACGAACCATAGTTGCGGCGCACATAGTTGATAATGGACTCGTCGAAGCGATCGCCACCAACTCGTACCGATTGCGAATACACCACGCCGTTCAGCGAGATAATCGCCACTTCCGTGGTTCCGCCACCAATATCGACCACCATGGAGCCGGTTGCTTCGGAGACGGGTAATCCCGCCCCAATCGCTGCCGCCATGGGCTCGTCGATCAAATAGACTTCACGCGCACCAGCTCCCAGGGCCGATTCCTTGATGGCGCGGCGCTCTACCTGGGTGGATCCGCAAGGCACGCACACCAGCACCCGGGGGCTGGGTCGAAAGAAATTATTGTCGTGTACTTGCTTGATAAAGTGCTGCAGCATTTTCTCGGTCACATAAAAGTCGGCGATCACACCGTCTTTCATGGGGCGAATGGCCGCAATATTTCCCGGGGTTCGCCCCAGCATTTGTTTGGCAGCATGACCCACGGCGGCAACACTTTGGCTCTGGCCCGACCTTTCCTGTCGAATCGCCACAACAGAAGGCTCGTTAAGAACAATGCCCTGATCTTTAACGTAGATGAGTGTGTTGGCCGTGCCCAAATCGATCGAGAGATCGTTGGAAAACATGCCTCTTAGCTTTTTAAACATATGCTGAAGGGGACCTTGGATTAAGAAAGATGCGGAAAGTGCGGCTAACTTTATCAATGCAGCCCACTACTGGCAAGGAACAAGCATAGCTAAAACCACACATCAGCGGGTAAGGGTTTCAATAAAACAATAAGTTCCCTAGACTTACCGGATTCCTTCTTTTTTTATTTTGTGATGACTTTATCCTCCTGGCATCGACTGTACTCATCACCTCCCGCGGCATCCTGCCTGCAGCCCCTGCACCACCCCTTGTTGACCCGGCACGGGCTGACCCTCTGGCTCAAGCGTGATGACCTGTTGCACCCGACTATTTCCGGCAACAAGTGGCGCAAACTTAAATACATACTGCGCCAGGCTCTGTCGGACCGGGCGACGGGCATACTCAGCTTTGGCGGCGCCTATTCCAACCATCTGCATGCTCTTGCCGCGGCAGGTCACCAGCTTGCCCTGCCCACCGTCGGCATCGTTCGTGGCGAAGCGAGCAGTCGTGACAACCCCACCCTGAGCGATGCCCGCCACTGGGGCATGTCGCTGGAATTTGTCGACCGCCAGCAATATCGCCGGCGTCAGGAGGCCGGCTGGCTGGCCGAGCTGGCGCAACGCTATCCGGGTTACCTGGTCGTTCCCGAGGGAGGGAGCTGTGCTCTGGCGCTGCCCGGGGTGGCTGAACTGTGGCAGGAGCTGGGGCAGCGACTGCCCGGCCTTGATGAAGTGATATTGCCGGTCGCCAGTGGGGGCACCCTGGCGGGGCTGCTGTCTGCGCGTCCTTCCCACTGCCGAGTAACCGGGTATGCGGTATTGAAGGGTGCCAGCTGGCTAGCCGACGAAATCTGTCGTTTGTATCCCCCGGCCGCACAAGACGACGGCTGGCAACTGGCGCTTGATCATCATGGCGGGGGCTATGCCAAATGCTCGGCCAGCGATAGGGCCGAGATTGCGCTATTGGCCAGCCAGCTTGCCATCCCGCTGGAACCGATTTACAGCGGCAAGGCGCTGCTGGGATTGTTTCGCGATATTGCCGCCGGCGCCTACCCCGCCGCCGGCAGTCGGCTGCTCTTTATTCACACCGGTGGCCTGCAAGGGGCTCGCTAGGGCGGCGCCAGGCGCTCGGGACAGGCAAAAAAGTAACCCTGGCCGGAATGAATACCCAGTTGCGACAAGCATTGCCATTCGTCAGCGGTTTCCACCCCCATGGCAATGACCTGGGTCTGGCTGCCCACGCAATTACCAATTAAGCTTCTGACGGCCATCTGATTGGTCGGCTTGCGGTTGATGTCCCGCACCAGGCTGGAATGCAGTTTCAGGTAATCCAGATCATAGTCTTTAATATATTGTGCGCTCACCACATCCTGCCCCGCATGATCAATCGACAACCGGCACCCCAATGCCTTGAGGGCTCGCAGGGGCTTGCCCAGCGCCTGAAAGTGTCGACTTACCTGGGCCTCGGACAGCTCGATAACCAGGTGCTGAAGCAGCGATTTGGGCAGCTGGATCAATTCAAATACCAGCCAGCTATGAAACCCACTGTGCAGCAGGCTGGCCGCCGAGATATTGACCGACAGGGTCGTGTTCTGCTCGTCTTGCTGTAACAGCATCAGGGCCCTTAGCAGCAGCGCCTTGTCCACCTCCTTCAGCAGTCCGCATTTTTCTGCCATCGGCAAAAAGTGCCCGGCCGACAGCTCCCGCCCCTGCTCATCCTTAATGCGCGCCAGTAGCTCATACTTGATGGGCGCCTGGCTGGTGTCGGTATAGACCCCCTGACGATCCAGCATAATCAGGTCCTGCTCCAGGATGCGGCTCAGCAAGGTACGCCAGCGAACCGTTCCCTTGCCCATGTTTTCTTCGGTGACGCCTTTATAATACATAAAGTATCCGTCTCCCCCCTGCAGTGCCGCACTGCGCAGAGCCAGCTCTGCTTCTTCCTGGATCTGGGATAACTGCTCCTGATAACGAAAACAGACGCCACCGATATAAATGGCCGGGTCACTCACATCATCGGGCCAATGCAGCCGGCGCAATACCTTCATTACCTGACGCGCCGCTTCCTGTGCCTCGCTTTCGACCAGGTTGGGGAACAGCAAGGCAAAGGTATTGCCGTTATAACGCGCCTGCAGGGCCCCGGGGATACGACGAATAAAGTGACTCAGATAGATGGCCGCAGAAGACAATATTTCGTCGCCGCGCTCATAGCCCAGGTGATGGTTGATCTGTTCCAGATCCTGCAGCTCGACCAACAACAGGGCACCGGAATGACTGGCGGAATCGTTCAGCGCCGCCTGCAGACGGTTATCGAAAAAGGCCCGGTTGCCGATACCGGTCTTTTTATCCACAAACACATTGGCACGCATATAGGTATCGAAGCGACTGCGCTCTTTACCCGCTTCTTTCAATTCCAGCAGCAGCTTGTCCAGCGCCTGACTGGCAAAGTGTGGCCACTCTTCCTTGGGGTCATGCTGCAGTAAATTCTGCTTGCCTTGCAAGATAGACTGCCCGCGCAGTTCGAGGAGCTCGACGCCGCGCAACTGACGCCGAAACCAGCGCAGAATGAACAGCGTCCCCAGAAACACCAGTAGAATGGCCCCGGTCACACCGGACAGCGCGGCCAGAGAATCGGCCATCTGATAGAAAGGGGGTCGCAACACCAGATGAAGGTGCAGCTGAGGGTGGGCGTCAAGCGGCCGCTGATACTCCAGCGACAACTCGCTTTCCGACAAGGGCTGCGAGACATGAAAGCGATACAGGGCCGTGTCTTCCTGCAGCACTTCCAGGTAGATAATATCGTTCACATCCAGAAATGACGGCAGCCACTTGTCTATGATCTCCTGCTGCTCGGCTCCGGTTTTCCAGCCTTCATTAATCAAGCGCACCACAGAGTCGACCTGGCGCTGCTGATACACGGCCCCCATCTGGTAGAAGCTGATGCCAGCTCCTACCAGCACCATCATTACGGCCGCCAATATGCACAAGCTGATAGTGGCTGTAAGTTGATTGGTAAATTTCATCAAAAATCCTTGGCTACACGGCGGGCACCGATTTTCTTCCTTGAATGTGGCTGTTATCACCTAAAGTGCACCTAACAACTCCTATTCGCCATTATCCTAGCCTAGTCGCTAAAACACCAACGCTATTGGAGTACGCCCCCAAAGCCCCTTTTATTGGCATGTGGGCGGATTAATGGCTCCCAGTGCGTCATTCCGTGTCAGAGGAGCGACGGGAAGCAAGTGAGTGGCGCCGATCACAGTGCCCGTTATTCATGACATGAGCAGCACAACGCTGGCTCAATCACGTCGCTATTGTGACAAGGCCCCGCTGTCGCGGGGCCTTGAGAGATACAGGCGGCTCGCGCTATGCACTTTCATCGGCTTCACGGATGCGCTCTTTGCGTTCCCGTTCTTCTTCCATCGCCGCTTTGATTTCTTCCAGTACCGAGTCTACATCGGCGCTGTTGCTGTCATCTTCAAACTCGCCGGTGAGGGGGGTGTTAGGTGTCAGGTTACCCTCCTCGAACAAGGCCCACATCTCTTTGGCGTACTGGGTACGCAACAAGGCGGGGGCAAACTCGCCATAATAGCGACGCATATTATTGACGTCGCGGGCAAACATGGCTTGCGCGCTGTTATTGGCGGCGGCATTCACCGCTTGCGGCAGGTCGATAATCACGGGGCCGTAATCATCAACCAGGACGTTAAATTCGGACAGGTCACCGTGCACTATGCCCGCGCACAGCATGAGCCGAATGTAATGCATCATCAGAGCGTGATCTTCCAGCGCATGCTCTTCCGACATTGTTACCTCACCCAGCTGCGGAGCCACATCACCGGCCTCATCGCTGACCAGCTCCATTAACAAGACGCCATCAACGCAACCGAACGTTTCGGGTACCCGCACCCCGGCACTGGCCAGGCGGGCAAGCGCATCGATTTCGGCATTCTGCCAAATCTCTTCCTGCTGCTGGCGGCCATATTTAGAGCCTTTTTCCATGGCTCGAGCCTGTCGGCCACTGCGTACCTTGCGGCCTTCCTGATACTGCGCCGCCTTTTTAAAGCTGCGCTTCATCGCCTCTTTATAGACTTTGGCGCAACGAATATGCTCGCCACAGCGAACAACGAAAACATCGGCTTCTTTACCGCTCATCAGGCGGCTGAGCACTTCGTCGATTAAACCGTCATCGACGAGCGGCTGTAGGCGTTTGGGTGTTTTCACGGGCGGTCTGCCAGGTAGGATCGGCTATCAATCATTATGTTATCGAACATGCTCTGCGTGTATTGGGATAGATGAATCAAACAGGATATCACCTTTGCGGCTAAGAACGGCCATGGTAAAGGACACTCGCGCCCTTTACTCTCGTTATTGAAAGAGGCGTCAACCGCTGGTTTAATCACGGGTCTGTCAGCTAAAAATAAAGCCCCCACTTTCGCGGAGGCTTGACCGTCAATGTCTTGGATTATTCCGGGTCAGAACGGAATGTCGTCATCGAAGTCCATGGGCGGCTCATTGTAGGTAGGCGCCGGGCTGGCTGGCTTGTTTTGTGGCGCAGCGGCTTGCTGCTGGCCATATTGCGGCTGTCCTTGAGGTGCAGGCTGCTGCTGGCCGCCTTGCTGGCCCCAGTTGCCTTGACCGCCCTGCTGTTGGCCACCGTATTGCTGACCACCTTGCGGCTGTCCGCCCTGCTGGCCCCAGTTGCCTTGACCACCACCCTGTTGCTGACCGCCGCCTTGTGGACGACCACCCAGCATTTGCATGGTGCCGCCCATATCGACCACGACTTCGGTGGTGTATTTATCCTGGCCACTTTGATCTTGCCACTTACGGGTTTGCAGGCGACCTTCTACGTACACCTGAGAGCCCTTGCGCAGGTATTCACCCACAATTTCGGCCAACTTGCCGAAAAACACCACCCGGTGCCATTCGGTACGCTCTCTCTGCTCGCCGGATTGCTTGTCGCGCCAGGTTTCGCTGGTGGCCAGGGTAATGTTCGCCACCGCATTACCGTTAGGCAGGTAACGCACTTCCGGATCCTGCCCCAGGTGGCCGATCAGGATAACTTTATTAATGCCTCTATTGGCCATAACTTGCTCCGTACTTACAGGTTAATCAAGCTTTGCGCTTGATCCAATTCAAAAATGTTGCCGTCGACCTTAAGGTAAGCCGCGCCCTCTTCCGGGATAATCAAGGCTTCGTGCACCCCTGGCAAAGCCAGCAGCTGGGCCAGTAAGTGCTCCCGACGTTCTGTACTTTCTATATTAACACCGATAGGCAGGATATGAGACCGCACCTTGCTAACATTACGCATACCCGCCGCCAGCCAGAACCAGACGGCCATGCAGGCCGCGACCAGCAAAAACACGCCCGCACCGCCCAGTTGCTGGAACAGCAAGCCGCCCAGCACCCCTCCCAAAAAGGCACCAAAGAACTGGCTGGTCGAATAAATTCCCATCGCCGTACCTTTGGCACCGGCCGGCGCCAGCATCGACAGGAACGCCGGCAACGAAGCTTCCATAAAGTTAAAGGCGGTAAAATACAGCACCATGGCCAGCGCCAGCACCGCAATACTGTCCTTGCCTGCCGCCATCAGGATCAGGGCCACCATCATCACCAGAATGGAGGCCTGAAACAGCTGCTTGTTCAAATTGCGCCGCGCCCCCACAATCAACACCGGCACTATCAGCACAAACGACAGTAACAAGGCGGGCAAATACAACCACCAATGGTGTTCCGCCGCCAGTCCGGCATCGAGCAAGGTCAGCGGAAAGGCCACAAACACGGCGGTGAGCGTCAGGTGCAGCAACAGAATGCCAAAGTCGAGCCGCAAGAGCTGCTTGTCTTTTAATAACCGGCCAAACAGCTCGGGCGCCGCCGTCACATCACGAACTTGGCCACGGTGTACCGAGTCGGGCAGCATAAAGCGCACCATTAACATGCCGGTCACGGCCAGCAATGCCGTGACCCAGAAGACGCCCGACAAGCCGAACAGCGACGCCAGTACCGGGCCCAGCACCATGGCGATGGCAAACGAAATACCGATGCACACGCCTATGATGGCCATGGCCTTGGTGCGGTGTTCTTCACGGGTAATATCCGCCGCCAGCGCCAAAGTGGCACCGGCAATGGCCCCCGAACCCTGCAGCACCCGGCCGATGGCCACGCCATAGACGGAGTCCGACAGGGCGGCCACCACTGAGCCCAGGGCAAATAACGCCAGGCCACCATAAATCACCGGCTTGCGCCCGATGCGATCCGACAGCCAACCGGCCGGAATTTGTAACACCGCCTGGGTCAGACCATAAATGCCGATCACTATGCCCACCCACAAGGGCGAAAAACCGATTAAGTCTTTACCGTATAAAGCGAACACCGGCATGATCATAAACAAGCCGAGCATGCGCATGCCAAAGATGCCCGCCAGGGTAAAGGAAGCCCGTCGTTCGCGAGGGCTAAAGCCTTGCTCGTCGCTCATGAGTCCTCTTGCGCAGTCACGTAAGATAAAAAAGAGGCGCTAGTTTAGCACGGGGACGCAGTCAAGATTAATCCTTATTCTAACTTGGCTGGCTATTGAACCAATGCCATACTAGCCGATCGAATTTACAGCAAGGTGATGTTGCAGATGGATACAATCGAAGTTCGCGGAGCCAGAACCCACAACCTGAAAAATATCAGTCTGGACCTGCCCCGGGACAAGCTCATTGTCATTACCGGCCTGTCCGGCTCGGGTAAGTCATCGCTTGCCTTCGATACCCTTTATGCGGAAGGTCAGCGTCGCTATGTCGAGTCGCTGTCGGCCTACGCCCGCCAGTTTCTTTCCTTGATGGAAAAGCCGGACGTCGACCATATTGAAGGCCTGTCGCCCGCCATTTCCATCGAGCAAAAGTCCACTTCCCACAACCCGCGCTCCACCGTGGGCACCATCACCGAAATTTACGATTATCTGCGCCTGTTGTTTGCCCGCGTTGGCGAGCCTCGCTGCCCTACTCACTCCCTGCCTCTGGCGGCACAGACCGTCAGCCAGATGGTCGACAAGGTGCTGGAGCAGCCGGAAGGCGAAAAGCTGATGCTGCTGGCCCCCGTGGTGCGGGATCGCAAAGGGGAACACACCAAGCTACTCGATAGTTTGTCCGCCCAGGGCTTTATTCGCGCCCGCATCGACGGCGAAGTGTGTGACTTGTCGGATCCGCCGACTCTGGAGCTGCAAAAGAAACACACCATCGAAGTGGTGGTGGATCGTTTCAAGGTACGCGACGATCTGCAATTACGCCTGGCCGAATCTTTTGAAACCGCCCTCGAGCTGTCCGGAGGCATCGCTTCCGTGGTGGCCATGGACGACAGCAGCCAGACCGAACTGGTGTTTTCCGCCAACTTCGCCTGTCCGCAATGTGGTTACTCCATTGCCGAGCTGGAACCCAGGATCTTTTCCTTCAACAACCCGGCCGGCGCCTGTGGTACCTGTGATGGCCTGGGCGTACAGCAGATTGTTGACCCCGAGAAGGTGATCAGCAACCCCGAGCTCAGCCTGTCCGGTGGCGCCATCCGCGGCTGGGACAAACGCAGCTACTACTATTATCAAATGCTGACGTCACTGGCCGAGCATTATGACTTTGATCTGGAAGTGCCCTATCAGGATCTGCCCGCCGATGTGCAACAGGCGGTGCTGTATGGCTCGGGGCGCACCAGTATCGACTTCAAATACATGAATGATCGCGGCGATGTGCTGGTGCGCAAGCACCCCTTTGAAGGCATTCTGCATAATATGGAACGCCGTTATCGCGAAACCGAGTCGAACTCGGTGCGCGAAGAGCTGGCCAAATATCAAAGCCATCGCGCCTGCCCCGGCTGTAGCGGTGCCCGCCTGAAAGAAGGCCCGCGCCACGTCTTTGTCGCCGACCATACCCTGCCGCAAGTGGCAGACATGGCCATTGGCGAGGCACATGCCTTTTTTACCAACATGGAGCTGTCGGGCCAGAAGGCACAAATTGCCGACAAGATATTCAAGGAAATTGTCGCCCGTCTGGGCTTTCTGGTTAACGTGGGCCTGAATTACCTGACGCTGTCACGCAGCGCCGACACTCTCTCGGGCGGTGAAGCCCAGCGCATTCGTCTGGCCAGCCAGATTGGTGCCGGCCTGGTCGGCGTCATGTATGTACTGGATGAGCCCAGCATTGGCCTGCATCAACGGGATAATGAACGCTTACTCTCTACCCTGACCCACCTGCGCGATCTGGGTAATACGGTAATAGTGGTAGAGCATGACGAAGACGCCATTCGTGCCGCCGACCATGTGCTGGATATTGGCCCCGGTGCCGGCGTGCATGGTGGCTACATAGTGGCACAAGGCACCCCCGCCGAGGTGATGGCCAACCCCGACTCCCTGACCGGTGCTTACCTGTCCGGCACCAAGAGCATTGCCATCCCTGCCGAGCGCACGCCGGTCGGTGAGCACTGGCTAACCCTGAAGGGCGCCAGCGGCAACAACCTGCAACACGTCGACTTGCAGCTGCCACTGGGCTTGATGACCTGCGTTACGGGGGTGTCCGGCTCGGGCAAGTCGACCCTGATCAACAATACTCTGTTCCCCATCGCACATCGCGAGCTGAACAAGGCCACCGTGAGCCAACCGGCGCCCTATCGCAGCATAGAGGGCATGGACAAGCTCGATAAGGTGGTGGACATAGATCAGAGCCCCATCGGCCGCACGCCGCGCTCCAACCCCGCCACCTATACCGGCATCTTCACGCCCATTCGCGAGCTGTTTGCCGCCACCCACGAAGCCCGCTCCCGGGGTTACAAGCCGGGCCGGTTCTCGTTCAACGTCAAGGGTGGGCGCTGCGAAGCCTGTCAGGGCGATGGCTTGATCAAGGTGGAAATGCACTTTTTGCCCGACGTTTATGTGCCCTGCGATGTGTGCAAGAGCAAACGTTACAACCGCGAAACCCTGGAGATAAAATACAAGGGATTGAGCATCCATGAGGTGCTGGATATGACGGTGGAAGCGGCCTGCGAGTTCTTTGCGCCTGTGCCGGCCATTCACCGCAAGCTGCAAACCCTGATGGACGTAGGCCTGTCTTATATTCGTCTCGGCCAGTCGGCCACCACACTGTCGGGCGGTGAGGCGCAACGCGTCAAGCTGGCCAAAGAGTTGTCGAAACGCGATACCGGCCAAACCCTGTATATTCTGGATGAGCCCACCACCGGGCTGCACTTTCAGGATATTCAGCTGCTGTTGACCGTGTTACACCGGCTGCGCGATCACGGCAATACGGTGGTGATTATCGAACACAACCTGGATGTGGTGAAAACCGCCGACTGGATCGTCGACATAGGCCCGGAAGGCGGCAGCGGCGGCGGCCAGATACTGGTAGCCGGCACCCCGGAGCAAGTGGCCGCTCACCCCAGCTCACACACGGCACGCTTTTTACGGCCGATGTTACAGAAGAAGTGAAGGGTTGGGGGTGAAGGAAGTCTTCGGTGAGCATCACTGACCGACGCCACCGATGTCAATGGGAAGGCAGAGGGTGTCTGCTCAACCGACCATCCGCGCCAGGGATGGCGCGGTTTGAGCCTTTATGGGGCAGCTTGCTGCCGTGTATCTTTGCTGGATAATGGACTGAATATCCAGTGAATATTCACAGCCGTTACCCAGTAAAGATGGCTTTAATCCACGGCGTGTCGGAGGAGTAGTACCCTCTGCCTGACAAGCCACTAATTTCAAAAGTATCTACAAATCATTGTGACTAAAAGACAGGCTTGGCGCTTATCGCTGCTTTTCCTGCCATGTCACTTTAAACAGCGTGGGCCAGCGCTTGCCGGTCAGGTAAAACACCTCTGCTTGCTCATCATAGGCGATGCCATTGAGCACGGCTTCCGGATCCCTGTTCCGTCCATTCTCTGCCACCAGCGCGCGGGCATCTATTCCGGCCTCGATACGACCACTGCTTTTATTGATGCGTACCAGTCGTGGCTCTTTCCAGATGTTGGCGTAAATATGCTCTCCCACGCAGGCCAAATCGTTCAACTTGGGCTGAGGCTGGCCATTAAGCGATACCGCCACCTGCTCAAGTAAGGAGAAATCCTTAGTGCTGCGCCGGTACAAGCGGCTCGAGCCATCGCTCATCCATAAATCTTCGCCATCAAAGCACAGGCCCCAGCCTTCGCCGCCGTAGTGAAATGCCTGCTGCAGGCGCAGATCGTCCAGACCATAGACCAGCGCCAGCCCTTCGCGCCAGGTCAGCTGGATCAGCCGCTGACCTACGCGCGCCAGTCCTTCGCCAAAATAAGCGGGATCCAGCTCAAGCCTGGCCAGCACCTCGCCGGTCTGCGGGTTTACCTTACGCAGGCTGCTGTCGCCATATAATCCCGTACTTTCATAGATGATGCCCTGGTGCCACACCAGCCCTTGCGTAAACGCCTGAGTGTCGTGAGGGAACCGCTCAATCACCTTAACGGTTAACTGCTCAACGGCCGCATTTGTTGCTCGAACCGGCAAGCTGACAAGCAAAGCAGACAGCAGCAGCCCTGCTGCCTGAGCAATATTCAATACCTTGATAATGATGATCCTTGTTCAACTAGGGTCTGCTCAGATATTGCCTGGCTGTGAATCCCGGCCCCTGAGTGTCGATAGTTGTCGCAATACAAAATGACTCATATGAGACTAACCCATTGATGGATAAGGATTCCAGCACTAAAGTAAGAAAAGTCGTTCGCCAACAGAAGGGGAAAGGCTTGCTATCGTCTCCATATAAATGAAAATTCACTACCATTAAAATGAATAAAGAGTAGATGAGGGCAGTACCGCATGTTGGCGCAACGCCGGATGTCCGTATTCACTATCGGTTTTCATTCTTTCAGGAGCATAATAACAATGAAAAAATTATTTCGGATCCTTAACCCCTTACTGATTCTGTCTTTGATGATGGGCACCATGCCACTGGCCGTGCATGCTCAACCCAGCCAGCTGGTGTCGACCCAGAGTGCTCTGGACGCAGTTCAGGTCACTGCCGAGCGCGAGCGCATCAATGATTTACTGGCACGAAACGACGTGCGTGAGCAGCTGATGAATTACGGGGTTGAACTGAACGAAGTCGAAGCCCGTGTTGCGGCCCTGTCGGATCAGGAAGTACTGCAAATGGCCGAGCAGCTGGATCAGATGCCTGCCGGTGCCAACGCCGTTGTGGGTGCGCTGCTGACCGTGTTTATTATCTTGCTGGTCACGGATCTGCTGGGCTTGACCAACGTCTTTCCTTTCACCCGCTAATGCAGTGTCTGAGCGCTTTTCAAAACGTCCGCCTGGCGGGCGTTTTGCTATGTAGCCTGCTGCTCGGCGGCTGTGCCACCCGGCCTCAGCTATCTGACAACGCGCTGGCGCAGCTCCCCACCCAGTCTTATGTTACCGGCGTGCCGTTTTACAGTCAGCGGGACTACCAGTGTGGCCCGGCCGCACTGGCCATGGCGTTGGGAGCCAGCGGAATGGACGTCAGTGTCGATCAGTTGATCCCCCAGGTTTTTCTGCCCGGACGCGAAGGCAGCGTACAGCCCGAAATGCTGGCCACCGTTCGCCGTCATCAACGCATCAGCTACCCGTTAACCGGCGGCTTTGATGCCTTGTTAACGGAAGTGGACGCGGGTCACCCCGTAGTGGTATTACAAAACCTGTCACTGCCTGTGTTCCCCATGTGGCATTATGCGGTGGTCATTGGCTACGACCAAAATCGAGGCCAGCTGTTACTGCACAGCGGAGAACAATCCCGCCAGGTGACCGATATGAGTCGCTTCGACGCCACCTGGGCACGCAGCAATCGTTGGGCCATGGTGGCTCTGCCGGCGGGCCAGCTACCGCAAACCGTCTCGGCACAGACTGCCATCGACAGCATTGCCGCCTTTGAGGCCACGGCCGGTGCTCGTGCCGCGCTGCCAGCCTGGCAAGCGGTCGTCAGCCGCTGGCCGGAACAGGCCATGGGCTGGTTTGCGTTGGGGAATGCCCGCCATGCCGACGGTGCTCCAGAGGCCGCCGCCGAGGCCTTTCAACAAGCCACCGAGCAGGATCCGACACTGGCCGCCGCCTGGCTAAACCTGGGGCTGACTCAACACGGGCTGGGCCAGACGGTAGCAGCCAGAGCCAGCTTGCGCCACGCCGCCGCCCTGCCCGGTAAATGGCAACAACAAGCCAAACAGGCGTTAGCAGGAATATAAGTAAACGTGAGGCGTTATGCATCAATACATGGGTGCATCCGAGGTCAGCATTTTTACCAGCCGACGGCGGGTGACCAGCCCCATACCCTGGCGGCCCACGGGGATTAAAAAGCCGCGAACATTTTCTTGTTGTAAAATCTTGAAGCCGGCCAGTAAAGAGGCGTCCTCTGTCAGCTCCTGCAATTGCCGATTGGCATTAAGCAAGGGGGCCAGCAGCTCCGCCAGGGTAGCCGGCTGCTCCGGGTCCTGTTGCTGACTGGCTTGCTCCAGCTGGTCTCGTTTCAGCAAATAACATTGCCCGGCCTGTCGGATCACCAACCAGGGTAAAGGTTGCTCCAGCAGGGCCGTCACATTGTGATCCGCCGCCAGATCAACCTCCACAAAACGAAAGCTGGCCAGTTCGGACAGATAGCGCTGCGCCAGCGCGGTCCGCAAGGGGTGCGTTTGCAATAAACGGCCCCGTTCTTTAAGCAAGGTCAGCATCAAGGACGGCTGACGAAATCCATGCTGACATACCAGATTGGCCGTGAGCACCACCGTCATGGCCGGAAACATCGCCTCGGCACTCAAGGATAATTCCAGCACGGTGGCAATGGCCGCCAACGGGGCATGCAGCATGGCGCCCATCATGGCAGCCATGCCTAGCAGGGCATACAAGCCCGGCTCCGAGCCCCCGGGCACCAGGGCACCCGCTACCCCTCCGGCACACACCCCCAGCATCAGCATGGGCGCAATCTGCCCACCCGGCACCCCCATCCCGATGGCGGCTGCCGTGGCAATCAGTTTGGCAGCCAGGATCAATAACAGCAGCATCCAGGGTAACTGAGCGCTCAAGGTGGCATTAATGGTGTCGTAGCCCGACCCCAGAATTTGGGGAGCCAGCAGCGCCAGGCTGCCGGTGATCACACCGGCCAGTAACAGCCGGGCGGCACGGGATTTAATGGGAAAGCGCAGAAATAACCGCACCAGGGTATGAAACACCACGGCCACCAATCCCACCCAGACACCCGTTAATAACAGGCTGGGAATATCGCCATAGCTCGCCAGTGACAAGCGGGTGGGCGTCAATATCGAGTGAGTGCCCACCAGTGAGCTGGTAAAGGCAGACGCGGTAATGGCCGAGGCAATAATGGGCGCAAACCCCAAGATGCTGTATTCCATCAGCACCACTTCCATGGCAAACAACACGCCGGCCAGAGGGGTATTAAAGGCCGCAGAAATAGCGGCTGCCGTACCGCAGCCTACCAACAGCCGCAGCTGGCTGGGGGGTCTGTGGGTATACTGCCCCAGCAGGCTGGCCACCCCGGCGCCCATCTGTATTGCCGGCCCTTCTCGCCCTACGCTGTGCCCAGTGCCGAGTGAGATAAGCGCCGCGACAAATTGAAACAGCGTATTGGCCAGCGGCAAGCGACCGCGGCCAAATTGCAAGCGCTCCAGCACATAGGCCAGCCCCACCGCCTGGGCCGAAGCAGGCGTAATGCGATACAGTAAAATCAGTAACAGGCTGCCCAGAACAGGCAAGCCAAAGCGCCAGCCCAACGACAGTGATTCAAAGTCTTCCAGCGTGGCGCCATTCAGCCAGCCCAGTACCATATTCAACAGGGCAATAAAGCTGGTCATCACCAGGCCCGCTACCACGCCAATCACACAGCCCAGTACCACCAGGGCCAGCAGGCTATTCGACGGGCCAATGAATAACTGGCGTAGCCTTCTTTTTGAATGGCTCATTTAATGGCGCTCCCTGGTTTCCGTTGGCGCCCAGCCCAGCAAGGCCTGCCGCTCTGCCACTCCCATGGCACCGAATTCTTGCTCTTCATTGCGCTTGCTCCCACTGAGAACAAATCATATGAAAACCTGATGACCAGACATCAACACCATAACCACAACAACAAGGCGGTTTTATGCTAGGATCCTGCCACTTTTTACCGATATCGGGAACCAAACTATGTCGATAGAACAACAATTACTCGTCCGCAGTGAGCACCGCTGTGAACTGTGTGCGGCCACCGAGCAGCTGAATGTGCAGGCCGTAGCACCCTACAGCGAAGACAGCGCCGAGCACTGCGCCCTTTTGTGTGCAACCTGCCAGCAAGAACTGGACTCGCCCCAGGATCAAAATCACTGGCGCTGTCTGAACGATAGCATGTGGAGCCAGGAACCGGCAGTTCAGGTGTTGGCCTGGCGCACGCTTAAAAAACTGTCCAGTGAAGTGTGGGCGCAAGACTTGCTGGACATGATGTACCTGGAGCCTGAAACTCAGGATTGGGCGCAAGCCGGCCAGGTTGACGAAGATGATGACAGCGATCCCACCTTCGACAGCAACGGTGCTCGCCTGCAAGCCGGTGACGCGGTCACTCTTATCAAGGATCTCGATGTGAAAGGCGGTGGCTTTACTGCCAAGCGCGGCACCATGGTCAAAAACATCAGCCTGACCAATAACCCCGAGCATGTCGAAGGCAAGGTCAATGGCGTGCAGATTGTCCTGGTCGCCAAATTTCTGAAAAAAGCCTAACGAAAGTTTTGCCAAGGAGCTTTGTAAAGAGTGAGGGGGAAAGGGCGAAGCAGCCTTTAAGACTTAGGTGTTGGGTTTAACCCTTTACGCCTCCCCCCTCACATTCTCTTATCAAATCGAGGTGACTATGTATAAGTTGGTGTTCTTTGTGCCCGAATCTCATCTTGCCGAGGTAAAAGCGGCGGTATTTGCGACCGGTGCCGGCAAGATAGGTGATTACGAGCAATGCTGCTTTGAAACCCGTGGCACCGGCCAGTTCAAGCCGCTGGCCAATGCCACGCCCTTTATTGGCCAGGCCGATCGGCTTGAACAAGTAGCGGAAGTTCGGGTGGAACTGGCCTGTGACGATCAACTGATCCGCCCTGCCATTGCGGCATTACGAGACGCCCACCCTTATGAAGAACCCGCCTTTGATGCCTGGCAGCTAAGCGACTTTAAATAACAACACCAAGCTGCAAGATCAGAAATTATCGCGCCACGGAATACACGGAAAAATACGGACGAAAACAAAATATTCAAAGATAAAAATACCATGTTAGGTGCAAGGCCTGACCTGATAAATTTTCATTTTTGCTGTCAAACTTAATTTTTCCGTGCAGTTCCGTGTATTCCGTGGCAAAAATGCGGTTACGTTTTTGATTTTGGAGCCTGCCATGCCGACCCTTTGTACCCAAGCCTGCCCGCTGGGGTGGATCACTCTGGAAACAGATGCCGACGCCACTCGGGGCGAGGTCATTACGGCCCTGCACTTTAGCGACGAAGTTGAACACCCCATAGCTCCCAGCTCACCGCTGCAGCTCCTGGCCTGCCAACAACTCGATGAATACTTTGCCGGCCAGCGCCAGCACTTCGAGTTGCCACTCGCCCCGCAAGGCACAGACTTTCAGCAACAGGTATGGCAAGCATTGCAAACCATCCCCCATGGCGAGCATCGCAGTTATAAAGATATTGCCCTGCAGATCGATAACCCCAAAGCCGTTCGCGCCGTGGGGCTGGCCAATAGCCGCAACCCCATCTCCCTTATTATTCCCTGCCATAGGGTGATTGGTGTCAATGGCAAGCTGGTCGGCTATGCCGGCGGCATAGCACGCAAGGCCTGGCTACTGGAACACGAAGCGGCGCCGACTCCCTGACAGGGCTAACCGCCACGATATACCCCACACCTTTTGTGCGAGATCTCGCAAAGAGCCTGCAGAATACACGCTTTCTGATGCCGCCTTCCGCCACCATAAACCGATATTACTTATATTTTTCAATCACTTACACAATATGCAATTAGCAACAAGCCATAAAACGCTATGGTGGCGGCGTAAATCCGGTACGAAACGGGGTATTCTGTATCTCGCAGGAAGCAAAGAGCCAGTCAGGATGACAGGCTGCCAGGATGGCACAGGACACCACAGGCGTGGTCAGGGACACCTCCAGGATGGAGAAGCAGGTTACGTCAGGAAGACGAACGGTCAGGATGACATCAGGGACAGCCCGAGGGATTCGGGAAAGGGAACGCCAGAAGGGAACAGGCACGTCAGGGATTGCAGGGAGCAATATCGGTTTATGGACTAAACCAATCAGACGACTCAAAAGGGGCAACTTAGGTTGCCCCTTTTCTATTTTTACGGTTAAGCGTCAATAGTGAAGCGTGAAGTGCAAGCCAAGCTTCAGACTCGGTTTAGTCCCCCTCGCGCTTTCCCCCCTCACACTTCACCGCCATTAACTGTTAGGCATCTTGATCACCAGGCAGTCCATGCCCTGGCGTACCAGACGCTCGCAGGCACGTTTGGCCTGCTCCCGCTGCAGACCGATCAATTGCGCCCGAAACAGGGTGCGATCACTAATGCTCACCTTATTGACCGACACCTGGGCAAACTCAATACTGTCGAGACGGCGAGCCGCATCCGAGGCTCGGTCCCGGGCCTGCTCGGAGGCACGAAAAGAGCCTACCTGTACCGCCCACCCCAAATCAGTCGCCAAGGATCCTGTAGGGACGCCTTGGGGTAGTGGAGCCGGCACCACTGGCGGCCGCGTGATCACCCGGGTATCAGGTGCCTGCCGGATCACCTGACGCACCGTTTGCGTGCTGACCACCACCTTACTGGCTGGACTTTGCTTGGCCGCCTTGGGCGATAGCTTCGCCAGCTGTTCGGCTCGCGTAAAGCTCTTGTCCAGCAGAGCCACCATTTCGGCATCCCGTGATTGTGCGGTTCTTCCCCCCATGACCACGCCGATTAAACGATGCTCGCCTCTGAGCACCGAGGTGGCCACGTTAAAGCCCGATGCACGAATATAGCCGGTTTTCATGCCATCGGTACCCGCATAGTTTTTTATCATGCGATTGTGGCTGTTGTAGGTCTTGCCTCTGAAGGTAAAGGAAGCGGTCGAAAAATAGTGATAATAATCGGGGTAATCCTGCATCAGGCGCAACGCCAGGATAGAGAGATCGCGAGCGGTTGAACGCTGCATCTCGTTGGGCAACCCGGATGCGTTGCGAAAGGTAGTGGCCGTCATCTTCATCGCTTTGGCCTTGGCCGTCATCATTTTGGCAAACTCACTCTCGGTTCCACCCAGCGCCTCGGCCACCACGACCGCCGCATCGTTGGCAGAGCGCACCACCAGCGCCGGTATGGCATCACGCACTCGTAATCGGTCGCCCTTTTTTAATGAAATATTGGTTTGTGGCATGGAGGCAGCGTGCGCCGATACCGGCATGGCGGTATCGAGACGCAGCAGACCTTTATCCATGGCTTCAAACAGCAAATATAACGTCATCATTTTGGTTAAAGATGCCGGATAACGCGGTGCATCGGCCTGAGCCGCATGCAGCACTTCACCGCTATCGGCATTCAGCACTATGGCCGCATAGCGTGGATTGGCTTCGGCACTGGCCTGCCCTATTCCCACACACAACAGCGCCGCTGCTAGCAGCCATTTCATTTTTTTCATCGATATTGCAACTAACATGGCAGCCTCTGAAGGTCATTTAAATGTCGCAGACGCTACGTGAACGCCTGAATTCTGTCCAGCTTTTAATCAGCGACTTTTCGCTGTTTACCGTCCTGTTTTTTAAGCGGCATCCTCTATATAAGCATACTCGCTCTTGCCGTAAACGTGCGGCTAACTGCACAGTTGTTACCCTAAACTGTCATTAAATAAAAAGGCGCCAACGGCGCCTTGTCAATCACAGTCAGCTTCAGCAGCGCCTGGCGCTCACAAGCGGCTAGGCACTCAGGTTAGGCGCCAGCCATTTCTCTGCTTCTTCTCGCGTCATGCCTTTGCGATCCGCGTAATCCAGCAGCTGATCTTCCTGAATTTGCGCCACCGCAAAGTAACGGGTATCCGGGTACGAAAAATAAAATCCGGCCACAGCAGCACCGGGCCACATGGCGTACGACTCGGTCAGCTTCATGCCGATGCGCGACTCCACGTCCAGCCACTCCCACAGGGTACCTTTTTCGGTGTGCTCGGGACAGGCAGGATAACCAGGAGCCGGACGAATACCCTGGTACTTTTCACGGATTAACTCGTCGTTTGCCAACTGTTCGTCAGCCGCATAACCCCAGTATTCACGCCGCACCAGCAGGTGCAGGTATTCGGCAAAGGCTTCTGCCAGACGGTCGGCCACCGAGCCGGCCAGAATGGCGTTATAGTCATCTTCCGCCTCTTTATAACGACGAATGATGTCTTCTTCACCTATGCCGCCCGTGACCGCAAAGCCACCCACATAGTCAGGTTGACTCCCTTTGGGGGCCACATAGTCGGCCAGGCAGTAGTTGGGGAAGCCGTCTTTTTTCTCGGTTTGCTGACGCAAGAAGCGCAGCGTCTGCAGCACCTGACTGCGCGACTCATCGCTGTAGATCTCGACGTCGTCCCCCACGCTGTTGGCCGGGAACAGGCCAATCACACCGGCACAGCGCAAGGTGTCGTCCTGCTCCAGTTTATCCAGCATGGCCTGGGCATCGGCAAACAACTTGGTGGCCTCTTCACCCACCACTTCGTCTTCCAGAATCCGGGGGTACTTACCCGCCAGTCCCCAGGTCATGAAGAAGGGGGACCAGTCGATATATTCACGCACGATTGAGATAGGCGTGTCATGAAACTCGTGTATGCCCGGCTTGACGGGCACCGGCGGCACATAGTTCTGCCAGTCGATGTCGACCTTGTTGGCGCGTGCGTCGGCCAGGGGAATCGGCTTGGTACGCGGCTTCTTGCGGGCGTGCTGATCTCGCACCACATCATATTCTTTGCTCAAACGCTCAACGAAGGCCGGCTTGTTTTCCTTGCTCAGCAGGGTTTGCACCACGCCCACGGCGCGGGAGGCATTAGACACATACACCACGGGTTCGTCGTAGTTCTGTTCGATTTTAACGGCGGTATGAGCCTTGGAGGTGGTCGCGCCACCGATTAACAGCGGTATGGTAAAGCCCTGGCGCTGCATCTCTTTGGCCACGTGTACCATTTCATCGAGCGAGGGCGTGATCAGACCCGACAGCCCAATCATGTCGGCATTGGTTTCCCGCGCGGTTTGCAGAATTTTTTCGCAGGGCACCATCACACCGAGGTCGATAACTTCAAAGTTATTACACTGCAGCACCACACCCACGATATTTTTACCAATATCGTGCACATCCCCTTTTACCGTGGCCATCACCACGCGGCCATTGGTTTCGCCGACCTCTTTGCTGGCCTCGATATAGGGGTTGAGATAGGCCACCGCGCGTTTCATCACGCGGGCAGACTTGACCACCTGGGGCAGGAACATCTTGCCGGCACCAAACAGGTCACCGACCACGTTCATGCCGTCCATCAAGGGACCTTCAATCACGTCCAGCGGGCGAGCGGCTTCCAATCGTGCCGCTTCGGTATCTTCTTCAATAAAGTCGGTCAGGCCCTTGACCAGTGAATGTGCCAAACGCTCATTCACCGGCCAGCTGCGCCATTCCAGATCCCGCGGGTCGACCGCTTCGCTGCCGCTGTTACGGTAGCGCTCGGCCACTTCCAGCAAGGCCTCGGTGGCGCCGTCATGTTCGTTGAGCACCACGGCAATGACTTTTTCTTTCAGCTCGGGCTCGATATCTTCATAAATGGCCAGCTGACCGGCATTCACTATGCCCATGTCCATGCCGTTGCGCACCGCATGGTACAAAAACACGGAGTGAATGGCTTCGCGCACCACTTCGTTGCCACGGAACGAAAACGACACGTTGGACACACCACCGGATACCATGGCATGAGGCAGGTTGGCTTTAATATCCTTGACCACGTCGATAAACTCGACCGCATAGTTATTGTGTTCTTCAATACCGGTGGCCACGGCGAAGATATTGGGGTCGAAGATAATGTCTTCCGGCGGAAAGCCCACTTCATCCACCAGGATACGATAGGCACGCTGACAAATTTCAAACTTGCGCTCGCGGGTATCGGCCTGACCGACTTCATCGAACGCCATCACGATCACGGCGGCGCCATAGCGTCGCACCAGCTTGGCCTGTTCAATAAATGGCTCAACCCCCTCCTTCATCGAAATGGAGTTCACTATGCCCTTGCCCTGAATGCACTTCAGGCCGGCTTCCAGCACTTCCCACTTGGAGGAGTCGATCATAATCGGCACCCGAGAGATATCGGGCTCGCCGGCAATCAGGTTCAAGAAGCGCGTCATGCAAGCCACCGAGTCCAACATGCCTTCATCCATGTTGATATCGATTATTTGTGCGCCGTTTTCTACCTGCTGCAACGCCACTTGCAAGGCTTCGTCGTAGTTCTCTTCTTTGATCAACCGTTTGAACTTGGCGGAGCCGGTCACGTTGGTCCGTTCGCCCACGTTGACAAACATGCTGTCGGCGGTGATCAGAAACGGCTCCAGGCCCGACAGGCGACAAGCAGGAGCAATGTCTGGCAGCACCCGCGGCTTGATGCCGGCCACGGCCTCGGCCATCACCCTGATATGCTCAGGGGTGGAGCCACAGCAGCCCCCTACCAGGTTCAGGAAGCCGCTTTCGGCCCACTCGCGAATATGCTCGGCCATCTCCTCGGCTTCCAGATCATATTCACCAAAGGCATTGGGCAGGCCGGCGTTGGGGTGTGCAGAAACATAGGTTTCGCTGATGCGTGATAACTCGGCCACGTACTGGCGCAGCTCATTCGGCCCCAGGGCACAGTTCAAACCAAAAGAGATGGGGTTGGCGTGACGCAGTGAGTGATAAAAGGCTTCGGTCGTTTGTCCGGTCAGGGTACGACCAGACGCATCGGTAATGGTCCCCGAAATCATGACCGGCACCCGCACCCCCAGCTTGTCGAACAGGGTTTCGATGGCAAACACGGCGGCTTTGGCGTTAAGGGTGTCGAAAATGGTTTCGATCATCAGCAGGTGAACGCCACCGTCGAGCAGCGCCTGGGTGGCTTCGGTGTAGGCCGCCACCAGCTGATCGAAGGACACGTTGCGATAACCGGCATCGTTCACGTCCGGCGAAATGGACGCGGTTCTGTTGGTCGGTCCCAATACACCGGCTACAAAGCGCGGTTTATGCGGCTCCTTTGCCGTCCACTCATCTGCCACTTTGCGTGCCAGCCTGGCCGCCTCAAGGTTCATCTCGGCCGCCAGTGGCTCCATCTGGTAATCGGCCATGGCGATATGGGTGGCGTTAAAGGTATTGGTTTCGATGATGTCGGCACCAGCGGCAAAATAGTCGCTGTGTATTTGTGCGATAAGCTCAGGCTGACTCAGCACCAGCAGGTCATTATTACCTTTGAGATCTGATGGCCAATCGGCAAAACGTTCACCACGATAGGCGGCTTCGTCCAGTCGATGAGACTGGATCATGGTGCCCATGCCCCCATCGATGATCAAAATACGTTCGGCGAGAGCCTGTTCGAGCTGGGAAAAAACGGGGGATCTGGACACTGCTAACTCCTGTTACAACCTGATTCCTTAAGCGTTGCCCATGCTAGCACAAAATACGTAATCGAAAATCCAGCCATCTACAGGGCTGATAATAAAAAGTTCTTATCAAGCGCAATATGGGGGGGGTTTAAACACAGTTTTTCCTAGGGAAGACCCTGCAATTCAGGCACACTATACACCGCCGGCAACGACCGGCTGACTTGGCTTGCAACTATAATAAAATCTCTAAATCGGAACTGTCTTATGAGCGTCTATTACACTTTGTGTTTTTTGGCGGCCACGGCGATCACTATTGCCTTCGTCAATCAATACATCATGAAAATTCAAACCACCATCGCCATTACCTCTGGCGCCCTCATTATCTCTATCCTGATGTTAGTATTGGGAAAAACCACCTGGCCCGAGCTGGAGCTTCATGCCATCGCCACCCTGGAAACCGTCGACTTTGGCGAGTTTCTGCTACAGGGGATCCTGGGCTTTCTGCTGTTTGCCGGTGGCCTGGGAATTAATCTGCCCGCCCTGAAAGATCAGAAGTGGGAAATCTCGGTACTGGTGACGGTTGGCGTACTGACGTCTACCCTTCTGGTGGCCGGTGGGCTCTGGTTATTAACCTATGCCGCCGCCATTCCACTGCCCTTTATTTATTGCCTGCTGTTTGGCGCCCTTATTTCGCCTACCGACCCGATTGCCGTATTGGCCATCGTTAAAAAGCTCGGCGCACCGGAACAAATAGCCATACAGATAGAGGGAGAGTCCCTGTTTAATGACGGCATTGGTCTGGTGATCTTTATGACCATTTTTGCGGTGGCATTCAGTGGTACCGATGCCACCTTTAGCTCGGTGGCCGCCCTGTTCACCCATGAAGCCATTGGCGGCATCATTTTCGGTGCCCTGCTGGGCCTGATGTCTCACGTGATGATCAGCGCCACCGACGACGGCTCCATGGAGCTGTTAATGACTTTGTGTATTCCTACCGCCGGCTTTGCACTGGCCAATGTGCTGGGCGTATCGGGGGCGCTGGCCATGGTGGTATCCGGTATCATGATCGGTAACTGGACTCGCTATACCGGCTTTTCCGAGCAAAGTGAAAAATACCTGGATCAGTTCTGGCATCTGCTGGATGAGTTTTTAAATGCGATCCTGTTCCTGCTGATTGGTCTGGCCATGTTGTTGGTCGAGATTCACTGGCAAGCCTGGATCCTGATGCTGTGCGGTATTCCGCTGGTACTGGCCGCCCGCTTTATCAGCGTGGCCTTGCCCTATGTCGGCTTTCGCCGCTTTCGGGGCTACAACAAGTTTTCGGTGCGCATTCTCACCTGGGGGGGATTACGGGGTGGCCTGTCTCTGGCCATGGCGTTGTCTATTCCTGCCGGCGTCAAGCTGGGTAGCGAGGGGCAAATCGAACTGCGAGATCTTATCCTGATGATGACCTATGCCATAGTGCTGTTTTCTATTATCGTGCAGGGCATGACGATTACCCCCATGATCAACAAAGCCAAGGCGGCCGAAAAAGCCGGTTTCCCTATCGAGTAAATTGCTCCGTGAGGAGGGAGGTGTGAGGAGTAAAGAGTTGAACACCGAAATCTGCCGCTATCGATTTCACTCCTCACGCTTTACGCCTCCCCCTCACGACTTTAGTCTCGGGTCAGCGACTCGCCGGTAGCACTGAGCGTATTCAGGTCGTATGGCGTCAGCTGATACACATGGTAATTGAGCCAGTTGGAAAACAGCAGGTGACCATGGCTGCGCCAGGTGGCCCGCGGGGTATTGCTGGTATTGTTATCCGGGTAATAGTTTTCGGGCAGCTGTGGCTCTATTCCTGCTTCTGAATCCCGCACATATTCAGTGTGCAAGGTAAGCGCATCGTACTCCGGATGCCCGGTCACGAATACCTGACGTCCATCCGGGCTGGCCGCCAAATACACCCCCGCCTTGTCTGACGCCGCTAATATTTTTAAATCGGTCTTGTCACGCAATAGCTCGACCGGAAAATCCGCATAGCGGGAGTGGGGCGCTAAAAATACATCGTCGAAGCCCCGTACCAGGGGATCATATTGCCCCAGGTTGTGATGTTCATAGACACCGGACAGCTTTTCCAGTCGCGTTCGCTTGTCCAGACCATAGAGCACTTTCAGGCCCGCCTGGGCCGCCCAACATAAAAACAGCGTCGAGGTGACGTGGCTTTTGGCCCAGTCGATGATCTGCTCGATTTTGTCCCAGTACACCACATCACAAAAATCGGTCAGCCCAAGCGGGGCGCCGGTAATAATCAAGCCATCGTAAAACTGATCCTTGATCTGTTCAAAATCGTGATAAAAGCTTTCCAGGTGCGACTGGGGGGTGTTTTTTGACGGCCGATCGTCGATACGCAGCAAATCGACACCAATTTGCAGCGGCGAGTTGGAAAGCATGCGCAGCAGCTGATTTTCGGTTTCAATTTTCTTCGGCATCAGGTTAAGCAACAACACGCGCATCGGGCGGATTTCCTGATTAACCGCTCGGGTTTCTGTCATCACGAAGATGTTTTCCTGAGACAGGACATTGGCCGCTGGCAGGCGATCCGGAATTCTGATGGGCATTTGCTCACTCCATGTACAGCATCGGTAAGAAAGTCTAGACATCTAGAAATCTACAACAAAGCAACGGGTCTTGTCACCCTCGACGTGTGCCAAAGCCCCAAGATACGTTAAAATCAGCGCAACGCCCTTAAAGGACAAGTTTAGTATGGAACCCGTTATTGAACTGGTAAGCACTGGTGATGAAGTACTCACCGGACTCATTACTGACACCAATGCCGGTTGGCTCTCCCAGCTATTGCTGGAGCAGGGCTGGCAAGTGCGCCGTCGCTTCACCGTGGGGGATGACAAGGCCGATCTGGTGGAGTTATTCGAGCAACGCAGTCATCAGGCCGATTTGGTTATCGTCAATGGCGGCCTTGGCCCCACCTCCGATGATATTAGTGCCGAAGCCATGGCCGAGGCCGCCGGTGTCCCCCTCGAGCTGAACCAGCACTGGCTGGACATCATGCAGCAGAAATATGCCAGCCGTGATCGCGTCATGCCCAAAAGCAACAGCAAACAAGCCATGCTGCCCCAGGGTGCCGAGCTGGTCGATAACCCGGTGGGTACCGCCTGCGGGTTTGCCGTCAAGCTGAACCGCGCGACTTTTTTCTTTACCCCCGGCGTGCCCTCCGAGCTGAAAAAGATGATGACCGACGAGATCTTGCCGCGAATGCGTCGCCAACTGGGCCAACATGGTCGCAGTCAGGTACGCCGCTTTTTCTTGTTTGGCCTGTCGGAGTCCGGGCTGAGCGACCAGCTGGACAACCTCGACTGGCCGTCAGGTGTGACCCTGGGCTACAGAGCCAACCTGCCGACCATAGAAGTCAAACTGATCATTGAAACCGAAGACGCCGGGGTTATTGCCGCCGCTGAAGCACAGCTATTGGCCGAGGTAGGCACTCATTTAGTCGCACGGGATGAAATGGACTTTACTGCCAGTATGGGCCCGCTGTTATTGGACAAGGATTTAATGATCTTTGAAGATGCCAGCGGTGGACGCCTGACCGATACCATCAGTACCATCACACGAGAGTTTGAGGGACACTATGTGGCCGGCTTGCCCGACGAGGCAGAAGACCTGGCGCAGTGGCTGCAATCCTCCGCCCGGCCGCTTACCCTGGCCATTGGTGCCCAAGGCCCGCAAGGCGTTCCGGTGGCACTCAAAACCGAGCAGGGCTGCCAGGCTCAGACCTTGCAGCTACACTTTCGCGATCCGCTCTCTCAGCGACGCTTGCTTGCCTTTGCCGCACTCGACATGCTGCGCCGCCACCTTGCAGGCGAAACCGTCATGATCGACTACGACACCCTGCCCTGCAGCGAGCGGTTTTCTCTGCCGGTATAAAGAAAGGGGCGACTTAACGTCGCCCTCTTGTTCAGCCCTGCAGCCGCCACCTGGTGAGCAGCTTTTCTACTGGCGAGACGATGGATTCGGTCAGCCAGTGAGCGAGTGGGGTATGAAACAGCCAGGCCCCCGTAATCAACGCCAAGGGGACAGAGCCACAGATAAAGTCGGTAAACCAATGCGCGCCGGACATCACCCTGGGCATCGCCAGCGCAAATACCAAGGGCGCGACCACATATAAGTAGCGACGCGGAAAACGGTAGCAGGCAAACAATAAAAAGGTAGCAAAGCCGATACCATGATCGCTGGGGAAAGAACTGCCTGAAGCATCTTTTGCCTTGATGTCGGGTACCAATTGACTCACTCGCTCCGCATGTTCATAAACCAGGGTCGGGCTGGCCCGCTCCACAGGCAAAGCCTTGCCGGCTGCGGCTTGCAGCGAAAAGCAGCCCGCCATCAATAACAGCAAACAACCAATTTTAGCCCGCTCGCGTCCTGTCTCCTGCCAGGCATGACGAAAAACAAACCCGGCCATCAGGAGTGCAACCGCACCGTCAATCCAGCGTTGATTCACGAATGCCACAAACTCGGCAAACCCGGGTACCGTCACCAGGCCCTGGTTAAACCACCAGAAGATACCTTCATCCAGGCCTTGCCAGTAGCCAAACCACCACGTAAAAAACAATACTAATGCCAGCACATGAAGCGCCGCCCAGCCCTTAATATCCCAACGCATACCCGTATCTTTTATCTTGAAAAATGGACCCTGTTTATACCAGATAGTAATAAATATTGCAGGCTATACAACACATTACGGCCATCATTATATTCATAGGCGTGAGGCGTGAGGCGTGAGGCGTGAGGCGTGAGGCGTGAGGCGTGAGGCGTGAGGCGTGAGGCGTGAGGCGTG
>NZ_JBLWUK010000030.1:0-39043 GCF_048268965.1 Oceanisphaera sp.
CCTCACGCCTCACGCCTCACGCCTCACGCCTCACGCCTCACGCCTCACGCCTCACGCCTCACGCCTCACGCCTCACGCCTCACGCCTCACGCCTCACGCCTCACGCCTCACGCCTCACGCCTCACATCGTCAGTTTAGTGAGATAGCGCCCATTCAGGATTATCCATTAGAGCCTCCTACTTGCCGAAAAGCCTAAAACGTCTTAGCGTTAGGGTGTCATCAGGATGTCATTGTACCCAGCCTTAATGGGGCATTGACCATGATAGGGCTTGAAGCCCGAGGGAGCAGTCGATGGATGATAACGCCCGTAAACGCTTTATTCTTGATACCAACGTGCTATTGCACGAGCCCCTTTCTATTTACTCTTTCAGTGAACATAACGTTGTTATACCCATGACAGTGCTCGAAGAGCTGGATCGGATCAAAGACCGACAAAAAGATGTCAGTCGGGATGCGAGAATCGCCATTAGAACGCTGGAAGGGATTTTTCATGACGCCACTCCGGAACAGATAGTCGCAGGGGTACCGCTCGGCTTGGAGGGCGATGACGCTTCGGGGTCTATTGCTATTATTACCGACAAGCATTTGCCGGAAGGCTATGCGGTGTTTACCGACGATGAAGCCGATAACCGTATCATTAACACTGCGCTTTATTTACAGCGGCATACGGTATCGGGCATGGCGGTATTGGTCACGAAAGATATCAATATGCGGCTGAAGGCAAAAGGAGCCGGACTGCAACATGTAGAAGATTATAGATCCGATCAGTTGGTTGATGATATCCGCTTGTTATCAAAAGGATTTTATCATCAAGAACACAGCTTCTGGGACCGGGTAGGGGAGTGTGAAAGTGAAACTCACGGCCGGGAAGTGATTCATACCGTTGCCGAAGAGTTGCTTCCCGGAGCACATATCAATCAGTATCTGATTGATGACACCGATGATTTTGCCGGTCGGGTACTGGATAAGGCTGCAAGTAAAATACGCTTTATCGATCTGGGGCGGGAGCGGATGATGGGGCGCAAAGCCTGGGGTATTCAGCCGAAAAATATCTATCAAGCCATGGCGCTGGATGCGCTTCTGGATCCCAACATCGAGCTGGTGATCCTGACCGGGCCTGCAGGCAGTGGGAAAACCTTGCTGGCAATGGCTTCGGCACTGGAAATGATCATTGAAAAAGGCATTTACGACAAGGTTATCGTCACGCGCAACACCCCGGAAATAGCCGAAAGCATCGGCTTTCTGCCCGGTACCGAAGAAGAAAAAATGGCCCCCTGGCTGGCGGCGATTACCGATACTCTGGAAGTGCTGCACAAGCAGGACGAGTGCATGGATGGCTCACTCAGCTATATCATGGACAAGGCCAATATCCAGTTCAAGTCAGTCAACTTCATGCGTGGCCGCAGTATTCAAAATACCTTTGTACTCCTGGATGAATGCCAGAACCTGACCGCTTCGCAGTTGAAAACCATTATTACGCGTTGTGGAGAAGGGACCAAGCTGGTGTGTTCGGGCAATCTGGCCCAGATAGACTCCAATTACCTGACTCCGGTCACTTCCGGGCTGACCTACATAGTCGAGCGCTTCAAGGACTTTGAGGGCAGTGCCAATGTGTATCTCAATGGGGTGATGCGCAGCCGTCTGGCGTCGTTTGCCGAAGAGAATCTCTGATGATTAATGTGAAGGGTGAGGAGTAACATTTCACTCCTCATTGTCTCCTCGACCCAGATAAGCCTTCAACTCCCTGGTACGGGGAGCTGTCAGCAGCTCCTTCGTGCCTTGCTCCAGGATGCGGCCGTTATGAATGAAAGCTATCTTGTCGGCGACTCTGGCCGCTTCATCGGGGTGGTGGGTAACCAGCAAGACGGTAAGTTGCAGTTGACTGGTTTGGCTGCGTAACAGATCCAGCAGCTCGAATCGCAAGGCCGGGTCGAGCGCAGAAAACGGCTCGTCGAGCAGCAAAACAGGCTGGCGGCGCGCCAGGCAGCGTGCCAGTCCCACTCTTTGTTGTTGTCCACCGGATAAACTGGAGGGGCTGCGCTCCAGCAAGCCATCGATACCCACCTGATTGGCCACTTGCTGAATCATGGCCTCTTGCGCTGCGGTGAGTTTCAATGAAGGAGAGAGGCCGATGGCGATGTTCTGATAAACAGACATATGCCAGAACAGGTTATTATCCTGAAACAGCGTAGTGACGGGTCTGTGTGCCGGCGAGAGCGGCAGTAATGTTTCGCCGTCATGTAGCAGCTGGCCGGAGTCGATGGCTGCAAAGCCGCCGATCATGGCCAGTAATGTTGACTTTCCGGCACCACTTGGGCCAATCAGTGCGGTAATTTCCCCCGCCTTGGCCGCAAGTGTAAAGCACAGCTCTTGCTCTGGGTAACGAGCACAGAGATCAGTCAGTTTTAGCATCTTTGCCTCCTAATACCCCTTCAACCAGAGCAAACAGCCCCAGGCTGAGCACTAGTAGTACCAGAGCGGTGGCTGCCGCATCTATCATCTGATAGCTCCCCAACTGTTGATATAAAAGCCACGGCAAAGTTTGCAGCGACTGGCTGCCAAACAGTGCGATAGCACTCAGATCGCCCAGCGACAGCATCATGGCCAGGGCAAAGGCCAGTGCCAGCGGCTTACGCAACAAGGGCCATTCGACCTGTTTGATGCGCGACCAGCCCTGAAGATCCAGGCTGGTGCACAGGCGATTATACTGGCGCGCCACCCGTTCCATGGGCAGTTGCAAGGCGCGCAGGCCATAGGGCAGCGCCATGAGCGCGTTCACCAACAGCACCAGTATAGGCCCCAGGGTGAACACGTCGGCGACATTACGTAACAGCATAAACAGGCCGGTAGACAGGACCACGGCAGGCAGCACCAGAATGACCGAGCCGGTCGCCTCCATCAAGGCGGCGGCGGAACGACGCTGTAGCTGCAAGCGCAAATAACGGCTGCTGCTCAGCAGGCCGACGGTGAGCAAGACCGATAACACCGCCGCCCCTGTGGCAATGATGATTGAGGTCAGGGTGGCTTGCCATAAGGTGGCCGAGGTTAAAGCGGCCCAGAGTCGAGGGTTAACACCATTGCTGATAATGGCCAGCAGAGGGGGCAGAAAAATACCCAGGCAAAGGGTGAGGATGACGACATCCCAGATGCGGACTCCCATTAGCTGACGATCTGGGCGCAGTGTACACCCGGATCGGCCGGATTGCTCGGGAGCCGTTTTGGTCAAGCGATACTGCAGTAGCAGAAACCCGCTGCAAAACACCAGCTGCAGCAAGGCGAGCATGCCGGCAAACGGCAAGTCGAAGTCGAAGCGTAATGCCTGATAAATTGCCACTTCCAGGGTGGTGGATTTGGGCCCGCCGCCCAAGGCCATTACGGTGGCAAAGCTGGTAAAACAGAGCATGAAAATCATGCTGGCCAAGGCCGGTAGTGCGCTTCTGATCACCGGCCACTCCAGCCAGCGAAACAGCTGCCAGCCACTAAAGCCAAGCTGGTTGGCCATGCGCCAGTGGCTGGCAGGAATGGCCTCGATGCCTTGCAATAAAACACGCGCTGCCAGCGGCATATTGAAGAACACGTGCGCCAGCAGTATGCCGGTCAGACCATAGAGGTAGCCGACAGACTCAAAGCCGGCGGCTTGTAAGAGTTGATTGCCCCAGCCCTGACGACCGTGCACTGTCACTATACCAAACACCACCAGGATCACGGGGAGCACTAAAGACAGGCCAAACAGTCGCAACAGCAGCTTTCGGCCAATAAAATACCGGCGCGACAGGGCCTGGGCCAGCGGAATGGCCAGCGCCAGACTGAGTAGGGTGGACAGCATCGCCTGATAAAAGCTGAACCAGATCACATGATGTAAATAGCTGTCGTGGATCAGCCGGGACCAGCCCTGCTGGCTGCTTTGTACCAGCAGGGCAGCGATAGGCCCTGCACTGAGGAGAAGAATGCCCAGCAGGCTTAAACTGCCGGGCAGCCACCAGTATTTGCGTGTCATTACGGACCCTAGCGGGTGACGGCGTTCAGCCACTGCCTTAACCAACCGCTGCGTTGCTCGGCTACCTGCTCGGCACTGAAGCTGAGGGCGTGTGTCGGTTGAACCAGGTCGGTAAAGCTGTCGGGTAACGGCGTGTCTGTCACGGGGTACATCCAGTTGCCGGCCGGGATCTGCTCCTGAAAGGCCGGGCTCAGCATAAACTGCATAAACCGCTCGGCAAGCTCGGGCTGTTTGCTGGTGTTGAGTCGAGCGGCGACTTCTACTTGCAGGTAATGACCTTCTTTAAAACTGGCGGCTTGATACTGATGCTGTTGCTCGGCGTGAATGTGATAAGCCGGTGAACTGGTGTAAGACAGCACCAGATCGGCCTCGCCTTTAAGAAACATGCCATAAGACTCGCTCCAGCCTTTGGTCACGGCGACGGTGCGCTTGGCCAGGTTTTGCCACACGCTGGGAGCCTGTTCGCCATACAGCTTTTGCACCCACAGCATCAACCCCTGCCCCGGGGTACTGGTACGAGGATCTTGATACAAGAGGGTGAGCTCGGGGCGGTCGAGCAGCTCGGCAAAGCTTTGCGGCGGCTGCTCGAGTTTATCGGCGTTGTAAATAAAGGCGAAATAGCCATAGTCATAGGGCACAAAGGTGGTATCGGTCCAGCCGCCGGGCACGTTCAACGCGTCTAATGATTGCCGGTGCTCTGCCAGCAGCCCGGTATTCTTGGCGGCTTGCAGCAGGTTGTTATCCAGGCCAAGAATCACATCTGCCTTGGTGTGCTTACCTTCCAGCCGCAGCCGGTTCAGGATGGAAACCCCATCATCCAGTGCGACCCACTCGAGCTGACAGTTACATTCGGCTTCAAAAGCCAGTTTAATTGCCGGCCCTGGCCCCCAATCGGATGAAAATGAACTATATGTATAAACAGTCAAGGTGGGAGTTTGTGCGACTGCCAGGCTGGCAGCGAAGAAAGATAAAGCGATGAAAATTCTGTTCACTGGACACTCCTTGTGGATGAAATAAAGCCGAGAGCGTCACATTTTGCGTCGGCGTCAGCCGAGGGCGATACACGAGTATGATCTCAGCGGTTGGCCGCACCCCGTTTGTAGTGGCCGCTATTGTAGGTTTATTCTGTAAGCTAAACCAGTGTCTTGTAGATGTCGGACTGACAAGGAAGGTAAATCATGAAACCTGGTAATGGGGAGCAGCGTTCACTTCAGCGGATGCGCCTGGATACCAAGATTATTCTGGCCACCACCCAGGCTAGAATAGAGGGGGTGTGTCGCAACCTCAGTGCCAGGGGAGCCTTGATGGAAGTGACTGCCGGGCGGTGCAAGCTGGGTGAAAAATGGCGGTTGGTGATGCCATCGGCCGACAAGAGTGTCGAGCCATTAAGGGCTCTGGCAACCGTGTTAAGGATTGAGCGCGGTGTGGCGACCGACAGGGTGGCACTCTGTTTGAGTGAGGTGCGTTAATGCGATGACGACGGGTGAGCAGGCTGTATTGCCTGGCACGCAGCAACGGATACCGCGGGAGGAAATAATATAACGCCGGCAAGTGCCGGCGTTATAAAGTGCGGGTTACAGCCAGCTGGGCTGCTGCGCCTCAAAGCTGTCAATTTGCTCTTGATGCTGCAGCGTCAGGCCAATGCTGTCCAGGCCGTTTAGCAGGCAGTAACGACGAAACTCGTCCATTTCGAACGAGAAAGTGAGGTCGCCGGCTCGTACTTGCTGGGCTTCCAGGTCAACCGTGACCTCGGCTCCCTTGTTGGCCGTCACATAGGCAAACAGGGCATCGACTTCGGCATCGGTCAGGCGGACCGGTACCATGCCGTTGTTAATGGCGTTGCCATAAAAGATATCGGCAAAGCTGGGGGCGATCACCGCCTGCAGGCCGAAGTCGGCCAGCGCCCAGGGAGCGTGCTCGCGGCTGGAACCACAACCAAAGTTTTCCCGGGCCAGCAGGATTACCGCCTGGTCATAGGGGGCCTGGTTCAGCACAAAATCCGGATTGGGCTGCTCGCCCGCATCATCGAGAAAGCGCGAGTCGTGAAACAGGTGCTTGCCGAAGCCGGACCGGGTGACCTTCTGCAGAAACTGCTTCGGGATGATCTGATCGGTATCCACGTTGGCCGCATCCAGAGGGGCGGCAATACCGGTTAACTGCTTGAATCCGCTCATTACTGTTCCCCTTATAATTCCCGAATGTCGACGAAGTGACCAAATACGGCCGCCGCTGCTGCCATGGCAGGGCTCACCAGATGAGTACGGCCACCGCGGCCCTGACGACCTTCAAAGTTACGGTTGCTGGTGGCGGCACAACGCTCGCCGGGCAGCAGACGGTCGTTATTCATTGCCAGACACATGGAGCAGCCTGGCAGGCGCCACTCAAAGCCTGCCTCAAGGAAAATTTTATCCAGCCCTTCGGCTTCGGCCTGGGCCTTGACCTGCTGTGAGCCGGGAACCACCAGCGCCTGTACGCCGGCAGCGACGGTGCGACCCTGAGCAATAGCGGCGGCGGCACGCAGGTCTTCAATGCGGCTGTTGGTACAAGAGCCGATAAACACCTTGTCGATGCTCACGTCGGTCAGCTTGGTGCCACCTTGCAGAGCCATGTATTGCAGTGCCTTGATGGCAGACTGGCGCTCGGTTGCGTCACTGATGTCTTCCGGCTTGGGAATAATGGCATTAACCGCCATCACCTGCCCCGGGTTGGTACCCCAGGTGACCTGAGGAGCAATATCGGCACCATCAAGCTCAACCACCGCGTCAAACTGGGCATCGGCGTCGGATTTCAGCGTTTGCCAGTAGGTCACCGCTTGTTCCCACTCGGCGCCTTTAGGCGCAAACGGCTTATCCTTGAGGTAATCGAAGGTGGTCTGGTCGGGAGCAATCAGGCCTGCCTTGGCACCCAGTTCGATGGCCATGTTGCAAATCGTCATGCGGGCTTCCATCGACAGAGCTTCAATCACGCTGCCGCAAAACTCCACCACATAACCGGTGCCGCCGGCGTGAGTCACTGTACCGATAATGGCCAGCACCACGTCCTTGGCACTGATGCCGGGCTTGAGTTCGCCGTTTACCTGAATCTTCATGGTTTTGGCGCGACCCTGCTTCAGGGTCTGGGTTGCCATCACGTGTTCGACTTCCGAGGTGCCGATACCGAAGGCCAGGGCACCGAAGGCGCCGTGAGTGGCGGTATGAGAGTCGCCACACACTATGGTGGTGCCGGGCAGGGTCAGGCCGAGTTCGGGACCAATGACATGCACTATGCCCTGATACTTGTGGTGCAAGTCATACAAGGGAACGCCAAACTCTTCGCAGTTTTTGGCCAGGGTTTCCATCTGAATGCGGGCCATTTCACCGGAGGCGGCGATGTCATTGGTTTCGGTGGATACGTTGTGATCCATGGTGGCCCAGGTGCGATCCGGACGGCGCAGCTTGCGCCCCTTGGCACGCAGACCGTCGAAGGCCTGAGGTGAGGTCACTTCGTGCACCAAGTGGCGGTCGATATAGAGTAACGGCGTTTCGCCTTCTTCATTGCGCACCAAATGGGCGTCAAATACTTTTTGATACAGCGTCTTGGCCATTAGTTAGCTCTCCTGATGCGATTGGTGATGTGCTCGCCCATTTGTACCGTGGTTTGTACCGGGTGCTGGGCGTCGGCACTGTACAGGTCGCCACTGAAATAGCCAGCGGCCAGGGTTTCGCTCACGGCACGCTCTATGGCCTGGGCGGCTTCTTCCTGTTTGAAGCTGTAGCGCAGCATCAGGGCGGCAGACAAAATCTGTGCCACCGGATTGGCAATGCCTTTGCCAGCAATATCCGGCGCCGAGCCACCGGCCGGCTCATACAGACCAAAGCCCTGGTCGTTCAGGCTAACCGACGGCAACAGCCCCATGGAACCGGTCAACATGGCCATTTCATCAGAAATAATATCGCCAAACAGGTTGGAGCACAGCATAACGTCGAACTGCGCCGGATCCTTGATCAGCTGCATGGTGGCGTTATCGATGTAGATATGGTTCAGGGTGACATCCGGGTAGTCTTTGGCCACTTCAATGACCACTTCACGCCACAGGATAGACGCCTGCAGCACGTTGGCCTTATCGACCGAGGTGACGATACCGCGACGGCCTCGTGCGGCCTCAAAGGCCAGGCGGGCGATGCGCTCAATCTCGAAGCGATGATACACCTCGGTATCGAAGGCTTTTTCTTGTGCGCCCGAGCCTTCACGGCCCTTGGGTTGGCCAAAGTAGATGCCGCCGGTCAGCTCACGCATGCAGACGATGTCGAAGCCACGGGCGCTGATGTCGGCACGCAGTGGCGAAAAACTTTCCAGCCCCTGGTAGATGCGAGCCGGGCGCATGTTGCAAAACAACTTGAAATGACCGCGTAAAGGCAGCAGTGCTCCACGTTCTGGCTGGTCGTTGGGTGGCAGGTGTTCCCATTTAGGGCCACCTACCGAGCCAAACAATACCGCATCGGCGGCTTCACAGCCGGCCAAGGTCGCCGCTGGCAGCGGGGTGCCATGGTTGTCGATGGCCACGCCACCCACATCAAAGTGACTGAGCTCCAGCGTAAAACCGAACTCTGACTGTACCTTATCCAGCACTTTAAGGGCTTCAGCCATGACTTCCGGGCCTATGCCGTCTCCGGGCAAGACCGCGACCTTGTAATTTGCACTCATACTCACACTGTCTCCATACGAATTTTCTTTTGAATAGCTTCTTTTTTCTCTGCGACCTGTTCGGCACGCCAAATGCTGTTAATAACATGGATTAAGGCTTGCGCGGATGACTCGACGATGTCGGTGGCCAGGCCCATGCCGTGGAACTTGCGCTCTTTGTATTCGGCAACTATGTCTACCTGGCCCAGGGCATCTTTGCCTTCGCCCTTGCTCTTGAGCTCATATTTGTCGATGCGGATGTCGTAACCAGTCACGCGGTTGATGCACTGATAGACGGCATCGACAGGGCCGTTGCCGACCGCGGCTTCGTTGACGGTGTCGCTACCCACTTCCATGCGCACGCTGGCGGTGGACATGACGTTGCTGCCGGACTGTACGCTCAGGTACTTGAGTTTGAATTGCTCGGGCTCTTCGTGGATCTGGCTGAAGAACACCAGGGCTTCCAGATCATAATCGAACACCTGACCCTTGCGGTCGGCCAATGCCAGAAAGCTGTCGTACAGGGTATCGAGATCGTAGTCCTGCTCGGTGTAGCCCATCTCGGCCATACGGTGCTTGATCACATGGCGGCCGGAGCGAGAGGTCAGGTTCAGCTCGTTCTTCTGCAGGCCTATGCTTTCCGGGGTGATGATCTCGTAGGTATTCTTGTTTTTCAGCATCCCGTCCTGGTGAATACCGGAGGAATGGGCGAACGCATTGGCGCCCACTATGGCCTTGTTGGGCTGCACCGGCATGTTGCACAGGTTACGGACCAGCTGGCTGGTGCGGTAGATTTCCTGGCTCTTGATATTGGTGTGTACTCCGAGCAGGTCGCCCCGGGTTTTCATGACCATGGCGATTTCTTCGAGCGAGCAGTTGCCGGCCCGTTCACCTATGCCGTTGATGGTACATTCGATCTGGCGGGCACCTTGCTGCACCGCGGCGATGGAGTTGGCCACCGACATGCCCAGATCGTCGTGACAGTGTACCGAGATCACCGCCTTGTGGATGTTGGGCACCCGGTGGAACAGCGCCTCTATGATGCCGGAGAATTCGCTGGGCACGGTATAACCCACGGTATCGGGAATGTTGACTGTGGTAGCCCCGGCCTTGATCACCGCCTCTACCATGCGACACAGATTGTCGATGGGGGTGCGGCCCGCATCTTCACAGGAGAACTCTACGTCGTCGGTGTAACCGCGAGCATGCTTGACCGCGTCGACACTCATCTCCAGCACAGAGTCGAAGTCTTTACGCAGCTTGCTCTGTACATGAATATCGGAGGTGGAAATAAAGGTATGGATACGGAACTGATCGGCGACCCGCAACGCTTCGGCGGCGGCGTCGATATCGGCCTTGAGCGCGCGGGACAGGGCACAGACCCGGCTGTTCTTGATGTGACGGGCGATAGTCTGCACCGACTCGAAATCACCGGGTGATGAAATAGGGAAGCCGACTTCCATCACATCCACGCCCAGGCGTTCCAGTGCATAGGCAATCTGTAATTTTTCCTTGACCGTCAGGCTGGCGGAAAGCGCCTGTTCGCCATCTCGCAAAGTGGTATCGAATATAATTACCTGGTCCGACATGTCGCTTTCCTCTCTGAAGTTACCTTGCCGCCCGCGACAGATATAAAAAACCCGTGCGGATGGCACGGGTTTTTTATGAGTATATGTGGATGATGAATTCCGGCTACGCTTGACCCGTGCGCTTGAGCACCTGTGAGGGTAGTAGTAGCAGTAGCTGAATATGTTTGGGCATAGCACTCATCACCGAAGAATAATTCGTATAACAACAAGTATACAAATAACGGGAAACCGGGATGGTGTCAACGTTTTAGATCATATTTAAAATAAGTAACCATTAAGGGGTTTGGTTGTTGTTTTGCTGTTAATTGGAATTTTGTACTGCTCTGCAGTTTGGCGTTGGTTTGATGGTCTGAGTATGGGGTCGACAGTGCTATAAATGCATACTTGCCGGCCAGGGCGGCGAGCGATTAGGTGCCCATTATTAGCGCAAGATGGGCGGTGTAGTGGGCCCGGATTATTTTGTTGCAAATTTTTCAGGTGCAAAAGGACGATGGTCTGCTATCTTTCTGCCAACCTTATTCATCAGGCTCATGCCGAGCCGATTTTTGTCGGAGTTCGCTCCGCTGCCAGAAGAAGTCCGGCTGCTCCGGCCCTGGCAGGCGATGCTTTTCATAAAGCTCGTAGACAAGCGATTTAAAGCGGGTTAAGGTGATTTTTCTTCCTTTTTCTGCTTATTTATACACTGTCGGGCAGAAGTGTATGTTTTATAAAGATTAAAACTAATCGCCTTGTTAGATCAGGACTATCCTGCTGGGCGGCTCGGACAGCTGAAAATAACAGGGCGAATCAAGTAAAGCCTGGAGGGCTTATCATGGAAATGTTATCAGGCGCGGAAATGGTAGTACGGGCGCTGGAAGATCAGGGAGTCGAGCATTTATTCGGTTACCCCGGCGGTTCAGTGCTTGATATTTATGACGCCTTATTTGAAAACAGTAAGATTGAGCATGTGCTGGTGCGCCATGAGCAGGCAGCCGTACATATGGCCGATGGCTATACCCGCTCCACCGGCAAAGTAGGTACCGTGCTGGTCACCTCGGGCCCGGGAGCGACCAACTGCATTACCGGCATCGCGACCGCCTATATGGACTCCATTCCCATGGTCATCCTGTCCGGCCAGGTGCCTACCTTCTATATCGGTGATGATGCCTTCCAGGAAACCGACATGATCGGGATCTCGCGACCGATAGTGAAACACAGCTTTTTGTGCAAGAAAGCGTCGGATATTCCGCAGGCCATCAAAAAAGCCTATTACATAGCCGCCAGTGGTCGCCCCGGCCCGGTGGTGGTGGATCTGCCCAAGGATGTACAAAACCCGAAAGAAAAACATCCTTATGTCTATCCCGCCTCGGTAGAGATGCGTTCTTATAACCCCACGGGTGTGGGCCATAAAGGACAGATCAAAAAGGCGATGAAAGCCCTGGCCGAAGCCAAGCGTCCCATTATGTACGTGGGAGGCGGTGCCGTTACCGCAGAAGCCAGCGCGCTGGTAATTCAGCTGGCCGAGATGTTCAATCTGCCGGTGACCAATACCCTGATGGGACTTGGCGTGATGCCGGGCACACACAAGCAGTTTGTGGGCATGCTGGGCATGCATGGTACCTATGAAGCCAACAAGAGCATGCATAACTCGGATCTTATTCTGGCCATAGGTGCGCGTTTCGACGACCGGGTGACCAACAACGTCGAGAAATTCTGCCCCCACGCCACCATAGTGCAGGTGGATGTGGACCCCACCTCGATCTCGAAAACCATCAAGGCCCATATTCCCATCGTCGGCTCTGCCGATACGGTATTGGGCCAGATGCTGGATACCATTCGTGAGCTGGGTCTGAAAACCGATCCTCAGGCCATGAGTGACTGGTGGGCACAAATCGAACAGTGGCGAGCACGCCAGTGCTTGCGTTACGAAACCAGCGAGCAATACATCAAACCCCAGCAGGTCATGGAATCTGTCTACCGCATCACCAAGGGTGAGGCCATGGTCAGTTCGGATGTGGGCCAGCACCAGATGTTTGCCGCGCTTTATTATCCATTCGACAAACCAC
This sequence comes from Oceanisphaera sp., assembly GCF_048268965.1. Lineage (GTDB taxonomy): Bacteria > Pseudomonadota > Gammaproteobacteria > Enterobacterales > Aeromonadaceae > Oceanimonas. The sequence continues at coordinate 12,294 of NZ_JBLWUK010000030.1, forward strand.
GCCAGTGGATCAACTCCGGCGGTCTGGGCACCATGGGCTTTGGCCTGCCTGCGGCCATGGGCGCCAAAATGGCACGTCCCGATGATATATCGGTCTGTGTCACCGGTGATGGCTCTATTCAGATGAATATTCAAGAGCTGTCTACCTGCATGCAATACAACATACCGGTCAAGATCATCTCGATGAACAACCACTCCCTTGGCATGGTCAAGCAGTGGCAGAAGATGTTTTACGAGGGGCGTGAAAGCCATTCTTATATGGACTCGCTGCCGGACTTCGTCAAACTGGCGGAAGCCTATGGCCATGTGGGCATTCGGGTATCGGATCCCAAAGAGCTGGATGCGGCGTTGGAGAAGTGCTTCGCCATGACCGACAAACTGGTGTTTATGGATATAGTGATCGATCCGGAAGAGCATGTTTATCCCATGCAGATTAAAACCGGAGCCATGGACGAAATGTGGTTAAGCAAAACGGAGAGAACTTGATGCGGCGTATTATATCCCTGTTGCTGGAAAACGAATCCGGTGCCTTGAGCCGAGTAGTGGGACTGTTTTCTCAACGGGCTTACAACATTGAAACATTGACGGTGGCCCCCACCGAAGACCCGACGTTGTCACGCATGACCATAGTCACTACCGGTGATGAGCGGGTGATCGAGCAGATCACCAAGCAACTGAACAAGCTGGTGGATGTGCTCAAGGTCAGCGAGTTGAGTGACGGCGATCATATCGAGCGGGAAATCGTGCTGGTCAAGGTTCGCGCCGATGGCGCCAACCGCGACGAAGTAAAGCGCACCGCCGATATCTTCCGTGGTCAAATTGTCGATGTGACCCCGCATTTGTACACGGTACAGCTGGTGGGCACCAGCGAAAAGCTGGATGCCTTCATACGCAACATGAGTGATTCTACCGAAGTGGTGGAAGTGGTTCGCAGTGGTGTGTGTGGCATATCGCGGGGCGAAAAGTCCATGCGTCCGTAACGGTCAATCTGTTCTCTATATGTAAAAATCGCCTGCGGGCGATTTTTTTATGGGCAAGACCTGATTGTGCAGCCCGGTCACAGCTCTCATCAAAAATAGTTGACATCCGCTATTATCAGTTGAAAATCAGCAGCAGATGTTTGGCGGAAGGGAGCCGGTATGGCAGCGGAAAGTGGGGTCATGGGGGCGCTTGGCAACAGGGCAGATAATGATGCCGTCGTTCAGCAAGAGCTCGAAGCACTCCACCTTTATGGTGGTCTGGTCGAAGGGCTGGTGGAGCTGTTCGGCAGGCACTGTGAAGTGGTGCTGTATTCACTGACCAGCCCGGGTAGCCAGGTACTCAAGGCGGCGAACAGCGGCCAGCAGCCAGGAACCCCCATGGCCGAGCCCCTGGCGCAGCGGTTGCTCGAGTTGCAGGAGCAACAAGCCCGTACCCTGACGTATTTTACCCAGAGCCGATTGGGCGCGCCCATCAAGTCGTCCATTCAACTATTGCGTGACGCCCAGGGAGTGGACATTGGCCTGCTGAGTATTAATGTGCATCTGGATGTTCCCTTGCACGAGCTGATGGCCGACTTTATGCCCAGGCAGCAACAGGCGGCGCGGGCAGAAGTGTCACCGGAAAACTTCAATAATAATGTGGAAGAACTGGTGACGCTGACGGTAGAACGTACCATAGAGGCCATTAATGCCGACGCTCAGGTAGCCAATAACGCCAAGAATAAACAGATTGTTACGACCCTTTACGAGAAGGGGATTTTTGATATCAAAGATGCCATCGCCATGGTGTCGAGCAAGCTCAACATATCCAAACACACGGTTTATCTTTATATTCGACAAAAAAAACGCGATGACGAAGAGCCATCGCTCAATCACCAGGAGACATCATGACCAAGACCATCATAGCTACCGAGAATTCCCCCGCTGCCATTGGCCCTTATGTGCAGGCCACCCGCATTGGCAATACCATTTACACCTCGGGCCAGATCCCGCTGGATCCGGTGAGCATGGAAGTCGTGGAAGGCGGCATTGAAGCACAAACCAAGCAGGTAATGGACAACCTGATGGCCGTACTGACTGCTGCCGGTGCCGACGCCTCCAGCGTGCTGAAAACCACCTGTTTTCTGTCCGACATGAACAACTTCCTGGCCTTCAACGAAGTATACGCCAGCTACTTTACCCTGGGCGCCCCGGCTCGTTCCTGTGTGGAAGTGGCGCGTCTGCCTAAAGACGTGCTGGTAGAAGTGGAAGCCATTGCCTACGTTGAATAAGCCACAGGCGAACAGTGACATGACGTCATCGGTGTTGCGATTTGCCCTGTTGGTCACCGGGCCCTGTTATGGTACCCAGTCTGCCGCGGACGCGTATCGTTTCGCCTGTGCGGTACTGGAGCAGGGCCATACCATCAGCCAGATTTTTTTCTATCAGGAAGGTGTGCACAACGCCAACCTGATGGTACAGCCCGCGGCGGATGAAACGCATTTGCAGCAAGCCTGGGTCGAGCTGGCCAGGCAACATGGGCTGACACTGGATGTGTGTGTGGCGGCGGCGCTGCGCCGAGGTATTGCAGACAGTGATGCCGCCGCTCAGGCAGGGCAGGAACAGTGGAATCTGGCTGCTCCCTTCTGCCTGAGTGGTTTGGGCCAGCTTGCTCAGGCGGCACTGAGTGCCGACAGAGTGGTGCAGTTTTAACGAGCTTATTGCATGGGCTTAGAGGTCACAACATTATCACCATGAACAAAGTCGCCTTTATTTTTCGTACACCACCTCATGGCTCGGCTGCAGGGCGGGAAGGGCTGGACGCCGTGCTGGCAACCTCGGCTCTCAGTGAAGACATAGGCGTGTTTTTTGTTGATGATGGTGTCTATCAGTTGCTGCAGGGACAAGCGCCGGGCGCCATACTCGGCCGGGATTACGCTCCTGCCTTCGGCTTGCTCGAACTCTATGATGTGGACAATGTCTATGTTTGCTCGCAATCGTTAGCCGAGCGAGATCTGCAGCCCGGGCAGCTCACCATAGCCGCGCACCCGCTGTCAGCTTCCGAGTGGCAGCAGCAACTGGCGGATTACAATGTACGGCTCAGTTTTTGAGGGCACTATGCTACATACGGTAAAGCAGTCTCCTTTCAGCCATCAGGCGTTAACCCGGGCACTGGCGCAAATGCAGCCGGACGACCGCTTGTTGTTGTGGCAGGATGCGGTGATCGGTGCCAGTACCTCCAAATGGCAGCCTTTGCTGCAGGCGCTGGCCGACAGCGGTCGTTTGTACGTGATGCAAGAAGACCTGCAGGCGCGCGGATTAACCCTGCTCTGTGGTGAGCCCGTCTGCATGGCCGACTGGGTAAAACTGGTAGCAGAATGGGGTAGCCCCCAGGCCTGGTAATGAGATGACGATAAATCATCAGCCAAAATTGTATAAATCTTGACTCAAGGGCGCAGCAAGCATAGACTTTTGCGTCCCCGCTTTTGGGGATAGATTTTCCACAACTGTAGAACGATACATTTTCAGGAGCTGTTAATGACTACAATTAACCAGCTGGTTCGCAAACCACGCAAAGTAAGCGTTGCACAAAGCAACGTGCCCGCGCTGGAAGCGTGCCCGCAAAAACGCGGCGTATGTACCCGCGTATACACCACCACCCCGAAGAAGCCGAACTCCGCACTGCGTAAAGTATGTCGTGTTCGTCTGACCAATGGTTTTGAGGTTAACTCTTACATTGGTGGTGAAGGCCACAACCTGCAGGAGCACTCCGTTGTTCTGATCCGCGGTGGTCGTGTTAAAGATTTGCCAGGTGTGCGTTATCACACCGTACGTGGCGCATTGGACACCTCTGGTGTTTCTGCTCGCCGCCAGGCCCGTTCCAAGTACGGTGCCAAGAAGCCAAAGTCTTAATGGTTCTCCGTTAAGTAAGGCCAAACATTTTATCTTTTAACCTGTTTTGTTTTGGGTTATCCCTGAAGCTACGGAGAGTTTGCAATGCCAAGACGTCGCGTAATCGGCCAGCGTAAAATACTGCCGGATCCCAAGTTCGGATCCGAGCTGCTGGCAAAATTCGTAAACATCCTGATGGTAGACGGCAAGAAGTCTACCGCTGAGAAAATTGTTTACGGTGCTCTGGAAATTGTTGCTGAAAAAACCAGCAAAGAGCATCTGGCGCTGTTTGAAGAAGCGCTGGAGAACATTCGTCCTACAGTTGAAGTTAAATCGCGCCGTGTAGGTGGTTCTACCTACCAGGTGCCTGTTGAAGTACGTCCAGTGCGTCGTAATGCCCTGGGCATGCGCTGGTTAGTAGACTCCGCGCGTAAGCGTGGTGAAAAATCCATGGCTCAGCGCCTTGCTGGTGAGCTGCTGGATGCTGCTGAGAACAAAGGTTCTGCGGTTAAGAAGCGTGAAGACGTGCACCGCATGGCTGAAGCAAACAAAGCGTTTGCACACTACCGCTGGTAATTGGGTGGGTGCGTTTATTGCGCACCCCTTTAATTGCTTACTAAGGGCATTGACCTTAGCAAGAGGATCTTATTGTGGCTCGTACAACCCCAATTGAGCGCTATCGCAACATTGGTATTAGTGCTCACATTGATGCCGGTAAAACCACCACCACAGAGCGGGTGCTGTTTTACACCGGTGTGAACCATAAAATAGGCGAAACCCACGAGGGTTCCGCTACCATGGACTGGATGGAGCAGGAACAGGAGCGTGGTATTACTATCACCTCTGCTGCTACCACCTGTTTTTGGGATGGTATGGAGCACCAGTACCCGCAGCACCGTATCAACATCATAGATACGCCAGGGCACGTTGACTTCACCATTGAAGTTGAACGTTCCATGCGCGTGCTCGACGGTGCGGTTATGGTCTATTGTGCTGTGGGTGGCGTTCAGCCGCAGTCTGAAACCGTATGGCGTCAGGCTAACAAATATAAAGTTCCGCGCATCGCGTTCGTTAATAAAATGGACCGGACCGGGGCTGACTTCTTGCGTGTGGTTGGACAGATCAAAAGCCGCCTTAAAGGCGTGCCTGTACCTGTACAACTGCCGATTGGCTCTGAAGAAAACTTCAAGGGCGTGATCGATCTGGTCAAGATGAAAGCCATCGACTGGAGCGAGGCTGATAACGGCACTTCCTTCGAATATCACGATATTCCCGAAGACATGCTGGCATTGGCCGAAGAATGGCATCAGAACATGGTTGAAGCCGCAGCAGAAGCCAACGAAGAACTGATGGACAAGTACCTGGAAGGTCACGAACTGTCGGAAGCGGAAATTAAAGCCGCCTTGCGCCAGCGCGTGCTGAACAGCGAAGTCATTCTGGTGACCTGTGGCTCCGCCTTTAAGAATAAAGGCGTACAAGCCATGCTGGACGTCGTGATCGATTATCTGCCGTCTCCGGTTGAAGTGGCTGCTATTACTGGCCTGAAAGTAGACGGCGAAACGCCGGATACTCGCCCGGCCAGTGATGAGGCTCCTTTCTCTGCCCTGGCATTCAAGATAGCGACTGACCCCTTCGTCGGTAGCCTGACCTTTTTCCGCGTGTACTCCGGGATCATCAGTTCCGGTGATAGCGCGTTGAACTCGGTCAAGGGCAAACGCGAACGTTTTGGTCGTATCGTACAGATGCACGCCAACAAACGGGAAGAAATCAAGTCCGTTTGTGCCGGTGACATCGCTGCCGCTATCGGTTTGAAAGACGTAACCACGGGTGACACCTTGTGTGCCCAGGACGCGCCTATCATACTGGAGCGGATGGAGTTTCCCGAGCCTGTTATATCCGTGGCCGTGGAACCCAGAACCCAGGCCGACCAGGAAAAAATGGGGATGGCACTGGGGCGTCTGGCGCAGGAAGATCCGTCTTTCCGCGTACGGACCGATGAAGAATCTGGTCAGACCATCATTGCCGGTATGGGCGAGTTGCACCTCGACATTCTTGTGGAGCGCATGAAGCGTGAGTTCAACGTAGAAGCAAACGTGGGTAAGCCCATGGTTGCCTATCGTGAAAGCATTAACGGTAGCGTTGAACAGGAAGGCAAGTTCGTTCGTCAGTCGGGTGGTCGGGGTCAGTTTGGTCACGTGTGGATCAAAATTGAGCCGCAAGAGCCTGGTACTGGCTACACGTTCGAGAACGCCGTTGTCGGTGGTGTTATTCCCAAGGAATACTGCCCGGCAGTAGACAAAGGCATTCAAGAACAGATGAGGCAAGGGGTGTTGGCCGGCTATCCTATCGAGGATATCAAGGTCACCCTGTACGATGGTTCTTATCATGATGTTGACTCTTCTGAAATGGCCTTTAAAATCGCCGGGTCAATGGCATTTAAAGATGGGTTCATGAAATGTGACCCTGTTCTGCTTGAGCCTATAATGAAGGTTGAAGTAGAAACGCCAGAAGATTACATGGGTGATGTAATCGGTGACGTTAACCGTCGTCGTGGTATCATCGAAGGCATGGAAGATGGCCCGTCAGGCAAAATAATCAATGCCATGATTCCGCTATCTGAAATGTTCGGCTACGCTACAGACCTGCGTTCACAGTCGCAAGGCCGTGCTTCTTACTCCATGGAGTTTGCCAAGTACGCCGCAGTACCTGCCAGCATGGCTGAAGCGCTCATTGCTGCTCGTAAAGGTTAATAATCTTTGTTTAAACTCCCCGCCCGCAAAGCGAGTGGGAACAAACTAGGAAGGACTAGTCCGTGTCTAAAGAAAAATTTGAACGTAACAAACCGCACGTAAACGTAGGTACTATCGGCCACGTTGACCACGGTAAAACCACTCTGACCGCCGCCATTACTACTGTACTGGCCAAGAAAATGGGCGGTAGCGCTCGCGGTTACGACCAGATCGATAACGCTCCTGAAGAAAAAGCGCGTGGTATCACCATCGCTGCTTCTCACGTAGAGTACGATACTGAATCACGTCACTACGCACACGTTGACTGCCCAGGACACGCTGACTATGTTAAAAACATGATCACCGGTGCTGCTCAGATGGATGGTGCTATCCTGGTTGTTGCTTCTACTGATGGCCCTATGCCACAGACTCGTGAGCACATCCTGCTGGCCCGTCAGGTTGGCGTTCCTTACATCGTTGTATTCATGAACAAATGTGACATGGTTGACGATGAAGAGCTGCTTGAGCTGGTTGAAATGGAAATCCGTGAGCTGCTGTCCGAGTACGACTTCCCAGGTGATGACACTCCAGTTATCCAGGGTTCCGCTCTGAAAGGTCTGGAAGGCGAGCCAGAGTGGGAAGCCAAGATCATTGAACTGGCTGACGCACTGGATTCTTACATCCCTGAGCCAGAGCGTGCCGTTGACGGTGCTTTCCTGCTGCCAATCGAAGATGTGTTCTCAATCCAGGGCCGTGGTACCGTTGTTACCGGTCGTGTTGAGCGCGGTATCGTTAAAGTAGGCGAAGAAGTTGAAATCGTTGGTATCAAGGACACTGTTAAGAGTACTTGTACTGGCGTTGAAATGTTCCGTAAACTGCTTGACGAAGGTCGTGCCGGTGAGAACGTTGGTGTTCTGCTGCGTGGTACCAAGCGTGAAGACGTTGAGCGTGGTCAGGTACTGGCCAAGCCTGGTTCAATCAACCCGCACACTGACTTCGAATCAGAAGTATACGTACTGTCCAAAGAAGAAGGCGGCCGTCACACTCCGTTCTTCAAAGGCTACCGTCCACAGTTCTACTTCCGTACAACTGACGTAACCGGTACCATCGAACTGCCAGAAGGCGTTGAAATGGTTATGCCTGGCGACAACATCAAAATGGTTGTTAGCCTGATTGCTCCTATCGCGATGGAAGAAGGCTTGCGCTTCGCTATCCGTGAAGGTGGCCGTACTGTCGGTGCTGGCGTTGTAGCCAAAATCGTTAAGTAAATAACACTTCAGTGTTATAAAAAAGGAGGCTTCGGCCTCCTTTTTCCGTTTTTGAACAGGCTGAAGAGTGTTGACACTCCACCCATGCTCCGCCAGCTTATTCCGTCACTTCAACCTGTTGACCGTTGAAGGCGATGTGCTGACCCACCGTGATTTTGCACCGCTTGCGTACTTCCACGGCCCCGTTTACCGTGACCAGACCCTCGTCGATGACCATCTTGGCCATGGCGCCAGACTCGCACCAGCCCAACACTTTCAATAAATTATGCAGCGGAATAAAGGCATGGCCTTCCAGGCTGAATTGTTCCTGCATCGATAGTTACCCCAGTTAAAAATAGTGCGGCTATGGTAACACCGACCAGGGGCATGCTGGCAGTGCCGGGGGAACAAGATTTGTGTCTCGGAACTTTGTTATTTACCCGGATATTGGGCATTACTGGGGAATTCTCGTTTAGCGATTGTTCTGACTTGCACTAGAATGATCGGTTGTTGTTCAGACTCTTCATTAGACCGCCCCTTCGAGTTTGGCTGTGCCATTGAGCCGGTATGGAAGCCGGGGATGCCGCAATGTCAGGGAGAGATATCAGCCGTGCTGCAGAAGGCCCTGAGTCCATCACGGCAATCACGTCGTGTGGCCGTTATATTAGTTATTAGATTATAGAGGTGTTTATGTCCGGGTTACTCCCCCATGTTGATCCCGAAGGCCTGCTGGAATATTCGGTGGTATATACCGATAGATCCCTGAACCATATGTCGCAGCGCTTTCAGCAGGTGATGCGCGACATCTCCGCCAGCCTCAAGGAGCTGTATCAGGCCCATTCAGTGGTGGTGGTACCCGGCAGTGGTACCTTCGGCATGGAAGCGGTGGCACGCCAGTTTGCCACCGACCAGGATTGCCTGATCATTCGCAATGGCTGGTTCAGCTATCGCTGGAGCCAGATTTTTGAAGCCGGCAAGATACCCGCATCGGAAACCGTGCTCAAGGCCCGTACCATAGAGGAAGGCCCCCAGGCGGCCATGGCACCGGCTCCCATCGAGGAAGTGGTGGCCACTATCAAGGCCAACAAGCCGGGTCTGGTCCTGGCTGCCCATGTAGAAACCGCCTCCGGCATGATACTGCCGGATCACTACCTCAAGGCGGTGGCCGAGGCAGTGCACGAAGTCGGTGGCCTGTTCGTGCTCGACTGCATTGCCTCCGGCACCATCTGGGTAGACATGAAAGCATGCGGCGTCGATATACTGCTCAGCGCCCCCCAGAAGGGATGGAGCAGCGCTCCCTGCTGCGGCCTGGTGATGATGAGTGAACTGGCTCGTCAGCGCATCGAGCAGACGCAGAGCAGCAGCTTCGCCTGTGACCTGAAAAAATGGCTGGAGATCATGGAAGCCTACGAACAGGGTGGCCATGCCTATCACACCACCATGCCGACCGATGCCCTGACCCAGTTCCGCGATACCATCAACGAAACCGGTGGTCTGGGCTTTGCGGAAATGAAACTGCGCCAGCAGCAACTGGGTGACAAGGTGCGTGCGGCCCTGGCCAAGCGCGGCATCAAGAGTGTGGCTGCCGACGGTTTTGCCGCCCCCGGCGTGGTGGTGTGCTACACCGAAGATGCGACCATCAAGAGCGGCAGCAAGTTTGCCGCAGCAGGTCTGCAGATCGCCGCGGGTGTGCCGCTCGCGTGTGACGAGCCGGCCGACTTCCAGACCTTCCGCATCGGCCTGTTCGGCCTCGACAAGCTGCAGGACGTGGAGCGCACCGTCGCCACCTTCGAGCAGGCGCTGGACCAGGTGCTGCAGGGCTGATCCTTAACCTGCGTCAGTAGTACCCAAACCAACGAGGCCGCCCCATGGGGCGGCCTCGTCGTTTCGGGCCCGGGCTCGATCTGTACCGGGTCAGCAGGGGGAGTCGTGATGTAATCCGTTTGGCATATCCTGCTGCCGGACGCTGGCCCAAAGGTCGCGTCTTGGCTAAGATGTTGTTTCACCTTATGTTAAGGCATGTATTTGGAGACGCTGCATGACACGGGCAAGTGAAGTTAAAAAAGGCATAGTGATCGAACTGGATGGCAAGCTGCTGATGGTGCGTGATATTGATGTTCAAAGCCCCAGCGCTCGCGGCGCGAACACCTTGTATAAAATGCGCTTTACCGATCTTAAGACCGGACTCAAAGTAGAGGAGCGGTTCAAGGGTGACGAGCAGCTACAGACCATAGAGCTGCAGCGGCGTAATGTAGTGCTGTCGTATATAGACGCAGATGAGCATATCTTCATGGATAACGAAGACTACAGCCAGTATCCCATTCGCAGCGCCGATATTACCGAAGAGCTGTTGTTTCTGGATGAAAACACCCAGGGCATTCAGGCGCTGCTGATTGAGGGACAGGTCATCGGACTGGAGCTGCCACAAACGGTGGAGATGGTGATTATTGATACCACGCCAGAGATGAAGGGCGCGTCTGCATCTGCGCGCACCAAGCCGGCCAGCTTCGCTACCGGCCTGACGATACAGGTGCCGGAATACTTGAAAATAGGCGATAAAGTGCGCCTGCACACCACGGATAAGCGTTATGTGAGCCGAGCCGACTAGATGCTGGCTTAATGTAATCAGCAGCCATGGCCAAGCGCCTAGCTGCTATGCTTGAGCAGACACTCTTCTAAGGAATCACGCTGATGAAAATGATATCGCTATTGAGTACGGCAACCCTGCTGGCGGCATTATCCGTGTCGGCCACCCCGGCACCGGAAGGGGCTCGGGTTTACTTTATCAGCCCGGCAGATGGCGACACCCTGAGCTCCGAGTTTACGGTGCGCTTTGGCCTGGAAGGCATGGGCGTGGCCCCGGCGGGCGTGGTGCGGGAAAATACCGGCCACCATCACTTGCTGATCAATCAGGAGTCGATGCCTGACTTGACGCAGCCCTTGCCTGCCAACGATCAGATACGCCACTTTGGCGGTGGCCAGACCGAAACCGAACTCGAGCTGGCGCCGGGTGAGTATAAGTTGCAGCTGGTGCTGGGTGACGCCCAGCATGTGCCCCATCAGCCCGCCCTGATGTCCGATGTGATTACAGTAACGGTTAAATAGCGTTAAAGGTTATTGATGGCAAAAATACGGCTGCTGGCCAACTTGAATTGTGATCACGTGTTGTCGCTGGATGAGCCACTGCAAGCGGGAAGCCGCTTGCAGTATCGGGATTTGGGCCGCCGTTTGGGCGGTGGCGGGGCGAACACCGGCACGGGCCTGTTATGGGCTGGACATCAGGTGAGCATTCTGGCTCGAGTCGGGCAGGACAGCACGGGACACTGGCTGTTGCAGAAGGCGGCCGAGCTGGGGCTGGATATCAGCCATGTGGAGCAATTTGACGGTGAAACCGGTGAGTTGCTGGTGCTGGTCGACGGTCGGGGGGAGCGCACTATTTTGCGTCAGCACCGGCGACCGGCCTTGCCCGGTACGCTGCCGACCGACAGCGTGGACTGCTTGTATGTGAATTATGAGGGAGCCGACGTCGCTGCGTATATGGCACAAATGGCGGCATCCGGTCTGGTGGTCAGCCAGTATCCCAAAGGCGGTTGTGATTCACGCCCTTGCCAGGTGATGATCGCCTCCGCAGCGGATCTGGCACAGCAGCAGGACTTATGGCACCACGGTCAACAGCTGGCCGGGGCCGACCTGCAATGGCTGGTGGTTACCCACGGAGAGCAGGGCGTAGAGGCATTTTCTGCGACCCAGCACCTGCAAATACCCGCTCGGCCGGTGTCGGTGGTGGATGCCACTGGGGCGGGCGATGCGTTTGCCGGCGGCCTGATCCATGGCTTGCTGACGGGCCTGCCCATGGCCGCAGTGCTGACTCAGGCCAGTCAGTGGGCGGCGTACACCTTGTCCTCCAGCAGCTCGATACCGTCGGAGCAGCTTAAACACTATCTGAATGTGAATGGCTGAATTCTGTTGCCGTCACTGTTAAGCTGACGGCTGCTTATCGGCTTGTTGGACAGACGCCTTGAATAACGATTTTATCATTTCTTTACTGAGTCAGTGCTGGCGCTGGTCGGTGTTTTTGATGTTTCCCCTGCTGGTGGTGTTATACACGCAACTGCGTGGTATACCGCTGGCGGTATTCGACAACGGTGTTAACCAGCACAAATGGTTGATTATCCTGTTTTATCTGTTTTACGTTCTGCTTTGGTTGCGCTTTAATCGCCGGGTGCTGGCCTTGCTTGAACAGCGCAGGCGCTGATGATGCCCATACTCAGCGAGATCTGGCCCTATTTACTGGCGGCGGCCACCGCTATTACCGGCTGGGGGCTAACCCACCTGAGCCTGGGTGCCCGTTTGCAGCTGCTGGCCCAGCAAAACCGGCAGTTACAGGCTCAGCTAAACGATAAATCCGGCGAACTGCAAGAGACCAGACAACGACTGGAGCAACAGCAACAGCTGGTGCTGAAGATGAATGGCCGGTTGAAAGAATACGAAACCCTGTTGCGCCAGGAACGCCAATGGGCGGCAGAAAAACAGGCCGAGTGGGCCGCCAGCGAAGCTCGGCTTGGCCAGCAGTTTGAAAATCTGGCCCAACGCATTTTCGAGCAAAAAACCCATAACTTCCGTGAACTGAACCAGAACAGCCTGGAAGGGTTGCTGTCGCCCCTGCGTGAGCAATTGGAAGGGTTCAGGCGCAGCATGCAGGAAACCTATGTCGATGAAAGCCGTCAGCGCCATAGCCTGAAATTTGAAATAGAGCGGCTGGCAGAGCTGCACCAGCAGATGAGTGCCGATACCTCGGCGCTCACCCGGGCCCTTAAAGGCGACAGCAAACAGCAGGGTAACTGGGGCGAGGTGGTCTTGTCTCGGGTGCTGTCTGAATCTGGCTTGCGTGAAGGGCACGAATACAGCACCCAGATGAGTTTGAACAATGCCGAGGGCAAGCGTTATCAGCCGGATGTCATCGTGCACCTGCCCCAGGACAAAGACATTATCATCGATGCCAAAGTCTCGCTGACGGCCTATGAGCGTTATTTCAATGGCGACGATGCGCTGACGCGCGAGCAGGCGCTGCGGGATCATGTGGCCTCGGTGCGCGGTCATATTCGCGAGCTGGGCCGCAAAGATTATCAGCACTTGCAGGGGGTAAGAACCCTGGACTATGTGTTGATGTTTGTCGCGGTAGAGCCGGCGTTTCTGGTGGCGGTAGAAGCCGAGCCGGCGCTCATCAAATACGCGCTGGACCATAATATTCTGCTGGTCAGCCCCACCAACTTGCTGGTGGCATTACGCACCATAGAAAACCTGTGGCGAGTAGAGCGGCAAAATCACAATGCGCGTAAAATCGCCGAATCGGCGGGTAAAATTTATGAAAAACTGCGCTCGTTCACGGAGGATATGGAAGCCGTAGGTCAGTCGTTGCGCCGAGCCGACGATAATTACCAGCGCGCCATGAAGAAGCTAAGCAGTGGCCGCGGCAACCTGATCCGCCAGGCAGAATCCTTTCGCGAGTTGGGGGTAGAAGTCACCAAGCCCCTGCCCGAGCACCTGCGGGAAAGGGCTACCGAAGAAGACCGCCTGCCAGAAAACAGCTGTTAAAGACTAATACCTATCTACATAAATTTATGATCTATTTTAAACTGGAGTTCTGAGGCAACACAGCCACCTCCCACGACACGCCACTGGGCTAGCCATCTTTGCTGCGTAAAGGCTGCGAATATTCACAGGATATTCGGTCCATTACCCAACAAAGATACACGGCAGCAAGCTGCCCCATGGGGGCTCGGGAAATGCCATCCCTGCATTGTCACGGTCGTGGGAGCCGATCTCTGTTGCCTCTCCGCAAGCACCGAGTTGTCTATAGATAGCACCAACAGGCAACTCCACAGCCTGGGGCGGATGAAGGGATCTACTCCATCGACCATCACATGACAAGGATGTCATGTGTTTGAGCGCCACAGGGAGGTGCTTGCAGCGTGTCGGTGGAGTAGACCCTTCGTTCGGCCTTTACAGTACAGCTAAATAGATCAGTTACTTACTCAGTTTGGTATAAAGACTTCTTTGCCACGGAATCCACGAAATTCACGAAATCCACGGAAAAATTAACATCAAGCTCTTTGGACGGCGGTACGCTGTGAGTAAAGAAAGACAGTATCTGTCTGTAGCTTACGGCGTATAGCGTAAGGCGTACTACCGTGTTGTGTTATTACTGGTTTCGCCAGAAACCGGGAAAGAACAGCACCATGACCGTCATGATTTCCAGGCGCCCCATCAGCATGCCCAACGCCAGCAACCATTTGGCGGCATCGGGCAAGTCGGCAAAATTACCGTTCGGGCCTATCGCATCTCCTATGCCCGGGCCTACATTGGCGACGGCCGTCATGGCGGCACTAATGGCCACTTGCGGCGGCAGCGACAGCAGTGTCAGCAAGAGTGCCAGTATCACTATGGTGGCGAAGTAGGCAAAGATAAAGGTGATCAGTGAGCGCACTATGTTGTCGTTAACATGGCGGCCGTTATAGCGTTGCCCCACCACGGCCCTGGGGTGCATCAACAGATGCAGCTGCTTGCTGAACAAGGTCATGCCTACCTGAAAGCGAAAAATCTTGAAGCCGCCAGCAGTGGAACCAGAGCAGGCACCACATACCATCAGCAAGGCAAACAGGACCAGGGGAAAGGCACCCCAGGCACCAAAATCGTCCAGGCCATAGCCGGTGGTGGTGATCACCGAAATCAGATTGAATAAAGCAACGCGAATGGCATCTGCCAGCGGATAGCGGCCGGTGAGCCAAAGGTACAGGCTCAGCACCAGGCCGGAGCCGATGAGCAGGGCGATAAAGCCTCTAACCTGAGCATCCCGGAACAGATGGAAGTTCTGTTGCTGTAGGCTGTTGACCATGAGCAAAAAAGGCAGTCCGCCCAGAAACATGAATACCATGCCCACCCAGTGAGCCGGGGGTGAAAAATGGTTCATGGAACTATCGGAGGTGGAGTAGCCGCCGGTACTGAGGGTGGTCATGGCATGGTTTACCGCCTCAAAGGCACTCATGTCCGAGAACAGGTAATAACTGGCGATGCAGAGCAGGGTAAGCGCCAGATACAGCCGTACTATGCGTTTGGCCATGGTGGCGGCCCTGGGCGCGCTTTTATCGGACCAGTCGGAAGACTCGGTTTTAAAGAGCTTCATCCCGCCCACGTTGAGATAAGGCAATATGGCGACGGCGGCCACAATAAAACCCACTCCACCCAGCCATTGCAGTACCGAGCGCCATAACAGTATGGCGGAGGGCTGGGTGTCCAGGCCGGTTAATACGGTCGAGCCGGTGGTGGTGACGCCCGACATGGTTTCGAAGAAAGCATCGGTAAAATCAATGTGGCTGATAAAGACAAAGGGCAGGGCGCCAAAGACACAAACAGAGAGCCACACCAGAGTGGTGGCGAGAAACATCTCCTTGATCCTGAGGTGAATCTGTTCCCGCTGGCCTGCCAGCAGTAGTAGCAGTGCAATGGCATGAGTGAGCAGGGTCGCCAGTAAAAACTCCTGAAACCCCAGGCTCTGCCCCGACAGCGCCAGCAGAGTTGGTAGCCACATGAACAGGGCCAGCTTGGACAGCGCCTTGCTCAGGATAAAGGCAATGGGTCTCAGGTTAAACATCCGTTTCTCCTAAGAGCAGTAAACGAGCCCTACAGGAAGAAGGGGCTGGGCTGGAACAGGCGCTCCACTTCCGGAATAAACTTCTTGTCGACCAAAAACAGAATCACGTGGTCATTTTGCTCGATGACCGTTTGGTCATGGCCAATGATCACCTCGTCCCCCCGCACTATGGCGCCTATGGTGGTGCCCGGCGGAAGTTTCAGCTCACCGACCTGGCGGCCCACTACCTTGGAGGTCGCACTGTCGCCGTGCGCAATGGCCTCAATGGCCTCGGCCGCCCCGCGTCGCAGCGAGTAAACGTTCACAATATCGGCGCGTCTCACATGGGTAAGCAGTGCCGATATGGTGGCTTGTTGCGGTGAAATGGCCACATCTATGCTGCCGCCTTGCACTAAATCTACATAGGCACTGCGTTGTATCAATACCATGGTTTTTCTGGCGCCCAGCTTCTTGGCCAGCATGGCCGACATGATGTTGGCTTCATCCTGGTTGGTGACGGCGATAAACACATCCACCTGATCGATATGCTCTTCAAGCAGTAGTTCTTCGTCCGCCGCATCGCCACAAAAAACGATGGTGTTCTCCAGCAGTTCAGAGAGCTGTTCGGCGCGTTTCAGGTTGTGCTCAATCAACTTCACCGAGTAGTGCTTTTCCAGCCGCCGGGCCAGGCCGGCGCCCACATGGCCGCCGCCAACGATCATGATGCGTTTATAGTCTTTTTCCAGGCGCTGCAACTCGGACATGACCGCGCGAATATTGCCGCTGGCCGCCACGAAGAACACCTCGTCATCGGCTTCGATAATGGTGGTGCCTTGCGGCCGGATGGGTCTGTCCTGGCGAAAGATGGCTGCTACTCGGGTGTCTATGCCGGGCATGTGATCGCGCAGGCTGGACAGGGCATTGCCCACCAGGGAGCCGCCGTAATAGGCTTTAATCGCCACCAGACCGACCTTGCCTTCGGCAAAGTCCACCACCTGCAAGGCACCAGGGTACTGGATCAGGCGATAGATATATTCGGTCACCAACTGCTCGGGGGCTATCAGGTTGTCGACCGGCAACGCCTCGTTAAGAAACAACCGTTCACGTTCGGCCAGAAACTCCGGCGAGCGAATACGGGCCACCTTGTTGGGGGTGTTAAACAGCGAGTAAGCCACCTGACAGGCAATCATGTTGGTTTCGTCGCTGCTGGTCACCGCCACCAGCATATCGGCATCCTGGGCACCGGCTTCGCGCAGCACATTGGGGTAAGCCCCATGGCCGTTGACGACACGCAAGTCGTATTTATCCTGCAACTCGCGCAGCCGATCGGCGTTGGTGTCGACTATGGTGATGTCGTTATTCTCGCCCACCAGGTTTTCCGCCAGGGTTCCCCCTACCTGACCGGCACCCAGAATGATGATTTTCATGCTAATTTACTCAGCTTGGCATAATAAAAGCCGTCCCGCTGTTCGGCTCCTGGCAGTAATTGCCAGCCGGGCTGCTCGGGCGTATCCCCTGAGTGTAATGCCATATGCTGCGCGTCGGGGGTGCGGCTTAAAAACGCCTTGATCTGCTCGCTGTTTTCATCCGGCAGGATGGAGCAAGTAGCATAAAGCAGGGTGCCACCGGGTTTAAGCTGTTGCCACAGCGCGTCCAGGATCTGTGCCTGCAACTGTGCCAGCTGGGCAATGTCTTCCGGGCGACGCAGCCACTTGATGTCGGGGTGGCGTCGAATCACGCCGGTCGCCGAGCAGGGCGCATCCAGCAAAATGCGATCGAAAGCGTCTCCTTGCCACCAGTCGGCAGGTTGGGCCGCGTCGCCTTGCAGTACGGTGGCGTGCAGGCCAATACGGTCCAGATTTTGATGCACTCGCTTGAGGCGCTCGCCATCCATATCCACCGCCACCAGCTGAGCCAGTTGCGGTTGACGCTCCAGAATATGAGCGGTTTTGCCACCGGGAGCGGCACAGGCATCCAGCACCCGCTCGCCCGCTTGCGCATCCAGCAGTTGGGCGGCCATTTGCGCCGCGGCATCCTGTACCGAACTATGCCCCTGGTCAAAACCGGGCAGGGTGGCGACATCGACCGGACGCGCCAGGCGCAGTGCGCTGTGAGCCTGGGTATCGGGGGTGGCGTCCAGCCCGTCTTGTTGCAACAACGCCAGATATTGTTCAGGAGTATGCCGGCTTTGGTTGACCCGGATCCACATGGGGGGATGCTGGTTATTGGCGGTCAGAATATCCTGCCACTGCTCGGGATAGGCGTGCTGTATTCTCTTGAATAACCAGTTGGGGTGCGCCAAACGTAGCTGTGGCAAGGCGTCGACCTTGGCCGTCAGTTCATCTTGCTGGCGCTGAACATTGCGCAATACACCGTTGACCATGCCCTTGAACGGCTCGGCTTTCAGTATCTTGCAGGCGTTGACGGTTTCGGCCAGTGCGGCGTGGGCCGGAATGCGGGTATACAGCAGCTGATAGATGCCGACCAGGATCAGGGAATGCACCACGCGGTATTTTCCCTTGAGCGGTTTTTCCAGCAGTGGCTTGGTCATGGCGTCGAGTCGGCTGTACCAGCGCAAGGTGCCAAAACACAGCTCCTGCAGCAGGGCGCGATCTTTGGCGGCAACCTCTTGTTGATAGCGCGGGAGCAGGGTCGATAACGACTGCCCCTGATTCAGCACTTGATGCAGAATATTAGCGGCGGCGGCACGGGTTTTCATAGGATTACCACTGAGTTAAAGGAGTTCAGGCCAAGCTGTTACCAGGTTGGAACCAGTCTTTGCGGGCGTTGAGAAGGTCTTGGCAGCTCATGGCTTTCTTACCGGGTACCTGCAGGCTCAGCAGGCGCAATACACCGGCGCCGGTTGCGACGTCTATACCCGTTTTACTGGCTTGAATGATAGTGCCGGGTGCCGGTTCGCCGCTGTTCGTCAGCTCAGGGCTGTCGGCCAACACCTCGCTTTGCCACACCTTGATATTGTGCTCACCGACCATAAAGTAGCTGAAGGGCCAGGGGTTGAAGGCTCGTACGCAGCGTTCTATGTGTGCAGCCGGTTGCTGCCAGTCGATGCGAGCCTCTTCTTTAGAGAGCTTTTCTGCATAATTGGCCAGCGCATCGTCCTGGGCTACGGCGGTAGCGCGCCCGTTGGCAATATCATTCAGGCTCTGCAGCAAGGCTTGAGGCCCTATGTTGGCCAGCTTTTCGTACAGGCTGGCCGAGGTGTCGCTCGCCTCTATGGGCAGCTGCGCCGTATGCAGCATGGCGCCGGTATCCAGCCCTTTATCCATCTGCATTATGGTGACGCCCGTGTGTTGATCACCGGCCCAGATGGCGCGTTGAATCGGCGCTGCACCCCGCCAGCGTGGCAGCAGGGAGCCATGAACATTGATACAGCCCAGTCGTGGAGCATCCAGCACGGCTTGAGGCAGAATCAGGCCATAGGCCACCACCACCATGATGTCGGCATTCAGGGCGGCCAGCTGCTGCTGGGCTGCTTCGTTGCGCAGGCTTTGGGGTTGCAATACTTGAATGCCTGCCTGTTCGGCCGCCACCTTGACCGGGCTTGCGGTCAGTTTTTTGCCACGACCAGCGGGTCGGTCCGGCTGGGTGTAAACGGCTATGATGTTGTGCTCGGAGTCGAGCAGAGCCTGTAAGTGACGGGCCGCAAAGTCTGGGGTACCGGCAAAAACGATATTGAGTGGGCTCAATGTATGTCCTTTATTATTAGAATTTAGAGGGCTTCTTGTTTGGTCAGTTTTTCCATTTTCTGGCGAATACGCTGGCGCTTGAGCGGTGACAGGTAATCGACAAACAGCTTGCCGATCAAGTGGTCCATCTCATGCTGGATGCAAATGGCCAGCAGGTCGTCGGCTTCCAGCTCGAAGGTCTCGCCGTGCTCGTTTTGGGCGCGAACCTTGACGAATTCGGCTCTTTCTACCAGCGCCCGCGCGCCAGGTACCGACAGGCAGCCTTCCTCAATACCGGTGCTGCCGCTTTGCTCGAGGATCTCGGGGTTGATCAACACCAGTCGCTGCGTTCTGTCCTCGGATGCGTCGATCACGATCAGCTGTTGGTGGACGTCGACTTGCGTTGCCGCCAGGCCGATACCCTCTTCTGCGTACATGGTTTCAAACATATCATCTATAGTTTGCTGTAACGCAGGGGTGAATTCAGTGATGGGCTTGGCGATGGTACGCAGTCGCTCATCGGGGAAACGTAATACTTTTAATACTTTTGCCATGTCTACCTAGCTCATTTATCTATCGATATTGATAGTATTTTAGCCATGTAAGCACACAAAAAACAGCAAGAGTTAACATAAGGTCGCAGCGGCAATGAAACCAGGGCCGGCTTAGCCTGCCGAATAGCCGGTTTATGGCGATTTATTACGCTTGGAGTGGACCTCCGGCAGCGCTTCATATCATGGAATGACATGGCCAGGCTTATGGATGAGGTGGCAGATGACAGCGGCGAACTTACAGCAACATCCGTTATTACCCTGGTTGGCACTGCAGCACACCCATGGCATAGGCCCGGTTCGAGCGATTCGAATACGGCGCAAGCTGGGTGACAAATGGTATCAATCTGAGCAGCTTGCACATTGTAACTTCAACCCGGAACAACGACGGCAGCTGCACACGGCACATTTTGAGCTGCTGGAGTCCCTGCTGGCCTGGCAGCAGGGGGCGGCCAATCGGCATATTTTAACCTGGGATGATCCCGACTACCCCGAGCAGCTAAAGGAAACCACAGCTGCCCCCTTGTTACTGTTTGTGGAGGGGGAGCTTGCCGGGTTATCTCAACCACAAATTGCCGTGGTGGGCAGTCGACACCCATCTTATGTCGGTAAGGAAAACACCCGCAACCTGATCCCTGATCTCGTGGAGGCCGGGGCCATCATTACCTCCGGGCTGGCCATTGGCGTCGATGGGCTAAGCCACAGGGCAGCGCTGGACGCAGGCGGAACCACATTGGCGGTGTTGGGCTCGGGGCTGGAAAAGTGTTACCCCAAGCGGCATCAGCGGTTGGCCGCTGAGCTCATAGAGGGCGGTGGGGCCTTGCTGTCGGAATGCTATCCCTGGCTGGGCCCCCTGGCACATCATTTTCCACGCCGTAATCGTATTATCAGCGGCTTGAGTTTGGGGGTACTGGTGGTGGAGGCGGCCGAGCGCAGTGGTTCTCTGATCACCGCCCGCTATGCCATTGAGCAGGGGCGGGAAGTGTTTGCCATTCCCGGAGCCAGGCAAAACCCGTTGGCGCTGGGGTGCAATAAGCTGATCCAGCAGGGGGCCAAGCTGGTGATCAGTGCCAACGATATTCTTGAGGAGCTGGTGGCGTTTTCGGTGGCGGCGGTCAAAATATTGCCTGCGAGGCCAGAGGAGTTATTGCCTTATCCCGAGTTGTTGGATAACGTAGGTTTAGAGGTAACGGCGTTGGATTTAATTGCATCCCGTTGCCAACAGCCGGTGCAGGAAGTGCTAACCCGGTTGGTCGAGCTGGAATTGGCTGGCTGGGTGGAAACTGTACCCGGGGGTTATGTCAGAGCGAGGAGGGGTTGATCATGTTCGAAGTACTGATGTACTTATTCGAAACCTACATTCACACCGATGTAGATGCAGCGGTAGAACAGGATGCTCTCGCCGATGAATTAACCCAGGCGGGATTTCATAAACAGGAAATTCTAAAGGCACTGGCGTGGCTGGAACGTTTGGCCGATTTGCAGGAAGCCGAGGAAGCGCCCATCTGGGCCAGATCCGAGCCCGGCTCTTTCCGTATCTACACTCAGGAAGAGACCTATAAAATTGATGCTCAGGGCCGTGGTTTCTTGCTGTTTCTGGAGCAGATCAAGGTGCTGAACGCGGAAACCCGCGAAATAGTCATCGACCGGCTGATGGAACTGGATCCACCGGAAATAGAACTGGACGATCTCAAGTGGGTGGTGATGATGGTGCTGTTTAACGTACCCGGCAGCGAGTCTGCCTATCATCAGCTGGAAGAGCTCATCTTTGAACAGCCCGAAGGGATGCTTCACTGACAATCGGCAGCCGCGCTGGTAGAATTTAGCAAATGAATTCGGAGGCGCGGTATGTCGAAAATCGATCCCAGTCTGTTTAATACCCAAGAGAGTACTCCTGATTGGGATAAAGAACCCTGTCCCCAATGCGGTGCAACCCTGGAGTTGCGTCATGGTAAGCATGGCGCCTTTATTGGTTGTGCCTCTTACCCTGCCTGTGACTATGTGCGCCCCCTCAAAGTCATCGAACACGACCAAGACATAGAAAGAGTGCTGGATGGCAGCGAGTGCCCCCGGTGTGGTCACCCGCTGGCATTGAAAAAAGGGCGGTTTGGCTTGTTTATCGGCTGCACTCATTATCCCGACTGCGATCACATTGCCGACATCAACGATCGGGGACAAGCCGAACCCCGGTGCCCCATTTGCAACAAGGGCCAGCTGGTGGCCAGAACCTCGCGTTATGGCAAGCGCTTCTACGCCTGCAACCATTACCCCGACTGCCGATTCGTGCTTAACGACCAACCGGTTGACGAGCGCTGCCCCGACTGTGGCTTTGCGATTTTAATCAAGCGTAAAGGCCAGATCCATTGTCCGAAGAAAGGCTGTGGCTATCAAAAGCAAGGGCCTGTTTAACGAGCCTTTCAACAGGGTTCGCTGACCCCCTGTTGCTGTCATTTATGTATATGAAGGAAGTCGTACTTTAATGAACCCGCAATTATTGCAACCTGCCCTTGAGCAACTGCGTCAAGGTGGCGTGATTGGCTACGCCACAGAAGCGGTGTTTGGCCTGGGCTGTGACCCAGATAACGGTGAGGCCGTTAAACGGCTGCTCGAGATCAAACAAAGACCCATAGAGAAAGGCTTGGTACTGATAGCGGCTGATTTCAGTCAGTTGGTGCCGTATCTGGATCTGGCGGCCCTGCCCGAGGGGCGACTGGAAGTGATACTGGCGAGCTGGCCCGGGCCCTTCACCTGGGTTATTCCCGCCAGACCCGAGGTGCCTGTCTGGTTAAAGGGGCGCTTTAACTCGCTGGCGGTTCGCGTAACGGCACACTCGCAAGTGCATGATCTGTGTCTGGCCTTCGGTAAGCCGCTAGTGTCCAGCAGTGCCAATAAAACGGGCGAACCACCGGCAAGAAGTGCCAGCCAGCTGGCTCAGCAAATGGGCGCCGAGCTGGACTATGTACTGCCCGGGCAGACAGATGGCCTGGCCAACCCTTCGCTGATTAGAGATGGCTGTACCGGGGCCGTGCTGCGTCCCGCCTGAACCTGATAGTAGAGAGAAAACAATGAGTACTAAACCCGATATCACGGCCGTAAAAGCCTTTTTGTTACAGCTACAAGATGACATCTGTGCCAGCCTGGAGCAGGCGGACGGTGTGGGTCGATTTAAAGAAGACAGTTGGACTCGAGCCGAAGGTGGCGGGGGCCGTAGTCGCGTCATGCGCAATGGCGGCGTGATTGAGCAAGGCGGCGTTAACTTTTCTCATGTGCATGGCGATGCCATGCCTGCTTCGGCCACTGCCCATCGGCCAGAGCTGGCAGGGCGTTCCTTTGAAGCCATGGGAGTGTCGTTAGTCATCCACCCTAACAATCCCCATGTGCCGACCAGCCATGCCAATGTGCGCTTCTTTATTGCCGAAAAAGAAGGGGCCGATCCGGTGTGGTGGTTTGGTGGCGGCTTTGACCTGACGCCCTTTTATCCCGTAGAGGAAGACTGCAAACACTGGCATCAGGTGTCACACGATTTATGTGCGCCCTTTGGCGAGCAGGTGTATCCCGAATACAAAGCCTGGTGCGACCGTTACTTTTACCTCAAGCACAGGGATGAAACCCGAGGCGTGGGCGGACTCTTCTTCGATGACTTGAACCAGTGGCCATTCGAGCGGTGCTTCGAGTTCATGAAGGCGGTAGGGCATGGTTACCTGGACGCCTATTTGCCGATTGTTGAAAAGCGCAAAGACTCGCCTTACACAGAGCAGGAGCGTCAGTTCCAGTTATACCGTCGCGGCCGTTACGTCGAGTTCAACCTGGTGTACGACCGAGGCACCCTGTTTGGCTTGCAAACCGGCGGCCGTACCGAGTCGATTCTGATGTCGATGCCACCGCTGGCGCGTTGGGAGTATGACTGGCAGCCACAAGCTGGCACCGCAGAAGCCAGGCTGAACGACTTCCTGGTGCCAAGAGACTGGGTCTAAGCCTCGTCCTCCTGGGGAGCAAACAGGGCAACGACCTGATCGATGAGTCCCTGGCGCTCTCCACCGGGCAGATACGCCGCGTACACTTCTCGTTTGATCGACGGCGTATCGGCCACAATAAACAGCTGCTCTTGCTGCTGATAATTGCTGATCATCGAACTGGGTAAAAAAGTGCTGCCGCCATGGTGCAACAGGTACTCAAGGGCGATGCGCACCGAGCCGGTATGCAATAAAGGCGGAGTCGTCGCATTGAACAGCTTGGCGTGCTGCGTATTGAAGGCGGTGCCCCAATCGATGCGAATATAATCCTGAGCCATGGCTGTGACTGTGTCCAGGTTCTGATAACTGGATACCAGCTGTAGCTCCATGGTATGAATGGCGATGTGGCGCACGCCTTCGATACGTGCCGGATCGGTCAAAAACGCCAGGTCCAGAGTCCGGCCCAAAAGAGCGCGGGTCATCTGCTCGGGGGTACGAATATCGGCGCGCAACGATAATGCCGGTAGTTCGCAGTACAGCCGATGCAACCCTTCCTGCAGATAGGCATCCCACAGGTTGGCCGTTCCCGCCACCGCCAATTGCTGAGTTTGCCGTTCACTCAATGCCACCTCGTGTTGCGCCCGGGCCCAGGCCAGCAGCATGGACTCGGCATGGGGGATCAGCGCATCACCGGAGGAAGTGAGCTGAATATTATTGCGCAAACGGGTAAACAGGGTGACTCCCAGCTGACTTTCCAGCTGGCGGATCCGAAAGCTGACCGCCGAAGGGGTCAGATAAAGATGTTCCGCTGCCTTGCCAAAATGGCGCGTGCGAGAGACCTCGAGAAAGGTTTTTAAGAGTTCAGTATCCAAAGCTAGCCACAGTATTTTTGTTCGTTAGCGCAAAATCTATTCGTTTTGGTAATTAATGCAACCAAAAAAGCATGCCGAGTGGCAATATCGTGAATATTATCGTCTACTTGAGTCTATAGAACCTGATTTAATTGTAAGCGAGAGCCAGTATCATGGACAGATATGCCGTTATCGGTCATCCCATCAAGCACAGTCAATCACCCTTTATTCACCATCAGTTTGCCGAGCAGACCGGCCAAGACATCGACTATCAGCGTCTGCTTGCACCGCTTGATGGCTTTGCCGATAGCCTGAGCCACTTCGCGCGTGAAGGCGGTAAAGGCTGCAACGTTACTGTCCCTTTTAAAACCCAGGCCCTGGATATAGCGGATGAACTGACGGCAAGGGCCGAACTGGCGGGCGCCGTGAATACCCTGCACCTCATGCCCGATGGCCGCTGGCTGGGGGACAATACCGATGGCGCCGGCCTGGTCATGGATCTCAAGCGTCTGGGCTGTGAGCTGAGCGGAGCCAGAGTTTTATTACTGGGTGCCGGTGGTGCGGCGCGGGGAGCCTTGTCTCCGCTATTGGCAGAGCAGCCGGCTCAGCTGGTGGTCGCCAATCGCACCCCTGCACGGGCAATCGAGCTGGCACAACGATTCGCGCATCTGGGCAATATCAGCAGTGAACCCCTGGAAGCCTTGGGTGGTGCATTCGATATCATCATCAACAGTACTTCCGCCAGCCTGCAGGGTGAAACCCTGTCATTAGACAGTCAGGTCTGTCATGCACAGACGCGGGTGTACGACATGATGTATGGCCGTGAAGAAACGCCATTTCTGGCCTGGGCCAGAGAGCTGGGGCTTGAACACAGATTTGATGGCCTGGGGATGCTGGTCGGGCAAGCGGCAGAAAGCTTTTATTTATGGCGTGGCGTACGGCCGAATATGATGCCGGTACTGGTGGCGCTGCGTACTCAACTGGAGGCAGCGACATGAATCAGGATATTATCGTTAACGACGATCTCAACTGGCAACCGGAGCAGCAAAGGGTCGCCTTTAGCGCCCAGTGGCTGGGGGGGAGGGTGAATTGCTTTATCAGCCTGGCGCGGCTCGAGCACCTGTCAGGGCAAAGCCTGATTGATGAGGCCAATATCGTGCTGGCATTCGAGTCGGTGCGATTTGATATTGAAGAATTGGTCTCCGAGTTGGTGAGTCAGGAAGCTTTTGGCCCCGATGGCGGCTTGTATCTATAAGGCTGTGAGGGGCAAGGCGTGAGCAGTAAGGTCGAAGCCAAGAGCGACACTAAGAGTCCGACTGTTACTCTATAATTATCACGCCTCACGCCTCACGCCTCACCGTTGCTGCAGATACTCGTCTTTAAGGCGTACATAGTTCGCGGCCGACTCAGGCAAAAATGCTTTTTCTTCCGGCGTTAATGCGCGCGCTTTTTTTACCGGGCTACCGACATACAGGTAGCCCGACTCCAGCTTCTTGCCCGGAGGTACCAGGCTACCGGCCCCCACAATCACATCATCGCCGATCTCGGCTCCATCCAGCACAATGGTGCCCATGCCGATCAAGACACGATGACCGATAACACAGGCATGCAGCATGGCCTTGTGACCCACGGTGACATCATCGCCAATTAGCAGGGGCAAGCCATTCGGCAATGCAGCGCTGGGGCGAGTCACATGCAATACGGCCCCGTCTTGAATATTGGTGCGGGCGCCAATGCGAATGGCGTTCACATCTCCTCGCGCCGCTACCAGGGGCCAGACGCTGGCGTCTTCTCCCAGAATAATATCGCCATACAAGATGGCCGATGCTTCAACAAATGCACCTTTCGCCAGTGTGGGAGTGATGCCGTTATAACTTTTCAGCTGTGCCGTCATAAATGCTCTGTAGGTAGCGGATACATAACAGCATCATAACGACTTCTATATAGATAGAAAATACAGCTGTCAGCGGTAAGCTATCAGCTGGCAGAAAAATCATAGTACGAGCGCTTATCTTCAGCTGATCGCTGTGTTTTGTGGGTAACTCTGTACATAAGTTGTGTGCTTGCTGGGTGTTTGAGCGGTCAGTCACCAAAGGCCGGTTTTTATCACAAAAGCCCTTGCGCTAAATCTCCCGCTCCCTATAATGCGCATCCACTGACACGGGGCAACCGGCCTACGGTCACAAGGGTTTGAAGAGAACGAAACAAAGTTTGAATCAACGCTTGACGAACAATCTGGAATGCGTAGAATAC